>NZ_JBSVRH010000001.1:0-860729 GCF_054052065.1 Luteimonas sp. A537
TCCACACTTCGGCCTGGGCGATGGGGTCGTTCTCGCCTTTGTTGTGCAACGCGAACACCAGCCGGACGGCCTGGTACTTGCGGTCGTTGATCTCGCGCTCAATGGCCAGCACGCCCATCGCCAGCAGTTCATCGTCCAGGCCGTGCGCGCCCCATGCGTCCGGATTGTCCATCTGGGTGCCTCCGAAACGGCCTTCGGTACTCTTGTGCCTGCCGAAGAAGCTGCGGTCGGGAAACTTCTCATTCTCGTCGTGCTCCAGGCTGGCCGCATAGAGGGCCCAGGCTACACCGACGATGAACAATACGATGCCCACGCCTGTGGCGGAGGCACCGATCAAGGCTGCTGCCGAGGTGCGCAAAAGCGTGCCTCCCACCAGCCGCATAGCGACTTGCTGACCAGCACGTGCGGCCAAAGCAGCACGCCACGTCGTGAACGCACCATGGCGCGGGGCACGAACTCGATGTAGGCAGGATTGAGCGCCTGAACCGCGTCATGCGCGTTGGGCGGCAGCTCCGCCGGCTTGTCTCACCCCGGGCTAACAGCAAGCCCCAGCCCCCCCCCTGCTTGGGGAGCTCCTTCATTCCCAGCAGCAGGTTGCGTGCCATTTTGTGGGTGCTTCGACTCATCGGCGCGCCACCGGAAAGCGCAGCACCGTCTCCAGTGCCGGCAGCTGTTTCCGGTCAGGCTTGTAGACCAACTCCATGCCGAAGTCGTCTACGTCCACGAATTGCTTGCCCCGGATTGGAACGCCATCCTTCAGCATCTTCTCCTGCCTTTTTAGCGGCGTATGAAGAATACTGCGAACATTCATCGCGACGTAACCGAACGTATAAACCAGCGGAACGCCTAACGTGTCCTGCAGGTGCTCGCGGAGAAAGGCATATTCCTTTTCTGGCGATCCGCGCATTCAATCAACACCTGATGGGCGGTTCCTCGGCCTCGAGGCTGGACGCGCCGACGGTCGCCATGTAGCGCCGGCACCTCTCAATCCGCGAGCAGGCGTCTTTTCGCACAAGTTTCACCGATCGACAGCCAGCGCCATTTTGTTCACATCGACCCCATTGCCGGCAAGCAGATACTTCCCGGACATTACCCGGCGCGACAAATGGCCGGTGCATGCCAGCAGCAGTGCCGGCAGCATCAGGTTCAGCAGCGGAACGGCGGCAACCAGGATCAGCATTGCCCCGAGGAAGGTTGCCGGACCATTACAGCATGTGATCAATCGTGCCCGTTCGCCCTTCGACAGCCCTTTCGGCATCATCCAGTACAACGCGGGCCGTACCACCCAACGAGACAGCAACACCAGCATCAAGATGCCTCCGAGAATCGGTACGCACAACGCAATGCCCCACTTCAAACGCTGGCGCCAGCTCACGACTGGAACCTCACGCCACGTCGATTCGTCGGAAGATCCGGTATCGCTGTCTGCGAATGTCAGCTCGATATGCTCGCGCATCACGCCTCGTGACAGCATCATCGTCGTGATCAGGTAAGCAACGAGCCATAGCAGCACCACCACGGCCGCTGCCAGCGCCAGGATATAGAGCAGGACGACAGCGATATTGAACAGCAAGATCATTGCGTTCGGGATGCCCGGGAGCACCACCTCGCCGATCGCCGCCATGCCTCCGGATGCGCTGTACGGAATGGTTGCAACCTGCGTCACCATTCCCAGCGGCAGCATGAGCCCCATCACCAGGCTGAAGGCGAGCAAGAAAGCGATCTGACCGACCTGGTCGTGGAAGTGCAGGAACACAGCCAGCCAGAGCACTCCCACGCCAAGGCCGAGCGCGCAGGACCGGATCAACACCTGCGCGCGCAGGGCGGTCACGAAGCCCAACGCCAAGCACGTAGATGCCTCGCGAAAGTCCCTCCATGCCGCAAGTACGTTCCCTCGAGTCCACGCCCATGTGCGTGAACCAAGTGAGTCAGCACGTTCGACCGGCAACGAACGCCGCTCACGCTCTAAAGTAGGCAAGTCCATGCTCCTTCGTGTCTCGACTTGCCGGACGGCAGCAACTCGCCGCACTCACGGCTACGGCAGCTTCTGCAACTCCGGCATAATGGGTGTGGTCGGCCGTAGGTACAGGTTGCGCAACAGCTTGTCCAGCCGCTCGCGGCTCTCGGCAAGCGGTGGCGGGTCCTGTTCCAGGCTGTTGATCTGCCTGCGCGTGAAGCTCTGCATCTCGACGGCGATGAACGGCCAAGCCTGGATGCCCTCCACCCCGTCGTTGCCGGTGTACACCGCATACGACATCACTTCCGGCTCGCCCTCGTCGGCAGTGTTCAATGACATCCCGCCCTGGTCCGCGCCGACAGGCCCCAGTTTCGCCCCGCGAAGACCGATTATTTCCTGCTTGCGGCCAGCGGTCAGCGGACCCGCGAGCAGGCCGCTTGCCGACAACGTACCGGCCCACAACGCCGCCGGTTGCGGGCGTCTTGCCTCCCCAGCATCCATGCCCACCACCAAGCCGGTATCGAGGGTGTAGACCACGCCCGGGCGATCCGGATAACGGAACGTTGCCTTGGCGTGGTAATCCCCGGTGCCGTCATCGGCAAGGAAAGCGTATGGGTAGCAGATGCCTGGCTCGGTCGGAATCTCATAGGCCTCGCGTGCGCGGAACCGCGACATCAGTTCCCGCAGCCACGCGGCGTCCTGCTTCTGGGCTTCACCCTCGCCATAGGCTCGGATGTAGAACAAGCGGTCCTGGCGATGCAGGAATAGGTGGTAGATGCTCTTATCGTCCTGATAGGCAAAGCTGTCCGGCAGGCCCAGGTCGACGATCTTCCACGCTTCCCACATTGCGATGAACTCGTTAGCTTTGTCGATTTTGTCTTGATAAGCACTGGCCAATAGTTCGCTCAATTCATCGTTCGCCGCTTTTTTCTCTGCCATGGCGGCCTCAAAGCCGGGGATTCGCGCTTTCGCAGCGCGGATGTTGCTCTCCTTGCTCTCAATGAACGTGTCCCGCCGCTGCTTAATCCACTCCACCTGCAACGGATACGACATCCGAATATTCAATTGTCTGTAGCGGAACATTTCCCCACGCGCGCCCGGCACACCATCGGGGAACTGCATGGCCTCCGGGATATCCTCTGGATCCGGTGACAGCGCCCACTCCAAGTTGTTGGGCGCGTCGAACACCAGCCGCCCCAGACATTCGCGCCGCGCCTGCACGCCGCCCACGGGCTGGTAGTCGCGGATCTCCCGCAAAGTTTGCAGGTGGTGCGGGCTCAACTGTGGGAACTCGGGGGCCGGATTCTCAGATGCCCGCCCGCAACCGGACAGCCATAGACTTGCCAATATTCCCCAGGCACACGGATGTTTCATCCCACGGCTTCCTCTTCCTGCGCGTCCTGCCTCATTGCCAGTTGCGTATCGCGGTCGGGCGGTGGGTCGTTGTTGGCCAGTACGGTGAGGCTCGACGCAGAGTTGCTACTCTCCACTCTGCCTGTCCACTCTGCCTGTCCACTCTACCGACACTCGTCATTGAGCCGCCAGCTTTCGTCTTCGAGCTCGTGCATGCGCACACCGTGGAGAAGTGACGCGGCGGGACGGGCACTCTGTAATGACCCATATAACGTCAGTCACCGGGGTACTTTCAGCGGGTCAAATGCCAGCTGTGCCAAGGTTCACTCGTCGAGAATCTCGGCGAACTCGGGAGACTCCACCGTCGTCCGGCGCAGGTGCGTGCTCTTGAGCAACGCATCCAGCCGCGTCTGGGTTTCCGCCTGTGGCGGCGGATTCTCCGCCAACTGCTCGTACTGCAGGCGAGTGTAGGTCTGCGCTTCCACCCCGATGAACGGCCACGTCTGCAATCCGGCGATGCCCTGCAGGCCGGTGAAGATCGTGTAGGTGTGGACGTCCGGCTCGCCGACCTTGGCCACGTTCACCGACACGCCGCCTTGATCCGCGTTGTAAGGCCCGATATGCGCGCCGCGCGGCGTGATCGGATAGATGTCCCGCACCCGGTCCCGGAACACCTCCAGGATCGTGGCCGGATAGCTCATCACCCGCACCGGCGCGGGCGTCGGCATCCACGCCGTTCCGCGCTCGCCGTCCGGCGGGCGGTAACCGGTGTCGATCGAGTACACCACGCCCGGACGGTCGGGATACCGGAACGAGGCATGGGTGTGGTAATCGCCCGTGCCGTCGTCGGCGATGAACGCATGCGGCAGGCACACACCGGGTTCGTCCGGCACGTCGCCCGGTGCGCGTGCACGGAACCGAGACAGCACGTCGCGCAGTTCGGCCAGCATCGCATCCCGGCGCGGGTCGCCATCGCGCAGACCCGGGTGATCGCGAACTATGGTAAACATGCGGCCTTGCAGCAGGAAACGGATGCGGATCTGGCCGGCGCCATCGTCATAGGACAGTTCATCGGGCAGACCGAAGTCCAGCCGCTTCCTATGTCGGGCGTCTTCAAGTTTGACTCGGGATTCGGTCAACCGTTCTTCAAGAATGAAAACCGGCGCATCGGGTCCTTCCTGTTTTGCTGCCTCTAGTTCGGCTTCTAATCCCGCAACGCCCCGCTCCCAAGCTTCTGCATTACTCCCTCCATCGACGAAAGCATAGTGGTCGTGCCTCTTCTGCATATCCGCATGCGTCGCTGGCGCGGACACCCAGATGGACAGGTCGCCATAGGCCAGCCGCTCCTGTCGGTCGCCCGGCACTCCGTCGGCGAACTCCACGAACTCGCTGTCCTCGATCTTGCCCAGCCGGTCGGTCGCCCACTCTGTGTCCGGCATCACCTCGAACGCCAGACGTCCCAGGCATTCGCGCTGCATGCCCGCGATTGCAGCGGGCGCGTAGGCACGCACCTGCGTCAACTGCTCGACATGCCAGGGCCGCAGCCAGGGATGCGTGTCCGGCTTGGGCGAGGTCTGGCTGGCTGGCGTGCACGCCGCCTGGGTACTCGCCAGCAGCAGCACAACCGCAAGTCCGGCATGCTTCATCCAACTTCCTCCCGTTGCGATTTGCTGTCAGCAGGTTCAATCGAGGCCAGCTGCGTACTCTTGTTCTTCGCGTCTTCTAGTTCATTGTTGGCCAGCACGGCCAGCGCGAACTGGGTGTCGTTGGACTCCTGCGCGGTCCACTGTACCGGCAACGCGACGATGAAGCCCTGGATACGCCCCGGCGCGGATTCCGGCGCAAGGCCGGCCACCTCGCTCGGGCGTCCCGGCGCGTCGTAGCGCACGTTCCAGCTCCGCTGCCCACCGTCGTCCGGTCGTGCAGCCTTGCGCCAGAACAGCTCGTCGAACGGCATCCGGTACTTCAGCTTGCCGCGATAGACCGTGGTACCGCTGTTACCCGTACCGCGCCAATCGCTGGGGTATTCCCAGGTGGGCCAGATGCTGGCTGTGCGTGGCTTGTTGTCCTCATTGGGGCCGCTGGGCACCACCGGATGCGGCAGGTTGCGGGGAACAAAGGCGAATGCGGATTCGTAGGCGACCGCATTCTGCCGTGAGACGTCTTGGATACGAAGCCAGGACGCTGGCGCGGCAGGCCGGTCAAGGATTGCGTCCGTCAACAAACCGCTGGCCGCACGTGACCCGGCATGCTTGCCGAAGATGCTTTCCCACAGCCGGCGGCGGAAATCATGCACGCGCTCGCTGACGCGGATATCGCGACGGCCATCGAGCTTGACGGTCTTGTGGGCGCCGCCGGCGACGATGACCGCCAGTTCCGAGTCGCGCCCGCCCAACAGGCTGCGATCGTTGATGTTGGCACTGCCGATCACCGCCACGCGGTCGTCGGCGATCAATAGCTTGCTGTGCACGTAGATCTGTTCGGTGACGGGCCGCCCGCCGATCTCGGCGTGGTTACGCATGTTGAGCAAGGTGAGGTAGTCGACCCAATGCTTCGATGCATCGTAGCGTTCTATCTCTCGCACGGTCATCAATCGCGCTTCCTGTTTCGCTGTTCCAGCTGGCATGCCATTTCGGATCTTGTCGCGCGCCACCAAAGCCCGCCGCACGCCGTTGACCAGGCTCTGCGAGCCGTGGACCAGCGAGTTCATGGTCAGATCCACCTGTCGCATGATGGTGATCTCGTCGAGCTTGCCTTCCGGATGCACCGGGACCACCAGGTACGCATGGAATGGCAGGTCGTCGTCGATCGCACGCTCGATCCGGCTTGCGAGCGCCTTGCCTACCGGGTTCAGCAGCATGCGCTGGTGATTTTCGGAGCCCGCCAGACGGTCGACAATGTGGATGGTCTGCCAGTTGGAGACAATCTGCTTGAGCGAGGCCAAGAACGCCGCGCCCTCGGGATCCTGTTTGATGTCGTCCACCGCGCTCCAGCGGATGTCCGACGGCTGGATGTCGTTGACCGGCTTGCCCTTGATGCCGAGCATCTCCGCGAACCGGTCGTAGCCGGCAAGGCCGTAGTAGGACAGCTGGGCACCGGTCGCTCCGGACCATTGCTTGTCCGGCTCGCGGCTCTCGCCCTCGTGATTGGTCTGGAAGAACTGGCCTTCTATGTACAGAAAGTGCTGCGCGCCGTGGATCGCCTTGAGCATGGCCTTGAGGCAGTTGTTCTGCGCACGTCCGTTGCCCTGTTCGGCGCCTGCGGCACTCTCGTCCCTGAGCAGACGGACGGGCGCGCTGCGCAGCACCTGTACCCAGCACTTCTCGTTGGGCTGCGCTGCGACCTGCGGCCGCGTCGGCACGTGCTCGGCCGGGATCGAGGGACAGTTGGCGCGCGACGGCAACGGAATCCGCAACGTACCGACGACCTTGCGAACGACGCGATCGCTGCGGAATCCGTTGTAGCTATCGCGATAGTTTTTGGCAGCGGCGTTCCAGCGCTGCACGAAATTCCGGCTCAGATCGTAGACGGCTGGCCCGACAATGCCGCAATGCACGTCATGCCAGGGTTGGCGCGGCTGTACGTCCGGATCCGGAAGCCGATCGCTCCCGGGCATTTGTTCCAGCTTCTCGAACAGGCGTTCGTAACGGGAACGCTTGCCGACATTGTTGGCCGTCAACGTGACCAGGACGCCGACCAATGCATTCACGCTTTGCCGCACGACAGTGAAGGTTTCTTCCCGAAACGGCATGCGCGAGATGTCCACACCGTTGAGAATGGCCCAGACGATATCGCCCGCATCCAGAAGATGCTGCGCGCCGCTGGCGAATCCCGCCTCGATGCGCCGGCGCAGGTCGTCGGGCAGGTTGTCCCATGCGAACTCCAATCCGGCCTGGGCGGCATCCACGGGAACATTCCTCATCCGCCGCGAGAAATCAGCCAAAAAATTGTTCTGGTCCCATTTGTCGGCGACCCAGTCCGTCGCATCGTCAATCGCCCCGCCAGCTCTGTCGAGGCCATCGCGTGCACTGGCGAGTACGCCAGTGCTGGGTGACGTCGCGAAGGTCGTCAGCCAACGTGTGCCATGGGGTGAGACGCCTGCGGCAATCAGTTCCAACAGAGTTATGCAATCGCTTCTTTCCCGATGGGTTGGTTCACGGATCGGTGGGACACAGTGGCTGTAGAACTCTTCCAGCCTTCGGCCATTGGCATGCAGCGAGTAGCGGCCATCCTCACGGCGCCCATAGGCCAGGTCGATGCCCCCCACGAACGCTGTTTCGTTGTCGACTACCACCAGTTTCTGGTGATGGGAAAAGAAGGCATTGATACTCGACATGTCGCTCTGGCCGACCGCCGGCAAGCAATAGGCATGTCCATTCCTGGGCTTTCCGTCGCGGGTTCCATTGAGGTGAAATACCGCCAGCATCGTATGCAGATAACCCGTGTCGATCGGTCCTGGTGGGGCCAACCAAGGCAGCACGTAGACCGAAGCGCCGTTCTCGATCGCCTGATCGAGACAGCCAAGAAGCTTGAACCCATCTCCCATCTCAACCGCGTAATTGATCTGCCAGCCAGTCATGAACACGCTTTTCTTCGCTTCACGAATGGCCCTGGACACTTTGGTGAAGTATTCTTGGCCGCCAACGAAGAACTCGACATCGTGCCCGGGTCTGGCCGCCCCGAACACGTCTCCCCAAGCTGGCACACTCGCCGGCGTCACGACGCTCGATGAATTGTTGACCTCCACCGAACGCCCGTTGTTCAGGAACCACTGCGGCTGATGCTCGGATCTTCTTGCATTACCGGTTGAATTGACGCGTTGCGTGATCCTTTCTTCCCGCTCGCTTCCTGCTGTCATGCGCCACTCTCCGTGTCTCCGTACCCGCAGGTTCGGCTCAGACCCAAATTCGATACGTTCATTGGCCTACGCGTCCAGCTTTTTCACAAGCCCGGCATCGCTTGCTTCACCAAGAGACTCCATCGCGTATTCAATTTCACCTACGGCACGCGTGTTGGCCATGTAGGAGCGGGCATCCGGACTGAACCCTGCCGCGCTCATGGCAGCAACGGCTCTATCCTCATCGCTCCAGTCGTCGCGCTCTTCGACCACCGACAGTTTCACTGCTTGACCCGGGTACATCAGCCAAATTCTTCCAGGCCCATGGCGGTATTCGCGTGCGAGTAGCTCCTGATCGGCATCATCAATTTTCACATTGCCCTGAGCATCGGTTTCGCCTTGCAGAATCACGTCGTCTTCTGCGATCAGCGCCATCCCTTGGGGACGCCCCATGCTTTTTACGATCTTCCATGGAGTATCCGCCAGTGGATAGCCTGAAGGGCCGGGAACATCCTTCAAGCTGATATCGAACTTGATTGGTTTCTGGCTCTGCGCGAGGCTGGCCTCAGGTAGGGAAGGCAGTTCCAACATCACGTTTTCTGGCCCGAGCAGCTCCTTCTTCGTCGCCTTGAACTCGATCGTCCCGGGTGCGCCCAGTTCGATGTCCCCGCCTTCCAGCTTCAAGTAGGCCCCTTGTGCGGTTAGCAGTACATGCTTCTTGGCATCAACATCGATGTCGGCCTGCGTGCTGGCAATCGTCACGCTCGTCTTCGCCGCCACCTTCGCCACGTTCCGGTGCGCACGCGCGCTTACCTTGCCCTGCGCCGCATGCAGCGCGATGCCACGCTCCTTGTGCGGCTTGTCTGCCGGCGCTTCACCGCCGTGGGTGAACAGCACGGCACCCTCGGCCACCAGCAGCACCGTCTCGCCCTGGCTCAGCCAGTTCAGGTCCCGGTCTGCGCTCAGCACCGTCTGCGTGCCGGACACCCACACCTGGTCCGCAGGGGTCACGCTGGCAATGCCCGCCGCGCTGCTGCCCACGATGGCCGGCGCGCTCCAGCCCGGCACTTCGCCCTCGCCGCCTTCGATCCCGTTGCCCGGGGCGCTGCCGCTCTGCGTGACCTGCAGCGTCTCCTGCAGGCTCTTCAGTGACGCTTGTGCAGGTAGTTCGTCGGGATCGCCTTCGAGCTGCGCCTGTTGGGTCTTCGCTACGTCCGCCAGCGACTGCAGCAGCTGCTCGCTCTGGCCAAGCTGCTGGTGCGCCACCGGCGCGGCCAGTTGAGGGCTGCCAGGTTCAGTCGTAAGTAGCAAGCCCTGGCCGGCCCGCAGCGCGCCACTGGCTTGGGTGGACAGTTCCGCCCCGAACCCGCGCTCCGCGCCGCGCACGTTGTCTTGCCCGCCTTTCAGGTGGCCGAGCGTCAGCGTGGTCTGCTGCTGGGTGGTGCTGGCCTGGGCACGGCCTTGGCCGGGCGTGTCGTCCAGCCGCAGCTGCTGGTAGCCGCCGCTGCCGCCCTGGCTGTCGGCCAGCGCCTGGCTCTTCAGGCCGGCGTACACCGCGGCGTGCTCGTTGCCCTCGAACCACGCCGGGGCGTTGCCGGTGGCGTTAGCTGCGCCACTGCCGATCCGGTTGTGCGGGGCGTCTTCGTTGCCCGCGCCGTTGTACACGCTGCCCACCACCACCGGGCGGTCGATGTCGCCTTCGAGGAACGCGACCACGACCTCCTGGCCCACGCGCGGGACCATCACGCCGCCCCAGTTGTCACCTGCCCACGGAGTCGCCACTCGCACCCAGGTCCAGGCCTCCGCGGTGCCGGGCGCGTTGTCGTCGCCGCCCGGGTGCGCCTGGCCGCTGCTGGCGTTGCCGCCGCGCTGCCAGTGGAACTGCACCTTGATGCGATGGTCGCGGTCGGTCAGCACCGGGCCGCCGTCGCCCACCACGATCGCGGTCTGGGTGCCGACGACCGTGGGCCGGGGATGCCGCCTGCGGCCGTGGCCGTCGACGGTCTGCGGGCGGTACGGGGTTGCGGCCGGAATGGCTTCGAAACGGTTGCGGTAGAAGCCTTCGCCCAAGTCCAGGTTGGATCCCGCGCTGGATGCGTCAGCTTGGCCAAACGACGCCAGCTCCAGCGCACCCGGCAAGCCGATACCCTGCAGCGCCTGTGCCAGCAGCGGCGGCGGCAGGGCCGCGCCGAGTTCGGCCTCGCTACGTTCGACGATCCCGGCACCCAGGTTGTTACGCGCCTCGTGCCAGACCTGCAGGCAGGTGAATTGCGCCTGGTCGCCACTGTGGTCGGGGTGTTGCGCCAGTTCGAACTGCGCACCCGCACCGAGGCCGCGCCAGCTGCCTTCACCCTCGAAGGTCCGCGCCTGCACCTGCTGCGCCTCCAACTGCTGCCGCGCCCTGCGTTCGCCATCGGCGCTGTCGTGCCAGGCGTAAGGGCCAGCGATGTCGTCGTCCTCCACGCCCATGCCCGACACGTCGTCGCCTTCGGCCGTCGCCGGACGCAGGCCCAGGCTGCGATAGTCCCAGCTGGCGCGCGACAGCCGCGCGGTCTGCGCGCGTCGCGTGCTGCGCCAGACTCGGATGCTGTCCTCGGCCTCGGTGGCGTCCGCGCGGTGGTAGCGGATGCGGCCGCTGTCGGCGAATGCCTCGTTGTGATCGGCCAGCACCAGAGTGTGAGTGCCGCGGGTTTCGCTGGACGGATCACCCGCGTGCTCGAACCAGTACGCAATACCCTCCTCCGCCAGCAGGCGCTGCACGAAGTCGAAGTCGCTCTCGGCGTACTGGGTGGTCAGGCTGCGCTTCGGGTAGACGCTGCGATCGCGCAGCTCCCAGCGCCAAGCCGGGACCAGCGCGCCGGCTTCGGCGTAGTCGGCGAACACGTCCTCGACGATCTCGACAACGCTCTTGTCCTGGAACGCGTAGCTGTCCACGCGCTGGCGCAGCAGTGCCAGCCACGGTTCGATCACCAGCCCGTAGCGCGCCAGGCCGCCGTTGCTGCCCAGCAGCTCGAACGCGGTCACGTGGCCGTGGAACGGCCGCATGCCGCCGGCGTCGGTGCGCAGTTCAAGCAGCACCGGTTGCCCCAACAGCTTGCCGGCGTCGAGCCCGGCGTCGGCCGACAGCACGCCCAGCGACAGGCGAAAGCCGCCTTCGCCAAGCTGTTCCGCCGCCGACAGGGTTTCCGCGACCAGGGCGTCCTGCCCCAGCGCGGTGTGCAACTTCAGCAGCCGACCGCCTTGCAGCGGTGCGGCGCCCAACAGCGTCTGCATCTGAACAAGCGCATCCATGGCTTTGTTTTCCTGTTTACCCGGTGATCCCCACGACGCGTAGCGCCGGGCTATCGCTGCACTGAAGTTGGACCTGGCGGCCCTTCAGTTGGAGTGTGAGCTGCAGGCCCTCGGCTCCTTTCCCACCCTGGGCCGACAGGATGCGCCAGGGATGTTGCTGCAGGTCGGCAAGCAGCCTGCGCGCGTCGTGGCGCGCGGCGACAGGAGCGTTGTCGAGCAGGTCGGCGACCAGCGCCGGCTCCAGCCTGCGCCAGGCACTGTAATCGACGCTCCCCGGCTGGTACGTGCCCTGCCAGTGCTGGTGGATGTTGGCGAGGATGTTCTCGCGCTCGTTGCGGGTGTCAGTAGCCATCGGCTCCTCCTTGAGGTTGATGCCGGATCAGGTGATCCGGTACTTGAATGCGCCCTTCTTGTCCGCTGAAACCTTGATGGCCTCGATCTTACCGCCCTCGGCCATCCTCGCCAGAACGGATTCCGCAATTTCGGGAAGTGCCGTGCCATTGAGGATGTGATCGACGCTGCGCGCGCCGCTGTCGACCTCGGTGCAGCGGGCCAGCACGGCTTCGACCAGGTTGTCGTCCCAGCTGAAGACTGCCTTGTGGTTGGCCTGTACGCGATCCCGGATGCGCCCCAGCTTGAGCTGGATGATCTGCATGAGTCGCCAGCGCCAGCGACAGCTTCGCGAACGCCCGCATCGAACCGATCTCGTACAGGGCCTCTTCCATCGCCGGATCGCTCAGTCCGAACCAGTTCTGCATCAGGTGGATCCGCAGCATCGTCTTCGGCGGATACGGCCGGCGACCCCGTTCCGCGGCGCAGTAGAAGGGTTCAATCCGCTTCACGAGCCCCTTCCAGGGCACCACTTCTTCCATCTCCGCCAGGAACACTTCGCGGCGCGTGCGCTTCTTCTTGCAAGGCTTCGACGAATTCGGCCACGTCGTAGCCCATGTCTGCGCCAAGCGTCAATGCGCCTGGCCCATGTAACGCAGCTCACTGGCGGTCTTGGCCACATCGTGCTCGCTCGCGCACCGGCGCAACGGATGGTTCGCCGGGATGAACTCATCCAGCCGCTTGACCGTGAACAATTACTCGCTGAGAGCGTCTGCGCCGCGTATCGATGATCTACAGTTCGCGTGTGCTCTGTAGCCTATGTGGACTGAGGTACTTCAGCAGCCTGTTAGGGCTGCGCGCCGTCGCCCAGGGCGTCGAACGTCCTCCTCATGCCTTCCGCCGTGGGCACCTTCGGCGTCCATCCAAGCGCCTTGAGGGCGGCATTGGAATGGCGGAAGCGCCGGTACATCGAGCGCACGATGTAGGGCGTGAACACCGCCGGCAGCTGGCCCTTCGAGCGGCGGTTGTAGGCCACCAGGCCCCGCGAACCCAGCAGCAGCGCCCAGTACGGCACCGGCAACATGCGTATCCCGTGCATCCGGGCACGGAACCCGCGAAGGTAGTCCGCGCAGTTCGGCAGGTCGTCGTCCACCACGCTGTACGCCGCGCCGTCCGGCGCCCGCAGTGCCGCCATCGCGATCGCGTCGGCACAGTTCTCCACGTAGGTCAGTGGCAGTTCGGCGCCCCTGCCGAGGCTGAAGAACAGGCCCATCGCGGAAATCCCGACGCGCGACGACGGCCCGGCGGCGCCCGGCCCGTAGATGACCCCGGGACGCAGCGTGACCGTCTCGAGTTCACCGGACTGCCGGTACGAATCGACCAGCTGCTCCTGCCGCGTCTTGGCGTGCGCATACGCGCCCTTGGCGATGCCGACGTCCTCGATCGGCACCGATTCGTCGTGCACCGCGCCCGTCGCCAGGCCTTCGGTGCGGTAGACCGAGAACGAGCTCACCAGCACCAGCCGGCGCACGCCGGAGGCCACGCAGGCATCGAGCAGGTTGCGGGTGCCGACCACGGTGTTGGCGAACATGTCGGCGGCCGATCCGCGCATGCCGGCGGCGGCATGGACCACGCAGTCCACGCCGGCGGTGACCGCATCGAGGTCTTGGCGGTACAGCAGGTTGGCGCCCACGGTCTCGATCGACGCCGAGGGAAAGCGGCCGGCCAACTGCTCGACCAGCCCCGGTGGCGGCCGTCCGCGGAAGTGCATGCGCAGCTGCTCCACGCCCTGCTCCAGCAGACTTGCCGCGACGTGCCGCCCGAGGAAGCCGCCCGCCCCGGTCACCAGGATCCTCATCGCCGCGCCTCCGTCGTGTCCACCGCATCCACGATGGCGTCGATCAGCGTCGCCACCTGCAGGATCTCCGCGGCTGGCACCGGATCCGGCGCGACGCCGCGGATCGCCTCGTGGAAGCGCTCCAGCAGCACCCGCATGCATTCGAAGTAATGGAAGTCGTGGCGTGCGAACGCCGCGACGTTGCCGAGGCCGCTGCGCGCAAAGCGCGCCGACTGCACCCAGGCCGGGAACAGCCGCCCGATCGCGCTGGGCTGCTGCTGCCGCTGGCTGCGCACCAGGGTCCGGGCCCCGTAATCAAGCTCGACCGTGTCGCGCGTTCCGCGCACGGTCATCGCGTGCGACACCGGGCGGGCATGCGAGCTGACCATGCCCGACACCGTCACGCCGTTGCTGCCGGCAAGCAGGAAGCGCAGCTCGTCGGGCATCGCATCGACCAGTGCGCTGCCGCTGTCCGCGCGCATCCGCCACGCCTTGGCATGGACCTCGACCGGGCCCTCCAGGAACGGCACCACCTTCGCCAGCACGTGGTCGATGACGTTGTGGAACAGCTTGCCGGGCAGGCGGTGCACCCAGTGCGCGGGATCGGACATGACCGCGATGCCGTAGTCGCCAGAGAGGTTGTAGCCGTAGCTGGTGTCGATGTGCACCACCTCGCCAAGTCGGCCCTGGTCCAGCAGGCCGCGCAGGGCAAGCGCCGGCGACTCGAAATTGTAGAGGTAGTTCACGCACGCCTTGCGGCCGTTGCGCGTGGCGCAGTCGAGGATCGCCGCGGCCCCGCGGGCGTCGAGCGCGAACGGCTTCTCGACGAACACGTGGCAGCCCGCGTCCAGCGCCATGCAGGCCAGGGCGACGTGCGAGTCCGGGGGCGTGGCCACGTGCACGATGTCCAGCCGCTGCGCTTCCAGCATGGCTGCGACGTCGGTGTAGCCCGCCACGCCCGGCCAGCGATCGGTGAACTGCCCGACCATCAGCGGCTCGCGGTCGCAGGCGGCGACGAGTTCGACGCCGTCGAGGGCGCGCAGCTGTTCGGCATGGCCGTCGGCGATCTTGCCGCAGCCGATGATCCCGACCCGCATCAAACCCCCTCCGCCATGGCCCGGCCCATCCCGGCGCCGGTCACGAGGCCACCGCGCGACGCTCTGTCGCCGCCGCGCGGCTGCCGGCGCCGCCGGCCGCACGGTACCCCGGGCGCGGAACCTCGTAGTCGCGGAAGCGGTTCGGGTCGCCCGCCAGCCCGTCCTCGGCGGCGCGCATGATGTTGTACATCTCGCGGGCGCTCACGTAGTGCAGCTTCCAGTCCCGGCCGTCGTTGTATCGCGACTCCAGGTGATCGTAGGCCTGGTCCATGGGCGTCCCCAGCAGCGTGTCCATGTCGCAATCCTCGGCGCCGTGCGTATGGATCTTCACGAAGGTCCACTCCGGCCGCCCCTCGACGTGGATGCCGGTCCGCACCCAGGCATCGATCCGGTCGGGACTGGGCGGCGCCACGGCGCGGATGTCGCTGTTCTCGATCCGCGGCAGCAGTCCGAACTTGCGGCTCTTCCAGCGCAGGCCCAGCGGCCCCTGGATGATCACCAGGTCGCCTTCGGCCCGGCCGCCCACGCGCACGCGCGCGCCGGTGTCGTGCGACTTCGGCTTCAGCGGATCATCGGTGGCGCGGTAGATGCGGTTGATCGTGCGCGGCTGGCAGGGATTGGGGGCGGCCGGGAAGGTGAAGTCGGCATAGCAGCCTTCTTCGCGCAGCACCGTCAGCTCGTTGTCGACGCCGCAGTGGCCGCCGCCCGGGTGGCTGTTGTCGAGCGCCCAGTCGCCGTGGATGAATGCCCAGCGCGGCTGGCCGGTCACCGGGTCGCGCGGCAGCGCGTCGTGGCGCGTCGCCAGCGTGTCGGCGAAGTCGGCAAGCTTGGCGCGCAGCGTCGCCTCGGTGTCATCGTGGTGGTGCAGGTGGATCTCGATCTCGCCCAGGCCCATGCGGCACAGTTCGACCAGCGAGTCGATGTGCTCCGGGCGATACTCGTCGCCGGGGAAGAAGAACGAATGCACCGGCGGCCGGCCGTCGGCGTCGCGGTGGCCCGCGCACAGCAGCGGCAGGTCGCGCTGCCAGCGCGCCACGCGCTCGCACTCGCGCTCGTATCCCGGCTGCCCCCAACCCGGCTCGTAGTGGTCGACGAAGCAGAACAGCAGGTGCCGCGTGGTGCCCTGCGGCACCGGCGCGCGCCAATCCTGGCGCAGCCAGGAGAGCAGCCAGCCGGCCACGTTGCGACGGTGCAGCAGCCAGGCCGCCGCGACGACCGCCGACAGCAGGGCCAGCGCCGCGGCAAGCGCCACCCATGCCAGGACCGACGCCCACGGGCCGCGCGCCGCCGCCGGCGCGGAGGGGTCCGCGGTTGCCGGTCCCGCAGGCGCCACGACGCCGTGTCCGGACGATGCGGGATCGTCCACCGGCGCGCCGCCATCCATCGGAACGGCTGCCGGCGCCCGCACCTCGGCGCCGAATGCGCCGATGGTCATCGCACCGGTGCGAAGCGAACCGCTGATGTCATCCTCCACCCCGTCCACCGCGATCCCGGCACCGGGGACGGACGCGGTGGCGACCAGGCGGCCGGCATCGTCGACCCGGAACCCGCCTGAAACGCTGTGCGCATCGGCACCCGAGCCGGCCTGCCATCGCGCGAACGGCAGCGGCACCGGCAGGTGCAGGCCGCCACGCCCGGGCCTGCCATCGATGAAGCTGCAGCCGTCGCCATAGGCGTTGTAATCGGTTCCGGGATCGCCGGCGAGCGCGGACAGCCCCCCCATTTCGAGGGAGTGGCGTATCTCGACGCAGTGCCCGCTGTCCATCAGCACCAGGTTGTTGACCAGCCGCGGATTCACGCTGGGCGGTCGCCCGGCATGTGCTTCCCTGTCCTGGAAGGCGATGCCGAAGTACAGCCCGGCGTGGCCGCGGCGGCCGGCATCGACGATGGTGTTGTTGGCCACCAGCGCATCCTTCGCCGCGTACAGCCCGATCCCCGAGTAGCCGGTGTTGCGCACCAGGTTGTTGCGGACCACGCCGCGCACGGACTCGTACCAGCCCGGATTCACCTCGGGATCCAGGTACTCCGGACTGGTGTCGAAGCCGGCCAGGATGCCCGCCACGCCGGTGTTCTCGATCCGGTTGCGCTGCACCACGACGTCGGCGGCGCCGCCCTTGAAGTACAGGCCGGTGGTGGCGACATCGTGGATATGGCTGTCTTCCACCACCATGCCCGAGCCGTTGACGTTGTCGATGCCGTCGGCGTTCATCGCATCGACCGGCGTCCCGGGCGGGTAGATGGCCCCGGTGTTGCGGATCTCGACGCGGCGGATGGTCACGTTGTCCGACTTGGGCGTGATCTTGATGCCGTCGCGCCCGGTGTCGCGGATCAGCAGGTCCTCCAGCACCACGTTCGAGGCCCCGTGTTCACTGGCCGGGCCGCCCTGGTACCAGTTGGTCTGCATCATCACGCCGTAGACCCGGCCACCGCTGAGCTCGAGGTTGCTGATGCGGCTGCCCGATGCCGTCGGGTCCACCTGCACGACGACGGATTCCGGCGTCGCGATGTCGCAGTGGATGTGCGCGCGCTCCCCGGGATGCGAGCGCAACACCAGGCGGACGCGCAGGCGCACGTCGCACTCGTTGTAGGTGCGGTTGCCCGGCGGCGCACGCAGGGTCACGGTGTCGCCGTCCCCGACGAGGTAGTTGGCCGGCGACAACACGTGGCCGACGGTCCGGAACGGGCGCTCCCGGCTGCCGTCGTTCGCGTCGCTGCCCTCGGTTGAAACGAACCATTCGCGCGCGGCGGCGGGCGGCGCGAATGCCACCAGCATGGCAAGCACCATGCAGGCGAGCGGGCCGCGGCGGCGCTGCCAGGCTGCGCCGGCGACGGAGGTTTCGTTGTGCGGCGCGTGGTGCTGGTGCATCGGGTTTCCCGTGTGGATGGCTGGTTGCGCCGTGGTTTCGCGTTGGTATGGACAACGGGAATATCGGCGGCAACAGGCCGCGGTCGGGGATGGCCGGATGATGAAGAGGGACATGGTGGCGAAGGTTCTGGCGGCACCGGGGCTGCGCCGCATGGCAGCCGCCGCGCTCCCGCGCGACGGCGTGCTGGTGCTGAACTACCACCGCGTCGGCGACAGCAGCCGATCGCGCTACGACCGCGCCCTGTGGAGCGCCACCGCCGAGGGCTTCGATGCGCAGGTCGCCTTCCTGAAGGCCAACTGCGACGTCATCGCGCTCGACGACATCGCCGATGCCCTGCGGCGGCCCCGCGGGCGCCACGTCGCCATCACCTTCGATGACGGCTACCTGGACAACCACGATATCGCCCTCCCGGCGCTGCTCCGCCACCGCGTGCCCGCGGCGTTCTTCATCGCCACCGGCTTCATCGACCGCAAGCTCCTCCCATGGTGGGACGCGATCGCCATGCAGGTGCGTGAGGCCCGCCGCGCCTCGCTGGACCTTGCGCCGTGGCTCGACGACCCGATCACGCTGGAGCGCAACCGCGAAGCCGACATCCGTCGCGTCCTTGGCGTCTACAAAAAGCTGCCATTCGAACAGCTCGCACCATTCCGGGCGCGCCTGGCGGCCGAGACCGGCATCGAACCGCCGGAAACGGTGGATGGCGAATGGATGGACTGGGACATGGTCCGCGCGATGGCCGACGCCGGCATGACCATCGGCGGCCACACCGTGAACCATCCGATCCTGTCCACGCTGCCCGCAGCAGCGCAGCGCGCGGAGATCGAGGGCTGCGCGACGCGCCTGCGCGAGGAGCTGGGGATCGCGATGAAGCACTTCGCCTATCCGGTCGGCAGTCCCACCGCGTTCAACGACGACACCCGGCGCCTGCTGCACGAGGCTGGCGTGCAACAAGCGTTCTCGTTCTACGGCGGGATCGCGCATGCGGGATCGGCGCAGCTCGACCTGCAGCGGACCGCCGTGGAAGAAGGCATGGGTCGCGACCTGTTCCGGGCCATGGTGCAGGTCCCGCGGCTGTTCTGCCGCCAGGCCGTGGCGTGAGCCGGCAGGGGCGCAACATGATCGGTGGCGTCGACTTCGCGAAGATCTACGCCGAGCTTGGCGTGGCACCCGACTGCGGCCTTGTCGCGTTCAAGCAGGCCTATCGCCGGCGCGTCGCCGAGCTGCATCCAGACCGTCCTGCCACACGGCCGCGCAATCCGGACGTGCTCATCGCGCTCAACCTGGGCTATGCGGCCGTGCTCGACTTCCACCGCGGGCAGGGCCGGCTTCCGGGCGCACCGGATGCGGACGGTACCCGACGCAGCTCTTCCACGCTCGGCCCGCGGCCATGGCCGGCCTCCATGTCACGCATGGTCGCTTCGCCGTCGCCGGCTCCCACAGGGGCCGCACGGCGCGTTCCGCGCATGCGCGTGCTGCTGCTGCCGGTGCTGCTGGTGGTCGCTGCGATCTGGCGCTGGCTGCCGGTCTCCGACCCGCCGTCGGCGACCGACACCGCCCCCCGCGCTTCCCACGACACAGTGGCACCGGCGCTGGTCAACGCACAGCTCGGCATGGATCGCCGCACCGTGGCCGCGCTGATGGGCGAGCCCGTCGCCCGCGACGCCGACGACGCGCACTGGATCTACGGACCGTCCTGGCTGCATTTCGAATGCGACCGCCTGGCCGACTGGTACAGCTCGCCGCTGCGACCCCTGCAGGTCGGATCACCCAGGCCCGCGTCCGACGACAAGGCGCGACAGGGCGCCGGCGCTGCCTGCATCCCACGCGCGGGAAGCGCGGCGCCGCATCGCGTCCACGGAGAGTACTGAGCATGTGCGGACTTGCCGGCTACCTCGGAAGCCCATCACCCCCAGACGGCGCACGGGCCGTGCTGGGCTCGATGATCACCACCCTTGCCCATCGCGGCCCCGACGGCTACGGCTTCCACGTCGACGACGGCGTCGGCCTGGCGCACGCGCGGCTGTCGATCATCGACCTGGCCACCGGCGACCAGCCGATGGCCAGTCCTGACGGCAGCGTGTGGACCGTGTTCAACGGCGAGATCTTCAACTTCGTTGAGCTGCGAGGGCAGCTGGAGGCCCAAGGCCACGTCTTTCGAACGCGCTCGGACACCGAAGTGATCGTGCACCTGTACCAGCGCCATGGCGATGCGTTCGTCGACCATCTGAACGGCCAGTTCGCGATCGCGCTCTGGGACGCGCGCAAACAGCGTCTGGTCCTGGCCCGCGACCGCCTCGGCATCCGCCCGCTGTACTACACCCGGGCCCGCGGCACGCTGTGGTTCGCCTCCGAGGTGAAGGCCCTGTTCGCGGCCCTGCCCGGGCATGCGCGGCTGGATCCACTCGGCCTGGCGCAGGCGCTGACGCTGTGGGCGCCGCTGGACCCCGACACCGCCTGGCAGGACGTTTCCACCCTGCCGCCGGGGCACATCCTCAGCATCGAGGCCGACGGCCGCGAACGCCTGCATCGCTACTGGGACTGGAGCTTCCCGGAGGCCGCCGACGTAGCCCGGCCATGGCGCGACATCGACCAGGCCGCCGGCGAACTGCGCGAGCGCCTGACCGACGCCGTGCGCCTGCAACTGCGCGCCGACGTGCCCGTGGGTGCCTACCTCAGCGGCGGCCTCGACTCGTCCGGCATCGTGGCACTGATACGCACCGCCACCCGGACGCCGGTGCGCACGTTCTCGGTCGCATTCGCCCAGCGCGAATTCGACGAGAGCGAACACCAGCTGGCGATGGTCCGACACCTGGGGACCGACCACACCACGCTGCGCATCGGCACACACGAGATCGGCGATGCGTTCCAGCGCTTCGTCGCGCATGCCGAGACCCCGGTGCTGCGCACCGCGGGCGTTCCGCTGATGCTCCTCGCCGATGAAGTGCGCCGCCAAGGCTACAGGGTGGTGCTCACCGGCGAGGGCGCCGACGAGGTTTTCGGCGGCTACGACCTGTTCAAGGAAGCCAAAGTGCGCCGCTTCTGGGCGCGCCAACCAACATCTGCTGCGCGTCCGAAGCTGCTCGGCCGGCTGTACGGCTACCTGGCCAATTCGCCGTCTTCCAACCCGGCGTTCGCCGCCGCGTTCTTCGGCCAGGGCATGGAGCACATCGGGCGCCCGGTGTTCGCCCACCTGCCGCGCTGGTCCACGTCGGGTCGTGCGCTGGCGTTCCTGTCTCCCGAGCTGCGCGCTTCGGTGGCCGGCTTCGATCCGATGTCGCTTGTGGAATCACGCCTGCCCGCATCGATCATGCGCTGGGCTCCGCTGGCGCGCGACCAGTACGTCGAGGCGAAGACCCTGCTCGCCGGCTACCTGCTGGCCAGCCAGGGCGACCGCGCGGCGATGGCCGCATCGATCGAGGGCCGCTACCCCTTCCTCGACCACACCCTGGTGGAATTCGCCAACCGGCTTCCACCGCAGTGGAAGATCCACGGGCTCTCGGAGAAGCACGTGCTGCGCAAGGCGCTGGCCGGCCTGCTTCCCGACGACATCCTGCGCCGCACCAAGCAGCCCTATCGCGCGCCCGACAGCCAGAGCTTCTTCGTCGACGGCCAGCCGCTGGACTACGTGGCCGAGGCCTTCGACCCCGATGCCATCCGCGCCGACGGCATGTTCGACGCCGCCGCCGTGGCGCGCCTGTACGCCAAGGCGCGGAGCGGCAAGGCGACCGGATTCGCCGACAACCAGGCCTTCGTCGGGATTCTTTCGACGCGCCTGCTGCAAAGCATGACGCCTGCACGCGCGCCTGCACCGCCCCTGCCCGAGCTGGAAGCCACATGACTACCCGAAACCCCGTCGTCGCGATCCCGGACCAGGCCATCGATGGGATGAATGCCCAGCGGCCGCCCCGGGGCGCTCAGGACGTGAGCGCGTGGGGCAGCGGCGCTTGCGCGTCGGCCTCGGCCTGCAGCTCGCTGCGCCGGATCTTGCCGGTGCCGGTCTTGGGCAGCGAGTCGCGGAACTCGACCGTGCGCGGCACCATGAACTCCTCCAGGTGGGCGCGGCAGTGCGCGATGACCGCGCGCGCGTCCAGCCCGGGCCCATCGACCACCAGCAGCGCCTTGAGGGCGTGGCCGAGCACCGGGTCGGGCACGCCCACCAGCGCCGCCTCGCGCACGCCGTGCATGGCGTACAGCACGTTCTCGACTTCCTTGGGGCTGACCTTTTCACCGCGCGACTTGAGGATGTCGTCCTTGCGCCCGACGAAGTACAGGAAGCCCTCCGCATCCATCCGGAACAGGTCGCCGGTGTACAGGACCCGCTCCCAGGGATAGCGCCCCGGTCGCAGCGCGCGGGCGGTGGCCTCGGCGTTGTTCCAGTAACCCTGCATGACGTGCCCGCCACGCACCACCAGTTCGCCGATGGTGCCCGGAGGCAGCGGATGGCCCGCGTCGTCGGCTACCCATGCCTGCGTGCCGGGGATGGCGATGCCGACGCTGTCGGGCCTTCTTTCCAGCTCCTCGGGTGGCAGCCAGGTGCAGCGCTTGGATTCCGTCATCCCGTACATCGAGTACACGCGCGCATCCGGGAACAGCTGCTGCAGCCGGCGGATGTGCGCAGGCGGCAGGGCCGCGGCGGTATTGGTGAGATAGCGCACGCTGCGCGCCCAGGCGGGATCGAAGTTGCGCAGCTGCAACAGCAGTGCGGCCATCGTCGGCACCAGCGGGAACGCGGTCACGCCCTCGCTTGCCAGCAGCGGCAGCACTTTCTGCGGGAACGCGAAGGACTTCTCCAGCACCAGGGTGGCACCGAGCTTCACGCACATCAGCAGTTGGTAGAGGCCGTAGTCGAAGGCCAGCGGCAGCACGCTGAGCACCACGTCGTCGGCGCTGGACCGGAGGTAGGTCGTGACCGACGTCGCTGCGAAGCGCACGTTGGCATGGGTCATCATCACGCCCTTGGGATTGCCGGTCGACCCAGAGGTGTAGACCAGCATGGCCAGGTCGGTGTCGATGCCGACCTCGGCCGGCAGCCGGGCCGGATCGGCCGCCGCGAGGAAGCGGCCATAGCCGATGGGCGTGCCATCGGCGCCATCGCCGTCGCCATCGACCACCACGATGCGGCGCAGGCCCGGCACGCGCGCGGCGGCCGACAGCGCCACCGGCAGCAGGCTGGCCTGGGTCAGGAGCACCGACGCCCCGCAGTCGCCAAGCACGAAGGCCAGCTTGTCGGCCTTGGTGGTCGGGTTGATGACCGAAAACACGCCGCCCGCGCGCAGGGTCCCGAACACGCCGACCGCCGCCTCGACCGAGTTCTCCAGGAACACCACGCAGCGGTCGCCGTCTTCCAGGCCGGCCTGCCCGGCCAGGGCCGCGGCAAACCGTTCGCTGTCGGCGTGCAGGGTGGCGTAGTCCACGCGGCGCCCGTCGCGCACGATAGCCACCTTGCCCGGATGCGCCGTGGCCGCCTGCGCGAGCCAGCGTTCGCAGCGCGCAGTCACTCCACGGGCTCCGCTTCCAGCTTGCGCGCGATGAAGGCGTCGATGGCGGCGATGCTGTCGAGGTTCTCCGGCACCACCTCGTCGTCGTCGACCACGAAGCCGAAGTCCTGCTCCAGCCAGGTGACGAGCAGCAGCACGCCCATCGAGTCGATGACGCCGGATTCGAGCAGGCTGAGATCCGCGGAGGGCGCCTCGCCGGGAACGGCGGGCGGGAAGTTTTCGTCGATGAAACTGCGCACCTGGGCTTCGTACTGGCTCACTGGGACATCCATGGATGGGTCGAGTCAGGGAGAACGGAATCCGCGCCGGCGTGCGGCCGGCTCATCGCGCACCGCGCCCGAAGAGCACGACCTCCACGGTCTGCAGCAGGATCAGGAAGTCGAACAGCAGGCCGTGGTTCTTGACGTAGAACAGGTCGAACTTCAGCTTCTCGTGCGCGTCGGCGGCGGATGCGCCATAGGGATAGCGCAGCTGCGCCCAGCCGGTGAGGCCGGGCTTCACCGAGTGGCGCACGCTGTAGTAGCGGATCTCGTCGTTGAACCGGTCGACGAACTGCGGGCGCTCCGGCCGCGGGCCGACGAAGCTCATGTCACCGCCCAGCACGTTGAACAGCTGCGGCAGCTCGTCCAGGCGGGTCTTGCGGATGAAGCGGCCCACGCGGGTGGTCCGGTCGTCGTTGCTGCTGGCCCACTGCGCGATGCCATCCTTCTCGGCGTCGGTGCGCATGCTGCGGAACTTCACCAGTTCGAAGCTGCGGCCGCCCTCGCCCACGCGAACCTGCCGGTACAGCACCGGGCCACCGCCCTCCAGGCGCACCGCCAGCGCGACCAGCAGCATCACCGGCCAGCCCACCACCAGCAGCACCAGCGCCGCGGCCAGGTCGAAGGCGCGCTTGCTCAGGCGGCGTATGAAGGAGTGGTCGAAGCCGCCGGAAAACACCAGCGACGACGGGTCCACCACCTCGAGCTTGATCATGCCCGCCTCGCGTTCGAAGAACGCCGGCAGGTTGACCACCGACACCCCGCGCTGCGCGCAGGCCAGGATGTCCTCCATCGGCAGGCCACCGCGGCGCTCATCGGGCGCCACCACGATCTCGTGCACGCCGAGGCGCTGGACCAGGGCGGGAAGCGACTCCTCGACGTCCAGGCACAGGGCGTCGGACACGACGACCTGCTGGCCGGCGACGGGGAGGAAGCCGACCACCGCAAAGCTCTGCCGGTCCGCCCGGCGCCGCATGCGGCAGTTGATCAGGTTGGCGTTGCGCCCGGCCCCGTAAACGAGCACGCGGCGCTTGTACGCTTCGCCGCGCATCAACCACTGCATGGCCACGCGCAGCCCGTAGACGCCGGCGAATCCAAGCCCGAGGGTGATCGCGAGCAGGCCCCGGCCGATGTACATCGGCGGCACCAGGTAATACAGCACCAGCAGCGCAACGCCGCCGAAGGAGAACGCAAGCAGGAGGCGCAGCAGCAGCTCGCTGCGGTTGAGCCGGATATGCGACTGGTAGAGGCCGAACGCCGCCATCGAAAGGGTCACGAAGACCGACACCAGCAGCGCCGGCAGCGGACCGCGTGCGAAAAGCAGGTCGCGGCCGGCGGGATCGTCGGGAAAGCGCAGCCCGATCGCCGCCACCACCGCCAGCACCACCAGCAGCGACTCGCCGATCCACAGCCACCGGGCCACGCGGTTGGCACGGCTTCCAAAGACGCCGATCACGTGGACCTCCGGTTGGCGGGCGTGGTGCCCACCGCATCAACGGCAGCCATTCTGTGCATTGCTCCCCCGTTCGGCCTGGTGCCAGACCCGGTCCAATCCGGATCTCCTGCATGGGAAAACTCGGAATGCGGGCAAAGACGGCCACCGCCCGGACGGCAAAAGGCCCCGGCGTCTCCACCGGGGCCCTCGGGCGCTGCCCTGCGACAGCGCGTGTCACTCCATGTGGAGGGTCAAGCTGTCGCGCGCCGCGTCCAGCCAGGCCATGAAGCGCCGCCAGGCGACCACGGCCGGTGCGGTGATGCGGACCTGGCGCCGCGCACCGGCGTCCACGGCGCCTGCCGGCACCGGCGCGACGCGCGTCCCGGCGCGATCGCCGGCCGATGCAGGCGCCAGCGCGCTGCCGGTACCACCGCCTGCGGTCGCCGGTCCCACCGCGGGCGGCACCAGCGGCGCGGATCCGTTGCGTGGCACGGGTGCCAGGCTGGCGCCCATGTATTCGTCGGCGCCGATGTCGTAGCGCACAGGGCGGATCTGGCCGTCGATGTCGTCGAGCACCTGCGACAGGGCCACGCCGCGGTCGATTGCCGGGCTGCCGGCGGGCAGATGCCCGGTGGCATCCACTGTGAACGTGGCGGTCATGCTGTTCGCGTCCGAACCGGTGGTCGATCGCCACTGCGCCAGCGAGCCATCGGCCAGGTTGCTGCCCGGCCGCGCGTCGCGGAACCTGCAGTTGGCCTGGAAGCCGTTGTAGTCACTGCCGGGCGAGCCGCTGAGCCCGGACAGGCCGCCGAGTTCGCTGGAGTAGCGGATCTCCATGCAGCGGCCGCCGTCCTGGACCACCAGGTTGTTGCGCAGCATGGGATTGCGGTTGGCGGGACGCCCCGCCGCCGGGTCCCAGTCCTGGAACGTCACCCCGAAGTACAGCGGCGCATGACCCTTCCGCGCCGCATCGACGATCGTGTTGTTGGCGACCAGCGAATCCCTGGACGCATACATGCCGATGCCCGCATAACCGGTGTTGCGCACGTAGTTGTTGCGCACCGTGCCGCGGATCGCCTCGTAGTAGCCCGGGTTGAGCTGCAGGTCGAAGAATTCGGGACTGGTGTCGAAGCCGACCAGGATGCCCGCGTCACCGGTGTTCTCGATCCGGTTGCGCTGGATCACCACGTCCGCCGCGCCGCCCTTGAAGTACAGGCCCGTGGTCGCGGTGTCGTGGATGTAGCTGTCTTCCACGACCATGCCCGAGCCATTGACGTTGTCGATGCCGTCGGCGTTCTTGGAATCGTCCGGCGTGCCCGCCGGGTAACCGACCCCGGTGGTGTGGATCTCGACGCGGCGGATGGTCGCGTTGTCCGACTTCGGCGTGATCTTGATGCCGTCGCGGCCGGTGTCGTGGACCAGCAGGTCCTCGAGCACCACGTTACGCGCGCCGTGGGCGCTGGACGGCCCGCCCTGCTCCCAGTTGGTCATCAGCATCACGCCGTAGTAGCCGCCGCTGATCTCGAAGCCGGCCACGCGACTGCCGGAGGCGTTGACATCGATGCGTACCGCTACGTCCGACGTGTTGCCGCAATGGATATGCGCTCGTTCGCCCTGGTAGGAGCGGAGCACGAGCCGGTGGCGCAGGCGCACTTCGCACTCGTTGTAGGTCCGGTTGCCGGAAGGGCCACGGATGGTGATGGTGTCGCCTGCGGAGGAGACGCTGCCTGCGGCGGCGTGCCGGATGGTGCGGAACGGCTTCTGGAGCGTGCCGGTGCCGGTGCTGTCGCTGCCGGCCGTGGACACGAACCACTCGGCGGCAAGGCCCGGGAAGGATGCGGCGAGGAGGAAGACGGTGGCTGCGGCAGCCAGGCAGCGCGTGTGGCGGGACCTGCGCGAAGGCCGTGGTTCGGGACCTGCGATCTGGCACGCAGGTAATCGCACATCTTGGTGAAGACATAATCGCATCGGGGGAACTCCGGGAATGGCGACGGCGCCCCTGTTCGACGTCGCGGTGTGTGCGTGGGCACCGCGTCCGCGCGCGGACGGGTGCGGATCGGATCGTACCGGCGCGCCCCGCCCTGGAGCGTGCGCTGCGTCACACTTGGCCTGGCGTGGGCCGCGCCCTCAGCCGGGCGTCAGCCTCGCGCCGATTCTCGCCGTGATCAAGCCGTTTGGCACGAAGTTGGCGCAGGGCGTGGCACGGAAGCGGCCTCCAAGTGTGTGGCACGGGCACCTGCGCGTTCCGCCGCCTGGAGGTCGAAATCAGGCCGACAACTCACTCCTTGGCTGGCTTTCCCAACTTGGCCGCAAACGTGACCAGCATGTCGAGACTGAACTTCTCGACCTTGCCGCGGGCCAGGTCGGACACCCTCCCCTGGCTCACACCCAGGATCTTGGAGGCCGCGACCTGGGTCATGTTGCGCGCCTTGATCGTCTTCTCGAGCTGGGCCATGAGGTCGGCACGGAGCGCAAGCACCTGGGCCTCGGCCTCATCGAATCCCAGGTCGGCAAAGACATTGCCGCTGGACGTCGTGATCTTGTTTTCGTCACTGGCGGGTCGGATCCGGATCATTCCCGCCGACCTCGGCGCACCCGCGGTGGAACTCGCATGAGGCGCTACCTGGTGCTCGACCTTGAAGCCACCTGCGACGACCAGGGCTCGGTTCCGCGGAAGGAAATGGAGATCATCGAGATCGGTGCGGCGCTGCTGGATCCTGCGTCATGGCGGATCAAGGAGGAGTTCAACGTCTTCGTGCAGCCCGTGCGCAATCCCCGGCTGACGCCGTTCTGCACGCAGCTCACGTCGATCACCCAGCCTGACGTCGATCCGGCCGCGGGATTCGTCGAGGTCGTGGCGCAACTACAGGACTGGCTGCGCCCGTTCCGCCTCACCGCCTAGGGCTCGCGGGGCAACTACGACCGCCGCCAGATCCAGCAGGACGCCGACTTCCATGGCATCGGCTTTCCGATCGACACGCAGCACTTCAACCTCAAGGACCGGTTCACCAAGCGCGTGCAGTTGCCCCGACGGCCTGGTCTCGGCACGGCCTTGGGCGTCGCCGGGCTGGCGTTCGAAGGCACGCACCATCGGGCGACCGATGCGGCCTCCGTCAGCACGTAGACCCTCAAGCGCGGCGGTCCTCGGCGAACTCATCATCGAGGATTTCTCCAACTTGTTTGTTGGACACCCTTCCCGCCAAGCCTTCCTTGATACGGGCGCCGCGCCCACAACGCAAAAGGGCCAACGAGCGCTAAGCCGTTGACCCTTGTGCTTTCTCTATGGTGCGCCCGGAAGGATTCGAACCTCCGACCCCCAAGTTCGTAGCCTGGTGCTCTATCCAGCTGAGCTACGGGCGCGTTGTGCAGAAGCGGAATTATGCAGAGACAGCCAACTTTCGTCAATCGCCTACCGCCATAAATCTGGCGGAGAGTGAGGGATTCGAACCCTCGATAGAGCTATAAACCCTATACTCCCTTAGCAGGGGAGCCCCTTCAGCCACTCGGGCAACTCTCCGGGTGTTGCATCCCCACGCTGGCCAAGCCGACCGGCGCGGTGCGTAAGAATACCGGCTCGGCCCGCAGCCGGCAAACTTAATTCGAATCCTTGCCGCCGTCGTCGGCGCCGCCGTCCTCGCCGGCCGCTGCCACGGGCTCGTTGCGCTGGATGCGCTGGTAGATTTCCTCGCGGTGGACGGAAACATCCTTGGGCGCGGTGATGCCTACGCGCACCTGGTTACCCTTGACGCCGAGCACGGTCACGGTGACCGAGTCACCGATCATGAGCGTCTCGCCGACCCGCCTGGTCAAAATCAACATGTGGGAGCTCCATGGGCCGGGTCTCCGCCCGGTCTTTGTTGAAAGGCTCGCAGCTGCGGCCTTCCTGAGTGTTCACGCGATCCCGCCATGATAACTAGGCGCCTGCCCGCTGCGTGCATGTACAAAGTAACGAATCCTGCCGCGGTTCAGGCCACGCGCCCTGCCACCCAGGCCGGAACCGCGGCGAGCGCGGCCTCCAGGGCGGGCCCGTCCTCGCCGCCGCCCTGGGCCATATCGGCCCGGCCGCCGCCCTTGCCGCCGACCTGTGCGGCCACGTGCGACAGCAGCTCGCCCGCCTTGATCCGGCCAAGCGCCGAACCGCTGACACCCGCCACCAGCGCGGCACGGCCTTCGCTGGCGCCGGCAAGCAGCACCACGGAATCGCCAAGCTGCTGCTTGAAGCGGTCCAGGGCATCGCGCAGCGCGCGGGCGTCGAGACCCTCGATCCGCGCCGCCAGCACCTTGATGCCGCCGACATCGACCGCGCCGGCGGACAGGTCGGCGGTGGCGCTGCTGGCCGCGCGCGCCTTCATCGCCTCGAGTTCGCGTTCCAGCTTCTTCTGCCTGTCCAGCAGCGCGCGCAGCTTGTCGCCGACCTCGGCGGCGGTCCCGCCCAAAAGGCGCGCAGCTTCGGAGAGACGCGCCTCCTCCGCCGCCACGTGATCGAGCGCGGCGCGGCCGGTGAGCGCCTCGATGCGGCGCACGCCGGCGGAGACCCCGCCTTCCGACACCAGCTTGAACAGGCCGATCTCGCCGGTGCGGCCGACGTGGGTGCCGCCGCAGAGTTCGACCGAGTCGCCCATCTGCACCACCCGCACGCGCTCGCCGTACTTCTCGCCGAACAGCGCGATGGCGCCGGCGTCGACCGCTTCCTGCATCGCCATCTCGCGGATGCTCACGCCGTGGTCGGCGCGCACTTCGTCGTTGACCCGGAGCTCGATGTCGCGGAGTTCGTCCGCGGTGATCGGCTCGAAGTGCGAGAAGTCGAAGCGCAGGCGGTCGGGCGCGACCAGCGAGCCCTTCTGCGCGACGTGGGTGCCGAGGCGCTCGCGGAGGGCGCCGTGCAGCAGATGGGTGGCGCTGTGGTTGAGCACGGTGGTGCCGCGGCGGGCGGCGTCGACGCTGGCGAGCACCTGGTCGCCCACCGCAAGCGCGCCGGTGCGCACGCGGCCGATATGGCCGTGGTATTGGCCTGCGAATTTGCGGGTGTCGTCTACGAGGAAGGAGGCGCCAACGGGTGCGGCGAGCTCGCCGGTGTCGCCTACCTGGCCGCCGGACTCGGCGTAGAACGGGGTGCGGTCGAGGAACACGATCGCCTCTTCGCCCGCCTCGACGCGTTCTACCGGACGGCCGTCGCGCAGCAGCGCCACGACCGTGAGCCCGGCAGCCTCCAGGCGGTCGTGGCCGAGGAAGCCGGTCGGCTCCATCTTCGCCACCAGATCGGCCGGGAGGGTGGTGCCGCCGCCGAACTTGCCTGCCGCGCGCGCGGTCTCGCGCTGCTGCTCCATCGCCGCCTCGAAGCCGGCGACGTCGACCTCCATGCCGCGCTCGCGCGCCATGTCGGCGGTGAGGTCAAGCGGGAAGCCGTACGTGTCGTACAGGCGGAAGGCATCGGCGCCGGGGATCATGACGTTGGAGGCGGGGTCCGTGGAAGCGGAGCCGGCGCTGCGCGCAGCGACTTCGTCGAAGATGCGCATGCCCGAATCCAGGGTCTCGGCAAAGCGCTCTTCCTCGGCCAGCAGCGCGCGTTCGACCAGCGCACGCTGGGTGCGCAGGTCCGGGTAGGCCTCGCCCATCAGTGCGTCGAGGGTGGCCACCAGCCTGTGGAAGAAGGGCTTGCGCACGCCGAGCATCCAGCCATGGCGCAGGGCGCGACGGATGATCCGGCGCAGGACGTAGCCGCGGCCCTCGTTGGACGGCAGCACGCCGTCGACGACCAGGAAGCTGCAGGCGCGGATGTGGTCGGCGATCACCCGCAGCGATTTGTTGCCGGTGTCGTCGGTGCCGGTCAGCGCTGCGGCTTCGCGGATCAGCGCCTGGAACAGGTCGATCTCGTAGTTGCCATGCACGCCCTGCAGCACCGCGGCAAGGCGCTCCAGGCCCATGCCGGTGTCGACGCAGGGCGCAGGCAGCGGGTCCATGTGGCCGTCCGGCTGGCGGTCGAACTGCATGAACACCAGGTTCCAGATCTCGATGTAGCGGTCGCCGTCTTCGTCGGGCGAGCCCGGGGGGCCGCCAGGGATGTGGGCGCCGTGATCGTAGAAGATCTCGGTGCAGGGGCCGCAGGGGCCGGTGTCGGCCATCTGCCAGAAGTTGTCCGAGGCGTAGGGCGCACCCTTGTTGTCGCCGATGCGGATGATGCGCTCGGCGGGCACGCCCACCACGTCGTGCCAGATGGCGTAGGCCTCGTCGTCGGTGTGGTAGACGGTGACCAGCAGGCGCTCGGCCGGGATCTTCCAGACCCCGGTCAGCAGCTCCCAGGCCCAGGCGATGGCGTCCTTCTTGAAGTAGTCGCCGAACGACCAGTTCCCCAGCATCTCGAAGAAGGTGTGGTGGCGCGCGGTATAGCCGACCTGGTCAAGGTCGTTGTGTTTGCCACCGGCGCGAAGGCAGCGCTGGACGTCAGTCGCGCGCACGTAGCCGGGCTTCTCGGCGCCCAGGAACACGTCCTTGAACTGGACCATGCCCGAGTTGGTGAACAGCAGCGTGGGGTCGTTGCCGGGCACCAGCGATGCCGAGGGCACGACGGTGTGGCCGCGATCGCTGAAGAAGGCAAGGAAATCACGGCGGATATCGGCCGTGGTGGGGCGCGTTGGATGGGTACGATCTGGCATCTTGGCGTGCAGGCTTTTCGGGGGCGGCGCCTCTCCCGGCGACTCCGCTGGCCGCAGCCAGGCACGGGCGCCGGGCGCTAGCGCTCGGATGCCGATAGGTTAGCAGGACGGCGCAAGTACGCAGCACCGGCGGGGCCCAACGGCTCAGTCGTCCTCGTCCCCGGGCGCGGTGGCGGCGCGCACGGAGTCATGGTCGAAACCGCGACGGAACAGCAGGTCCGCGGCCTTGCGCCGCAGCACCGGGTCATCGGCAACCGCTGGGCCATGGCGGCGCTGCACCAGCCTGCGGGCATTGGCCCGCCAGTCGTCGGCGCCGGACTCCGCAAGTGCCTCGAACGCCGCTTCGATGATCTCGCCGCCGAGCCCATGGGTGCCAAGCTCCGCACGGATCCGAAGCGGGCCGTAACCCGCCTCCGCACGCATGCGCGCCAGGCCGGTCGCGAAGCGGCCATCGTCCTGCCAGCCGGCCTCGGCCATGCGCTCGATCGCGGCCTCGGCTTCCGCGCTCTCAACGCCACGGGCTTCGAGCTTGCGGGCGAGCTCCTTGCGCGAATGCTCACGGCGAACCAGCAGGCCGAGCGCACGCTGTGCCGGGGTCAGCTCCGGCCGCCGTCGGCGGCCCCGCCCGGTGGTGCCCTCAGGCGCGCCACCATCGGCACCCCCTCCTTCACCCGCCCGGGCCACCCCGCTCAGGCCTTGGTTTCTGCGGCTTCCTTGGCTTCTTTGGGCTCTTTGGGCTCTTTGGTGCCCTTGCTGGCCTTGGCGCTTTCGTCACCGGCAGCCGCGGCCGCGGCCAGGACGGCCTGCGGCATCAGCCGGGCGCGCAGTTCGCTTTCGATCCGCTTCGCGACCTCCGGATTCTCCTTGAGGTACAGGCGGGCGTTCTCCTTGCCCTGGCCGATGCGCTCTTCGCCGCAGCTGTACCAGGCGCCCGCCTTCTCGATCAGCTTGGCGTCCACGCCCATGTCAATCAGCTCGCCTTCGCGGCTGATGCCCTCGCCGTAGAGGATCTCGGTGATGACCTGCTTGAACGGCGGCGCCATCTTGTTTTTGACCACCTTGATGCGGGTCTGGTTGCCGATGATCTCTTCGCCCTTCTTGATCGCGCCGATGCGGCGGATGTCCAGGCGCACCGAGGCATAGAACTTGAGCGCGTTGCCGCCGGTGGTCACTTCGGGGCTCTGGCCCGGCATCATCATGCCGATCTTGTGGCGCAGCTGGTTGATGAAGAACACCATGCAGTTGCTGCGCTTGATGTTGCCGGTGAGCTTGCGCAGGGCCTGGCTCATCAAGCGTGCCTGCAGGCCGGGCAGCTGGTCGCCCATCTCTCCTTCGATTTCGGCACGCGGGGTAAGCGCGGCGACCGAGTCGACCACCACCATGTCGACCGCGTTGGAGCGCACCAGCATGTCGGCGATCTCGAGCGCCTGCTCGCCGGTATCGGGCTGCGACACCAGCAGGTCGTCGACGTTGACGCCGAGCTTCTGCGCGTAGGTCGGGTCGAGCGCATGCTCGGCGTCGATGAACGCCGCCACGCCGCCAAGCTTCTGGCATTCAGCGATGGTCTGCAGGGTAAGCGTGGTCTTGCCCGAGGACTCGGGGCCGTAGATCTCGATCACGCGGCCGCGCGGCAGGCCGCCGATGCCGAGCGCGATGTCGAGCTGCAGCGAACCGGTGGGAATTACCGGGACCACTTCGGCGACGCGGTCGCCCATGCGGATCACCGATCCCTTGCCGTACTGCTTTTCGATCTGGCCCAGGGCTGCGGAAAGCGCGCGCTTCTTGTTCTCGTCCATCGTGGTGTCCTCGGATCAGGTATTCGGGAATGTGGCTAGTGTGCGTACCGGCGGTCGCAGGGGCTGCGACATCGCGCCGTGGTTTCGAAGCTAATGGTTGCGGCGGGTCAACGGCAGCGGCGGAAGGTGCGGGTGAGCGTGGGGGAATTCCGCGTCACCGGTTCGGCCTCACCAGGCCGCAGTACAGGCCTTCGATCGCGAAGTCCTGATCCGGTGCGACCTCGATCGGTGCGTAGTCCGGATTGCGCGGCAGCAGGCGGATGCGGTCCTTGCCGACCTTCAGCAGCTTGACGGTGATCTCGTCGTCGATGCGGGCGATGACGATCTGGCCCGAGCGCGCGTCGGCGGTGCGGTGCACGCCGATCAAGTCGCCGTCGAAGATGCCCTCGTCCCGCATCGAGTCGCCGCGCACGCGCAGCAGGTAGTCGGGCGCCGGGGAGAAGAAGGCGCGGTCCATCAGGACCATCTGGTCGCTGCCGATGTCGGCGCCGATGGGGACGCCGGCGGCGACCTGGCCGAGGACGGGGAGCTCCAGGAGATCGGCCGCGGCATTCGCAGCTGTGGCTGCTCCCACAAAAGCCGTACCCGCACCAGGTTGGCGCCCTGTGGCAGCGGCTGCAGCCGCGACCTCGTCCCCCGGGAATCCGAGCGATCCCTGCGGGAGCTCCGGTGCCCGCAGCACGCGGATCCCGCGCGCGCGCCCCGGCACCCGCTCGATGGCCCCTGCAGCCTCCAACGCCTCCAGATGGTATTGGGCGGCGCGCACGCTGCTGAAGCCGAAGGCGCGGGCGATCTCGGCCTGCGAGGGCGGCATGCCCTCCTCCGCGATGCGCTCGGCGATCAGGGCGAGGATGGACTGCTGGGTGTCGGTGATATCCATGGTTAGTAGTAATACTACTAACATCCACAGGAATCAACGCCTGTGCGCGCCCTTCCAGATCGAATACACGATCCACACCCCCAAGGCAGCCGCGCCCACGAACCCGGCCACACCCAAGGCCATCAGCCATTGATTGCGGGCACCACCGCCGACGCTGTTCATCACGATCGAGGAGCCGATGATCAGCGCCGCGGTGATCACGCCCATGGTCAGGCGGCTGGCCGCGCGGTCGACCTGGTCGCCGAGGGCCTGCAGCGTGGGAATCTCGATGCGCGCGCCCAGCCGTCCGCCGCGCGCGGCGCGGATCAGCCGGCGCAGGTCGCGCGGCAGCTCCGCGCCGAACTCGAGCATCCCGGCGAGGCCACGACGCCCGCGACGGGCCAGGGCCGCGGGCGCGAACCGGCGCCGCATCACCCGCTCCAGCCACGGCCGAGCCTCGGTCGCCATGTCGAAATCCGGGTCCAGCTGGCGACCGAACCCTTCCAGCGTCAGGAAGGCCTTGATCACCAGCGCGAGATCCGGTGGCAACATCAGGCCGTGGCTGCGCAGCAGGCCGGCGGCATCGGACAGCATCGTGCCCATGCGCAGGTCCTTCAGCGGCACGCCCCGGTAGCGGTCCACCACCGCCGCCGTATCCGCTTCCAGGCGCTCCTCGTCGACCTCGCCGCCAATGCTCCAGTCCAGCAGGATGTCGGCCACCGCCTCGGCGTCCTGCTCGACCATGCCGTGCAGCAGGCGCGCGATCTCGAACCGGCGGCGCTCGCCGAGGTGGCCGACCATGCCGAAGTCGATGATCGCGATGCCGCCGTCGCGCAGGAAGAAGAGGTTGCCGGGATGCGGGTCGGCGTGGAACAGGCCGTCTTCAAGCACCATCTTGAGCACGATGCCGGTGCCCGCCCGCGCCAGCGCGGCACGGTCCAGGCCGGCGGCATCGACCGCAGGGAGATCGCCCGCGGGTATGCCGTCGACGAAGTCCTGGACGTTGAGCCGCTCCGACGTCCACTGCCAGTGCACCCGCGGCACCAGCACGCGCTCGTCGTCGGCGAAATTGGCGGCGATCCGCTCGGCGCTGCGGCACTCGGCGGCGAAGTCGAGCTCGCGCCGCAGCGAGGCCCGGAACTGGCGCACGACCTCGACCGGGCGATAGCGGCGCAGGTCCGGCAGCTGCGACTCGACCACTTCGGCCAGCCGCGCCATCAACCGCATGTCGGCGTCGACCACCTCGACGATCCCCGGGCGGCGCACTTTCAGGATCACCGCCGCGCCATCGTGCAGCCACGCGCGGTGCGCCTGCGCAAGCGAGGCCGCCGCGATCGGTATCGGCTCCACCCGCGCGAAGGCCACCTCGGGCTCGACGCCCAGGTCCTCCACCAGCTGTGGCCGCACCGCCTCCCAGGGCAGCGCCGGGACCGCGTTCTGCAGCAGTCCCAGCTCGGCGATCCACTCCGGCGGCAGCAGGTCCACGCGCGTGGCCAACACCTGGCCCAGCTTGACGAAGGTCGGCCCCAGCTCCTGCAGCGCACTGCGCAGGCGCTGCGCGGGCTTCATTTCCAGCCGCTCCTCGGCGCGCTCCCAGTGCAGCAGCCGCCCGGCGCGCTCGAGTACGCCCGCCATGCCGCTGCGACGCACGAGGTCCCCGAAGCCGTGGCGAACGAAGACGACGGCGATCTCCTGCAGGCGCCCGAGGTCGCGGACACCGGCAAGGGCATCGAGCATGGTCATCGCAGGCGACTCACGGCAGCCGCTCCAGCCCGCGCAGGGCTTCGGCCACGCAGGTGGCGAATCCGGTACCGGACAAGGTCGGTGCAATCGCAATCCATCCGGGAACTATACCGGCGGCACGCGCGGCCAGGCGGCCGCGGGAGATGTCCAGCCATCGGTCCTTCTTGCGTTATCCCAAGCTGAAACGGGCGAAACATCTCCGTCCAGGGAGGAACCGGCGCATCCATGAACGCAATTCGCACTCCAGAGGTCCAGCTGACCGAGGTCAGGCGCATCGATGATGCACTCGCCCTGGAAATCGACCATCTGGCCGCCAACGCGACCGAACCCAATCCTTTCTATGAAAGCTGGTGCCTGCGGCCGGCACTGGAATTCCTGTCCACCGAACCCTTGCAGCTGCTGGCGGTACGCCGCGCCACGAACGAGCTGATCTGCCTGTTGCCACTGGCCTTCCGCCCCCACTTCAAGCGCCTGCCCCAGCGGACGCTGCGCTCCTGGATCCACGAATGCGCCTTCCTGGCCGCGCCATTGCTGCACCGCGAGCATGTACAGGAGGCCATCGACGCCATCCTTGACTGGTTCGCCGACAAGGGGACGACGGCAGGCGTCATGGAGCTGGTCGACATCCGCATGGACGGAGACGTGGCAGCCGCGTTGGACACGGCCATCGCACGACGGCCGCAGCTGCTGTCCCGACGCACGCGCTGGACGCGCGCGATGCATCGTCTGGACGCACCTGACGATCCGGAGCACATGTCTGCGAAACAACGCAGCACGCTTCGCCGCAAGGAGCGCCGACTGGGAGAGGAAGGCGCGCTCAGCTACCGGACGATGTCCGACGGCGACGATCTCGCGACGTGGCTGGAAAATTTCCTGCAGGTGGAGGCCTCCGGCTGGAAAGGCCGCGCAGGGACCGCCTTGGGCGTCGACGAATCACGGCAGGCATTCCTGTTCGCAGCCTGCCAGGCTGCCCACGCGCGCGGCCAACTGCACATGCTGGCGCTGGAACTGGACGGCAGGCCCATCGCGATGAAGTGCAATTTCGTCAGCGGCGCCCACGCCTTCACCTTCAAGATCGCCTACGAGGAGGCGCATGCCCGGCATTCGCCCGGGGTCCTGATCGAGCTGTTCCAGATGCGCAGCATCCGCGACACGCATCCGCAGTTGCAGGCGGTCGATTCCTGCACGGTGGCCGACAACACCATGTTCCCGAACCTGTGGCCTGGCCAATGCGTATTGGGCGACTACGCCATCCTGCACAACACGCTGATCAATCGCCTGGTGCTGAACCAGGGCGAGCGGATGCATCGGATGCTGAAGCGGCGGCTGGTGGCGGCTCGATGAGTACCATCGAAGCGGCCAGCCGGGTGCCGGTCGTGTCGCCCCATTACACCACCCATCCAGGCGACGTCGATCGCGACCGCGACGCGATCCTTGCCATCTGGGGCGACCACTTCGGCCCACTTGCGATGCAGCCGGAAAAGTACGACCACTTCTATCGCGACAGCCCGCACGGCCCGCCGATCATCCAACTGTTGCGCCATCAGCCGAGCGGTGAGCTGGTGGGGGTGATCGGTGCCGGCCCGCGGCCGATGCGCTGGCGCGGGCAGTCTGTCCGCGCCGCCGTGGTCGCCCATTTCGCGGTCACGACGCAGCATCGCTCGCTGGGGCCGGCGCTGGTGTTGCAGCAGGCGCTGATCGAAGCCGCCCGGGGGCAGGTCGACCTGCTGTATGGATTGCCGAGACCCGGCGCGGTCGGGGTAAGTCGACGTGCCGGCTTCAGCGTACTGGGCAAGCTGGTGCGACACGCGAAGGTGCTGCGCCATGGCGACTACCTGCGGCGCAGGCTTCCGGGCATCGTCGCCCAGCCACTCGGCGCCATCGTGGACCTGGCCGGCGTCCTGCGTGACCGCGCGGCCGATGGCCTTGTGCCCGGACTGCACTGGCGCTGGTCCGGATCGAGCGTCCCGGCAATGGATGGACTGTGGCATTCGGGCGCGCGTCCGGACGCACTGACCAGCGTCCGCGACCACGCAGCGGTGCGCTGGCGCTTCGACCTGCCACCTGCCGGACGGGCGCGCTATCTGTTGGTGTCCGACAGCGACGGGCAGCTGCTGGCCTGGTTCGCCTGTGACGCCGAGGACTCACCGGGCGATCCGCTCCAGGTGCTCGATTATTGGTCGGCCGATGCAATGACGGGGCTGTCGCGACCACTCGTCCGGGCCCTGGTCGCTGCCGCGCGCAAGCAGCGTCGACCCGCGATCCACCTGTTGTTGGCAGCCACGGCCGGTGCCATGGCTGGCTGGCGGGCCGAAGGGTTCGTCGCCCGCAGCGAACAGCCGATCATCGGGCTGCACCTCGACGGCGACCTCGCCTTGCCCGACCTGCCGGAACTGCACGTGACGTGGTTCGACCAGGACGGCTGACGATGCTCGTCTTCATCCGAAAACTGATCCGCCAGGTCCGCATCGATGGCGTCTTCGGCGTCTTCGCCAAGATCCCGATCTGGTTGCGGACGCAACGCGAGACCAGGCTGGATCGCAAGTTCGGCATCGCCACCATGGGGCGAATCGAGGCAACCGAATCCGTCGGGAGCGGGCCCCATCCGCAACATCTTGAAAATGCCGTCTTTTACGCCCCGCTGCCGTTCGCCAGGTTCAACCGGCTGATGCGTGCCGCACAACCGTTCAATCCAGCGGAATACACATTCATCGACTATGGCGCCGGCAAGGGGCGTGCGCTTGCACTCGCCACCGACATGGGCTTTCGCCGCGTGATAGGCGTCGAACTGTTCGATTCGCTGTGTGTACAGGCGCGCTTGAATATCGACGCGTTTGCCGCGCGCCAGCCGCGCGCCGCAGAGATCGAATTGCTGTGCATGGATGCCGCCGCCTACCACCCGCCGCCGGGAGACCTGTTCTGCTACTTCTACAATCCGTTCGATGACGTGGTGATTCGCAAAGTACTGGCCAATCTCGAAGCTGCTTGCAGGGCCGCGCCTCGACGCATCGTCATCGCGTATTCGAATCCGCAACACGCGGACGTGTTCGAAGCGACGGGTTTCCTGCGAACGCGGTACCGCAGCGACGTCATGTGTGTCTACGTGGGCGGCGAACCAGGCCTCTTCATGCCGGCCGACGCGGGAAACCCATAGAAAGCGCCAATCGCAGGCGACTCACAGCAGCCGCTCCAGCCCCCGCAGGGCTTCGGCCACGGTCTGCCTGCGGACCGCATCGCGATCACCGGCGAAGACGAAGACTTCCGCCTGCGGATAGCCGCCGCGGCGCTTCCAACCGATCCATACCGTGCCCACGGGCTTGTCCTCGGTGCCGCCGCCCGGCCCGGCGATGCCGGTCACGGCCACCGCCACCGTGGCCCCGGACGTGACAAGCGCGCCGGAAACCATCTCGATCACGGTCTCGCGACTGACCGCGCCGTGCTCTTCCAGGGTCTGCGGACGCACGCCCAGCAGCGCCTGCTTGGCCTCGTAGCTGTATGCGGCCAAGCCGCAGTCGAACCAGGCCGATGAACCGGCGACGTCGGTGACGGTCTTGGCGATCCAGCCGCCGGTGCAGCTTTCCGCGGTCACCAGCATGTCGCGGTCGGCCTGCAGCCGGGTGCCGGTGCGCTCGGCCAGTCGTGCCAGTTCCGCGTCGCCAGGGACATCCATCGTGTTGTTCCGTGCCGAAAGCACGCAGTATCGGGGGTCACGGGGGGCTTGTCGCCCCGGGCCGAAAAAAAGGGCCCGCGCATCCGGAGATGCGCGGGCCCCGGTTGCCACGTGGATCAGTAGCGGACGCGCAGGGTCACGCCGTACATGCGCGGCGCGGCCGGGAACGCGTTGTAGGTGTTGAACGGATTGCCCGGGTCCGGGAACAGCGCCTGCAGCGGACCGTCGAAGCCCACCTGGACGTAGTCGGTGTCGGTGAGGTTGGTGCTCCAGAACTCCAGCATCCAGCGGTTGTCGGCGCGGCCGATGCCGAAGCGCGCATTGACCACCGTGTACGAATCCTGGTGCTTCTCCACGTCCAGGTCCGAACCGGTGTTGTAGTCGCCCATGTACTTCGCGCCGATGTTGAAGCGGCCCATCAGGTTGCTGGAGAAGTCCCATTCGTACGTCGCCGACAGCGAGCCGGACCACTCCGGTGCGAACGGCATCGTCGCGCCGGACAGCTTGTACAACGCGCCGGACGTGCTCGCCGGCGTACCCACCATGAAGTCGGGACCGGGGATGTCGTCGCCGAACTCGGTCTTGGCATACATCAGCCCACCCTGCAGCATCAGGCCCTGCACCGCGCGCGGCTGCCACAGGATCTCGGCGTCGATGCCCGACGAGGTCACTTCCGGGATCGAGCGCACCACGAAGCTCGTACCCAGGAAGCTGTTGAGCTGGAAGTCCTCGTACTCCTGGTGGAACAGCGTGGCGTTCAGCAGCAGCGTGCCCTCGGCCCAGGTGGTCTTGGCGCCAAGCTCGAAGCTGTCGACGAACTCGCCGCCGAACGACGTGTCGTTGACCGGCATGATGCCCGCGCCGCTCGCGGACAGGCCGTCAGCCGACTGCACGCGGTCCAGGTTGAAGCCGCCGCCCTTGTGGCCGCGCGCAACCGAGCCGTAGGTCATGACGTTCTCGTTCCAGCGATAGGCCGCCTTCAGCGTGCCCGACCACTCCTTCTCGTCGAGTTCCTGCATGGTCGAACGGCCGTTGTGCAGCGCGTTGGCCCACGGCAGGCAGGAATAACCGAGGATCTGGTTGGCCGCGCCACCGATGATCTGCGCCTGCAGTTCCGGCGGCAGCAACGCCAGCCCGGGGATGCGCTGGTACAGCGCCCCGCCGACGCGCGCACCCGGGTTGGCCAGCATCGAACTGCAGCCGATGCTGCCGTTGGGATTGCTGTAGATCGAGGACAGCTGCTTTTCCTCGCGCGTGTAGCGGAGGCCCATGGTGAGGTCGAGCGCGTCGTTCACGTGCCAGGTGTTGTTGGTGAAGAACGCCAGGCTCTCCGCATTCTGCTTGTAGCGGTCGTGCGCGCCCAGCCCGGCGAAATTGGTGCCGAAAGGCTGGCCGCTGACCTGCGACAGGAACAGCGCCGGATTGCTCATGTCGACCGGGATGCCCAGCGGCCCCAGCTGCTGCGCCAGCTCACCCAGCACGAGATTGGTGATCAACGAAGAGACATAGGGCTCATAGTGCGCGCCGACGCGATAGCTCTCGGCGCGGTTCAGGTCCTCGTCCGAATAGAACATGCCGACCATCCAGTCGATCCGGTCGGTGGAGCCGGTCAGGCGGAACTCCTGGCTGAAGGTTTCAAAGCCGGTGAACGATTCGTCCTCGTCGGGATTGCGGTACAGGATGTCCGCCGTGCTGAAGTCGTAGTCGAGGCCGTTGACGCTCTCCCACTCGCGCGAAGCGGTGATCGAGGTCAGGGTCGCGCCGCCAAACCAGCCCGGATCCCAGTTGACCTCGGCACTCACGCCGCTGTCCTTGATCTTCTGCGTGGTCGGGCGGTTGCTGTAGGCGACGCGGTCGAAGGGATCGTCACCGGGCGCGGCCACCGCCTGGTGGCCGGCGACGGCGTTGAGCACCAGCGCACTCTGTCCGACCACGGTCTGCACCGCCGTGCAGCAGTTCTCGTCGCGGTTGGTGAAGTCGCCCGACAGCAGGATGTCGAGGTTCTCGGTGGGCTCGAACAGCAGCTTGCCGCGAATCGTGTGGAAGTCCTGGTCGTAGTCTTCGTCGTTGGTGCGCGGGCCGGCGCCCGTTTCCACGTCCATCCAGCCGTCGCGCTTGCGCTTGGCCGCGTAGACGCTGAAGGCCGCCCTGTCGCTGAAGGCATCGTTGTAGCTGCCGGCAACGCCGAACGCACCGTAATTGCCGGCGGTGATCTCGGCCTCGGCGCTCTGGGTATAGCTCGGGCGGCGGGTGACGACGTTGATCACGCCGGCGGAGGTGTTCTTGCCGAACACCGTGCCCTGCGGCCCCTTCAGCACTTCGATGCGCTCGATCTGGCCGAGGTCGCCGAAGCCGACGCTGTTGCGCGGGCGATAGACACCGTCGATGACCACGCCCACCGACGACTCGAGGCCGACGTTGTCGCCCACGGTGCCGATGCCGCGGATGCGCGCGGTGGTGATGGCCTCGTTCTGGGTGCTGGTCACGGTGAGCCCCGGCACCAGGACCTGCAGGTCCTTGATGTCGCGGACGCCGGTGTCCTGGATCAGTTGCTCGTCCAGAACCGTCACCGAGACCGGCACGTCCTGCAGTACCTCCTCGCGCTTCTGCGCGGTGACCGTAATGCCGGCAAGCGTGGTGGGTCGTTCTTCAGCGCCCGGCGGCGCGTCCTGGGCATGCGCCGTGGATACCAGTGCGGGACTTGCAAGGATGGCGATGAGCGCCGTGGCGAGCGCGTGGCGTTGCAGATGGCCTGAGACCATGGGTGTCCCCCTACGATGGATGTTGTTTCGGTCATCGGTGTCGGCGCGGCCGCCGCCATGAAGTGCATGGCGGAACGCACGGGGCCCGTGTGGGGGGACTGGCCCGGTGCTGCGGCTTTCGCAACCTTGTAGCGACGCTAGCACAATTCCGGACGCATGCGTATGTGCGGCCGCGGCGGCCTGCTGCTGCTCCGCTGCGACGGCCATGGGCTCGTGGTGGTACCGGGTCCTGTCGCCAGCGAGACGGCCTTGCCCAGCTACAATCCGGTGCCGGGCGCGTGCCTCGCGCGCCCCTGCCGCCGGACGAATGAAGCTGGACAGAAAGCCCGAACATACGCCGCTCATGAAGCAGTACTTCGCCGCCAAGGCGGAGCACCCCGACGTGCTGCTGTTCTTCCGCATGGGCGACTTCTACGAGCTGTTCCACGATGACGCCCGCAAGGCGGCGAAGCTGCTGGACATCACCCTGACCCAGCGCGGCGCGTCGGGTGGGGCGCCGATCCCGATGGCGGGCGTGCCGCACCATTCCGCCGAAGGCTACCTCGCGCGCCTGGTGGCGCTGGGCGAGTCGGTGGCGATCTGCGAGCAGGTCGGCGATCCCGCGACCAGCAAGGGCCTGGTCGAGCGCAAGGTGGTGCGGGTCGTCACGCCGGGGACGGTCACCGACGAGGCGCTGCTGTCCGAACGCCGCGATACGTTGCTGCTCGCTGTCAGCCGCGGCGGCACGTCGTCCAAGGGCGTCAGCTACGGCCTGGCCTGGGCGGACCTCGCAGGCGGGCGCTTCCTGGCCAACGAGGTCGTCGGCGACGACGCGCTGGAGGCCGAGCTCGCACGCCTTGATCCCGCCGAGCTGCTGCTGCCCGACGAGGAGGGCTGGCCCGCGTTCGCGACCGGCCGCGGCGGCGTTCGCCGGCGCGCGCCCTGGCTGTTCGACGCCGACAGCGGGCGCCGGCAGCTGCTGCAGTTCTTCGGCCTGCACGACCTGGGCGCCTTCGGCATCGAGGACCTGCCGCAGGCCATCGCCGCGGCGGGCGCCCTGCTCGGCTACGTCGAGGAGACGCAGAAGCAGCGCCTCCCGCACCTGACCGCGATCGCGCTGGAATCAAGCGACGGCGCGATCGCGATGAACGCCGCCACCCGTCGCCACCTGGAGCTCGACACGCGCGTGGACGGCGAGCAGAAGCACACCCTGCTCGGCGTGCTCGACAGCACGGTCACGCCGATGGGCGGGCGCCTGCTGCGGCGCTGGCTGCATCGCCCGCTGCGCGACCGCGGGATCATCGGCCAGCGCCAGCATGCGGTCGGTGCGCTGCTCGCCGACGGCGTCGAGCGCGACCTGCGCGAGCGCTTCCGCGCGCTCGGCGACGTCGAACGCATCCTGTCGCGGATCGCGCTGCGGTCCGCGCGCCCGCGCGACCTGTCCACGCTGCGCGATGCGCTGGGCCTGCTGCCCGGGCTGCGCGCGGCGCTCGCGGCCGTGGATTCCCCGCGGCTGCAGGCGCTGGTGGCAAGCCTGGGCGAGCACGAGGCCCAGGCGGCGCTGCTGGCGGACGCGCTGGTCGAGCAGCCGCCGGTCCTCGCCCGCGACGGCGGCGTGTTCGCCGACGGCCACGACGCCGAGCTCGCCGAACTGCGCCGGCTGTCGACCCATGCCGACCAGTTCCTGATCGACCTCGAGGCGCGCGAGCGCGCGGCCAGCGGCATCGCCACGCTCAAGGTCGGCTACAACCGCGTGCACGGCTACTACCTCGAGATCGGCAAGGCGCACGTGGCCAAGGCACCGGCGCACTACACCCGGCGGCAGACCCTGGCCAACGCCGAGCGCTACATCACCGAGGAACTGAAGGGCTTCGAGGACAAGGTGCTGTCGGCGCGCGAACGTGCGCTGGCCCGCGAGCGCCTGCTTTACGAACAGATCCTCGACGAACTCAACCTGCACCTGGAGTCACTCAAGCGCTGCGCCGCGGCGCTCGCCGAACTCGACGTGCTCGCCGGCCTGGCCGAGCGCGCGATGGCGCTGGACTGGTCGCGCCCGGAACTGGTCGATGACGCCTGCCTCGAGATCGAACGCGGCCGCCATCCGGTGGTGGAAGCGGTGCGCGACGAACCCTTCGAGCCCAACGACCTGATGCTTGACGGCAATCCGGATACCAGCGCGCGCCGGATGCTGGTCATCACCGGCCCGAACATGGGCGGCAAGAGCACCTACATGCGCCAGAACGCGCTGATCGTGCTGCTGGCCTTCATCGGCAGCTTCGTGCCGGCGGCGCGCGCGCGCATCGGCCCGATCGACCGCATCCTCACCCGCATCGGCGCCGGCGACGACCTTGCCCGCGGCCAGTCGACCTTCATGGTCGAGATGAGCGAAACCAGCCACATCCTCCACCACGCCACGGAGCATTCGCTGGTGCTGATGGACGAGATCGGGCGCGGCACGTCGACCTATGACGGCCTTGCCCTGGCCGAGGCCTGCGCGCGCCACCTTGCCGCGCACAACCGCTGCTACACGCTGTTCGCCACCCATTACTTCGAGCTGACCGCGCTGGCCACGCCGGGCAGCGGGATCGCCAACGTGCACCTGGACGCGGTCGAGCACGGCGACCGGCTCGTATTCATGCACGCGGTCAAGGATGGTCCGGCCAACCGGAGCTTCGGGCTGCAGGTGGCCGCGCTGGCCGGGCTGCCGAAGCCCGTGCTGCGCCAGGCGCGCGCGCGACTGGCCGAACTCGAGCAGCACGGCCAGCCCGCATCGCCGCCCCTGTCGGCGGAAACGCTCGATTCGCCGCAGCAGTTCGGGCTGTTCGCGCCGTCGTCCGCCGCGCTGGACGCGCTCGCCGGGATCGATCCCGACGAGCTCACGCCGAAGCAGGCGCTGGAAGCGCTGTACCGGCTGAAGACGCTGTCATGAGCCCCGCGCCGGACATCCGCATGCGCGTGGATGCCCTGCTCACGGGCGTGGCCGTGCCGTACACGCGTCCGGGCAGCCGCAGCGGGATCGACAAGCGCCCGCGCAGCGGCCTGGTGCGCATCACCGCCACCGGCCTGGACGGCGATGAGCAGGGCGACCTGCGCGTCCACGGCGGCGTCGACAAGGCCGTGCACCACTACCCTTTCGACCACTACTCGGCGTGGCGCGCGGAGCTTGGGGCGCTGCCGGTGCTGGCCGCGCCAGGGGCATTCGGCGAGAACCTCAGCGGCCAGGGCTTCGAGGAGGGCACGGTCTGCATCGGCGACCGGTTCACACTGGGCAGCGCGGTGCTCGAGGTCAGCCAGGGGCGGCAGCCGTGCTGGAAGCTCAACGACCGCTTCGGCGTACCGGACATGGCGCGCCGCGTACAGGACAGCGGCCGCACGGGCTGGTACTACCGCGTGCCGCAGCCGGGAGCGGCGGAGGCTGGCGACACCCTGCGCCTGCTTGAGCGCCCGTGGCCGGACTGGTCGCTGCAGCGCCTCAACCGCCTGCTGTTCGATCGGGTGCTCGACCCGTTGGCGCTGGAACCGGTGCTGGAGCTGCCGCTGGTGCCATCGTGGCGCAGGCTGGTCGAGCGTCGCCTGCAACTGCACGCCATCGAGCACTGGGGGCCGCGCATCGATGGACCCGACCCCGGACAGCCACCATCGCGCAAGTCCTGATCCGGCACGCCTGGCGCGCCGTTGCGCCATCGAAACGACGTAGCATCGGGGATCCGACACCGAGGATACGAACATGGCCAATCTCACCGACGATCTTCTTTCACAGCTCCAGGGCGCGCCTGCACAGCAGGTTGCACAGCAGCTGGGTGTCGCACCGGCGCAGGCGTCCGACGCGATCCGCGCGGCGCTGCCGCTCCTGATGGGCGCACTCGGCAAGAATGCCAGCCAGCCGCAGGGCGCGCAGGCGCTGTACGGCGCGCTGCAGAAGGACCATGCCGGCCTGGACCTGGCCGGCGTGATGGGCGCAGTGCTGGGCGGAGGCAGCAGCGCCGGTGCGGGCGCCAGCCAGGGCGGCGCGATCCTTGGCCACATCTTCGGCGGCAACCAGCCGCGTGCCGAAGCCGGCGTGGCGCAGGCCACCGGGCTGGGCCAGGGCCAGGCCGGGCAGCTGATGAAGATCCTGGCGCCGATCGTGATGGCCTACCTCGCCAAACAGATGTTCCAGCAGCGCCAATCCGGGGCCAGCGGTGACGGCGCCGACGCGCTGAGCGGCATCCTCGGCCAGGAACAGCGCGCCATTCGCGAACAGCGCGGCGCAGGCGGCCTGCTCGGTGCGGTGCTCGACCAGGACGGCGATGGCCAGCTCGGCATCGGCGACCTGATGAAGATCGGCGGCGGGCTGTTCGGCAAGAAGTGATCCGCGGCAATAGCCATGGGCTATCAATCAATGGCGTTGAATCGATTTCATATTCCAATCATCCGGCCTTAGAGTCAGGGCCGACCACCACGGCATTGGGAGCCAGCGCATGAACAAGCCCTCCGACGACGGGAAGAAATGCCCCGTCACCCATCTCACCACCGATTTCGGCGCCCCGGTTCCGGACAACCAGAACAGTCTCACCGCCGGCCCGCGCGGCCCGCTGCTGTCGCAGGACGTCTGGCTGCACGAGAAGCTGGGCAATTTCGTGCGCGAAGTGATTCCGGAGCGGCGCATGCACGCCAAGGGCTCCGGCGCCTTCGGCACCTTCACCGTCACCCATGACATCAGCAGGTACACCCGGGCGAAGATCTTCGAGGCCGTCGGCAAGACGACCGAGATGTTCGCCCGCTTCACCACCGTCGCCGGCGAGCGTGGCGCGGCGGACGCCGAGCGCGACATTCGCGGCTTCGCGCTGAAGTTCTACACCGAGGAAGGCAACTGGGACATGGTGGGCAACAACACCCCCGTGTTCTTCATCCGCGATCCGCGCAAGTTCCCGGACCTCAACAAGGTGGTGAAGCGCGACCCGCGCACCAACCTGCGTTCGGCCACCAACAACTGGGACTGGTGGACGCTGCTGCCCGAGGCGCTGCACCAGGTCACGATCGTCATGAGCGACCGCGGCATCCCCGCCACCTATCGCCACATGCACGGCTTCGGCTCGCATACCTACAGCTTCTGGAACGAGGCCGGCGAGCGCTTCTGGGTGAAGTTCCACTTCCGCACGCAGCAGGGCATCAAGAACCTGAGCGATGCCGAGGCCGCGGACATCATCGGCAATGACCGCGAGAGCCACCAGCGCGACCTGTACGACGCGATCGAGCGCGGCGAATTCCCGAAATGGACGCTGTACATCCAGGTCATGCCGGAAGCCGAGGCGGAGAAGGTGCCCTACCACCCCTTCGACCTGACCAAGGTCTGGCCCAAGGGTGACTACCCGCTGATCGAGGTCGGCGAGTTCGAGCTCAACAGGAATCCGGAGAACTTCTTCGCCGACGTCGAGCAGAGCGCCTTCGCGCCCAGCAACCTGGTGCCCGGCATCAGCGCGTCGCCGGACAAGATGCTGCAGTCGCGCCTGTTCAACTACGCCGACGCGCAGCGCTATCGGCTGGGCACCAACTACCAGCAGATCCCGGTCAACGCCGCGCGCTGCCCGGTCAACAGCAATCATCGTGACGGCATCGGCCGGGTCGACGGCAACTACGGCAGCCGGCTGCACTACGAGCCCAACAGCTTCAACCAGTGGCAGGAGCAGCCGCAGTTCCGCGAGCCGCCGCTGCAGATCACCGGCGACGCCGACTGGTGGGACTTCCGCGACGACGACGCCAATTACTACAAGCAGCCCGGCGACCTGTTCCGGCTGATGACGCCGGACAAGCAGCAGCTGCTGTTCGACAACACCGCCCGTGCGATGGGCGATGCGCCGGACTTCATCAAGCAGCGCCACGTCGACAACTGCACGAAGGCTGATCCTGCCTACGGCGCGGGCGTGGAGGCGGCATTGCGCAAGCTTGGCGCGTTTGCCGGCACCACCTCGCCCAACAGCCTGGGTGAGCAGGAGCCGCGCTCGGAGAGCTGATCTCCCGTTCCGACGCAGCCGAACGAAGGCCGCGGCTCCCTTGGGGCCGCGGCCTTTTCCATGTCAGCTGGCGTCAATGTCGCCCAGGGCACGGATCAGGCGGCGCGCACGCTTGTCGGGGCGGTGCTCCGGCGCGCGATAGCCGTCATGCGCCGCGCGCCGGGCCAATGCGGCCTCTTCGCGCGCCTGACGGGAGGCGTCGGACTCGCGGTAAAGGAGGCGCGCGACCGGTGCCGGGCCGCGGTCGTCCGACAGGGCAAGCACCTCGACGTCGAACACGTCCTCGCCACGTGCCACCCGCAGCGCGTCCCCCACCCGCACCGCACGCGAGGGCTTCGGCCGCTGGCCGCCGACCTCGACCTTGCCGTTGTCCACGGCCTGCTTCGCCAGCGTGCGCGTCCGGAAGAAGCGCGCAGCCCACAGCCAGATATCGATGCGTACGCCGGCCGTCGCAGCGGGCGCGTGGTCCTGTGCAGTCATGCCCTGATTCTAACGCCGGCCTCGACATCGCTTCTGGCACGATGTGCCAATGGCAAAACCTTCGACGCGCGACCTCACCGCGGGCGCCATCGCCCCTACCCTGCTGGTCTTCGCGCTGCCGATCCTGGCCGGCAACGTGCTGCAGTCGCTCAACGGCTCGGTGAATGCGGTCTGGGTCGGGCGCTTCCTCGGCGAAGAGGCCCTGGTCGCCACGGCCAACGCCAACAACATCATGTTCTTCCTGCTCGGCTCGGTGTTCGGCATCGGCATGGCCGCGACCATCCTGGTCGCGCAGGCGATCGGCGCGCACGACCCGGTCCGGGCACGGCGCGTCATCGGCACCAGCGCGAGTTTCTTCGGTGCGCTGTCGCTGCTGGTGGCCGCCGCCGGGCTGCCCTTGGCGCGCCACATCCTGGACTGGATGGGCACGCCGGAGGCGTCACTGCTGCTGGCCGAGGCCTACCTCAGGATCATCTTCCTGGCGGTGCCCTTCATGTACATGTTCGCCTTCCTCACCGCGGTGCTGCGCGGTGCCGGCGACACCCGCACGCCGTTCGTGTTCCTGGCCGTGGTGGTGGTCGTGGACATCGTGGTCAACCCGGTGCTGATCTTCGGCCTGGGCCCGTTCCCGCGGATGGGCATCGCGGGTTCCGCCGGCGCCACCCTGGTGGCGAACGCCTGCAGCCTGGCGGCGATGCTGGCCTGGCTGCGCTGGCGCCGGCACCCGCTGTGGATCCCGCGCGCGGAAGTGCGCGCCTACCTGCCCGACCCGGCCATCGTGCGCGCGCTGGTGGTCAAGGGCGTGCCCATGGGACTGCAGATGATCCTGGTATCGCTGGCGATGCTGGTGATGATCAGCATGGTCAACAGCTACGGCGTGGATACCGCATCGGCCTATGGCGCCACCCTGCAGCTGTGGACCTACGTGCAGATGCCGGCGATGGCGATGGGCGCGGCATGCACTTCGATGGCGGCGCAGAACGTCGGCGCCGGGCGCTGGGACCGGGTCGGCGGCACCATGGGTGCCGGCGTCGCCTTCAACTTCCTGCTGACCGGCGCGCTGATCGCACCGCTGCTGCTGTTCGGCCCGCGGATCCTGTCGCTGTTCCTGCCCCCGGGCAGCCCGGCGATCGAGGCCGGGCAGCACATCAACCTGATCGCGATCTGGTCGTTCCTGTTCTTCGGCGTGACCTTCGTGGTCTCGGGCGTGGTGCGCTCCACGGGCGCGGTGGTGCCGCCGCTGCTGATCCTAGTGGTCGCGCTGTGGGGCATCCGCGTGCCCTTCGCCAACCTGCTGCAGCCGGCGCTGGGGGCGGATGCGATCTGGCTGAGCTTCCCGGTGAGCGCGCTGTGCGCGATGGTGATGTCGCTGGCCTACTACCGCTGGGGTCGCTGGCGCGAGGCGCGGATGCTGGCAGGCGACGGCGACACGGATGCGGTCGCGATCCCCGCCGAGATACCGGCGCAGCCGCCGGCACCGGTGGCCGACTCCTGCCCGCGCATGGCACCGCGGACGTACGCGGCCGCCATGCCGGCAGGCGTGCCCGTGGCTGCGCCGGCAGCGGATTGATCGCGGAAACGCGGACGGCCGCCCGAAGGCGGCCGTCCGGTGGAGCGCGTGGCCGGGCTTACTCGGCCGACGCTGCCTCGCTGGCTGCAGCGGCTTCGGCGGCGGCCTTCGCACGCGCCTTGGCGTTGCCGGCCAGGTCTTCCTTGATACGCGCCTTGCGGCCTTCGAGCTCGCGCAGGTAGTACAGCTTGCCCGCGCGCACCGCGCCGCGGCGCTTGACCTCGACCGAATCGATGGCCGCGCTGTGGGTCTGGAACACGCGCTCGACGCCGAAGCCGTGCGAGATCTTGCGAACGGTGAACGCGGAGTTCAGGCCGGCGTTCTTCTTCGCGATCACCACGCCTTCGTAGGCCTGGACGCGCTCGCGCGCACCCTCCTTCACCTTGACATTGACGATCACGGTGTCGCCGGGACCGAAGACGGGGAATTCGCGCGTGACCTGCTCGGTCTCGAAGTTCTGCAGCAGCGTATTGAGTGAGGGCTTGTTCATGGTCGTGATTGCCTGTGCCTGTTGGTAGTGCCCTGTGGGCTGTTATAGCGCGAGTGCACGTGGACCCGCGTCTTGGCGTGGTTACAGCTAGCCGCGCATTGTAGCGTGGTTTCCTGCTTGTCTGCCAGCGGCGTGTTACCCGGCCGGGCGCGGGACGCTGCCGGCGGGAGCCAGGCCGGATTCGGCCAGCCATTCGTCGAGCAGGCGACGGTCGGCCCGGGACAGCGCGCCGGGGTCGATCAGGTCCGGGCGGCGCAGCCAGGTCCGACCCAGCGCCTGCTGGCGGCGCCAGGTCGCGATCGCGGCGTGGTTGCCGGAGAGCAGCACCGGCGGCACGGCCCCCAGCGGATGCTCCACCGGCCGTGTGTAGTGCGGGCAATCGAGCAGCAGCGGCCCCCCGCCCCCGTTTGCCGCGGGTTCGAAGCTGTCCTGGGCGGCCGACTCCGCATCATTCAGGGCCCCGGGCAGCAGGCGGGCCACGGCATCGACCACCACCGCCGCGGCCAGTTCGCCGCCGGACAGCACGTAATCGCCGATCGACAGCTCCTCGTCGACCTCGGCCGCGAGCAGGCGCTCGTCCACGCCTTCGTAGCGCCCGCACAACAGCACGAGGCGCGGCAGCGCGGCCAAGCCGCGAACCTTTGCCTGGTCCAGCGGCCGCCCCTGCGGACTCATGTAGATCACGTGCGCAGGCGCCGGGTCGGCGGCGCGCGCGGCGGCCAGCGCGGCGCGCAGCGGGTCGATCAGCATCACCATGCCCGGCCCGCCGCCGAAGGGGCGGTCGTCGACGCGGCGGTAATTGCCTTCGGCATGCTCGCGCGGATTCCAGCCGTGCAGCGACAGCAGGCCGCGCTCCGCCGCGCGCCCGACCACGCCGTGGCCGGCCACCTGGGCGACGAAGTCCGGGAACAGGCTGATGACGTCGATGCGCATCGGATCGCGCGTGTTGGCGTCGACGTCGATGGCGTCGATGGCGCCCGCGGCCATGCCTAGAACTCCGGGTCCCAGTCGACCGTGACCAGGCCGGCCTCGAAATCGACCGAGACGATGTAATCGGGAGTCACGAAGGGAATCATCCGCTCGCGATCACCCACCGCCACCAGCACGTCGTTGGCGCCGGTGGAGAACAGGTGCGACACGGTGCCGAAGTCGACGCCTTCGACATTGGCCACGCGCAGGCCTTCCAGGTCGACCCAGTAGTATTCGCCGGGCGCCGGTGGCGGCAGCGCCGCGCGCGGGACCCGGACTTCGCTGCCGCGCATCGCCTCGGCGGCGTCGCGGTCTTCGATGCCCGGCAGCGTCACGACCAGGCCTTTGGGACTTTCGCGGCCCTGCGCGCCCGACAGCTCACGCTCGCGGCCCTGCGCATCGCGCAGGATCCAGGGCTGGTAGCGAAGGATCGCGCGTGCCGGCTCGGTGAACGATTCCAGCTTCAGTTCGCCACGCACGCCGAAGGCGCCGTGGACCCTGCCCAGCAGGATGCGGCGCCCGGTGGTGTCCATGAAGGATGTGGCCGCGCGCGAACGCGCGGCCCGGCCATCAGGCGGCGGGAGCCGCCGCGGTGCTGGTCGCTTCCTTGTACAGGTTGCGGACCTTGTCGCTGACCTGCGCACCCTGCGAGACCCAATGGTCCACGCGGGCGGTGTCGAGCACCACGCGCTGTTCGGCGCCCTGCGCGACCGGGTTGTAGTAACCCACGCGCTCGATGTTGCGACCGTCGCGCGCGCTGCGCGAGTCGGTGACGATGATGTGGTAGAAGGGGCGCTTCTTGGCGCCACCGCGGGTAAGGCGGATCTTGACCATGGTGCGTTCTCTGTGTTGCCCAGTCGCCAGGATGGCGAGGTAAGCCGGGAATTGTAGCGCAGGCGGCCGCCCCGCGCGACACCCCTCCGCCGCCGATTCAGAAGGACGTCCAGTCCCACTCCGCGAGCAGCGCCCTCAGCCGGGCGGTGAAGCCGGCATCGCCCGGCAACCGCTGCCCGTCGATCGACGCGATCTCCTGGATCCCCCGCGAATTGAGCGCTACCGCCGCGCGCTGCCGGTCGATCCCGTCCAGCATCACCGTCACCCGCTGCTCCGCGACCCCGGTCCCGGCCATCGCCATGCGCAGCATCATGACCGTGGTGCCGGGCAGCGCGGGGGCGAGCGGCCAGGTCAGGACCTGGCCATCCCAGAAGGCGATGTTCCAGAACGTGCCTTCGGCGATACGCCCGTCTTCGGCGACCAGCAGCGCATCATCGAAGCCGGCCGCGATGGCCGCATTGCGCGCGTCCAACTGCGGGCCGATGGCGAGATGCTTCACGCCTGGCCACGCACGCAGCCCGCGATGGCTGCGCAGGCGAAGCGGGGCCACCGGGACCAGGCGCGGCGGACCGATCCCGACATCGACGCGCTGCGTGGCGGGAATCCCGCCTTCGTAGTCCGGCGAATCGAACTCCAAGGGCGGACCGAACACATCGTCGCCACCTGTATCCGGCGGCACCGGGCGCACCTGTACCCGGAGCGTGCAGTCCCTGCCCGCCTCGCCTGCGTTGGCCAGGCGGCGACGTATCAGCGCGCGCACCTCGGCCTTGCGCGGCCCGCCGCCGTACATCTCCCGGGACGCGTTGCGCAGCCGCAGGAGGTGGAGGTCCCTGCCCTGCACCAGGCCGTTGCGGACCTGGAGGGTGGTGAAGTGCCCGGCGGCCAAGGGATCGCTCACCGCCGGCGCAGCACCAGCGAAGGCAGGCTCGCCGCCCATGCGATGGTCCGCGCTCAGCGGAACGGCATCCCGCCGCGCCCGCCCATCATTCCCTGCAGGCCGCGCATCATGCCCTTCATGCCGCCGCGGCCCAGCTTGCCCATCATCTTTTCCATCTGCTGGTACTGCTTCATCAGCTTGTTGACGTCGGCCGGCGTGACGCCGGAGCCGGCGGCGATGCGCTTGCGGCGCGAGCCGTTGAGCAGCGCCGGGTTGCGGCGCTCCTTCTTGGTCATCGAGCCGATGATCGCGACCATGCGTGGCACTTCCTTGCCGGTGACCTGGTTCTTCACCGAATCGGGGATCTGGCCCATGCCCGGCAGCTTGTCCATCAGGCCGTGGATGCCGCCCATGCCCTGCATCTGCTCGAGCTGGTCGCGCATGTCGTTGAGGTCGAATTTCTTGCCCTTGGCGACCTTCTCGGCGAGCTTCTGCGCCTTGTCCTTGTCGACCTGGCCTTCCACCTGCTCGACCAGCGACAGCACGTCGCCCATGTCGAGGATGCGGCTGGCGATGCGGTCCGGGTGGAACACGTCCAGGCCGTCGACCTTCTCGCTGGTGCCGATGAACTTGATCGGGCGACCGGTGATGTAACGCACGCTGAGCGCCGCGCCGCCGCGGGCGTCGCCGTCGGTCTTGGTCAGCACCACGCCGGTGAGCGGCAACGCGTCGCTGAAGGCCTTGGCGGTGTTGGCCGCGTCCTGGCCGGTCATGGCGTCGACCACGAACAGGGTCTCGACCGGCTTGACCGCGGCGTGCAGCTCCTTGATCTCGGCCATCATCGCCTCATCGATGGCGAGGCGGCCGGCGGTGTCGACCAGCAGCACGTCGATGAACGACTTGCGCGCATCGGCAATCGCCGCGCGGACGATGTCGGCAGGCTTCTGCGAGACGTCCGAGGGGAAGAAGCGCACGTCGACCTGCTTGGCCAGCGTCTCCAGCTGGGCGATGGCGGCGGGACGGTAGACGTCGGCGCTGACCACCATCACCTTCTTCTTCCGCTTCTCCTTCAGGAGCTTGGCGAGCTTGCCGACGGTGGTGGTCTTGCCCGCGCCCTGCAGGCCGGCCATCAGCACGACCGCCGGCGCCGGCACGTTGAGGTTGAGGTCGGACGCGGCCGCGCCCATGACCGACGTCAGCTCGTCGCGCACGACCTTGATCAGGGCCTGGCCGGGGGTCAGTGACTTCAGTACCTCCTGGCCGACCGCGCGCACCTTGATGCGTTCGATCAGGGCCTGGACCACGGGCAGCGCGACGTCGGCCTCGAGGAGTGCGATGCGCACTTCGCGCGTGGCCTCGCGGATGTTCTCCTCGGTCAGGCGACCGCGACCGCGCAGGCGCTCCATGGTGCCGGAGAGTCGCTGGGTGAGGGATTCGAACATGGGGACGCCTGGCAGGGAGCTGTGGACCCCCAAGTATAGCTTTCAGCCGGGGATCCCTTCCCGGCCCGCCGGGCAATCGCGGCGGCCGTCACTCGGGGCGCGGCGTCCTGCGGCGCTGCGGTGGACCGCGGCGGCGGACGCTGTCGCGGACGTCGACTTCGAAGGCGAGCTTCAGCGCTGCTCCGCCGCCAGGCAGCTCGAACTCCAGGGCATCGCGGCATGGCAGCCGGGCAACGTAGCCGCGGACTTCGGCGTCGGGAAGGCTGAAGGTCCACGCCCCTCCATCGGCGTCGAAGCGCGCAGCGCCGCCAACCAGCAGCCGCAGCCGCTGGCAGGCGATGGCGCCGGGCGCCGCCTGCGTCTCGTTCACCAGCTCTTTGCCAGCCAGCAGCCGCGCCAGCTCTTCCTCGTCGATGCGCAGGCGCAGCGATTGGCCCTGGAGCTGGACTTTCATCGCCCCGTGGCGGACGGGAGCGACGCGCCTCCTTCGAACGTCGAAGCCGCGCCAGCCGGACGGTCATCGGCGGCTTCATCGACGCCGCACAGCGAGCAGCCCTCGCTCCACACGCTGTCACCGTCCCCGTAGTGCTCCTGCTTCCAGATCGGACTGGTGTGCTTCACCTTCTCGATCAGCTCGCGGCAGGCGCGGAAGGCCTCGTCGCGGTGCGGGGTACCCGCGGCCACCACCACCGCCAGGTCGCCCACGCCGAGGCGCCCCTTGGCGTGCGCGACGTACAGCCGGACCTTCGGCCCTAAGCGGGTATCGATATCCTCGGCGATGGCCCGGAAGCCATTCAGCGCCAACGGCTCGAACATGTCGTAGCTGACGCCGGTGACCACGCGGCCGTGGTTGAGGTCGCGCACGCGGCCGATGAACATCGCCATGCCGCCGAAGCCGGGGTCGGACACGAACTCCAGCGCCGCCGCGGGATCCAGCGGGCCGTCGGCGATGTCGGTCACCGCGCAGTGGAAGCGCTCCATGCTCAACCTCCGCTCACCGGCGGCAGCACGGCCATCGCGACGCCGGGGACCAGGGCCTCGGCATCGCGCATCACCGAGCTCTCGCTCGCGAAGGCCGACGCCTTCAGCAGTTCCGGCCGGAACGCCGGCCAGTGTTCGCGTGCGTGCTGCTCCAGGGCCTCGCGCAGGTCGGACACGCGCGCGCCCTCGGGAACCTCCAGCTCGACCTGCGCCGCGGGATCATGCGCCCGGAACGCACCAAACAGGCTCAGCTGCACTTTCACTCCGGCACCTCTCCGATCAGCGGGGCCTCGAGATGCCCCAGGCCATGGACCTCCACCATCTCGCCCGCCTCAAGCGCCATCGACTCCGGCGGCACCACGATCCAGGCGTTGGCCGCAAGCAGCGGCAGCACCTTGAATGACTCCTGGCCCTCCAGCACGCGGGCACGCAGGCCGCCGTCGACGAGCTCGACCCGCCCCTTGAGGTGGAAGCGCAGCGCCGCGCGCTTGCGGTAGGCGGTGGCCAGCGGCATGCGCAGGGGGCGCTCGGCCGCCATGCCGGCCATCGCGCGCAGGGCGGGCTCGGCAAAGAAGCGCAGGCCCACCGCGCTCGACACCGGATTCCCGGGCAGGCCGAAGAACAGCGCGCCGCCGGCCAGCCGCGCGAACAGCAGCGGCCTGCCCGGGCGGATCGCGACCTTGTGGAACCGGATGCCGGCGCCGATGCCGCGCAGCGCGTCGGGCACGAAGTCGTGGCGGCCCATCGACACCGCGCCGGTGCTCAACACCACGTCGGCACCTGCGACCAGCGCGCGCTCGAGCGCAGCCAGGAACATGTCCGGCTCGTCGCCGACGGTTTCACGCAGCACGACGTCCGCGCCCGCGGCGGCCGCGCGTGCGGCCAGGAACGGCCCGTTGCTGTTGCGGATCTCGCCCGAGGCCAGCGGGCGCGCCGGGTCGTCGACCAGCTCGCGGCCGGTGTTGATCACCGCTACCCGCGGGCGCCGCCGCACCGCCACCGCGGTGACGCCGAGCGAGGCAAGCACCATCAGTTCGGCCGCGCCGATGCGGCTGCCGGCGGGCACGGCCGGCGCGCCACTGAGGATGTCCTCGCCGCGCAGGCGCACGTTGTCGCCGCGCGGCACGTCGGTGGCCAGCCGGATGCGTCGCGGCCGCCCGTCACCGTCGTGCCCGAGGATCTCCACGCGCTCGACCGGCACCACGCTGTCCAGCCCCTCGGGCATGCGTGCGCCGGTCATGATTTCCCAGGCGCCCCCACCGGCCGCGGCGGCTTCGTCGCCAGCCACCTGCGCGCCGCAGACGTCGAACTCGCGGCCCGCGGCCAGTACCTTGTCCGCGGCACGCAGCGCGAAGCCGTCCATCGCCGAGTTGTCGAAAGGCGGCAGGTCCGCTTCGCTCGCCACGGCCTCGGCCAGCACCTGGCCCAGCGCGTCCTGCGGGGCGCGCCGCTCGATCGCAAGCGGCGCCGCTTCGCGCAGGACCATCGCCAGCGCATCGTCGTACGCGAGCGCCCCGCTCACGGATGCCCCCCGCCATCGACCATGGCCAGCGCGTGCGCGAGCAGCGGCGCCAGGATGTCGATGCCCTGCTGCGCCGCGCGCCGGCTGCCGGGCAGCGCGAACACCAGCATGCCGCCGACCTGCACCACGTCGGCCCGGCTGAGCCAGGCCAGCGGGGTGTGCTTCGCGCTTTCGCTGCGGAACATTTCGGCCAGGCCATCGACACTGCGGTCGGCCACCGAGCGCAGCGCCTCGGGCGTGCGGTCTTCGGGGCCAAGGCCGGTGCCTCCGGTGGTCAGGCAGATGCGCACGCCCTCGCCGGCGAGTGCCCGCAGCCTTCCGGCCAGCGGCTCGATGCCGTCGGGCAGCACCTCGGCGCCGGCCACGTGCGCGCCGAGGCGGCGCAGGCCATCGACCAGCAGCGGGCCGGACAGGTCCTCGTATTCGCCGCGGCTGGCGCGGTCGCTGAGCGTCAGCACCGCGCACAGGACGCCATCCAGGCGGGCAAGGTCGCGCGGCCGGTAGTGCGCGTGCTCGCCTTCATCCATGCCGTCGGGATGCAGCCACAGGCCGCTCTTGCCGCCCTCCTTGAACAGCAGCCGGATGCCGTCGATGCCGAGCGCCGGCTCCACCGGTTTGGTCAGGTCGTACAGCGTCAGCAGCGCCGCGTTGACCCCTGCCAGCGCTTCCATCTCAACGCCGGTGCGGGCTTCGGTGGCGCACTCGCAGTACACGCGGATGGCATTGCGCGCCGGCACCGGCACGCAGCGCACCTGCACCAGCTCCAGCGGCAGCGGGTGGCACAGCGGCATCAGCGCCGAGGCCATCTTCGCGCCCTGCAGGCCGGCCACTTCGGCCATCACCAGCGCGTCGCCCTTGGGCAGGCGGCGTTCGACGATCATCGGGAAGGCGGCCGCACCGGCCATCAGTTCGCCTACCGCGACCGCGCGCCGGCGCGTGGGCCGCTTGTTGCGGATGTCGGCCATGTGGAAGGCCGCGGGTTCATTGGTCACGCGCTGTCCGCCCATGCGTTGGTCCGTCATTGCGCCGCTCATCCTCCAATGGATGCGAGGTGCGGGGTGAGGCCGGTCTCGCCCTGGTGCAGGCCGTGGCCGGCCGCCTTCAGTCCGAGCTGGGTACTGATGCGCGCGACCAGCGGGTCATGGTCGTCGTCGGACTGCAGCAGCGGGCGCAGGCCGATGCCGAAGTCGCCGAACAGGCACAGCCGCAGGTCGCCGCGCGCGGTCACCCGCAGGCGGTTGCAGCCCGCGCAGAAATCCTTCGAGTACGGCGCGATGATGCCGATGCGACCCCTGTAATCCGGATGCGAATACTCGCGCGCAGGGCCGGCGTCGGGCGCGCGCGGGCGCAGCGTCCAACCGGCTTCGACGATCTGTTCCTCCAGCGCTTCGGCGCGCAGGTGGTGGCGTTCGAAGAACCCGAGGTTGTCGCCGGTGCGCATCAGTTCGATGAAGCGGATGGCGACATCGCGCTTGCGCAGGTAGTCGAACCAGCGCGGCAGTTCGTCGTCATTGCGCCCGCGCAGCAGCACCGCGTTGAGCTTGACCGAATCGAAGCCCAGGCCCAGCGCCATCTCCACGCCCTCGGTGACCTCGACGAAGCGGTCGTGGCCGGTGATCGCCCGGAAGCGTTCCGGGTCCAGCGTGTCCAGGCTGACATTGAGCGCGGTCAGGCCTGCCTCGCGCCACTCGCGCACGTGGCGCGGCAGCAGGGTGCCGTTGGTGGTGATGGCGATGCGGCGGACGCCGGGCACGGCCGACACCGCGGCGATGATCGGCAGCAGGTCCTTGCGCAGCGTCGGTTCGCCGCCGGTGAGCCGGATCTTGCTCATCCCCAGCGCGGCGAAGGCGCGCACCAGGCGCTGGATTTCATCGAGTTCGAGGAAACGCGGACGCCCGTCCGCCTGGTAGCCGTCCGGCAGGCAATAGCTGCAGCGGAAGTTGCACGCCTCGGTCAGGGAGAGGCGCAGATACGGGAACGACCGTCCGAAACGGTCGACCATGGCAGCCATGTTGTCGCTCCATTCCAGGACAAGGGAGGCCGGCCCGTTTCCAGTCCAACCCGGTGGCCGCGAAGGCCACGGCCCGGTCGCCATATCCATTGGAATATCCATCGAACACAGGCAGCCGGGCTTGGAGTGCCACGGGGCCGCGGCCCCGCTTGCGGACAGCATAGCGCCCGCCGCACGGCGTCGCCGCCCGTTCAGGCCGGCCGGTGCGTATGCGACACTGCGCGGATGATTCCCGTCCTCATCGCGATCGTTCTCTACATGGCGGCCGCCGGCCTGCTGGTGCGCGGAATCCGGAGCGGCCAGCGCGGCCGCGCCTGGCCGCTCGCGGCGGGCGGCGCCATCCTGGCGCATGCACTCGAACACGTGCTGGCCTGGCGCGGGCTCGGCGGCGCCGACATGCATTTTTTCGCGGCGATTTCGCTGGTGACCCTGGGCATGGCGGCCCTCACCACCGCGGTTGGCGCCCGCGGACGCACGGCCTCGCTCGGGGTGGTGGTGTTCCCGCTCGCGGCGCTGGCGCTCCTCGGCAACCACCTCCACGGCCACCTGCCGCCGGAACCGCTGGACTGGCGGCTGCAGTTCCACGCCTGGCTCGCACTCCTGGCCTACGCCACCCTCGCCGTGGCCGCGCTGCTGGCGGGGATGCTCTGGCTGCAGGATCGCGCGCTCAGTCGTCGCGAGATCCACCGCTGGCTCCGCGCCCTGCCGCCCCTGGTCGAACTTGAAACCCTTCTGTTCCGCACCATCGGCACCGGCTTCGTACTGCTGGCGATGACCCTGCTGACCGGCGTGCTGTTCGTCGAAAACCTGTTCGCCCAGCACCTTGCGCACAAGACCGTGCTCAGCGTGCTGTCATGGCTTGTGTTCGGCGTGTTGTTGCTGGGCCGCTGGCGCTTCGGCTGGCGCGGGCGCAAGGCGGTGCACTGGACGCTGGCGGCCATGGCGCTGCTGGTGCTGGCCTTCTTCGGCAGCAAGTTCGTGCTGGAGCTTGTCCTGCAGCGCGCCTGAAGACCCCGGCGTGTCGTGGGAGCGGCCGTGGCCAGCCCCTCAGCCCGCGGCATCGATGGCATCGGCCAGGCGCTCGACGCCCACCACCTCAAGATCCTTGTAGCGGCCGGCCTTCGGCGCATTCGCCTTGGCCACGATGGCGCGCTTGAAGCCGTGGGTGGCGGCCTCCTTCAGCCGCTCCTCGCCGTTGGGCACCGGGCGGATCTCTCCCGACAGGCCGACCTCGCCGAAGGCGACCGTCTTGTCCGCCAGCGGCCGGTCCTGCAGCGATGACAGCACGGCCAGCAACACCGGCAGGTCGACCGCGGTCTCCTGCACGCGGATGCCGCCGACCACGTTGACGAACACGTCCTGGTCGCCTACCGCGATGCCGCCATGGCGGTGCAGCACGGCCAGCAACATCGCCAGCCGGTTCTGCTCCATGCCCACCGCCACCCGGCGCGGATTGGACAGCGGCGAGGAATCGACCAGGGCCTGCACCTCGACCAGCAGCGGCCGCGTGCCCTCGCGGGTCACCATCACGCAGCTGCCGGGCTGGCGCGTGCCGCCGGAGAGGAAGATCGCCGACGGGTTCGGCACTTCCTTGAGCCCCTTGTCGCCCATCGCGAACACGCCCAGCTCGTTGACCGCGCCGAAGCGGTTCTTGAACGCGCGCAGCACCCTGAAACGGCTGCCGGACTCGCCTTCGAAGTAGAGCACCGCGTCGACCATGTGCTCGAGCACGCGCGGACCGGCAATGCCGCCCTCCTTGGTGACGTGGCCGACCAGGAACACCGCGGTGCCGGTTTCCTTGGCGTAGCGCACCAGGCGCGCGGCGGACTCGCGCACCTGGCTGACCGACCCGGGCGCCGCGGTGAGGGTCTCCGTCCACAGGGTCTGCACGGAGTCGGCCACGATCAGCTTGGGCCGAAGCCTGGCGGCATGGCCGAGGATGTGCTCGACGCAGGTCTCGGCCAGCGCGTTCACGCCATCCAGCGGCAGGCCAAGGCGGTGGCCGCGGCCGGCGACCTGGGCCAGGGATTCCTCGCCGGTCACGTACAGCCCCGGCAGCGCTGCGGACATGCTGGCCACGGCCTGCAGCAGCAGGGTGGATTTGCCGATGCCCGGATCGCCGCCCACCAGCACCACGGCGCCCTCGACCAGGCCGCCGCCCAGCACGCGATCGAATTCGCCGATGCCGGTGGACACCCGCTGGTCGTCGACCTGCATGACGTCCTTCAGCGGCGTGACTTCCGGGACCTTGGCCTTGCCTGCCCAACCGCCGCGCCGCGCGGGGGCGGCGGCCTTCGATGAAGCGGCGGTCTCCAGGACGATCTCCGACAGCGTGTCCCAGGCCCCGCACGCGCCGCACTGTCCCTGCCATTTGCCGGAATCGGCCCCGCATTCAGTGCAGACGTAGGCAGTGCGCGCCTTGGCCATGGAAGGATCCTGTTCGGAAGGAGCTCAGGATAGCGGCGCCGGGTCGCGCCACGCGAGACGTGGCCCCCGGTCCCGTGCAAGCCGCCGTGGATGACCGCTGCCCGCCGGGCTTGGCGTTGTCAATCAGCGGCGCCCCCGAATGCGCGGCTGCCGCTCCAGGGAGACCACGCTTGATCCTTGACTACCTTGATCCTTCGGCGCCGGGCGACTACCGGAGCGACCTCTGCATCATCGGCGCGGGACCGGCCGGCATCGCGATCGCCACCGCCTTCGCAGACAGCCGCTTCAGCGTATGCCTGCTTGAAAGCGGAGGCCTGGAAAGCGAGCGCAGCGCGCAGGCGCTGAACGAAGGCGAGTCCGTGGGCCCCGCGAGGCTCGACCCGCACCTGTGCCGGCTGCGCGCGCTGGGCGGCAGCTCGCGGCTCTGGGGCGGCGGCTGCGTGCCGCTGACGCGCCTGGACCTGGCGTCGCGCGATTGGGTGCCCGCCAGCGGCTGGCCGATCGGCTTCGACGAGCTCGCCACCTGGTGCGGCCACGCGCGGTCCACGCTTCGCATCGATCCGCGCCATGGCATCGGCGACGGCAGTTTCGGCAACGCGCATTTCGCGCATGCGCTGCCCCTGCTCGAGGAATGCGCGGTGGACCGCGTATGCATCGAGAGCCCGGTCTTCTTCCAGGCCCAGTACCGGCCTCTGTTCGAAGAATCGGACAACATCACCCTGCTGCTGCACGCCAACCTGATGGAGCTCGCGGCCACGCCGGGCGCCGGGCGCGTGCAGGCCGCGCGCATCGGCAGCCTGGACGGCCGCCGCGGCACCGTGAACGCGCGCCACTACGTGCTTGCGGCCGGCGGCATCGAGAATGCACGCCTGCTGCTGCTTTCCGATGGCGCGCACCCGCGCGGACTGGGCAATGCCCACGATCAGGTCGGCCGCTACTTCATGGATCACCCGCGATGCCTCGCCGGACGGATCGTCAGAGGCAACCTGGACGCGCTGCTGCGCCCCTATGACCGCGACGGCCAACGCGAATCGCGTCCGCTCTATCGCGAGCTCGCGCTGGCCGACAGCGCCCAGCGCCGGCTGCGCCTTCTCAACGCCCGCGCCCGGCCACTGCCCGTGCTCGATTCCGCGCCCGCCGGGCTGCAGGCACTGCGCGACCTGCGCGCCACGTTCCGCACGCCGCCGGCCAACGACGACCGGGCGGTCGAGGACGAAGTACAGCGCGCCCTGGCCTCGGGCATCGCCGGCCCGCCCGCGGCCGCGCCACCGCCCGCTGGCGGCGGGCAACGCGCGCGGCTGGCCCTGCGCATGGGCATGAACGCCGGACACGTGGCCGGTGCCGTCGCCCGCAAGCTCCGCCATCGCTCCGTCGACAGCGTCAGGTCCGTGGACCTGATGGCCTATTTCGAGCAGTCGCCCAACCCCGAAAGCCGGATCACCCTCGGCGAGTCACGCGATGCCCTGGGGCTGCGCAAGGTCCGGGTGGACTGGCGCTTCACCGAGTTCGACTACGCATCGTTCCGCACCAGTGCCGGCCTGCTCGGCAGCGAGGCCGCGCGTTGCTGCGGCGGCCGCTTCGAGCCCGCGCCCTGGGTCGCCGACACCACGCTGAGCCCCGGCCTCGTGGGCACGGCCCACCACATCGGCACTACCCGCATGTCCGACCGGCCGGGCGACGGCGTGGTCGACCGCGACTGCAAGGTCCATGGCCTGGAGAACCTGCATGTCGCCGGAAGTTCGGTGTTCCCCACGGGCGGCTGGGCCTTCCCGACGTTCACCATCGTGGCCCTGGCCATGCGCCTGGCGGACCGGCTGCGCACCGGCCTGGAGATCGTGGGCCTGTGATGCTTTGACCGGTGTGCCGGCCGCCCCTACAATGTGCGACCCCGCCGGAATAGCTCAGTTGGTAGAGCGGCGCATTCGTAATGCGTAGGTCGTAGGTTCGATTCCTATTTCCGGCACCAGCATCATGGAAAAGGCCGCCCCCGGGCGGCCTTTTCCTTTCCGGAGCGCCATCCGGCGCAGGCGCCCGGAGGCGCGCGCCTCAGTCCACCAAGCGCAGCCGCAGCTCCTTGGGCAGGGCGAACACCATGTTCTCGCGCTCGCCATCGAGCTCGCGCACCCCGTCGGCGCCAAGGTCGCGCAGCCGCGCCAGCACGCCTTCCACCAGCACGTCGGGCGCCGAGGCACCTGCGGTCACGCCCACGTGGCGACGGCCAAGCACCCATGCCGGGTCGATCTCGTCGGCGCCGTCGATCAGGTAGGCCTCGACGCCGTCGCGCTCGGCAAGCTCGCGCAGGCGATTGGAATTCGAGCTGTTGGGCGAGCCGACCACCAGCACCAGGTCGCACTCGGTGGCCAGCAGGCGCACCGCGTCCTGGCGGTTCTGGGTGGCGTAGCAGATGTCGTCGTTCTTCGGGCCCTGGAGCGCCGGGAAGCGCGCCCGCAGCGCCGCGATCACGCCGCGGGTGTCGTCCACCGAAAGCGTGGTCTGGGTGGTGTAGGCCAGGTTGTCCGGCTGCGCGACCTGCAACGCCTCGACATCGTCCACGTCCTCGACCAGGTAGATGGACCCGGTGCCGCGCTCGCGGCTCCACTGTCCCATCGTGCCCTCGACCTCGGGATGCCCGGCATGGCCGATCAGCACCACGTCGCGGCCGGCGCGGCAGTGGCGCGCGACCTCGAAATGAACCTTGGTCACCAGCGGGCAGGTGGCGTCGAACACCTTCAGGCCGCGCCGGTCGGCCTCGTGGCGCACCGCCTGCGAGACGCCGTGGGCGCTGAAGATCACCGTATTGCCGTCAGGCACCTCGTCGAGCTCCTCGACGAAGATCGCACCGCGCTGCTTCAGGTCGTCGACCACGTAGCGGTTGTGCACGACCTCGTGGCGCACGTAGATCGGCGCCCCCAGCGTCTCGATCGCGCGCTTGACGATCTCGATCGCGCGGTCGACGCCGGCGCAGAAGCCACGGGGATTGGCGAGCAGGATATCCATGCCGCCATTCTACCCCTGCCCCAATGGGAGCGCTCCTGCCCTTGCGGGAGCGGCCTTCCGCTGGAGCCGGAGCGGCCTTCCGCTTTTGTGGGAGCGGCTATAGCCGCGATGGCGTGGTGCCCCGGCCGCAGCCATAGCCGCTCCCACAAACAGCTGTCCTACAGGGTTTCGGGCTTCTTCGGGGCGAAAATTCCGAACAGGGCGATGCCGATGGCGCCGCCGACGATGGCGGCATCGGCGATGTTGAACGCCGGCCAGTAATGGTCGCGCCAATGCCACTGGATGAAGTCGATCACGTGCCCGTGCAGCAGCCTGTCGATCACGTTGCCGATGGCACCACCGATCACCAGCGCGAACGGCAGCGCCGTGCGCCAGTCCGCGCGCGGCGTGCGCGCCAGCCAGACGCCCAGCAGGCCGCTGATGCCGAAGGCGAGCACGGTGAAGAACCATTTCTGCCAGCCGCCGGCGTCGGACAGGAAGCTGAAGGCGGCACCAGTGTTGTAGGTGCGGTACCAGTTCCAGAAGCCTTCGATCACGGGGATCGCGGTGTACTCCGGCAGGCTGGTCAGCACCCACTGCTTGCTGATCTGGTCGAGCATCAGCACCACGAGCGAAACGATCAGCCACGGCAATGCGTTGGGCTTCGGCCTCAGAACCACAGGCGGTCCTCCCCCGGGCCTTCCACGTTCGACACGCAGCGCGTGCACAGCTGTGGATGCGCCTCGACCGTGCCGACGTCGCCGCGGCGCTGCCAGCAGCGCACGCACTTCGGCTTGTCGGTGGGCACGGCGGCCACCACGACTTCGCCGGCGTCGTCATCGGCCAGCAGGGCCACGTCGCCGCTGATGAAGAAGAAGCGCAGCTCGTCGAGCAGGCCCGACAGCCGGTTCTGGTCGGCCACGCCGCAGGTCAGGCTGATCTCGGCGTCGAGCGCGGCACCGATCGCGCCGCTGGCGCGCATCGGCTCCAGCACCCGGGACACCTGCTCGCGCAGGCGCAGCAGGTCGTCGAACTCACGCGCCGACAGCGGCGCGTCATCGGTCAACGGGGCCAGGCCTTCGTACCAGGTTGCGAACAGCACGTTGCCTTCGCGTTCGCCCGGCAGGTAGCCCCACATTTCGTCGGCAGTGAACGACAGGATTGGCGCGATCCAGCGCACGAAGGCCTCGGCCATGTGGTACATCGCGGTCTGCGCGCTGCGCCGGCCGCGCGAGTCCTCGCGCATGGTGTAAAGCCGGTCCTTGGTCACGTCGAGGTAGAGCGAGCCCAGGTCGACGCTGCAGAAGTTCATCAGCAGCTGCACCACTTCGGCGAAGTCGTAGCGCGCGCAGGCATCGACGATCTTCTGCTGCACGCCGTGTGCCCGGTGCACGATCCAGCGGTCCAGCGCGACCATGTCGGCCGGCGCCACCAGGTCCACCGCCGGATCGAAGCCGTGCAGGTTGCCGAGCAGGAAGCGCGCGGTGTTGCGGATGCGGCGGTAGGCGTCGGCGTTGCGCTTGAGGATCTCCTTCGACAGCGACATCTCGTTGCTGTAGTCGGCCGATGCGATCCACAGGCGCAGGATGTCCGCGCCGAGCGTCTTCATGATCTCCTGCGGCTCGATGCCGTTGCCGAGCGACTTCGACATCTTGCGGCCGTGCTCGTCCACGGTGAAGCCGTGGGTCAGGCACTGCCGGTACGGCGCCGCCCCGTCGATCGCGATGCCGGTCAGCAGCGAGGACTGGAACCAGCCGCGATGCTGGTCGGAACCTTCCAGGTACAGGTCGGCCGGCTTGCCGATGCCGCGCGCCGCCAGCACGCACTCGTGGGTGAGGCCGGAGTCGAACCAGACATCGAGGATGTCGGTGACCTTGTCGTAGTCCGCGGCCTCGTCGCCCAGGAGCGCCACCGGATCAAGCGCGAACCAGGCGTCGATGCCGCCCCGCTCCACCAGGTCGGCCGCGGCGCGCATCAGCTCGCTTGAACGCGGATGCGGTTCGCCGGTTACCCGATGCACGAACAGCGCGATCGGCACGCCCCAGGTGCGCTGGCGCGAGATCGTCCAGTCCGGGCGGCCCTCGACCATGCCGGCGATGCGCGCCTCGCCCCAGCCGGGGAACCACTCCACGCCTTCGATCGCGGCCAGCGCGTCGCGGCGCAGGCCGGCCTTGTCCATCGAGATGAACCACTGCGGCGTGGCGCGGAACGCCACCGGCGTGCGATGCCGCCAGCAGTGCGGATAGCTGTGTTCGATCTTCGAATCCGCCAGCAGCGCGCCGCTCGCGCGCAGCACCTCGATGATGGCGTCGTTGGCCTTCCAGATATGGGTGCCGGCCAGCTCCGTGCCGTTCGCCGCGGGCGTCGACGGCAGGTACACGCCGCGCCCGTCGACGGGGTTCATCTGCGCCGCACTGTAGCGGTCGACGATGCCGTACTCGCGCGCCGCCGCAAAGTCCTCCTGGCCGTGGCCGGGCGCGGTGTGCACGGCGCCGGTGCCGTCGTCGTCGGTGACGTGGTCGCCGAGGATCACCGGGATGTCGCGTTCGGCGTAGAACGGATGCGCGAACAAAAGGCCTTCCAGCGCAGCGCCCTTGGCATGGCCGTGGACCACCGGCTCGCCTTCGACGCCGTAGCGTGCCAGGACCTTCGCAGCCAGCGACGCGGCCACGACGAGCCAGCGGGCACGCCCGTCGTGCGCGGGCCCCTCGACCAGCGCGTATTCGATGTCCGGGCCCAGCGCCATCGCGAGCGACGCCGGCAGCGTCCACGGCGTGGTGGTCCAGATCGGCGCCGCGAGTTCGACGCCGCCGGGCAGCACCGTGCCGAAGGCGCGCGCCACCGCGTCCGCTTCACGCGCCGGATAGGCCACGTCGACCGCAGGCGAGACCTTGTCCTGGTATTCGATCTCCGCCTCGGCCAGCGCCGAGCCGCAGTCGAAGCACCAGTACACCGGCTTCGCGCCGCGCACCAGGTGGCCGTTGTCGATCACCTTCGCCAGCGCGCGCATCTCGTTGGCTTCGTACGCCGGGTCGAGCGTGAGATAGGGATCGTCCCACTCGCCGAGCACGCCCAGTCGCTTGAAGTCGGCCTTCTGCAGCTCGACCTGCGCCAGCGCGTACTCGCGACAGGCCTGGCGGAAGGCGGCGGCGTCGAGCTTCACGCCAACCCGGCCGTGCTTCTTCTCGATCGCGATCTCGATCGGCAGGCCGTGGCAGTCCCAGCCCGGGACATACGGCGCGTCGAAGCCCGCGATCGTCTTCGAACGGACGATGATGTCCTTGAGGATCTTGTTGACCGCATGGCCCAGGTGGATGACGCCGTTCGCATAGGGCGGGCCGTCGTGCAGGACGAAGCGCGGCCGGCCCTCGGCATGCTCGCGCAGGCGGGCATACAGGCCTTCCGCCTCCCAGCGCGCCAGGGTGGCCGGCTCCCGCTTCGGCAGGTCGCCGCGCATAGGGAACGCGGTCTCGGGCAGGAGGATGGTGGATTTGTAGCGCTGGCTGTCGTCGGTCACGCGGTCGCTCGCTGCGGGGTATGCATCAGAATTTCGCGCGCCTGCACGGCGTCGCGGTCCATCTGCGCGACCAGGGTCGGCAGGTCGGGGTACTTTTCTTCGTCGCGCAGGCGCGCAACGAATTCCACCTCGATGCGGCGACCGTACAGGTCGCCGTCGAAATCGAACAGGTGGGCTTCCAGCAGTGGCTCGATGCCGTCCACCGTGGGCCGGGTGCCGAAGCTCGACACCGAAGGCCAGGGCGCGTCGCCAACGCCATGCACGCGGGTGGCGTAGATGCCCTGCAGCGCCGGCACCTTGCCGCGGAAGCGCAGGTTGGCCGTGGGGAAGCCGAGCGTGCGCCCGAGCTGGCGGCCGCGCACCACGCGCCCGCCAATGGCGTAGGAATGGCCGAGCAGGCGCGCGGCGGCGGTGAAATCCCCTGCGACCAGCGCCGCACGGATGCGCGTGCTCGACACGCGTCCGCCATCGAGCATGACTGGTGCGATCTCGCCGGCGCTGAAGCCCAGCCGCGCGCCCGCGGCCTGCAGCGTGCCGAGGTCACCCGCGCGGCGGTTGCCGTAGCGGAAGCCGGGACCGACCCAGACTTCGCGCGCGCGCAGGCGCCGCGCCAACACGCGTTCGGCGAACCCGTCGGGCGACATCGCCGCGAACGCGCGGTTGAAGCGCAGCAGCCCCACCAGGTCGGCACCGAGCGCGAACAGGCCCTCGGCGCGCGCGCGCGGCAGCATCAGGCGCGGCGGCGGCGCGTCCGGCGCGAAGAACTCACGCGGCAGGGGTTCGAAGCTCAGCGTTGCCAGCGGCAGGCCCAGCGCACGCGCGCGCTCCGCCGCGTGACCCACCAGCGCGCGATGGCCGAGGTGCAGGCCGTCGAAGGCGCCGATGCAGGCCACGCTGCCTTCGGGGCACAGGGGCCCGCCGTCGACGTCGCGGAACAGCTGCTTCATGGGGTCCAGGATGGTTGGGCGCCGCCAACAGCGGCAGCGCGCCCGACCGCAGTCGGTCGGCAAGTATACCGACGCCGCCGCGCGCCCATGCTCAGTGGCGCAGGTGCCGCGGCCGCAGGCCCAGTGCCAGCAGCGCAACGACGTAGGCCAGTCCACCACCGGCAACCACCGCCAGCAGCCACAGCGTGCGCAGCACCAGGCTTTCGATCGCGGTCCAGTCCCCCACCCATCCACGAAGCCCGAGCACCACGGCTGCCATCGCCGCACAGGCCACGACCAGGCGCAGCCAGAACCGTCCCCAGCCCGGCTGCAGGCGCACCAGGCCGGCACGCCTGACATAGCGCCACAGCAGCCAGGCATTGAGGATCCCCGCCAGCCCAGTGGCCAGGGCGATGCCGCCGTGCGCGCCCTGCACGTCCCACAGCCACAGCGGGGTGGTGAAGGCGATGGTCATCAACACGTTGGCAATGACGGTGATGATCGCCGCGCGCATCGGCGTCTTCGTGTCCTGGCGCGCGAAAAACGCCGGCGCCAGGACCTTGGTCAGCATGAACGCCGGGATGCCGATGCTCATCGCCGAGAGGCTGAGCGCGGCCATGCGGGTGTCGTGCGCGGTGAAGCGGCCCCCCTGGTACACCACCGCGGTCAGCGGCTCGGCCAGCAGCAGCAGGCCGATGGCCGCCGGCACGCCGCCCAGGAGCGCCATGCGCAGCGCCCAGTCCAGGGCAGCTCCGTAGCCTTCGCTGTCTTCTGCGGCATGGCGCCGCGACAGGTGCGGCAGGATCACGGTGCCGATGGCCACGCCGAACAGGCCCAGCGGGAATTCCACCAGGCGATCGGACAGGTACAGCCAGGTCTGGCTGCCGGTGACCAGCAGCGACGCGAACACGGTGCCCACCAGCAGGTTGAGCTGCGCCACCGACGAGGAAAACAGCGTCGGCACCATCAGCCTGGCCACCCGGCGCACATCGGGATGGCGGAAGCCAGGCCGGAAGCGCGGGCGCAGGCCGAGCCTGCCCAGGGCCGGCCACAGCAGCGCCAACTGCAGCACGCCAGCCACCAGAACGCCCCAAGCCAGTGCCATCACCGGCTGTGCGAAGTAGCGCGACACCCAGACGATCGCCACGATCATCACGAGGTTGTGCAGGACCGGCGTCACTGCCGGCAGCGCGAAGCGGCCGAAGCTGTTGAGCACCGAGGCCACCAGCGCCATCAGCGAAATGAACACCAGGTAGGGGAAGGTGATGCGCAACATGTCGGCGATCAGGCCCAGCTTCCCCGGCTCGTCCACGGCGCCCGGCGCGAACACGGCGGCCACCAGCGGCGCCGCGAGCATGCCCACCGCCGCGAACACCAGCACCACGGCCAGCAGTGCGCCGGCCATGGCATCCAGGAACTCCTTCAGCTCCCGGGGGGCCTTGCGCTCGCGCAGCTCGTTGAATACCGGCACGAACGCCATCTGCACCGAGCCTTCGGCGAAAATCCGGCGCAGGTAGTTGGGGATCCGGTAGGCGATGACGAACGCATCCATCGCCACCGAGACGCCGAACACGCGCGACTGCAGCGCGTCGCGAAGGAAACCGGCGATCCGTGACAGCAGTGTCATCGCGCTGAACACCGCGGTGGAGCGCAGCAGGCCGCCGCCGCGGCGCCCCGGGCCTTTTCCTGCCGGGTCCGGGCCTTCGCTGCCGCCTGTGGCCGCGTCCGCCACTGCGCCGTCTTCGGCCGGGGGCATCGCGGGCATCGACGCGGCGGGATCCAGCCCCGCGACCGCTTCCGGGGTGGCCTTGCCCGGAGCTTTCGACCCGTCCTGTCCAGCCCCGTTCACGCCCGCGCCTCCATCTGGCAAGGATTCTTGACGCAAGCCCCTGATTCCCCCATAATTTCCTGCTCGCTTGACCCGAATTCCGTCTTTACACCCGTTCCCAGGATCCCATTGTGGCCAACATCAAGTCTTCCAAGAAGCGCGCCAAGCAGGCTGTCGTGCGCAACCTGCGCAACAACAGCCAGCGTTCGCAGCTGCGCACCGCCGTCAAGAAAGTGCTCAAGGCGCTCGACGCCAACGACGCCGCCGGCGCCCAGGAGGCCTTCACCTCCGCGCAGCCCCTGCTCGATCGCTTCAGCGCCCGCGGCCTGATCCACAAGAACAAGGCCGCCCGCCACAAGAGCCGCCTGACCGCGCGCATCAAGGCGCTGGCCAGCGCCGCCTGAAGCACGCCGCAGCGCGGTGGACAAAAGCCCGGCTCCGGCCGGGCTTTTTGCGTGGGCCGACAGAAAGGCGTTTTTGGCCGCGGATTTACGCGGATACACGCGGATAGAGCAAAGGCACGATGAATGGCTCTGCTTCTGATCCGCGTTCATCCGCTTAAATCCGTGGCTGAAAACCGCTCTTCCCACCACGCTCGCCTCAAACCCCGGCGGCATCTGCCGCATCCGCGGCGTCGCGGGCCTGCTCGTCGAGGAAGGCCTGCACGCGCAGCATGACTTCGCGGGTGCCCTCGCCGGCGAGGCCTGAGACCACGAACCATGGCTGCGTCCAACCCAGTGCCGCAACGACGCGTTCGGCATGGGCGCGGGCGTCTTCCGGCGGCAGCAGGTCGGCCTTGTTGAACAGCAGCCAGCGCGGCTTGGCCATCAGGCCGGCGTCGAACTTCTCCAGCTCGCGCTCGATCGCGCGCACCTGGTCGCCGGCATCCGAGCCGTCCAGCGGCTCGACTTCCACCAAGTGCAGCAGCAACCCGGTGCGCTGGATGTGGCGCAGGAACAGCGCGCCCAGGCCGGCACCGTCGGCGGCGCCCTCGATCAGCCCGGGGATGTCCGCGATCACGAAGCTGCGCGCGGGCTCCACGCTGACCACGCCGAGGTTCGGGTACAGCGTGGTGAACGGATAGTCCGCCACCTTCGGCGTGGCCGCCGACACGGCGCGGATCAGGGTCGACTTCCCGGCGTTCGGAAAACCCAGCAGCCCGACGTCGGCGAGCAGCTTCAGCTCCAGGCGCAACCCGCGCTGCTCGCCCTCGTCACCCGACGTCGCCTTTCGCGGCGCACGGTTGACCGAGGTCTTGAAATGGATGTTGCCGAGCCCGCCCTTGCCGCCGCGCGCGACCAGCAGGCGGTCGCCGTCGCCGACCAGATCACCGATCACCTCGTCGGTATCGATGTTCAGCACCTGGGTGCCAACGGGCACCATGATGACCGTGTCCTCGCCGCCCTTGCCGTAGCGCTGCTGGCCCATGCCGTCTTCGCCGCGGCGGGCGCGGAACACCCGCTGGTGGCGGAAGTCGACCAGGGTGTTGAGGTTCCGGGTGGCTTCAAGCCAGACATCGCCGCCATTGCCACCATCGCCGCCGTCGGGGCCGCCGAGCGGAATGTACTTCTCGCGGCGGAAGCCCACGCAACCATTGCCGCCATTGCCGGCGGTGACGGTGATTTCGACTTCGTCGACGAGTTTCATGGCGATGGATCCAGGCTGTGGCGGGGCCGGGCGATGAAGCCGCGGCGGATGATCGAACATGCAGCAGGTGCCGGCGCAGGCGCCGGAAACGAAAAGCCCCGCCGGAGCGGGGCCTTCGCGGAGCGTGCTGCCAGGCTCAGGCCTCGGCAACCACGTTCACGGTACGACGCTTCTTCGGGCCCTTGGTCGTGAACTCGACCTTGCCATCGATCAGCGCGAAGAGGGTGTGGTCGCGGCCGAGGCCGACGCCGTTGCCCGGATGGAACTGGGTGCCGCGCTGGCGGATGATGATGTTGCCGGCATCGATCGCCTGGCCACCATAGATCTTCACGCCGAGGTACTTCGGGTTGGAATCGCGGCCGTTGCGCGAGGAACCTACGCCCTTTTTATGTGCCATGGCTGCGTCTCCTTACTTCTTGTCGCCACCGGCAATGCCGGTGATCTCGATTTCGGTGTAGTGCTGCCGGTGGCCCATCTGCTTGCGATGGTGCTTGCGGCGGCGGAACTTCACGATGCGCACCTTGTCGGCGCGGCCGTGGGCCTTGACGGTGGCGGTGACGGTCGCGCCATTGAGCGCGTCGCCAACCTTGATGCCCTCGCCGTCGCCAAGCATGAGCACGTTGTCGAACGTGATCTCATTGCCTGCTTCGACGTCCAGCAGCTCGACGCGGAGCGTCTCGCCCTTCATCACGCGGTATTGCTTTCCGCCTGTTACCAGGACTGCATACATGACCAAGCTTCCTATGTAGTTATTGTGGTCGCCTGCCACCCTTGGGGTAGACAGGAGCGGAATTGTAATTGGAACGGGGCTTTCGGGTCAAACCAGGGTGAATGGGGGTTATACGGTTGCGCATCGCCCCCCGCTTCCGGTAGGTTCGAACGGTCGGACGGGTCACAGGGGACCGTTCGCTGCAAGGACAGCTCCAGGCACCCGTTTGCTTTGCGGATATCCGCAAAGCAGAGGGTCGAATCGTCTGCTTTCACGGAGAGCCTCTGTACGTGCATCGTTCCACCTGCAGCAACAAGGCGGCGCAAGGCCACGCCAGTCCCCAGGGTGACTGGCGCACGAGCGTGCCGCATCGCGCACGCGCTGCCAGCCCGCCCCGCCCGGCTTCGTGCCTGCCCTGCGGCACCGCGCATCCGCGCCACGGCGCGTCCATATCCGAATTCCGCCCGTCCGCAGGCCGTCGACCCCTGGTCGCGCCGCGGATGCGCGAACAGCTTCCACTGAAGTAGCAACAGCCACTGCGTGGATGGGGCCGACGCCATAGCTGCGCCGGATCGACGAAAGGAGAGAGGAACGAAATGACAAGCACGACTTGGAACACCACAACAACCGCGCTCGCGGTGGCGATTACCGCCGCCCTCGTCGCGGGGCCGTCCTACGCGGCACTCAAGAAGCCGGCGGCGAGCAAGCCGGCACAGACCCAGAAGAGCGCCGTCAAGGCCCCTCTGTTCGCCAAGCCCGGCCATCCCTACGGAACCAACCTGAAGGCGCCGGCGGACACCGCATACGACTCTTTCATCGTCAGCTTCCAGAAGGGCGCGAAGCCCGCGGCCGACCTGCAGCGCCAGCTCGATACCGTCGGCAAGCTGCTCGGTACCCGCATCGCGATCGAGCGCACGACCGGCACGGGTGCGCAGATCATCCGCACGGCGCGCTCCATCGACGTGGTCGAGCGCAAGCAGCTCGAAGCCGCGCTGAGGAACAACCCCGCGATCCGCGCCGTCGAGCCCAACGGCCGCATGTACCGCATGTTCGAGCCGAATGACCCGCTGTTCGCGCAGCAGTGGCATTACGAAGGCGGCGGCATGGGCATCAATGCCACCGAAGCCTGGGATAGCGTCGACGGCACCGGCTACATCATTGCGGTGCTCGATACGGGACAGGTCGACCACGGCGACCTGGCCGGCCAGTTCATCGCGGGCTATGACTTCATCTCCGACCCCGCCAACGCGCGTGACAACGATGCCCGCGACCCGGATCCGAATGACGAGGGCGACTGGGACAGCAAGTACGACAGCAGCTGGCACGGCACCCACGTGGCCGGCACCATCGCCTCGCTGACCGACAACGGCGTTGGTGGCGCGGGCGTTGCCCACGGCGCCAAGGTCCAGCATGTCCGCGTCCTGGGCAACGCGGGCGGCAGCTTCGAGGACATCAACGACGCCATTGTCTGGGCCTCGGGCGGCTCCGTTCCGGGCGTTCCCGACAACGCCACCCCCGCAAACATCATCAACCTCAGCCTGGGCGGCTCGATCGCATGTCCGACCGACATGCAGGACGCGATCGACATCGCCGTCGCAAACGGCACCTCCGTGGTCGTTGCAGCGGGCAACTCGAGTTCCGACATCGCCGGTTTCGCTCCGGCAGGCTGCGACGGTGTGATCGTGGTGGCGGGCACGGGTCCCGACAACACGCGTTACGCCAGCTCCAACTTTGGCGCGGACATCACTGTCGCGGCTCCGGGCGGCAGCGGCTCCCTGCCGGAAGAGGACCAGGTCCTGTCGACGGTGAACAGCGGCCTGACCGTGCAGGAAGACGACGCCTATGCCTGGTACGCCGGCACATCCATGGCGGCCCCGCACGTGGCCGGTACGGCCGCGCTGATGATGGAGGCCGCGGGTGAGTGGCTGCCGCCGGACGAGGTCGCGACGATCCTGCGCAACACCGGTTATGCCGCCAACGGCCTGGTAACCAACTGCGACACCAGTTCGCGCTGGTGCGCCAGCCTGATCGACGCCGGCCGCGCGGTTGCAGTGGCATCCGGCGAGGAAGCGCTGCCGGCCGACCCGCCGCCGCCGCCGCTGCCGCCGCCGCCGACCGAGCTCGAGAACGGCGTCGCCGTCCCACTGGAATCAATGGGCGCGGGCAACGAGAAGTTCTTCGTGCTCAACGTGCCGGCGGACATGGGATCGCTGACGTTCGACCTGACCCCGGGGACCGGCGCGACCGGCGACTCGGACATCTACGTCCGCTACGGCGCGGCGCCGACCGCCTCGCTGTACGACTGCCGTCCGTGGACCGGTGGCGTGGTTGCCGAAACCTGCAACTTCACCGCGCCCAGCGCGGGTGAGTGGCACGTCAGGGTCGTTTCCTACAGCGCGTCCAACGGCTACTCCGTGACAGGCACGTATGACGACACGCCGGTCGAGGTGGATCCGCCCACCGAGCTCCAGAACGGCGTTGCCGAGACGGGCATCAGCGTGGATGCCGGCGAGGACGTGTTCTACTTCATCGACGTTCCGGAGGGCGCCAGCAATCTGGCAGTGCTGATGGACGGTGCCAACGGCGACACCGACCTCTACGTGAGGCACGGCGCGCAGCCGACGGATACGCTCTATGACTGCCGCCCGTTCCTGTACGGCAGCATCGAGGACTGCCTGATCCCGGCACCCGCCGCGGGCGAGTGGTTCATCCGCATCAACGGCTACGAGTCGGCCACGGACGTTTCGCTGGTCGCCAGCTACGACATCGAGGGAGGCGGTGGGGCCGCTCCGGCGGACCTCGTGGCTCGCCAGGTGTTCCCGCTGCGTGGCCAGCGCATCCGCGTGCCGCTGGCGTGGACCGGTGGCGAAGGTGAGCAGGTCGACGTGCTGTTCGATGGCGAAGTGGTGGCCACTTCGGCCAACACCGGCTCGTTCGTGCATACCTTCACCGCTGAGTCGGCGGGCCCCGGCTCGGCGACCTACCAGGTCTGCAACGCCGGCACCGACGTATGCTCGGAGACCATCACGGTGAACTACACCGCGCGCCGCTGATACAGGTCGCAACGTGACATGCGAGGGGCCCGGTTCGCCGGGCCCCTTTCTTTTGCCCGCGACGGCGGGGTTCTGGAAATCCGGCGGATCGCCCCCATCCAAGGGGCTGGTAGGCTGGTTGATCGCCTACCCTCTCCTTTCCCCCGGACTACCCGATGGCGCTCGACCTCATCCGCATCCGCGGAGCACGTACCCACAACCTCAAGGACATCAGCCTCGACCTGCCGCGCGACCGCCTGATCGTCGTGACCGGGCTGTCGGGGTCCGGCAAGTCCTCGCTCGCGTTCGACACGATCTACGCCGAGGGCCAGCGCCGCTACGTCGAGTCGCTCTCGGCCTACGCGCGCCAGTTCCTGAGCGTGATGGACAAGCCCGACATCGACCACATCGAAGGCCTGTCGCCGGCGATCGCGATCGAGCAGAAGTCGACCTCGCACAACCCGCGCTCGACGGTCGGCACGATCACCGAGATCTACGACTACCTGCGCCTGCTCTACGCCCGCGTCGGCCAGCCGCGCTGCCCGGACCACCAGTACCCGCTGGAGGCGCAGACCGTCAGCCAGATGGTCGACCAGGTGATGGCCCTGGGCAGCGACCCGGCGCGCGCCGAGCAGCGCTGGATGCTGCTTGCACCCGTGATCCGCGAGCGCAAGGGCGAGCACGCCCAGGTGTTCGAGCAGCTGCGCGCGCAGGGCTACGTGCGCGTGCGCGTGGATGGCGTGGTGCACGAGATCGATGCCGTGCCGCCCTTGGCGCTGCGCCAGAAGCACACCATCGAGGCCGTGATCGACCGTTTCCGGGTACGCGAGGACATGCAGCAGCGCCTGGCGGAATCCTTCGAGACCGCGCTCAAGCTGGGCGACGGCATGGCCGAGGTTCGTCCGCTCGACGACGACGCGGCCGAGCCGCTGCTGTTCTCCTCCCGCTACAGCTGTCCGGTCTGCGACTACGCGCTGCCCGAACTCGAGCCGCGCCTGTTCTCCTTCAACGCCCCGGCCGGCGCCTGCCCGACCTGCGACGGCCTGGGCGTCAGCCAGTTCTTCGATCCGGGCCGCGTGGTTGTGCATCCCGAGCTGTCGCTGGCGGCCGGCGCGGTGCGCGGCTGGGACCGCCGCAACCACTACTACTTCCAGCTGATCGCGTCGCTGGCGCGGCACTACGGCTTCGACGTCGACAGCCGCTGGCAGGAGCTGCCCGAAGCCGTGCGCCAGGCGGTGCTGTTCGGCAGCGGCGGGGAGCGGATCCCGTTCACCTACGTGACCGAGAGTGGCGTGCGCAGCAAGCGCAGCCATGCCTTCGAGGGCATCGTCCCGAACCTCGAGCGCCGCTACCGCGAGACCGAATCCTCGGCGGTGCGCGAGGAGCTGTCCAAGTACATCAGCGAGCAGCCCTGCCCCGACTGCGGCGGTGCGCGCCTGAACCGCTCGGCGCGCAACGTCTTCGTGGCCGAGCGCGCGATGCCGTCGATCGTGGTGCTGCCGATCGGCGAGGCGCTGCAGTTCTTCACCGGGCTGGAACTGCCCGGCTGGCGGGGCGAGGTGGCCGCGCGCATCGTCAAGGAGATCCGCGAGCGCCTGGGCTTCCTGGTCGACGTCGGCCTCGACTACCTCACCCTTGAGCGCAAGGCCGATTCGCTGTCCGGCGGCGAGGCCCAGCGCATCCGCCTGGCCAGCCAGATCGGTGCCGGCCTTGTGGGTGTGATGTACGTGCTCGACGAGCCCTCGATCGGCCTGCACCAGCGCGACAACGAGCGCCTGCTCGGCACGCTCACCCGCCTGCGCGACCTCGGCAACACGGTGATCGTGGTCGAGCACGACGAGGACGCGATCCGCCTGGCCGACCACATCGTCGACATCGGCCCCGGGGCCGGCGTGCACGGCGGCGAGGTGGTGGCCCAAGGCAGCTACGAGGACATCCTCGCCGCGCCGCGCTCGCTGACCGGCCAGTATCTCTCCGGCAAGCGCCGGATCGAGATCCCGGCCACCCGCCACGCGCCGAATCCCAAGCTGGAGCTGCGCCTGCTCGGTGCCAGCGGCAACAACCTCAAGGACGTCGACCTGGTGATCCCCAACGGGCTGTTCACCGTGGTCACCGGCGTGTCCGGCTCGGGCAAGTCCACGCTGATCAACGACACCCTGTACGCCCTGGCGGCCAACGAGATCAACGGCGCCTCGCACACGCCGGCGCCGTTCCGCTCGGTCGAGGGCCTGGACCTGTTCGACAAGGTGGTCGATATCGACCAGTCGCCGATCGGGCGCACGCCGCGCTCCAACCCGGCCACCTATACCGGCCTGTTCACGCCGCTGCGCGAGCTGTTCGCGCAGGTGCCGGAGTCGCGCGTGCGCGGCTACGGCCCCGGCCGCTTCAGCTTCAACGTCCGCGGCGGTCGCTGCGAGGCTTGCCAAGGCGACGGCCTGATCAAGGTCGAGATGCACTTCCTGCCGGACATCTACGTGCCTTGCGATGTCTGCGGCGGCAAGCGCTACAACCGCGAGACACTCGAGATCCGCTACAAGGGCCTCAACATCCACGAGGTGCTGGAACTCACCGTCGAGGCCGCGCTGGACCTGTTCCACGCAGTGCCGACGCTGGCGCGGAAGTTGGAAACGCTCACCGACGTCGGCCTGGGCTACATCCGGCTGGGGCAGTCGGCGACCACGCTGTCCGGCGGCGAGGCGCAGCGGGTGAAGCTGTCGAAGGAGCTGTCGCGCCGCGACACCGGGCGCACGCTGTACATCCTCGACGAGCCCACCACCGGCCTGCACTTCCACGACATCGACCACCTGCTCGGCGTGCTGCACAAGCTGCGCGACGACGGCAACACGGTGGTGGTGATCGAGCACAACCTCGACGTGATCAAGACCGCCGACCGGGTGATCGACCTCGGGCCCGATGGCGGCCACCGCGGCGGCGAGATCATTGCCCAAGGCACCCCCGAAGAGGTCGCGGCGATGCCGCAGTCGCATACCGGGCGTTTCCTGGCGAAGCTCCTGGACGAACACAGGGCGCGCTCCGGGGCGCCCGTGGTCGGCGAGGCGCCGCGCCCGCGCTCGCGCGGCAAGACCGGAACCCCCACCCGTCGCCGCAAGGCCAGGGACATCACATGACACGCGAACCCGCCGAACACGGCAAGTTGCTGCAGCGCATGCCCATCGAGCTGCGCTGGCGCGACCTTGACGCCTTCAACCACGTCAACAACTCCAACTTCATGACCTACCTGGAGGAGGCGCGGATCCGCTGGTTCGAGTCGCTGGGCACGGAGTGGGTGACCGACACCACCGCCCCGCTGCTGGCGGCGGTGCAGATGAACTACCGCCAGCCGATCCCCTACCCCGGCTCGGTCGTGGTCGAGCTGACCGCCGACCGCGTCGGCACCAGCAGCGTGACCCTGGGCCACCGCATCACCAGCGCCGACGGCGCGCTGCTGCACGCGGATGGCCATGTGGTGATGGTGTGGATCGACCGCACCAGCGGACGCCCCACGCCGCTGCCGGAGGTCGTGCGCGCGATCGCGGCTGGCTGAGCAGGCGGCCACTGACCGCAAAGCTCAGGCGGTTCCGGATTCGTCGGCGCCGCCACGCAGGCCATGGCGATTCATCAGCCGGTACAGCGTGACCCGCGAGATGCCGAGCCGTCGCCGCTGCTGTTGTCTTCGGTATTGCTGGCGTTGTTGTCGCCGGGTCCGGCTTCGGTCTGGTCCTGTGCCCATGCCTGTGCGGACAGGCCGATGCCAAGCAGCACCGCTGCTGCCAACATGCTCTTGTGGATGCGCATTGTCGTTCTCCTGGGGGGATGTCGCGCCAGCGCACAAGGGGGGGAGGTACAGCACGCCGGTGCGACCCTGCCTTACGCAGGTTTGGTGCCAATCCACAGAGGATTACGCAAGCAATTGATAAGGCTGCAACGTGCCGCGGCGTGCCACGCCCGGAAGCGCGCGACCAGGTGCGCTGGACCTGCGACGGACAGGGGCCGACGCCTGCGGAAGACGCAGGTGCCCGATGTTTCATTCCTGAGAATCGCGCCCCGGTGTCCGTCCGGCGCCTGGCCCTCGACCTCAGCGCGCGTTGGCGGCGCGCACCTCGAAATCGGCACCGATGCTGCGGCCGTCGGCGAGGGTGAATTCGACGCGTGCCGAGCCACCGGCCTGCAACGGCGCCACCGGACGCATCAGCATCAGGTGCAGGCCGCCCGGCTGCAGTACCGCTTCGCCGTCCGCGGCCACGGGCAAGCGAGGCACTTCGCGCATCCTGCTGACGCCATCGACAACCCGGGTTTCATGCAGCTCGACGCTTGCGAACGCGTCGCTGTGCGCGCTGACGATTTCGACGTCGGTCGCGCACGGATTCTCGATACGGGCGAAGCCCGCCATCATCGGCATCGGCATCGGCGGCGAACGCAGCCAGCCTTCGACCACGCGCGGGGTGCAGGCGTCGGGATCGACGGTGGCTTCGGAATCAGAGCCAACAGGGCCGGACGCGAAAGCGCCTGCGGTGGCTGCACACAGCAGCATGGCGGGAACGAGAGTGCGAAGGAGGCTGGTCATGCACCTATCATAGCCATCCACTCCGGCGCGGATCCGACGACGCATGACAGCATTCATCGAAACCATCGACCATGGCGCGATCACCGAACTCAGGCTCGCGCGCGCGCCGGTCAATGCGCTCAACCCCGAACTCTGCCGGGCACTGGCGGCAGCCGTGTCCGCGGCCGTCGATGCCGGCGCGCAGGGCCTGGTGCTGTCGGGCGGCGAGAAGGTCTTCTCTGCCGGGCTCGACGTGCCCCACCTCATGTCGCTGCAGTCGCGCGAAGCGCTGGGCGCGGCCTGGACCGGCTTCCTCGACGCCGCGCGCACGCTGGCGGCATCACCGGTGCCCGTGGCCGCGGCGATCACCGGCCACTCGCCCGCTGGCGGCTGCGTGCTCGCCCTGTGCTGCGACTACCGGGTGATGGCCGAAGGGCCGTTCCGCATCGGCCTCAACGAGACCCAGGTCGGCCTGGTCGCGCCCGATGGCATCCAGCACCTGATGCGCCGCGTGATCGGTCCCCATCGCGCCGAGCGCATGCTTGTGGGTGGCGAGCTGGTCGAAAGCGCGCGCGCGCTCGAGATCGGGCTCGTCGACGAGCTCGCCACTCCAGGCGAGGTGGTTGCACGCGCCCGCGCCTGGCTGGAAGGGCTGCTGGCGCTGCCGCGCCGACCGGTGCTGCACACCCGCGCGATCGCCCGCGCCGACCTGCTCGCCGCGCTGGCGCCGGAGCGCATCGACATCGACACCTTCGTCGACGCCTGGAACGATCCTGACACCCAGGCCGGACTGCGCGCGCTGGTGGCACGGCTGGGCAAGTAACGCGGCACAGCAATACGACGGCGCATCTGCCACGCGCAGGCTGCGCGCATGGGAAGCGGCGCGACTCAGTGGTCGCCGGTGGCGACAGGACGCGCCGGGTCCTCGATCCACCCGCTCCACGAACCGGTGTAGAGCCCGGCGCCGTCGAGCCCCGCATGCGCCATCGCCAGCAGGTGATGGCAAGCGGTCACGCCGGAGCCGCACATCGCCACCACCCGCGCAGGGGCGTCGTTGCCGAGCAGCGCGCTGAACTCTTGGGCCAACACGTCGCGTGGCTTGAAGCGGCCGTCATCCAGGTTGAGCGCGTAGGGCCTCGACGTCGCGCCTGGCACGTGCCCGGCGCGCGCGTCGATGGGCTCGACCTCGCCGCGGAAGCGCTCGCCGCCGCGCGCGTCCAGCAGCCGGCCACCGGCGGCAAGGTGGGCTTCCACCCGCTGGCCATCGAACAGCCGCGCACGGTCGAAGGCCACCGGGTACGGCGCGGCCGGCGGCACGTCCGGAATGGCTGTATCCAGCGGCAGGTCTTTCGCGCGCCAGGCGGCGAGGCCACCATCGAGCACCGCCACGCGGGCGTGCCCTGCCAGGCGCAGCAGGCACCAGGCGCGCGCGGCGAAGGCACCGTCCGCGGCGTCATAGGCGACGACCTGGTGGGCGGGGGTAATGCCGAGGGCGGCAAGCGTGCGGCCGAACTCCGCGGCACCGGGCCAGGGGTGGCGACCGGCGCCCGGCACGTGCGACCCGGACAGGTCGCGGTCCAGGTGTACGTAGAGCGCACCCGGCAGGTGGCCATCGCGCCACGCCGCCCCGCCGGCCGCGGGATCGCCGAGCGAGAAACGGGCGTCCAGCAGCACCAGCATCGGGTCGCCAAGGCATGCAGCAAGCTCGGCGGGCGATACCAGGGTGCTCCAACCGGGCGTTGCGTTCATGGCAGGCCTCCAACGGCCAGCAGGCGCTGGCGCAGGTTGTACAGGATCGATGCCGTGGCGCCCCAGACGCGCTGGCCCGGTGCAGCATCGTGGCGATGGTATTCAAGCACGTGGCGCTCGCGCCCAAGGTAGTTGATCACGATACGGTCGAGGTTCTCGGGGGCCATCAGCCACGCCAGCGGCAGGCTGAAGACCTCGGCCACCTCACCCGGCCGCGGACGCGGCTCGAAACCGGCGGGCACCCGCGCCACCACCGGCAGCACCCGGAAGCCGGAGACGGTCGCCAGCGGATCCAGGTAGCCGAGCACGCGCGCATCGGCGGCCCGCAGGCCGATTTCCTCCTCCGCTTCGCGCAATGCGGCGGCGAGCGGACCGGCATCACCCGGATCCACCCGCCCGCCGGGAAAGCTCACCTGCCCGCCGTGCTGGCGCAGGCCATCGTGGCGCCGGGTCAGGATGACGCTGGTCTCGCCTTCGCCGACCAGCGGCACCAGCACCGCGGCATCAGCCAGCGCGGCATGCGCCGGCAGCAGATCGCTCAGTTCGTCGAGGTTCCAGGCCGGGCCGACGGGTACCGCGTTCAGCGGACCCAGCGCAGCCTGCAGCGCGGCGTCGGCGGGCACGCCGGCCATCAGCCGCGGCGTGCCTCACGCTCCGGCAACACCGATTCCATGAGGTGCTCGCGCTGCGCGTCGTCCATCGCCAGCCAGCCCGCGATCTCGTCGCCGGTCCGCAGGCAGCCGTCGCAGAAGCCGTTCGGATCAAGGGTACATACGCCGGTGCAGGGGCTCTGCACTGCGCGGAAGGCGGTGTTCATCCCGGTATCCGGATTGCTGCGCGGGCCCCGGACACGAACGCGCCGGCACGGGGCCGGCGCGTCCTTGGAGCAGCAGCGTGCGCAGCGGAGGCCGCGCAGCTGGACAAGGGGCGCCGTCGGCGCCCCGCGGTCACTTGACGCTGACCAGCTTGACGTCGAACACCACCGCCTGGTTGGCCATGCGGCCGGCGCGGATGTCATTGCCATAGGCCTTGTCGCCCGGCAGCACCACTTCCCAGCGCGAGCCGGCCGGCATCTGCAGCAGCGCCTCGCGCAGGCCGTCCAGCGGCACCTGGCTGACCTTGAGCTCGACCGGACCCGGGGTCTGGCCCTGCGGCACCTGGTTGGTGTCGATCAGTACGGTGCCGTCAGGCAGCGAGCCCTTGTACGTCAGCGCGACATCGCTGGCCTGCGTCGGCTTGGCGCCGTTGCCGGTCTCGATCACGCGGTACTGGACGCCGCTGGCCAGGGTCTTCACGCCTGCCTTGGCCTTGTTCTGGGCAAGGAAGCTGTCGCTCGCCGCCTTGTTGGCGTCGGAAACCTTCTTGAACTCGGCTTCCATCTTCGCCTGCTGCCGCTTCTGCATGTTCTCGACCGCAGTGCGGAGCTGGTCGACGGCGACCACGGGATCCTTCTTGCCGTAGGCATCCTGCAGCGCCTTGACGACGGTGTTGACGTCGATGGCTTCGCCCCGCTCGGTCAGCTCCGCGAGCTCCGCGCCCGTGTTGTAACCGATCGCATAGCTGAGCTTTCCCTTCTCAGAGGTGGTGTCCTGGGCTGCGGCGGTGCCGGCAACCAGGGTTGTGGCCGCAAGGGCGATAGCGAGCAGGCGCAACTTCATTCGTGGGACTCTCCGGAATTGCCGATTGGTTGGGTCCAAGATGCGGCGGGGCGGCCTGGCCGCCCCGTCTGGACACGTTAGGATACCGGCCCCAGTGCTTAACCGCCACTGACACCACCCATTCCGACCCTGCCCGGCGGCGGAAGTTCCGCCCGGCCCGACACCGAGGATTCCATGTCCGAACTCATCCTGGCCGCCGACCATGGCGCCGTCCGCGTGCTCACCGTCAACCGCCCCGACAAGCTGAATGCGTTGAACCGGGGCACGCTCGAGGCCCTGCAGCTTGCTTTCGATGCCGCCGCGGCCGACGACCGCGTCCGCGCCGTGGTGCTCACCGGCAGCGGTGGCAAGGCCTTCGTTGCCGGCGCGGACATCGCCGAGATGTCGGCACTGAGCGCCGTGCAGGCGCGCGACTTCTCGCTGGTCGGCCAGCGCCTGATGCGGCGGATGGAGCGCATGCCCAAGCCGGTGGTGGCGATGGTCAACGGATTCGCCCTGGGCGGCGGGCTCGAGTTGGCGATGTGCTGCCACCTGCGCATCGCCGCCGACACCGCGAAGCTCGGCCTTCCCGAGGTCACCCTGGGCCTGCTGCCGGGCTTCGGCGGCAGCCAGCGCCTGCTGCGCCTGTCCGGCCGCGCGGCGGCGCTCGAGCTCACCCTGCTCGGCGCGCCGGTGGATGCGGCCCGCGCCCTGCAGCTGGGCATCGTCAACCGCGTGGTGCCGGCGGCGGAGCTGGAAGCCGAAACCATGGCGCTGGCCGCGAAGCTTGCCGGCAACGCGCCGCTGGCGATGCGCGGCATCCTCGATGCGATCCATGTCGGCGGCGAGTGCGCGATCGACGACGGGCTGGAGTACGAGAGCGCGCAGTTTGGCCTCGCCTTCTCCACCGACGACGCGCGCGAAGGCATGGCCGCGTTCCTCGAGCGCCGCAAGCCGGCGTTCAACGGCCGCTGAGCGGACGCATGTCGAGCGGAGGAGATGGCGGCATGGGCGCGGGTGCACTGGATGCCGCTCAGGCACGACGCATTCTCGACCTGCTGCGCGACGACGATCTCGACGCAGCGATCGAGGCAGGGCTGGCGCGCTTCAAGCCGCTGTCCGGACTCGACGCCGAAGGCAACCACGTGCTGTCGGCCGCGCGCGACCGGCTGCTCGCGGCGTGGGCGGCGCGCGAGCGCTATCGCGCCCGAGATGCACGCCTTGATCGCATCGCCAATGAGCGCTTGCGCGCCCGCGGGGGGCTGCCGGCAGGCAATCCTCCAAACGAGGCAGCCTCGGGCGAAGCAGCTGCCGGCGGTGCAGCGCACGGCATGAGCATCGACACGGGCGCTGGCACCGACACTGGCGTTGGCACACTCTCGGCGCCCTCCCGCCCCACCCTGCCCGCGGCCGCAGCCGCGGCGCTGGCACGCGCCAGGGCGCGCGCATCGGGTCACCAGCCTTGAGCGCCTTTCCCGAGCGGCGCGGCCGGATCATGCCCAACGCCGACGTGCGCGAGATGTTCGCGCGCCTGTCCGCGCTGAACCCGAAGCCGGTCACCGAGCTCGAGTACGCCTCGCCCTATGAACTGCTGGTGGCGGTGGCCCTGTCGGCCCAGTCCACGGACGTCGGCGTCAACAAGGCCACCCGGCGCCTGTTCCCGGTCGCCAACACGCCCGCCGCCATCGCAGCGCTCGGCGAGGACGGACTGAAGCGCTACATCAGCACCATCGGCCTGTACAACGCCAAGGCCGCCAACGTGGTCGCGATGGCGAAGCTCCTGATCGAACGCCACGGCGGCGAAGTGCCGCGTACGCGCGCGGAGCTCGAGGCCCTGCCGGGCGTGGGCCGCAAGACCGCCAACGTGGTGCTCAACACCGCCTTCGGCGAGCCGGTGATGGCGGTCGACACGCATATCTTCCGCGTCTCCAACCGCACCGGCCTGGCCCACGGCGGCAACGTCCGCGCGGTGGAGGACCGGCTGGTGAAGCGGGTGCCGGCGGACTACCTGCTCGACGCCCACCACTGGCTGATCCTGCACGGGCGCTATGTGTGCAAGGCCCGGCGCCCGGAGTGCGGGCCCTGCGTCATCCGCGATCTGTGCACGTATCCCGACAAGACGCCTGCCGGCAAGGCGCCTGGCGACGCGGCGCATGCCGGCGGGGCGACCGCCTGAGCGACGGCCGCCGGCGCCCGGCTCAGCGTGCCGCCGTCCAGGACACGGTGACGTTGGGCTGCAGCGGCAGCACGCTCTTGCTCGAGAAGCGCTGGGCATCGGGTCCGGTCCAGCTGCATGCCGATGGCGACGACCAGGGGCCGAGGTAACACACCGGCCACAGCAGCGTGGACGCCACCGCCTCGCCGCCGACCTGCTCGCTCGAGAACCGCCACTGGCGCGACGCTTCCGCCGCGGCATCGGCCATCGCCCGCGACACGGTGCCGGTGGCCGCGTGCACGCCTGCATCCTTCACCGAGCCGTCGGCGGCGACTTCCAGGCGCAGCACCACCATGCCCTCGTGGCCGGCGAGCTGGTCGCGCATCGGGTAGTCGGGCGGGGTCATCGCCGCCAGCGCCGGACCGGTGGTGGCAGACACCACTTCGTGGCCACCGCCGGCCGCCTCGTCGACCACCACGCGGAGGAAGGTGCGCGAGGCGCCGGCGGCCGCGCCGGAGTTGAACACCCAGTCGCGGATCTCCGCGGCCAGGGCGGAGGTGGTGGGCCCGGGCGCGCTGCCGTGCGGCTCAAGGCTCGCGATGCGGCCGTCGGCGTCGAGTTCGAGCGCGTAGGTGTAGACCTGCTGGGTCGACTGCGGCGCGGTCTCGGCCGCGGCGGCGGCGAACGGAAGGGCCACGGAGAGGAGAAGGGGGATCGCGATCCGCTGCATGTCGGTGCTCCTGCGCACGAAGCGCCTGTAGGTGATGCAGTGATCACACTACGCGCGGCGCTGCGTTGGGTTACACCTCGATGACAAAGCATCTTTCAATTGATGAGCGGTGCAAATACTCCGACATGCGGTCAGTCAGGTGTGCGGCCCGACTCGCAGCCACTTGGTCGCCACCCACTTTTCGCCCTCGATCACCGGTGCGCCGCCATGCAGGCTGCCGGTCATCGGATGCGGTCGATCGTAGGCGAAGAACACCGCGTTGCCCTTGACTGCCGCGACTTCAAAGCGGGCGTCGGGAAAGGTGGTCGCACCACCGCAGTCGGGCGTATTGAGGTACATGACGATCGACGCCACGCGCTGGCCGCCACGCGACAGCGCCACGTGTGCGCCGGGGCGGTCGGGATCGAAGTAGTCGTAGTGCGGCCTGTACTGCGCGCCCGGGCCGTAGCGCAGCAGCTGCAGGCCTTCGCCGTTCTCCAGCGGCCAATCGACCAGGGCCGCCAGGCGGCGTTCGACGCGCGCGCAGAGCGCATTCTCGCCACGGCTGAAGAACGTGCCTTCGCTGCTCCGCGCCTCGTGCGACTCGTCGGCGCCGGTGTCCGGGTTGAACACCGCCGAGGGTCGCAGGCGTTGTCGCCCCATCTCCACCAGGGCGTCGCACTCCGCATCCGACAGCACGCTGCCGAACACCACCACGCGCGGATGCAGCATGTTCGCCAGCACCCGCACGCGCCGGTCCCCGGCATCGATCACCGACGGTCCATTCATAACGATCGGTGCCGGCACCTTTTCCGGCGGCGGCAGGTCGTTCGCAAGCGCATGGGCGTCGAGGTGTCCGCGCATCGCATCCTCGAGCGCGGCGACGGCATCGTCCTCCGCCCAGCCGCGCGCGACCATCGAGACCACCACGTCCTCTGGCGACGCGCCCGACTGCACCTGCTCAAGCAGCCACTGCAGCAGTGCGTGATCGATCACCGGTGTGTCCATGGTCATGCCCGTGAGGAATCGCCCGAGTGAAGCAGACACCGGACACATGACCGCGCGATGACAGCCGTCTTCCGGATGTCACGCGATTGCCATGCATGCCAACTCGCCGCCGTGCGACTTCTCCCTGAAAGAAAGCTGTAACGGCACGCATCTAGCCTTCATTTCCGATTCATCCGGAACGCAGCGGACGCCGCCCAACGAGGGCGAGCAACGGCCGCGGTTCCATCGCTGCGTTCGCAGTCCATTCCTCCCGGAGACCCAACCGATGTCCATGCGCCATAGTTCCAAGGCCCTCCTCATGACCTTTGGCGCGGTGCTCGCGCTCAGTGCCTGCGGTGGCGGCGCCGACCGCGTCGCGTCGCCCGGCGAAGGCGCATTCCCACCGCCGCCGACCACCCCGCCGCCTCCGCCGCCGACCACTCCCCCGCCGCCTCCGCCGCCGCCGACCAGTGGCCCCGCCGAGAACTGCCCGGAAGGCTTCAGGAACATCGGCACCATCGCCGACTTCCGCGCCTGCGAGCTGCCCGAGCGCATCATCGGCGAACTCACGGTCCCGAAGGCTGCCGGCACCGTCTACGCCATCAATGGCGCCGTCCACGTCGGCGAGGACATGGGTGGCGACCCCGCCGCGCCGAAAGCGGGTGCGCGCGAAGGCATCCTCAACATCGAGCCGGGCGTGACCGTGTATGCCTCCGCCGGCCCGGATGCCCTGGTCGTCAACCGCGGTTCAAAGATCTATGCACTCGGCACCGCCGAGGAGCCGATCATCCTGACCGCGAAGATCGACGTCGAAGGCAATGCCGACGCCGAAACCGATGGCCGCTGGGGCGGCCTGGTGCTCGCCGGCCGCGCGCCGGTCAACACCTGCATCGGCGATTTCGAGCCGGGCAGCGCAGCTTGCGAGACCAGGATCGAGGGCGGTGACCTTGGTATGTACGGCGGCAACGCGGCCACCGACAACTCCGGCACCGTGCAGTACATGCAGATCCGCTACTCCGGCTTCGCGTTCTCCGGTGGCAACGAACTGCAGGGTCTCACCATGGGCGGCGTCGGCAGCGGCACCACGGTCGAGTACGTCCAGGTGCACAACAGCTCCGATGACGGCATCGAGATCTTCGGCGGCTCGGTCAACGCCCGCCGCATCGTGGTCACCGGCGCCAGCGACGACAGCCTCGACATCGACTCTGGCTGGAACGGCGGCGTGCAGTTCGGCGTCGTGGTCCAGCGCGACAGCACCGGCGACAACCTCAATGAGTGGTCGGGTACCAACAGCAGCAATCCCATCCCGCTCACCGCCGGGCAGTACTCGAACCCGCAGGTCGCGAACTTCACCTACGTCGGCCGTGCCGGTGGCAGCAGCGGCAACGGCTCCGGCTTCACCGTCAACCTCGGCAGCCGCGCGGAGATCTACAACACCGTGGTCACCCGCAAGGCCGGCGGCACCGGCAAGGGCCTGACCTGCCTGAGCATCGAGCAGGTGCCGGAGCGTGGCAGCAGCGCGATCCTCGAGTCGGTGTTCTTCGCTTGCCCGGAAAACTTCAACAACGCCGACGCGGAAGCCGCCTTCGCTGCGGGCACGAACACCGTTGCCGGCAACTCGACCCTGACCGGCGTGTTCGTCAACGGTGCCAACGAAAGCGCGGTCCCGGCGGTCGCGAACCTTCCGGGCAAGCACAGCTTCTTCGAGCAGGTCGACTACATCGGCGGCGTGAGGGACGCGAACGACACCTGGTGGCAGGGCTGGACCTGCGGCCTGACGGCCGGTTCGTCCTGCTGACCGGCGCACCTGCCGCAACAGAAAAAAGGGGCGGCCACGATGGCCGCCCCTCCCTACGTCCGGCACCACCGCATCCGCACAGTCCAAGGTCCCACTATGAAGCGCACACCGTCACGCAGCGGCCTGTCCGTCGCGATCACCACACTCATCGCATGCCAGGGCGCGTGGGCCCAGCAGCCTGAAGCGCCCGGCGGCCACGCCGCGGTGCCTTCGCAGGCCACGATCGTGCAGGCCACGATCGCGCAGTCGGGCGCCGTGGCCGCGCAGCCGGCGCCGGACCAGGCGGTCCAGCTCGACGCCGTCGAAGTACGTGGCGAATACATCCCCGAGCCGATGCTGCAGACCGCCGAGGTCGCGTCGTTCGTCCAGCGCGAGGACTTCGAGCGCACCGGCGACGCCGACGCGGCCGCCGCCCTGCAGCGCGTGTCCGGCGTGAGCATCGTCGGCGAGAAGTTCGTCTACGTCCGCGGCCTTGGCGAGCGCTATTCGTCGGCGCTGCTCAACGGCTCGCCGCTGCCCAGCCCGGAGCCCATGCAGCGCGTGGTGCCCCTGGACCTGTTCCCGGCCGAAGTGCTGCAGGGCATGACCGTGCAGAAGACCTATTCGGTCCGCTATCCCGGCGAGTTCGGCGGCGGCGTGATCGACCTGCAGTCGCTCAACATCCCCGACGAGCCTTTCTTCAAGCTCAGCGTGGGCGGTGGCTTCAACGACAACACCACCATGGAGAAGGGCCTGACCTATTACGGCGGCGGCGGCGACGACTTCTGGGGCTACGACGACGGCACCCGCAAGATGCCGCGCGCGCTCCAGGACGCCATCGGCACCGGCAAGCGGGTCGACCGCAACAACTTCAGCAACCAGGAGCTCGCGACGATCGGCCGCAGCCTCGAGAACGCCAGCGTCAACGTGCTGCAGGAAAACGACAGCATCGACCCGGACGTCAATTTCGGCTTCAGCGCCGGCTGGTCCGCCGACATGGGCGACGACGCCCGCATCGGCTTCGTCGCCGTGGCTGGCTTCGAGAACGAGTGGCGCACCATCTTCGGCGACCAGGAGCAGGGCGTATTCCTCGGCCCTGACCTGGAAACGCTTGCCTACGGCAACGACTACGAGTTCCTTTCCACCCGCAACAACGCCCGCGTCAACGCGCTGCTCGGCGCCGGCTACGAGTGGGGGAACAACAGGATCGATCTCACGACCCTGTACGTGCACGACACGCTCAAGGAAGCCCGCAGCCGCGCCGGCATGGACTACATCAGCAACTACGGCTACCGCAGGGACGACACCCGCTGGTTCGAGCGCGGGATGGTCAACAACCAGATCAGCGGCTCGCACGAATTCGGCGAGTACGGCGACCTCAAGGTCGAGTGGCGCGCCGCCCGGGCCCAGGCGACCCGTGACGTGCCCTACGAGAAGATGATCGGCTTCCGCGACGAAGGCGACGGCTACTGGGCCTACTCGGTCGGCAACCAGGAAAACTACACCCGCTTCAGCAAGGTCGAGGACGAGGTCGCCAGCGGCGGCGTCGACGTCACCTGGCGCCTGCCAATCGAGCGTGACGTCACGCTGAGCGGTGGTGCCTCGTACATGGACAACGACCGCAACGCCTGGTCGCGGGAGTTCAGGTACTTCGCGGGAGACGGCCCCGGCAACGGCGCCACCCTGCCCCACTACTTCCCGTACCAGCGCCCCGATTACCTGTTCTCCGACTACAACCTGAGCCAGGGCTGGTTGCGGTTGGAGGAGACCACCGGCCTAGCCGGCCAGGCCGCTTACGACGCCACGCTCAAAGTGCTCGGCACCTACCTGCAGGTCGACGGCGAGATCACCCCCAAGCTGCGCGGCACCCTCGGCGTCCGCTACGAGGACGCCACCCAGGCGGTGCATCCGTACAACATCTACACCGGTGCACGCGCCGAGGCCGTGGCGCCGCTCGAAAACGACTACATCCTGCCCGCGCTCACCCTGACCTGGAACGTCGCGGAGAACCGGCAGGTCCGCTTCGGTGCCTCGCAGACCATCGCCCGGCCGCAGTTCCGCGAGCTCTCGCCACAGCTGTACACCGATCCCGACAAGGATCGCCAGCTCTACGGCAATCCCTATCTGGTCGACAGCGAACTGACCAACCTCGACGTCCGCTACGAGTGGTTCTTCGGCTCGGGCGAATACTTCACCGCCGGCCTGTTCCACAAGCAGATCGACAAGCCGATCGAATCGATCATGTTCACCGGCGGCGGTGACGAGCTGTGGCAGACCTTCGTCAACGCGCCCGAGGCCACGGTGTATGGCGCCGAGCTGGAGTTCAAGAAGTACTTCGACCCCGGCATCGCCGCGGAATGGTGGGACGACAATCGCCTGTATCTGGCCACCAATTACACCTGGACGGACTCCGAGGTGAACGCAGGCGCGAACGACACGGTCGCCCTGGACGGCGGCAGCGGCACCACGCAGCCCGCACGCAGCCTGATCCTTGACGGCAGCCGGATGCAGGGCCAGTCGGAGCACATCGCCAACCTGCAGTTCGGCATCGAGAACACCGCGAAGGACCTGCAGGCCACGCTGATCGCCAACTACGTCAGCGAGCGCATCTCGGCCCGCGGCAACAACCTGCGCCAGGACGTCATGGAAGACCCGGGCCTGACCCTGGACCTCGTCCTGCGCAAGACCATGCGCTTTGGTGAAACGCCGGTGACCCTGGGCTTCGCGGCGCGCAACATCCTCGACACCGAGTACGACGAGTACATCGAGGGCGGCGGCGGCCAGAAGATCCACGTTTTGCGCTACGACCCGGGCGTGTCGTACTCGTTCAGCATCTCGACCGAGTTCTGACGAACCCTCTTCCCCCGTCTGCGGGAGTGTCCGGACGTGAGAGCCCTCTTCCACCGCCCGCGGGGGAAGAGGCGCGACGGGCAAATGGGGGCAACGTGCGGGAGTGTCCCGTCAAGGCACTCCCCGCAAAACGACACGAATGTGTCAGTTGCAACAAGCCTGTCACGAAAGCTTCGCATCCTGTCGCGAGGGCGCAGCATCCTGCGCCACGACGCCCTTGCCCGTGCCCGCACTCCATTCCCTTCCCGACGTTCGCACCGCCCTTGACAGCTTCCGCAGGCCCGATGGCCTGCGGCGGGCGGTCGAGGTCGCCATCGTCGTGCTGCTGGCCTTCCAGGCGGCGCGCCTGGCCTGGCTGCTGCTGCCGCCCGCCCCGCCGGGCGCGCCCGCGATCGACGCTGCGACGGTCATCCGCGAGCAGCCCGGGCGCCTGGCCATCGATGCCTTCTACCCCGACCACAGCGCGGGCATCGCCGCCAGCGCCGACGCCTCCGGCCTGCGCCTGTTCGCGGTCCGCCCCGCCTCCGCCGGCGGCAGCGCCATCATCGCCATGCGCGAAGGCCCGCAGCGCTCGTACAGCACCGGCGAAGCCGTGGCACCTGGCGTGGCTTTGGCCGAGGTGCAAGCCGACCACGTGGTACTCGACAGCGGCGGGCGTCGCAGCGAACTCCGCTTCACGAAGCCCGACGCACGCCCCACGCCAGCCCGTCCGACAGCGGCGCATGCAGCCCCGCCACTCGCGCATACAGCACCAACATCCGCACCGGCCGCGGACACGGCCGACCCGGCGATCGACCCGGCGCAGTTGCTCGCCCAGATGGGCCTTCGCCCGGACGAAACCGATGGCCGGATCACCGGCTACACCGTGATCCCGCGCGGCGACGGCGCCGTGCTGCGCCAGGCGGGACTGCAGGCAGGCGACGTCCTGCTGTCGGTGAACAACGAGGCACTGGACGCCGAACGCTACGCCGAGCTCGCCAACAGCCTCTCCGGCGCGTCCTCGATCTCCCTCACCTACCGGCGCGACGGCCAGATCCGCAGCGCGACCCTGCAGGCCAAGACACCGTGAAGCAGCGACTCCTCGCCATCGCACTCGCCCTCGCGCTGGTCGCGCACCCGGCGCCCTTCGCCTTCGCCCAGGACACCGCGGGCGTGAGCGCGCAGGACGCCGATATCCGCGCCTTCATCCAGGACGTCGCACGCGCCACCGGCACCACCTTCATCATCGATCCCGCAGTGCAGGGCAGCGTCAACATCACCCGCGACGTGGCCATGGACGAGGCCGAGCTGCTGGGCGTGCTGCTCGCGGTGCTGCGCGCCAACGGCCTGGTGGCGGTGAGCGCGGGGCCGGGCGCCTACCGCGTGGTGCCCGACACCGCCGCGGCGCAGCTGCCCGGCGGCGGCAGCGGTGGCTCGGCGTTCACCACCCAGGTGTTGCCGCTTTCAACCGTTGACGCCCGCATCGCCGCCGAAACGCTCAAGCCGTTGATCGGCCGCGGCGGCGTGGTGGTGCCGACGCCGCAGGGCAATGCGCTGCTGATCGCCGACTACGCCGACAACATCCGCCGCATCCGCGGCCTGGTGGCGCAGATCGACAGCGACACCGCCGGCATCGACACCGTGACCCTGCGCAACAGCTCGGCGCGCGAAGTGGCGGCGACGGTCAACCAGCTGTTCGGCGGCGGCGAAGGCCGAGGCGGCCAACTCTCGATCCAGCCGGTGGAAGGCAGCAACTCGATCGTGGTCCGCGGCGCGCCGACCGCGGTGCAGCGCGTGGTGCAGACCATCCTCGAACTCGACCGCCGCGCCGAGCGCACCGGCGGCGTGCGCGTGGTGCGCCTGCAGCATGCCAGCGCCGAGCAGCTGCTGCCGGTGCTGCAGCAGCTGGTCGGGCAGACGCCCGACGGCGAGGAGTCGGCAACGGGCAGCGCGGCGAGCGCCACGGGGGTCGCCACCGATGCGAACGCCGCACAGCTGATCACCGCCGTGCCCGGCAAACGCCCGACCATCGTCCGCTACCCCGGCTCCAACTCGCTGATCATCAACGCCGATCCGGAGACCCAGCGCCTGCTGGTCGACGTGATCACCCAGCTCGACACCCGCCGAGAGCAGGTGCTGGTGGAGGCGATCGTGGTCGAAATTTCCGATAACGCCGCAAAGCGCCTCGGCGCACAGTTGCTGATCGCGGGCAAGGAAGGCAGCAACATCCCCTTCCTCGCCACCCAGCACCCAGGTGCCAATCCCGGGATCATGCCGCTGGCCGCCGGCTGGTACGCGGAGCAGCGCCGCGGCGATGACGACGATGACGACAACGGCGTGCTCGACCTCGCCCGCCAGGCCGCGGTGCAGTCGCTCCTGGGCATCAACGGCGCGCTCGGCGGCATCGCCGGCAGCAACGACAACGCCACCTTCGGCCTGATCATCGACGCGGTGAACAGCGACACGGCGTCGAACCTGCTGTCGACGCCGTCGATCCTCACTCTCGACAACGAAGAGGCGCGGATCCTTGTCGGCCAGGAAGTGCCGATCACCACCGGCGAGGTGCTGGGCGACTCCAACAGCAACCCGTTCCGGACCACCGCGCGCCAGGACGTGGGCATCCAGCTCGAGGTCACGCCGCAGATCAACGCCGGCGGCGGCATCACGCTCACCCTGCGCCAGGAGGTGTCCTCGATCGCCGGGCCGGTGAGCGATGACTTCGCCGAACTGGTGCTCAACAAGCGCGAGGTCGAGACGCGGGTGCTGGTGGACGACGGCGAGATCGTCGCGCTTGGCGGCCTGCTCGACCAGAGCGACCGCAACACCGTGTCCAAGGTGCCGCTGCTGGGCGACATTCCGATCGTCGGCCACCTGTTCCGCCACCGGTCGCGCTCGCGCGACAAGACCAACCTGATGGTCTTCATCCGCCCGACCATCGTGCGCAGCACGGCGGACGCGCAGGCGATGAGTGCCGGGCGCTGGGACTACATGCGCAGCCAGCTGCCGGTGATGGGCGAGCGCGATAACGCGCTGGACGAGCTGGTGCGCGAATACCTGCGTACTGCACCGCCGATGATGCCGGCGCCTGCCGCGACGCCCGGTGCCACGGCGACGCCCCTGCCGGCATCCGGCGACGACGACGCCACCGGCGACCACGCGCGATGAGCGAAGCGCTACCTGCCTTCGCCTACGGCTTCGCCAAGCATCACGGCGTGGTGCTGCTCGGCATGGGCGAATCAGGCGCGCATGCACGGGTCGGCCTGCGCGAGGACGCCGATCCCGCCGCGCTGCTGGAAGCGCGGCGCAGCCTCGGGGTCGAGCTTGAGGTCGAAGTCCTGCCGCGCAGCGCCTTCGACCGCCGGCTGTCGGAGCTCTACGCCGACGCCGCGCTGGCCGGCGGCGGCGGCGAGTTCGAGCTTCCCGGCAACCTCGACGCCCTGGCCGGCGACATCCCCGCCACCGCCGACCTGCTCGACGCGCAGGACGATGCCCCGGTGATCCGCCTGATCAACGGCCTGATCGCCGAGGCCGCGCGCATCGGCGCCTCCGACGTCCACATCGAATCCTTCGAATCCGCGCTGGTGGTGCGCATGCGCGTGGACGGCGTGATGCGTGAAGCGCTGCGCCTGCCGGCGCGCATCGCGCCGCTGCTGGTGTCGCGCGTCAAGGTCATGGCGCGCCTGGACATCGCCGAAAAGCGCTTGCCGCAGGACGGCCGCATCGGCCTGGCCATGGGCAGCAAGGCGCTGGACGTGCGCGTCTCCACTTTGCCGGCGCGCGGCGGCGAACGCGTGGTGATGCGCATCCTCGACAAAGACCAGGACACGCTCACGCTCGACGGCCTGGGCCTGGAACCACCGGTTCGCGCAGCGCTGGAACGCGCCCTGCGCGTGCCCAACGGCATCCTCCTGGTCACCGGTCCCACCGGCGCTGGCAAGACCACCACCCTGTACGCGGCGCTGGCCGCGCTCAACGACGGCCGCCGCAACATCCTCACCGTCGAGGACCCGGTGGAATACGCCATCGACGGCGTCGGCCAGACCCAGGTCAACGCGCGGGTCGGCATGACGTTTGCCGCCGGCCTGCGCGCGATCCTGCGCCAGGATCCGGACGTGGTGATGGTCGGCGAAGTTCGCGACCCGGAGACCGCGCAGATCGCGGTGCAGGCCAGCCTGACCGGCCACCTGGTGCTGTCGACGGTGCACACCAACGACGCGCCCGGCGCGGTCACGCGCCTGCGCGACATGGGCATCGAATCCTTCCTGCTGGCGTCGAGCCTGCGCCTGGTACTGGCGCAGCGCCTGCTGCGGCGGCTGTGCGCGGCCTGCCGCCAGCCGATGGTCGACGACCCGGCCGCGATCCGCCTGCTCGGTCCTTCGGCGGCCGGCGCCACGCTCTACCGCGCCACCGGCTGCGCGCAGTGCAGCCACACCGGCTATGCCGGGCGCCTGGGCATCCACGAAGCGCTCGAGATCGACGAGCCCATGCGCCAGCTGATCGGCTCCGGTGCCGACGAGGACGCGCTGGCGGCACAGGCCTTCGTCACCGCCGGCCGCCTTGGCGACGCCGCGCGCAACGCCGTGCTGCGCGGCGACACCACGCTCGAGGAAGCCATGCGCGTCACCCGCCAGGAGCTGCAGGACCATGGCGGCGTTTGAGTACTCCGCGCTCGACGTGCAGGGCCGCAACCGCGAGGGCGTGCTCGACGCCGGCAACGCGTCCGAAGCGCGGCGCCTGCTTGAAGGCCGGCGCCTGCTGCCGGTGCGGGTCGAGCCCGCCACCGAGCGCGCGGAGAAGACGGCGCGCCTTGGCGGCCGCTTCAGCGCCAAGGACCTGACCCTCCTCACCCGCCAGCTCGCCACCCTGGTGGCGGTGGCACCGCTGGAAGAAGCGCTGCGCACGATCGGCAGCCAGTCCGAACGCGCGCCGGCGCGGCGCGTGGTGATGGCCACCCACGCGCGCGTGGTCGAAGGTTTCCGCCTGTCCGATGCGATGGCGCGCGAAGGCCGCGCCTTTCCGCCGCTGTATCGCGCCATGGTCGCCGCCGGCGAAGGCACCGGTGCCCTGCCCGCCATCCTGGAACGCCTGGCCGACCTGCACGAACGCGACCAGCAGGTGCGCAGCAAGCTGGTCTCGGCCCTGGTCTATCCGGCGGCGCTGGCGGTAACCGCGGTGCTGGTGGTGATCGCATTGATGGTCTTCGTGGTGCCCAAGGTGGTCGAGCAGTTCGAGTCGATGGGCCGCGAGCTGCCTCTGCTCACGCGCATCGTGATCGGCATCTCCGACCTGCTTTCGACGTGGTGGCTGCCGATGCTGGTGTTGCTGGCGGCCACCGGGTTCGCCGCGGTGCGGCTGCTGCGCAGGCCCGTTGTCCGCCGCCGCTTCGACGCCGCCCTGCTGCGCCTGCCCCTGCTCGGCCGCATCCTGCGCGACGTCCACGCCGCGCGCATGGCGCGGACGCTGGCCACCATGTCCGAAAGCGGCCTGCCGCTGATCGAAGGCCTGGCGATCACCGCGCGCACGGTCGGCAACACCGTGCTGCGCGAAGCCACGGAATCGATGGTCGAGGTCATCCGCGAAGGCGGCAGCCTGTCGCACGCGATGAAGCGCGCCGCGGTGTTCCCGCCGACCCTGCTGTACATGGCCACCAGCGGCGAGGATAGCGGGCGGCTCGCAGCGATGCTCGACCGCGCCGCCGACTACCTGGAACGCGAGTTCAACACCTTCACCACGGCGGCGATGAGCCTGCTCGAACCCCTGATCATCATCGTGCTCGGCGCGGCGGTGGCGGTGATCGTGCTCGCCATCCTGCTGCCGATCCTGCAATTCAACGCCCTCGTGGCGGGCTGACGGAGGACCACATGCAAAGCCGCGACACACGCACTCCCATCCATTCCGGCACCGGCGGCCGGCATCGCGCCGCCGGCTTCACCCTGGTCGAACTGATGGTGGCCATCGTCATCATCGGCTTGCTGTCGACGGTGGTGATGATCAACGTCATGCCCAGCCAGGACCGCGCCATGACCGAAAAGGCGCGCGCCGACATCTCGGTGCTGGAGCAGGCGCTGGAGACCTATCGCCTGGACAACCTCGCCTACCCGAACACGGGGCAAGGGCTCGACGCCCTGCTTGACGCGCCGTCCGGCCTCGCGCGGCCCGAGCGCTACCGCAAGGGCGGCTATATCCGCCGCCTGCCCGACGATCCCTGGGGCCAGGCCTACCAGTACCGCCAGCCCGGCCGCAGTGGCGGTTTCGATGTCTTCTCTTTCGGTGCCGACGGTGCCGAGGGCGGCGAAGGCGACAACGCCGACATCGGCAACTGGCGCTGAGGCGAAGGCATGCGGCGCGCGCGCGGGTTCACCCTGGTCGAGCTGATGGTGGTGCTGCTGGTCATCGGCCTGGCCGGCGCGGCCGTGGCGCTGACGCTGCCCTCCAGCGACGACGCCCTGGCGAAGGAGGCGGAAACCTTCGCCGCGCGCCTGGCCCACGCCCGCGACGAGGCGATCCTCGGCATGCGCACGGTGGAGGTCCGCGTGACGGCGGGTGGCTACGGATTCTCGCGCCGGCGCTTCGATGGCTGGCAGCCGCTCGACGGCCGCGCCTTCGCCAGCGTGGACTGGGCGCCGGGCACTCAGCCGCGGCTTCCGCGGCGCGAGGCCGGGGTCTCGTTCCGCTTCGACCCCACTGGCGCGACGACGCCGCAAAGCCTGGTGCTGCTACGCGAAGGGCGGCGCGCGCGCGTGGCGGTGGGCGGTGGCGGCGAGGTGGAGATCGATGGCGTCGCCCGCTGACCCACGCGCCGCCGGCTTCTCGCTGATCGAGATGCTGGTGGCGCTCGCCGTGTTCGCGCTGGCCGTGCTCGGCCTGCTCAACCTCGCCGGCGAAAGCACGCGGACCGCGGTCGCGATCGAGGAGAAGGTGCTGGCCGCGGTGGTCGCGGACAACGTTGCCGTCGACGCCGCGACGCTCGACCTGCGCGCGCTTGCCGGCGACGCCGCGGGCAGCGAGGAGGCCGGCGGCGTCGCCTGGCGCTGGAGCCGCAGCACCACGCCGACCGCCGATCCGGCGCTGCTGCGCGTCGACATCAGGGTGTCGCCACCCGGCGGGGAGCGCGTGGCCGCCGAGGTGTCGCTGTTCCGGAGCGTGCCGCAGTGAGCCGCGCCGCCCCGCGAGGTGGCGCGCGTCCCGTTCGTGCGCCCGGTGCTGCCCCCGCCATGCGCGGGCAGCGCGGCTTCACCTTGCTCGAAGTGATGGTTTCGCTGGCGCTGTTCGGCCTGATCGCGGCCGCCGGCGTCGCCGCCATGGCCTACGCCGTCGACAGCCAGGGCGTGCTGCGTGCGCGCATGGACCGGCTGGGCGAGTTCCAGCGCGCGCGTGCGCTGCTGCGCGCGGACCTCTCGCAGGCCGCGCTGCGGATGGTACGGCGCGCCGATGGCAGCAACGCACGCGACGCCTTCACCGGTGGTCGCCCGGGTGAACCGGGGCCGCTGTTCGCCTTCGTCCGTCGCGGCCTGGAGAATCCGGATGGCAGCCCGCGCGCATCGCTGGAATACGTCGAATACCGCATCGTCGACGGCCGCCTGGAGCGCAGCGCGCGCACGGCCGTGGACGGCGCCGTTCCGCCATCGGCGCGGGTGCTGATCGACGGCATTTCGGCTGCACGCGTGGCCTACCTTTCCGGCGAACGCTGGAACGACGGCTGGCACGGCGGCACCACGGACCTGCCGGCGGCGATCGAACTGGAGCTCGAGCTCGACGGCATCGGCGGCGTGCGCCAGCGATTCCTGCTTCCGGGGATCGCGCAGTGAACCGTTCCTGCCGGCACGGGCCAGGCCGCGGGCACACTGCGTCCATCGTGTGCGAACGGGGCGCCGCGCTGCTGACCGTGCTGCTGCTGGTGGCGGTGATGGCCGTGCTGCTGGTGGCGGTGCTGGACGACATCCGCTTCGGCCTGCGCCGCACCGGCAACGCGCAGGCGCTGGTCCAGGCCCAGTGGTACGCGCTCGGCAGCGAGGCGCTGGCGCGCTCGCGCATCGCGCAGCTTGATGCCGGCGACCGCCGCACCACCCTGGTTGGAAACTGGAACGGCCGGCCCTTCGTGTTCCCGATCGATGGCGGCGCGATGCGCGTGCGCATCGACGACGGCACCGCCTGCTTCAACCTCAACAGCGTGGTCGAAGGCGTGGCCGGGCAATGGTCGCGGCGCGAGGCGGGCGTGCGCCAGTACCTCGCGCTGCTGCGGGCACTGGAGTTCGATCCGGTGCAGGCAGCCACCCTGTCCGACGCCCTGGTGGACTGGATCGACAGCGATCAGCTGCCGGGGCCGGCGGGAGCGGAGGACGCGGCCTATGCCACGCGTGGCCCCGGCCATCGCACCGCCGGCGCCCTGCTCGCCGAAGCCAGCGAGCTGCGCGCGATCGCCGGCCACGACGCCGCGGCCTACGCGCGCCTGCGCCCCCATGTCTGCGCGCTGCCCGACAGCACGCTGGCGCCGGTGAACGTCAACACCCTGGAAGACGATGACGCCGTGGTGCTGGCGATGCTCAGCGACAACGCCCTCGACATCGGCGCCGCGCGACGCGTGATCGCCGCGCGCCCGGCCGGCGGCTGGTTGGACGTGACCGCGTTCGCGACCCAGCCGCCGGTGCTGGCGGCGCGGCTGTCCAACCCCGTGCTGGAGCAGCTTCGCGTGCGCACCCGCTATTTCAAGCTCCGCACGGAAGTGGAATACAACGGCGCCGAAGTGGTGCTGAGCGCGCTGCTCGACAGCGACTCCGATGACCCCGCGCGCCTGGTGGCGCGCCGATGGACACACGACGAATGAGCAATCGCATCCTGTTCCTGCCCGCCGATCCCGCGGCGTCGGCCACCTGCCTGGGCCTGGCCGACGATGGCCGCGTGCTGTCGCGGACCGACATGCCGCCAGGGACCGTGGCGCCGGCGATGGCCACCGCGACGCGCACCGTGCTGGTGGTGCCTGGCGACGCCGTGCGCATCGACCGCATCGCACTGAAGGCGCACACCGCGGCCCAGGCGCGCGCGGCGGCGCAGGCCCTGCTCGCCGAGCGGCTGGCGCGCCCCGCCGCGCTGCACGTCGCTCTCGACGCCGGCGCCGCGGATGGAACCCGCACCATCGCGTCCGTGGAGCCCGCGGCCCTGCGCGAGTGGCTGGCGCGCGCGGCGGGCTTCGGCCTGCGCGCCGACGCCGCGGTCCCGGAGCAGCTGCTGCTGCCGCCGCCCTCCGGCGACGCGGACCCCGTGCAGGTGCTGGACGCGGGCGAGCGCTGGCTGGTGCGCGGCCCCGGCCTCGCCTTCTGCACCACGCCGGCGCTGGCGGCGCAGGTGCTGGTCGGACGGGAGCAACTGCGGCTCCCGGGGGACCTGGCGGCCTGCGCCGCGCGCGCGCTGAATCCGGAAGTCGACCTGCTGCAGGGCGCGTTCGCGCCCGCTTCCGCGCACGACGGGCATGCGACGTGGCGGCGCCTGGCCTGGCTTGCCGCCGCCCTGGTCGCGTCGCCCCTGGTCCTCGTGGCGGCGCAGGCGCTGCGCCTGGAGCTGGCCGCGCACGCGCTGGAATCGCGCGCCGGGGCCCTGGTGCGCGACGCCCTGCCCGGCCGCGCCGCTGGCGCCGGCACCGGCACCGGCACCGGCGCAGACGCGCTCGCGCGCCAGCTCCAGGCCGTGCGCGAGCCGCATGCGTTCACGGCCGCGAGCGGCGCGCTGTTCGCCGCCGTCGCCGGCCGCGCCGGGACCCACCTGGTCGAACTCGAATACCTGCGCGGCGACCGCCTGCGCGCGGTCGTGTTCCACGCCGCGCCCGACGACATCGAGGCCATCCGCGGCGCACTTGCCGCCGACGGGTGGACGCTGGTGGAGGGCGGCAGCGGCGACGTCCCCGGCGGCCTGCATACCGGCCTGGCCCTGGAGCCTTCGGCATGACCATCGACACCCGGATCCGGAGCTGGTGGCGGGGCCGCGAACCCCGCGAGCGGGTGATGCTGGCGGTGATGGCCGCGCTGCTGGCGGCCTTCGCCTGGTGGTACGGCCTGCTGTGGCCACTTCAGGCGCTGCGCGAAGGCGCCGAAGACCGCCACGCGCGCGCCATCGCCGGCGTGCAGCAGGTCGAAGCCGAGGTCGCGATGCTGGCCGGTTCCCGCGGCTCATCGCCACCTGCCGGCGGCGAAGCCCTGCAGCGGCGGATCCTCGACAGCGTGCGCGAAGCCGGCCTCGCCCCGAGCCGCCAGCGCAGCGCCGCCGACGGCGCCTTCGTGCTCGATTTCGAGCGCGTGGCCTCGCCCGCGCTGCATGGGTGGCTCGGCCAACTGGCCGGGCGCGATGGCATCGCCCCCTCGTCGCTGCGCGTCGAGCGTGCCGACGGCGGCCTGCGCGCCGAAGTCGGCTTCGGCGGGGCGGCGCCATGAGCGGCCGTCGCCTGGCGGCGTGGTTCGCCGGGGCCTTCGCGGTCGCCCTGCTGCTCGCAGTGCCGCTGCAGCTGGTGCTGCCACGCCTGCCGCTGCCGCCCGGGCTGTCGGCGGTGGACGCCGGCGGCAGCCTGTGGCGCGGCGAACTGCGCCAGCTGCGTTGGCACGGCGCGGCGTTCGGCGACGTCGGCACGCGACTGTCGCCGCTGCCGCTGCTGGCCGGCCGCCAGCGCCTGCGGCTGCACACGCCGGAGGCCCTGCTGGTGCTCGAAGGCGGGCGCCTGCGCGGCATCGACGGCGGCAACGGCGTGCTGCCCCTGCCGGCGCCGCCGGGACTCGGCCTGCGCGCCTCGCTCGAGGACGTGCGGCTGCTGTTCGACGGCGAAGCCTGTCGCGAGGCCGGCGGCCGCGTGCGGATCGAAGCCACGCTGCCCGGGACCGGTCCTGCAGGGCACGCGTTTCCGCCGATGCTGCTCAGCGGCAGCCCGGCCTGCGAAGGCCGCACCGGCTCGCTCGCCCTGCTTCCGGAGGATGCAGGCGGCCGCCTGCACCTGGAAGCCACCTTCGCCATCGAGGCCGACGGACGCTACACCCTGCAGACGCTGGCCCGCAGCGACGAGCCCGCGCTGCGCCTGGCGCTGCTGGCCGCCGGCTTCCAGGAGGCTCCGGGCGGCCTCAGCCGCGTGGACACGGGCCAGCTGGGCGGCTGAGCCGCGGCCGCGGCCGCGGCCGCGGGTGCGGGTGCGGGTTGGCGGGTGTTCTGGCGGCCAGGCCGCGGCGGCGGCATACGCTGCGTTCCAAGGCCGCTCACGGTGCGCGCGTTAAACTCCATCGCCCCCCCCTGATGACCGGATCGTGACGTCCCGATGAAATTCCTGTTGCTGCCGATCGCCCTGGCCGCCGCCTGCTGCCTTCCCGCCCACGCCGAGATCCCGCTGGGCACCGTCGCCGGCTCCGACGTCGCATTCGAAGGCATGTTCCAGGTCGACGGCTACTGGTTCGACAATGACCTGATGGACCTGGACGGCCGCGACGACGGCCGCGACCGCGCCACCGGCGTGCGCCGCTTCGAACTGGTGCTCAAGGGCAGCGGCCCCGGCAACCTGTCCTGGGTGCTGGGCTACGACGTCGAAGGCGAAAGCTACCTCGACAACAACCTGTCCTGGCGCTTCGGCGGCGACGACGGCCCCAGCCATACCCTGCTGCTCGGCCAGTCCAAGCAACTCAACGGACTGGAAGAACTGTCCTCGGCCAAGAACAACGACTTCATCGCCAAGGCCGCCGCCACCGGCACCTTCGCCACCGGCCGCCGCCTGGGCGCGACCTGGAGCTACGACGCCGGCAGCCACGGCGCCACGCTGGGCTGGTTCGGACGCAACCTCGACCACGATGCCCACGGTGCGGGCTACGGCCTGCGCACCTGGTGGGCACCGGTCCGCGACGAAGGCCAGGTGCTGCATCTCGGCCTCAGCCACGTCGACCGCGATACCGACAGCGACCAGCTGCGCCTGCGCGCGCGCCCTAACGCCGACTTCGCCGAACGCCTGGTCGACAGCGGTCCGATGGCCGACGTCGACCGCCTGGCCACCACCGGACTCGAGGCGCTGTGGATCCGCGGCCCGCTGAAGCTGCAGGGCGAGTACTTCCTCGCCCGCGGCGATCGCATCGATGCATCCGCCTACGACACCAGCGGCGGCTACGCCAGCGCGATGTGGACACCGGGCGGTACCACCTGGGACTACCGCGGCGGCCTGCCGCGCACCCAGGTGGGCGACAGCGGGCTCTGGCAGCTGGGACTTCGCTACGACCAGCTCGACCTGGACGACGGCGCCGTGCGCGGCGGCCGCATGGAGGCCTGGACCGTGGGCGTCAACTGGTACTGGCGCAGCAACGCCAAGCTGGCCCTGAACTACGTCGACGTCGCCAGCCGCCGCACGGACGCCGCCAGCGGCGCCGTGGTCAGCGACGACCCGTCGATCGTCGAAGCGCGGGTGCAGCTGCACTGGTAGCGCGACTCGCGCGCGGGCCCGCGGCACGCATCGAACCGGGTCACACCGCGGTCATATTCCTGCAACAGGCGCGACACCGCCAGGCGCCAGGCTTCGGTCAAACCGGAGCCCCGCATGCACTACACCATCGTCACCGAGACCTATCCGCCCGAAGTCAACGGCGTAGCGCTCACCGTGCAGGAGCTGGAGCGCGGACTCCGCGCCCGCGGCCACGAGGTCGAGGTCGTGCGCCCGCGGCAGCATCGGGGTGAAACCGGGGCCGCCGGCCACGTGCTGGCCCGCGGCGTCCGGGTGCCGTTCTACGCCGGCCTGCGCTTTGGCCTGCCCTCGGTCGCGAAGCTTCGCCGCCGCTGGCGCCGGCAGCGCCCCGACGCGGTGTACATCGCCACCGAGGGCCCGCTGGGCTGGTCGGCGATGCGCGCCGCCAAGGCGCTCGGCATCCCCGTGGCCTCGGGCTTCCACACCCGCTTCGACCACTACATGCGCGACTACGGCGTGGCGTTCATGCAGCCGCTCGCGCTGGCCTGGATGCGGCGCTTCCACAACGGCTCCGCCGCCACCCTGGTACCGACCAGGGAGCTGTGCGCCGAGCTTGGACGCCTGGACTTCGAACACGTGGTGCACCTGCCGCGCGCGGTCGACACCCGGCGCTTCGACCCGGCGCACCGCGACGTCGCGCTGCGCGCCCGCTGGGGCCTGGGCCCCGACGACCTCGCCGTGGCCTACATCGGCCGAGTGGCCGCGGAAAAGAACCTCGACCTCGCGGTCCGCGCCTTCCGCAGGCTGCAGGAACTGCGGCCGGACGCGCGCTTCGTCTGGGTGGGCGAAGGCCCCGAGCTCGCGCGGATCCGCGAGGCCAACCCGGACTTCATCTACTGCGGCCTGCAGCGCGGCGACGACCTTGCCCGCCACTTCGCCAGCGCCGACCTGTTCCTGTTCCCGAGCCTCTCCGAGACCTTCGGCAACGTCACCATCGAGGCCATGGCCAGCGGCGTGGCGACCGTCGCCTTCCGCTACGGCGCCGCCGCCGAACACCTGCGCCACGGGCTGCACGGCGCGGCGATCGAGCTGCACGACGAAGCCGCCTTCATCGATGCCGCCTGCCGGCTTTCGCTCGAGGACCGTTCGCGTCGCGACATGGGCCAGGGCGCGCGCATGGCGGTGCAGCCGCTGCGGCCGGCCCAGGTCGCCGCCGATTTCGACGCCATCCTGCGGGGAATCGCCCGCGACCGGAGCCACGCCGATGTCCACCCTGCCCTCGCATGACCGCCGGCTTTGGGCCGACAGTTTCCTCTGCCTGCGCACCAACGGCTGGTGCGCGCGCAGCGGCGTGCTTCGCGTCTTCGCAGCGGTCAGCCGCGCCGGCGACGGGGTGGCCTGGTACCTGCTGATGGCGGCGATGGTGCTGGTGGATGGCCTGGACGGCCTGCGCGCCTCGGCGCACATGGCCGCCACCGGCGCCGTCGCGCTGCTGCTGTACAAGGGGCTCAAACGCTGGACGCGGCGCCCGCGGCCCTATGCCGCCGACGTCCGCATCCGCGCCTGGATCGCGCCGCTGGACGAGTTCAGCTTCCCGTCGGGCCACACCCTGCACGCGGTCGCCTTCACCATCGTCGCCCTGGCCTACTACCCGCCGCTGGCCTGGCTGCTGCTGCCGTTCACCGCGATGGTCGCCCTGTCGCGCGTGGTGCTGGGCCTGCACTGGCCCAGCGACGTGCTTGCCGCCACCGTGATCGGCTCGCTGCTCGGCGGCGGCGCGCTGTGGCTGGGTTCGCACGTTCCGGGCCTGTCCTGAGCGCACGCGTTCAGCGGCCCGAGGACGGCAGCGCCGCGCCCACGCGGTACCAGTCGATCCGGCGTGTGAGGACCATGATCGCCGCCAGCACCACGAACAGCAGGCCGGCACCCAGCACCAGCGCATTGTCCTCGGAGACCAGCAGGCCATAGAGGGCCGCATAGAGCAGGGCCAGCATCGCCGCGAAGCCCGCGCCGCGCATCGCACCACCGAGCACCGCCGCAAGGTAGAAGCCGATCAGCCCGATGCACGCGGCCGCCGCCGACAGGTAGGCGAACCCGAACGGGATGTGCTCGCCCAGGCTGACCAGCAGCAGGAAGAAGATCGCGATCGCCAGGCCCACCAGTCCGTACTGGATCGGGTGGATCGGCTGCTGGCGGATCAGCTCGAACATGAAGAAGGCGACGAAGGTCAGCAGCACGAACAGCACGCCGTATTTGGTCGCCCGCTCGGCCTGCAGGTAGGCGTTCACCGGGTCGACCAGGGTGATGCCGGCGGCGTCGGGATCCGGGCTCCAGTGCAGCGACGGACCGGCGTCGCCCAATGACGCATGCCGGCGATAGCGGCGCTGGGCGTCGGTGGCGAGCGACGCCACCTTCCACTGCGCGCGGAAGCCGGCGCCGTCGCGGTCGTGCACCGGCGACAGCCCTTCGAAGCGCGGATGCGGCCAGCTCGAGCGCAGGCGCAGGTCGTTGTCGCGCGCCAGCGGCATCATCGCGAATGACTCGGTGCCACGCAGTTCAATGTCCAGCCGGGTCTCGAAGGCGAGCCGTGCGCCCGCCGCCGGGGCCGGCAGGCGCGCATGCACGCCGGGACCGTCCTCGTGGCCGATGCCCTGCGCCAGCGGCAGCGCACGACCACCGAACTGCATCCGCGGCAATTCGCGCAGGCCGCGCACGTCGGCGATGCCGAAGGCCAGCCAGGGTTCGCCGATGCTTCGCTCGGCGCCCTCGGGCCCGTCATCGGGAACGCTTGCGTCGAAGCGCGCCTGCACCGCGCCCTGCCACTGGTAGACGCGGACCTCGTGCAGGCCGCGCCTGCGGGTCTCGGGCACCAGTTCACCGTCCACCACCAGGGTCTCGGGGAAGAACGTCCAGTGCCGCGTGCGCCGCCGCAGCGTGGTGCGCATGACGCCGGCGGCGTCGGCCACCTGCTCGCGCACGTTCTCGGTATAGGGCACCACCAGCACCGGCCCCGACACCACCTGGCGGCCGCCGAAGCTGGCCGCGATGCTCGCCACCGCTTCCGCGCGTCGTGACTGCCGTTCCTCCACCACGCCGCCCACCATCGCCAGCGGCACCAGGATGGCGAGCGTCATCGCCGCAACCATCAGGATCTTCAACCACAGTCTCATGTCCAGTCCTCCCGGGAAGTGCGGGCAGCCTGGCGGGACAGCGTGTGTGGAGTGCGGGGTGACGGTGAGGCGAGTGTGAAGTCGGCGATCAGCCAGCGGGCAGTTCGATGCCGGCAAGCGCACCGCCGCCGTCGCGATTCCGCAGCGACGCCCGGCCACCATGCAGCTTGGCGACCTCGGCGACGAAGGTCAGGCCGATGCCGCTGCTGCGGCCGGCATCGCCCGGGCGCGACAGCGAATAGAAGCGCTCGAACACTTGGTCCAGCGCGTAGTCCGGGACGCCCGGGCCGTCGTCGGAAACGTCCACCGCCACGCCGCCGTCGCGCGCGCGCAGCGCCAGCAAGACCCTGCCGCCGCGCGGCGAGAACGCGATCGCGTTGTCGACCAGGTTCTCCAGCGCCTGGCGCAGCAGGAACGCATCCCCGACCGGCGAGGGCAGCGGTTCATCGGCCTCGAGTTCGAGCACGACGCCATCGGCACGCAGCCGGGGCGCGACTGCTTCAGCGACATCGCGCGCGATCGACGCCAGGTCCACCGGCGCCGGATCCTCGATGCGCTGGCGGTGCTCCACCGCGGCCAGCGCCAGCAGCTTGTCGATCATTGCGGCCATGCGTTCGCTCTGGGCGCCGATGTTGGCGGCGAAGCGCCGGCGGTCGGCTTCGGGCAGCGGTGACTCAAGCAGCTCGGCCGAGCCGCGGATCGCCGCCAGCGGCGACTTCAGCTCGTGGGTCAGCGTGTGCACGTAGCGCTCGACGTAGCGGCGATCTTCGAGGCGTTCGCGCATGGTCTGCAGCGCGCGCCCGAGGTCGGCGAACTCGCCCGCCGAGCGCGGCAGCACCGCGCGCCGCCCGGCGGTGACCGCGTCGGCATAGCCGCGCAGGCCGCCGAGCTGGCGCGAGAGCCACCAGGCCGCGGACAGGCCCACCAGCAGCGCGCTGCCCAGCAACACCAGGCCCCAGCGCAGGATCACCGCTTCGCTGCGGGCGATGAACGGCGCCATCGCACGGTTGGGCTTGGACACGGTGAGCACGCCGGCGATGCGCGCGCCGTCGCGGATCGGCGCGGCGACGTGCATCACCGAGCTGGCGTCGTCATCCGGGTCGCTGCGCGTGGAGCGCGCGCCGTAGCGCCCGCGCAGGGTCAGGTGGACGTCGTTCCAGCGCGAGTAGTCGGCGCCCAGGTCGCGGCCGGCGGAATCGAACACCACGATGCCGCGGTCGTCGGTCACCGTCACCCGATAGTTCACGTCGCGCTTCTCGAAGCCCCAGATGCCGGCGCCGATGTCGCGCCCTGCCAGCGCCCGGATGCGGGTCGCGAAGCGGCCGTCATCGATGCGGCCCGACAGCAGGTCGTCGGTGGCGAGTTCGGCCAGCACGTTGGCGGTATCCACCAGGGTGTCCTCCATCGCCTGGCGCACGCCGGGCTTCACCTCGCGCAGGAACACCTGGCCCAGCAGCAGCGCCGCCAGCGCCACGATCAGGAAATAGCCCAACAGGATGCGCAGGCCGATGCGCACCGGACTCAGTCCACGTCCAGCGAATAGCCGATGCCGCGATGCGTGCGCACCGGTTCGGCGCCGGCGTCGACCGCGCGCAGCTTGCCGCGCAGCGTCTTGACGTGGGTATCGACGGTGCGTTCGCCGCTGTCGAGGGCGTCGTCCCAGGCGCGGTCGAGCAGCTGCGCGCGACTGAGGATGGCGCCGGGGCGGCGCAGCAGCTCGGCGAGCAGGGCGTATTCGTAGCGGGTCAGGTCCAGCAGTACGCCCGTGAAACGGACCCGGCGCGCGGCGGGATCGTGTTCGAAGCGGCCATGCCTGGCGGGTGCAAGGGCGGACTCGGCCTGCGCCCCGCGCCCGTCTGCGGCCGCCGGATGCCGCCGCAATCGCGCCCGCACGCGCGCCGCCAGTTCGCGCAGGGAGAACGGCTTGGCGATGTAGTCGTCCGCGCCCAGCTCCAGGCCCAGCACCCGGTCGACCTCGTCGCCGCGCGCGGTCAGGAACACCACCGGCACCGCGCTGAAGGCGCGCAGCTGCCGGCAGACCTCGAAGCCGCCGATGTCCGGCAGGCCGACGTCGAGCAGCACAAGGTCGATGCCGCCGGCGCGCACCCGTGCGGCGACGCCGCCACCCAGCAGAAGATGCTCGACCACGTGGCCCTCGGCCCGCAGGGCGTAAAGCACGGCCTCGGCAATCGCCGGATCGTCCTCGACCAGCAGCAGGGTGGATGGCGTCGTCGGCGCGTGCGCGGGCATGGCGCGCAGCATACCGGGGCCGCGGGCCGGCGCAGGACCGGTATCCTTCGCCGATGAATTACCGCCACGCCTTCCACGCCGGCAACCACGCCGACGTCCTCAAGCACGTCGTCCTGCTGGCCCTGTGCGATGCACTGGTGGCCAAGCCGGCGCCGCTGTTCGCGCTCGACACCCACGCCGGCCGCGGCCTGTACCACCTTGCCGGCGCCAGCGCGAAGCGCACCGGCGAGGCCGACGACGGCATCGCCCGCCTGTTCGCCGAGACGCCGAAGGACCCGCTGCTGCGCCGCTACCTGGACGCCGTCCGCGCCTGCCGCCAGTTGCACGGCGCCGATGCCTACCCGGGCTCGCCATGGCTGCTCGCGCACGCGCTGCGCGCCGACGACCGCATCGCCTGCTGCGAACTGCAGCCGGAGGAAGTCAAGGTCCTGGGCGCCACCTTCGCCGACGACCGCCGCGTGCGCGTGCAGGCCGGCGACGGCTATGCCGCCATGCGCGCCCTGCTGCCGCCGCGGGACGGCGACACCCGCATCGGGCGCGGCCTGGTGCTGGTCGACCCGCCCTACGAAAGCCAGTTGGCCGAGTTCGATGATTCCCTGGCCGCGATCCGCGACGGCCTGCGGCGCTTCCCGCAGGGCGTGTTCGCGCTCTGGTACCCGATCAAGCTGCGGCGCACGCTTGGGCCGTTCCAGCGCCGCGCCGCCGACCTGCCGGCGAAGTCCGCGCTGCTGGCCGAACTGATGGTGCGCCCGGACGACTCGCCGCTGCGCATGAACGGCAGCGGCCTCATGGTGGTCAATCCGCCATGGCAGTTGGACGCCGTGCTGGAGCCGGCGCTGGCAGCCCTGGCCCGGGCCCTGGGCGAACGCGGCGCGAGCGCGCGCCTGCACTGGCTGCGCAGCCCCCCCTGAACCCCACCGGGCGCGGCCGCATGCACGCCGCTGCCGGCCGTCGGGGCCGGGATGTAGAGGCCGGCTTCACTTCGACCGTGACAGCATCCGCTCCATGGTCGCAAGAAACCGCCTTCCGCCGTGGCACGAGGAGATCCGCCTCGGCAACGGCCGTGACGTCCTGATCCGCCCCATCCGCTCCGAGGATGCGCCCGTGCTCCGTGCCGGCTTCGAGCTGATGGAGCCCGGGGAACTCGGTCGCCACCTGCTTGCCGGCGCCGATGCCATGGGCGCGGAAGAGGCCATGCGCCTCGCCCAGCCCGATGCGCGCACCGCCTTCACCCTGGTCGTGTCCGAGCCGCTGCCGCCGGGCGAGGCGATGCTCTCCGGCCTGGCCCACGCCGCCGTGGTCCCCGGCACGCGCGAGGCGCGGTTCGCGATCCTCGTCGGGCGCAACGTCGCCGGCATGGGGCTCGGCCGCCACCTCATGCGCCGCGTCGCGCGCTGGGCGCGCGGCAAGCGGCTCGATGCGGTGCACGGCGACGTGCTCGAGGACAACGGTCCCCTGTTGGACCTGGCGCGCTCCATGGGCTTCGAGCTGGTCGAGGGCGCCGACCCGGGCTTCGTTCGCCTGCGCCTGCCCTTGGCCGCGACCACGCCGGTTGCCGGCGTCGACAGGACCACGGGTTAAACTGCGCGCCCTCGCACCGGCGGCGCCACGCCGTTGGCGCCGCCGCCTTTCCGCGCGTTGAATGACCGACAAGACTCCCCCAGCCAGCTCCGCCCCCCTCCTGCTGCCCCGTCCCCCGCTGCCCGGTCCCGGGCGCCCGCGGGCGTGGTGGCGCGCACCGGCCTCGCGCTCGGCGCTGGCCTGGTTCGTGGCCGCGGCCGCGCGCGCCCACGACGGCGTGCTGCTGGCGGTGGCGCGCGACAACCATGCGGCGACCCAGATAGAGGCCGACCTGCAGACGCTCCTCGGCGCCGACCCCACGCTGCCGGTGCTTGGCTTCCCCGACTGGGAGACCCTGCCCTACGACCGCTTCAGCCCGCACCCGGAAATCGTCTCGCAGCGCCTGGCCACCCTGCGCCGGCTGCCGACGATGACGCGCGGCGTGCTGGTGGTGCCGGTGCAGACGCTGATGCAGCGCCTGCCGCCGCTGTCCTACGTCATCGGCAACAGCTTCGACCTGCGCGTGGGCCAGCGCCTGGACCTCGACGCCGAGAAGCGCCGCCTGCACGCGGCCGGCTACCGCAACGTGCCGCAGGTCTACGATCCCGGCGATTTCGCAGTGCGCGGCGCCCTGCTCGACGTCTATCCGATGGGCGAGGCGGCGCCGTTCCGGGTCGAGCTGCTGGACGACGAGATCGACACCATCCGCGTCTTCGACCCCGAGAGCCAGCGCTCGCTGGACAAGGTCCAGGCGATCCAGCTGATGCCCGGCCGCGAGGTCCCGCTCGACGAGGCATCGCGCGGGCGGGCCCTGGACGCGCTGCGCGAACGCTTCGACATCGACACCCGGCGCAGCGCGCTGTTCCAGGACCTGAAGGCCGGCGCGGCGCCGGCGGGCATCGAGTACTACCTGCCGCTGTTCTTCCCCGACGGCGCCACCGCCACCCTGTTCGACTATCTGGGCGAGGCCACCCTGCCGCTGGTGGACGAGGGCGCGCCGGCCGCGGCCGATCACTTCTGGGCCCAGGCGGAGCAACGCCACGAGCAGCGGCGCCACGACGTCGAGCATCCCGTGCTGCCGCCTGGCGCGCTATGGCTGGCGCCGGACGAACTGCGCGCGCGCTTCAACGACGCGCCGCGGATCGAGCTCGCGGGCGCCGACCATCCGCGCCACGCCGAGGCCGCGCGCCTGGGCGAGCAGCCCGCGCCGGAACTCCCGGTGGCCGCGCGCCACGACGCCGCCGCCGCGCCGCTGAAGGACTTCCTCGGCAGCTATCCGGGCCGCGTGCTGGTGTCGGCCGACAGCGCCGGCCGTCGCGAAGCCCTGCTGGAGGTGCTCGACGCCGCCGCCCTGCGGCCGCAGGTGCTGCCCGACTTCCGCAGCTTCGCCACCGGCGTCGCGCGCTTCGCGATCGCGGTCGCGCCGCTGGAGGACGGCTTCGCGCTTGACGGCGACGCGGCCGGCGGCGGCGAGCCGCTGGTAGTGCTCACCGAGCGCCAGCTGTTCCCCGAGCGCGCGACGCAGCCACGCCACCGCAAGCGCGTCGGCCGCGAGCCCGAAGCGATCATCCGCGACCTCGGCGAGCTGTCCGAAGGCTCGCCGATCGTGCACGAGGACCACGGCGTCGGCCGCTACCGCGGGCTGGTGACGCTGGAAGCCGGCGGCATGCCCGCCGAGTACCTGGAGATCGAATACGCCAAGGGCGACCGCCTGTACGTGCCGGTCGCGCAGCTGCACCTGATCAGCCGCTACTCCGGCGCCTCGCCGGAGACCGCGCCGCTGCATTCGCTGGGCGGCGAACAGTGGACCAAGGCCAAGCGCAAGGCGGCCGAGAAGGTCCGCGACGTCGCAGCGGAACTCCTGGAGATCCAGGCCAAGCGCCAGGCCCGCGCCGGACTCGCGATCGACGTCGACCGCGGCATGTACGAGCCCTTCGCGGCCACCTTCCCGTTCGAGGAAACGCCCGACCAGCACGCCGCCATCGAGGCCGTGCTGCGCGACCTGCAGTCCTCGCAGCCGATGGACCGCGTGGTCTGCGGCGACGTCGGCTTCGGCAAGACCGAGGTCGCGGTGCGCGCGGCGTTCGCCACCGCCGCCGCCGGCAAGCAGGTCGCGGTGCTGGTGCCGACCACGCTGCTGGCCGAGCAGCACTACCGCAACTTCGCCGACCGCTTCGCCGACTGGCCGATCCGGGTCGAGGTGCTGTCGCGCTTCAAGAGCACCAAGGAGATCAAGGCCGAGCTGGAGAAGGTCGCCGAGGGCACGATCGACGTCATCGTCGGCACCCACCGCCTGCTGCAGAAGGACGTGCGCTTCAAGGACCTCGGGCTTGTGATCGTGGACGAGGAGCAGCGCTTCGGCGTGCGCCAGAAGGAGGCGCTGAAGGCGCTGCGCGCCAACGTGCACCTGCTCACGCTCACCGCCACCCCGATCCCGCGCACGCTCAACATGGCCATGGCCGGGCTGCGCGACCTGTCGATCATCGCCACCGCCCCGACCAACCGGCTGGCGGTGCAGACCTTCGTCGTGCCCTGGGACGATGCCCAGCTGCGCGAGGCCTTCGACCGCGAGCTCGCGCGCGGCGGCCAGCTGTTCTTCCTCCACAACGACGTCGAGTCGATCGGCCGCATGCTGCGCCAGCTGCAGGAGCTGGTGCCCGAGGCGCGCATCGGCGTGGCCCACGGGCAGATGCCCGAGCGAGAGCTGGAACGCGTGATGCTCGACTTCCAGAAGCAGCGCTTCAACGTGCTACTGGCTTCGACCATCATCGAATCCGGCATCGACATCCCCAATGCCAACACCATCATCATCAACCGCGCCGACAAGTTCGGCCTGGCACAGCTGCACCAGCTGCGCGGCCGCGTCGGACGTTCGCACCACCGCGCCTATGCCTACCTGGTGATCCCGGACAAGCGCTCGATCACCTCGGACGCGCGCAAGCGCCTGGACGTGATCGCATCGATGGACGAGCTGGGCGCCGGCTTCACGCTCGCCACCCACGACCTCGAGATCCGCGGCGCGGGTGAGCTGCTGGGCGAGGACCAGAGCGGACAGATGGCCGAGGTCGGCTTCAGCCTCTATACCGAACTGCTGGAGCGCGCGGTGCGTTCGATCAAGCGCGGCGAGCTGCCCGACGTCGACGGCACCGCCGCGCGCGGCGCCGAGGTCGAGCTGCACACGCCGGCCCTGATCCCGGACGATTACCTGCCCGACGTGCATGCGCGACTGACGCTGTACAAGCGCATCAGCTCGGCCCGCGACGCCGAGGCGCTGCGCGAGCTGCAGGTGGAGATGATCGACCGCTTCGGCCTGCTGCCCGACCCGGTAAAATACCTGTTCGCGATCGCCGAGCTGAAGCAGCGGGCAACCGACCTGGGCATCCGCAAGATCGACATCGGCGCCAGCGGCGGGCGGGTGCAGTTCGTCGAGAAGCCGTCGATCGATCCGATGGCAATCATCAACCTGGTCCAGGGCCAGCCGAAGAACTACCGCATGGACGGCCCCGACAAGCTCCGCCTCACCCTGGAACTGCCGACGCCGGAGGAGCGCCTCCAGGCCGCCCGCGGCCTGCTGTCCGTCCTCGCGCCCAGCCGCTGACCCGCGGCGGGAGGGGCCATGGCGGCGATAGCAAAAGCTTTTGCCACGGATTTACGCGGATTGGAGCGGGGCCAGCGCGGGCAAGGCGCTCCGTACGGGGCTCCCTTCTTCCAAACGGTTACTGGACGAGGCGGGCTGGATGAGCCCAGGGGCAACACGTTGGCCTGATCCATATCCGCGTAATCCGCGTAAATCCGTGCCTGAAAAGCTTCTGCCCTATCCGTGTAAATCCGCCCCTATCCGCGCAAATCCGTGGCAAAGGCTTCCGCATCAGCCCTGCGAGCGATTGGTCGGGGTGGCGGTAGCGGCGGAGTCGGCGATGCGCCACAGGTACAGACCCGCATGCGTGCGGTACGGCCCCCAGCGCTCGCCCCGGGCCGCGAGCTCGCGCGGCTTGGGCATGTCCTCCGTGCGATCCACCAGTTGGGCACCCTTGCGGATGCCCAGGTCGTCGACCGGCAGCACGTCCGGGCGGCCAAGGCGGAACATCAGCATCATCTCGACCGTCCAGCGGCCGATGCCGCGGATCGGCACCAGCGCCGCGACGATGGCGTCGGCGTCCATGACCGACATCCGCCGCAGGTCGGGAATCTCCCCCCGGGCCTCGCGTGCCGCCAGGTCGCGCAGGGCCAGGGCCTTGTTGCCGGAGACGCCGCAGGCGCGCAGGGTCGCATCGTCGATGCGGCCGAGGGTGTCGCTGTGCAGGCGCGCGCTGCCGATGGCCGCCTCGACCCGCCCCACGATCGTCGAGGCCGCCTTGCCGCTGAGTTGCTGGAACAGGATCGCCCGCGCCAGCGCATCGACCGGGTCGAACTTACGCCGCCACCTCGGATCAGGGTCGATCGGACCCAGGCGCCGGATCCAGGTGCCCAGGCGGCGGTCGCGGCGCGCCAGCCAGGCTTCCGCCTCGAGGGTGTCGTAGCCTCGCGAGAACCGGGGCATCGCCTCAGCCTCGCAGCGCGGCGACGGCGTGGGCGAGCCAGCCGAGGATCATCAGGCTCCCGCCCGCCGGCGCCAACCGCGTCGGCAGAGCAAAGAAATGTGCGCCGGCCAGCGAACCCGCGAACAGCAGCACGCCCAGCAGCAGCGCCCACAGGGCCGCCGTGGCCAGGCGTCCGCGCGCGCGTGGCGCCAGCGCCGCCAGCGCCAGCCCGTGGCCGAAGGCGAACGCGGCGGCCAAGCCGAGGCGCATTCCGGCTTCCGGACCCGCGGCATGCGACGCGTATGCGGCCAGCGCCACCGCAACCGCCGCCAGCAGCGCGCCCGCGGCAGCAAGGGATCGAAGGCCCGCAGGCCGCGCCTGGGTGAAATCGGCATTGATCATCGCGTGCTGCTCCGTAAAAGCAGAACGCCGCATCCAGGGATGCGGCGTTCTGCGTGGCACATCATTCATCCGGCCTCGCGGCTCAGCGCTTCAGGTTCCAGAACACCTTGAACTGGCCTTCGGCGGTGAACGCGGCATCGATGCCGTTGACGTAGTACTCGTACGGCCGGCCGATGGCTTCCTCGCCCTGGGTCAGCGCCCAGGCGCGGGTCGCGTTGCGCGCAGCGTCGAGTTCGGCCATGTAGCCCTTGTAGTCGCCGCGGACCACGTACAGCGGCTCGCTGCGGACATAGGTCACCGGGCCCAGCAGCTTGAGCGAATCCTCGTCGATGGCTTCCGATTCGGTCACCGCGAAGGCCGGGGCGGCAGGTGCCTGCTCGCCATCCTCGCCTTCACCCGTGGCTTCGTCGTCCGCGGCGGCATTGGCATCGTCATTGGCGGCACCGGTGCCCTTGCGGCGCACGGCCTGGACCACGTCGAAGGTGTAGGTCGCACTCGCGAACTCGGTGGTCACGATGCGCACCGGACCGATCGGCTCGAGATCGCTCTCGGCCATGGTGCGGTTGATCCACTCGACGTTGTCCTTCATCGCCTTCTTGATGACGTCGTTGTTGCGCTCGATCGCGCCGGCGTTGACCACCAGCAGGTTCTCGGCCGGGATCTCGGCGAGCTCGAGGCCGGTCAGCGTCGAGCCCTCCACGCGGTAGTCGAAGTTGGGCACCGAGGCCAGCATGTTGCTCAGGCGACCAAGGCCGAGCTTGATGGTGTCGCCGGTGTTGCGGCTGACATACAGGCCAGCGTAGCGACCGAGCAGGTTCCAGCCGTAGTCGACGCTGTAGTGCTGGGTGATCTCGATGTTGCGGCCACCGCGACCGGTCGGCTTCAGTGTGAAGCTGGTCTGCTTGTTGGAGCCGCGCTTGATGTCCTCGATCTTGTAGACCACGCGCGCGTCCTGGTCGGACTCGACGATCTCCCAGCTGCCCTTGCCCACGCCCGACACTTCCGAGTCGTAGTCGATGCGGGCGCCGACGCCCGAATCCGGGCCCGAACGGTTCAGCGCGACCTGGCCCAGCGCAAAGGGATGCCAGTCGTCGAAGCGCTTGAAGCTGTTGAGCGTGTCGAACACGATCGCCGGCTTGCGATTGGTCTCTACGCTTTCGGTCAGGGAACGGCTGGACGGCAGCAGCACGCCGACGACGATGAACAGCACGGCGACAATCGCCAGGGAAATCAGGAGCTCAAGAAAACGGGTCATTCAGGGTTCTCCGGGACCAGGACCGGCCGAGGCCGGGGCGCAGACCGGCAATCCTAGCAAGATTGCCGCCGCCGCCGCGACCTTCGCAGCGCGCTTTTTTTCGATATCCGGCTTCGCGGGTGCGCCGCGGCCACCGCGCGCGCGTCGACTCAGACCAGTTGGAGCTCGAAAGCCTTGAGCACCGCCCTCGTGCGATCGCGCACCCCGAGCTTGCTGAGGATGTTGGACACGTGGTTCTTGATCGTGCCTTCGGCCACGCCCAGCGAGTTCGCGATCTCCTTGTTGGAGAACCCCGAGGCCATCAGGCGCAGGATCTCGGTCTCGCGATCGGTCAGCGGATCCGGGCGGTCGAGGCTGACGAAATCGTTGCGCATGTGCTCCAGGCCCGACAGCAGGCGCTGGGTGACCGCCGGCTGCACCAGCGAGCCGCCGCCGGCCACGGTGCGGATGGCCCCCACCAGTTGCTCCAGCGATACGTCCTTGAGCAGGTAGCCCTTGGCCCCCGCCTTGAGCCCGGCCAGCACCAGCTGGTCGTCGTCGAAGGTGGTGAGGATGATCGTGGGCGGCAGGGTCCCGGCCTGTGACAGCGCCTGCAGCGCCTCAAGGCCCGACATCGCCGGCATGCGCATGTCCATCAGCACGACATCCGGGGCGACCTGCGGGATCATCTCCACCGCCTGGCGGCCGTCAAAGGCCTCGGCCACCACTTCGATGCCGCCATCAAGCGCGAGCAGGGAGCGGATGCCCTGGCGTACCAGGGTCTGGTCATCGACCAGGCACACGCGGATGGCGCGCTGGGGATCGCTGGTACCGGTGGTCATGGAGCCTCCGTGGTGATTGACGACGCCGCGGGCGGTCCCGCCACGGGCATCGCGATGTCTGGGACGTCGTCGGTGGGCAGCCGCAGGCGCAGGGTGAAGCCCTGCCCCGGCGCGGTCTCCGCGTCGACTTCGCCACCATACGCCGACAGTCGCTCGCGCATGCCGCGCAGGCCATTGCCGGCGGTGAAGCCGTCGGCGCCGCGACCGTCGTCACGGGCCACCAGGTACACCGCGCCGCGGTCGAGCCGGTACTGCAGCTGCAGCACGTTCGCCTGCGCGTGGCGCACGGCGTTGGTGATGATTTCCTGGGTGCAGCGCAGCAGCACGTGGGCACGCTCGGGATCTTCCATCGGGAACGGCCGCGGCAGCCGCATCTCGACCTTCAGCCCCGGCACGTTGCCCACCAGGGGCTCCAGGGTGGCGGCCATGTCGATGGTCTCGTTGCCGCGGATCTGGCTGACCGCTTCGCGCACGTCGGACAGCAGCAGCCGCGCCAGGGTGTGCGCCTGGCCCACGTGCTCCTGGGCCTTTCCGCTGGTGAGGTGGTTGGCCACCTCCAGGTTCAGGCTGAGCGCGGTCAGGTGGTGGCCGAGCAGGTCATGCAGCTCGCGCGAGATCCGCGTGCGCTCGTTGACGCGCACGCTTTCCGCGAGCAGGGCCCGGGTCGCGCGCAGCTCGGCATTCAGCCGGCGCTGTTCGTCACGGGCCTGGGCCTGCTGTCGGGCCACCAGGCCGGTGACGAAAGCGAAACCGGTGAAGCCGACGTAGAGGCTGGCCTGCAGGATGGCTTCGCCCCAGGAAAAGTCGAAGCCGCGCACATAGACCGGCACGATCACGAATTCGCACAGCACCAGCAGGGCCACGCCCTGCCAGACCGGAAGCAGCCACGGCAGCACGCTGGCCACCACCATCAACAGGATGCTGCCCAGCCCGCTCTGGCTGTAATAGCTGATCGCGATGGCGCCGCCGGCCAGGCCCGCCAGCAGCACCCGGTCCACCGCCCCGACCCGGTGCCGCCCCAGGCCCCGCGTCAACCAGGCATAGCTGGCGCCGAAAACCGCCCACGCCAGCCACGCGCGGATGGCGCCGGGGGCAGCCGGCACGGAGAGGCCCTCGCGGTCGGTCTGGGGAATGGTCAGCAGCAGCAGTGGCAGGCCGATCACCGCCCAGGTGAACAGTCCCGCGTAACGTAGCAGCCGGTTGTGGTCGAAGCGCTGGAGCATGGCTGCATGGTAGGCGCAAGCGCCCCCGGGGCTACGGTCCGGAAGTCATGCCCGCGCCGGCGGCCATCCGGGTATGGCCACGCGATCGCGCCATGCGATAATGGCCGCTGTCGCCGGACGGGCGCCGCTGGCCCATGCGCCGCGCGCGCCACGTTGCGGTCATTGGCCACACCACGGAGTCTGGAATGTCGATTGTCATCCGCGACGTGCGCGAGCACGAGCTGGATTCCGTCCTTGCCCTGAACAATGCCGCCGGTCCGTCGATCCTTCCCCTGGATTCGGCCCGCGTGCACCACTTCCACGACAACGCCGACTATTTCCGGGTCGCGGAACGCGACGGCACCCTGGCCGGCTTCCTGATCGGCTTCGGCTCACGGCGCGGGCACGACAGCAGCAACTTCGACTGGCTCGCCCAGCGCCATCCGGAATTCATGTACATCGACCGGGTGGTGGTCGCCAGCCGCCGTCGCGGTGGCGGCGTCGGCCGCACCATCTATGCCGACGTCCAGGGCTACGCCGAGCTGCGCTATCCGGTGCTGGCCTGCGAAGTCCTCATCGAGCACGACAGCGATCCCGCGCGCATCTTCCACGGCAGCTTCGGCTTCCGCGAGGTCGGCCAGCACGTGATGCCCGACACCGGCATCCGTGCTTCGATGCTGACCAAGGAACTCTGCAGCTACGCCTGGGTCCGCGACGCCTACGGCGACGACCTGCCCGACGTCCCCTGGCTGGTGCAGCCGCGGCCCGTCGGCCAGGCCCGCCTCGCGACGGGCACCCGCTGATGGCGGGCACCGTGGGCGCACCGGCCGCGAACTTCGAACCCGCCGGCGAGCTCAAGATCGGCCAGGTCGGCATCGCCAACCTGCGCATCCGCACCCTCGACATCGAGCGCCTGGCCGCGGAAATGCGCGAGCGCGTCCAGCGCGCGCCCAAGCTGTTCGCCCGCGGCGCGGTCGTGCTCGATTTCGGCGGCCTGGCCGCGCTTCCGGACCCGGCCACCGCGCGCGCGCTGCTCGCCGCCCTGCGCGAGGCCGGGGCGCTGCCGGTGGCCCTGGCCTGGGGCAACAGCGAGAACGAGCAGCTGGCGGTCGAGCTGGGCCTGCCGCTGCTGGCGCGGTTCCGCGCCCAGTACGAGCCCCTCGGCGGGTCGGCGCCTGCAGCCGGGCCCGAGCCGGTCGCCCGGCAGCGCGCCGCCCCTGACCGGCCGGAAGCCGCCGCGCCGGCGGCCGCGGCCCAGGGCGGCCCCGGCGTGGTCCAGACCACTGCGGTACGCTCCGGCCAGCAGGTCTACGCCGACAACCGCGACCTCACCGTCCTGGCCGCCGTGGGCGCCGGGGCCGAGGTCATCGCCGACGGTTCGATCCATATCTACGGCGCGCTGCGCGGGCGTGCGCTGGCGGGCGCGCAGGGCAACGCGAAGGCACGCATCTTCTGCCGCGAGTTCCATGCCGAACTCGTGGCGGTCGCCGGACACTACAAGGTGCTGGAAGACATCCCCGCCGACCTGCGCGGCAAGGCCGTGCAGGTGTGGCTGGATGGCGACCAGCTGAAAATAGCAGCGCTCGACTGAGCAGCGCGCACACAGGAGATAGACTTTGGCCGAGATCATCGTAGTCACGTCCGGCAAGGGCGGCGTCGGCAAGACCACCACCAGCGCGAGCCTGGCCTGCGGCCTGGCCCGGCGCGGCAAGAAGACCGCCGTCATCGACTTCGACGTCGGCCTGCGCAACCTCGACCTGATCATGGGCTGCGAGCGCCGCGTGGTGTACGACTTCGTCAACGTGACGCAGGGCGAAGCCACGCTGAAGCAGGCGATGATCAAGGACAAGCGCTTCGACAACCTGTTCGTGCTCGCCGCGTCGCAGACCCGCGACAAGGACGCGCTGAACCGCGAAGGCGTGGAAAAGGTGCTCAGGGAACTCGACGCCGAGGGCTTCGACTACGTCGTCTGCGACTCGCCCGCCGGCATCGAGAAGGGCGCGTTCCTGGCGATGTACTACGCCGACCAGGCGGTGGTCGTGGTCAACCCCGAGGTGTCATCGGTGCGCGACTCCGACCGCATCATCGGCCTGCTGGACTCCAAGACCCGCAAGGCCGAGGCCGGCGAGTCGATCACCTCGCACCTGCTGCTGACCCGCTACAACCCGGTGCGCGTGGAGACCGGGGAAATGCTTTCCATCACCGACGTTGAAGACGTGCTGGGCCTGACGACCATCGGTGTGATTCCGGAGTCGGGCGACGTGCTCAACGCGTCCAACAAGGGCGAGCCGGTGATCCTGGACATGGAGTCGGATGCCGGCCAGGCCTATGACGACGCCGTCGCGCGCATCATCGGCGAAGAACGCCCGATGCGCTTCACCCAGCTGGAGAAAAAGGGTTTCTTCAGCAAGCTGTTCGGGGGTTGAGGCATGGGCATGTTTGATTTTCTCAAGGTCAAGAAGAACACCGCATCGATCGCCAAGGAGCGGCTGCGCATCATCGTCGCCCAGGAGCGCGGCTCCCGCGGCGCCCCGGACTACCTGCCGCTGCTGCAGCGCGAGCTGCTCGAGGTGATCCGCAAGTACGTCAGCGTCGACATCGACGCGGTCAAGGTCGACCTGACCAAGGATGGCGAGCACGACGTGCTCGACATCACCGTCGCCCTGACCGACGAACGCGCCGCGACCGGCTGAGCGTGCCCTTGTGGACACCGCGGCTGTAGCCGCTCCCACTGTGGGGGCGGCGGGGGTTTTGGTCCTGGGCGGGATTGCATCTACGGAGGTGGCGCGGCTGCTTTCGCTGCACGGGCTGGAGCTGGTGGGCGTCGAGGATGGGGCGCCGATTCCCGGCAGCTACTGGGGCGAACCGGAGGCCGGCATCATCGGCTCGACCGTCTATGCGCGCGCCGACACGCCGGTGCACTCGCTTTTGCACGAAGCCTGCCACCTGATCGTGCTGCCGCCCGAACGCCGCGCCCGGGTGCATACCGACGCCACCGATTCGGTAGCCGAGGAAGACGCGACCTGCTACCTGCAGATCCTCCTGGCCGATGCCCTCCCGGAGGTCGGCCGCGACCGCCTGATGGCGGACATGGATGCCTGGGGCTACACCTTCCGCCTCGGCTCCACCCGCGCCTGGTTCGAACGCGACGCCGACGACGCCCGCGCCTGGCTCGACGCCCGCGGCCTGCTGCCGGACTGAGCCGCCACTTGCGGGCGCCTCACCCGCCCACTAGCCTGCGGGGGTTTCGCGCCGCCAGCAGGCGCCATCGGAGATCCGCAGTGAAGCCACGCACCCGCCTTGCCCTTGCCGTCGCCACCGCGCTGGTCCTTGCCGCCTGCTCGCGGACGCCCTCCACCGCCCCCGGCCCGGACGGCACACCGTCACAGGCCCAGCTGGAGAAGGAGACCGCGGATGAATTCATCGCGCGCGTCAACGACGAACTCGCCCAGCTGATGCCGGAACTGACGGCCTCGCAGTGGGTCGCTTCCACCTACAGCAACGACGACAGCGAGCTGCTCGCGTCGAAGGGCAACGAGCGCTACCTCGCCCGCACCCAGCAATGGGTCGAGCAGTCGCGGCGCTTCGAGGGCAAGGAGATGTCGCCGGACACCGAGCGCGCGATCAGCCTGCTCAAGCTCGGCACGTCGATGCCGCCGCCGCGCGACCCGGCCAAGCTGTCCGAGCTGACCCGCCTGGCCAGCAAGATGGAAGGCACCTACGGCCGCGGCGAGTACTGCACCGGCGAGGGCGAAGCCCGCTCCTGCCGCCAGCTTGGTGCGCTGGAGGACGTGCTGCGCAACGACCGCGACTACGATGCCCAGCTCGACGCCTGGCAGGGCTGGCACACGATCTCGATGCCGATGCGCGAGGACTACGTGCGCTTCGCCGGGCTGGTCAATGAAGGCGCGCGCGACCTCGGCTTCGCCGACGCCGGCGAACTCTGGCGCGCCGGCTACGACATGACCCCGGCCGAACTCTCCGCCGAGACCGACCGCCTCTGGAGCCAGGTCGAGCCGCTGTACGAACAGCTGCACTGCTACGCGCGCACCCGCCTTGAAGCCGAGTATCCCGGCCGGGGCTCGATCGACGGCATGCTGCCCGCGCACCTGATGGGCAACATGTGGCAGCAGGACTGGAGCAACCTCTGGTCGCTGCTGGCGCCCTATCCGCAAGCCGGCCAGCTCGACGTCACCAGCGCGCTCCAGCGCCAGTATCAGGCCACCCTCAACGATCAGCTGGTGCGCGAGAACGCGCTGCTGGAAACCGACCAGCGCGCCGAGATCGCCCACGCCGCGCGTCTCGAGCATGCCAAGGCCATGACCCGCCAGGCGGAGGAGTTCTACACCTCGCTGGGCATGCCGGCGCTGCCGGAAAGCTATTGGCAGAAGACCCAGTTCATCAAGCCGCGCGACCGCGACGTGGTCTGCCACGCCAGCGCCTGGCAGATGAACGCCGATGCCAGCGACGTGCGCACCAAGATGTGCATCAAGCCCAACGAGGAAGACTTCACCACCATCTACCACGAGCTGGGGCACGTCTATTACTACCTGGCCTACGGCAAGCAGCCGCCGCTGTTCCAGAACGGCGCGCACGACGGCTTCCACGAGGCCATCGGCGACACCATCGAACTGGCGATGACTCCCGGCTACCTGCAGTCGATCGGACTGGTGGAAGGCCAGGCGCCGGGCGAGGAAGCGCTGATCAACGCGCAGATGCGCATGGCACTGTCCAAGGTCGCCTTCCTGCCCTTCGGCCTGATGATCGACCGCTGGCGCTGGGGCGTGTTCGACGGCTCGATCACCCCGGACAACTACAACAAGTCGTGGTGGGACCTGAAGGCCCGCTACCAGGGCGTGGCCCCAGCCACGCCGCGCGGCGAGGAGTTCTTCGACCCGGGCGCCAAGTACCACGTGCCGGGCAACACGCCCTACACGCGCTACTTCCTCTCGCACGTGCTGCAGTTCCAGTTCTACAAGGCGCTGTGCGATGCCGCCGGCCACGACGGCCCGCTGTCCGCGTGCACCTTCGCCGGCAACCAGGCCGCGGGCGAGAAGTTCCAGGCGATGCTGTCCAAGGGCAACAGCCAGCCCTGGCAGCAGACGATGAAGGAACTCACCGGCGGCGAAACCATGGACGCGGCAGCGGTGCTGGAGTATTTCGAGCCACTGCAGGCCTGGCTGGTCGAGCAGAACGAGGGCAAGACCTGTGGTTGGCAGGCAGCGGCGGGCAGCTGAGCCGCCATCGAACCGCCTGGACGCGCGCCGCCCGGTGAGCCGGGCGCGCGCAGGTCATCGCCGCCTCAGTCGAGGCGGAATTTCACCGGAACCCTGACGCGCGCGGCGACGGGGACGCCATCCTCGATGGCGGGATTGAATCGCCAGTGGCGTACCGCCTCGATTGCGGCGCGGTCGAGATTGCGATCGTGGCTGGAGCGCTCAATCGAAATATGGGTCACATTGCCGCTGGCGTCGAGGTCGATCAGCAGCATGACCACACCGCCGATCCCGGCGCGCGCCGCTTCCGGCGGATAGCGGGGCGGCCTCATGTTGCGCGAGGCGGGATCCACGCTTGCGCCAAGGTTGGTGCCCGGCAACGCTGAGGGCCGAGGCGCCCGCGCCGGCGCCGGGGGCATTTCGAGGACGCCGGCACCGCCCGGGTACCGTGGCTCCCTGCCCTCGCCGTGGACGAGGGTGGGCTTGCTCGGGCCAGCCGGCGTTGGAATCGGCTTCAGCGGAATCGCCAGCGCGCCGAAGAACATGCACGCCAGCACGACGCAGACCGCCGACAGCAGGTAGCGCGCATCCAGCTCGCGCGCTCCCAGCCCCAGAAGCATGCAGACCGAAAGGCCGCTGCCGAGGATGACTCCGACGCGAAACGCCATGCGGGTGTCGGACCAGCCCCCGGCGCCGAGCAGCCCGCCGGCCCAGTCGACGAAATGATAGGGAAGCGCGGCGACCATCGCGAGCAACGGCGCCGCGGCAAATCCTGTCGCAACGATGACAAGCCCCAGGAAGCCCCACCACACGCTCTTCATGGCGAGCGGCCCCGTATCAGGAAAAGCACGAAGCCCGCCAGCACCAGCACACACACCAGCCCCATCAGCAGGCTCATGATGACCAGCCCTGCGCTCGGCAGGATCAGGGACATGTAGCTCCCGGCCCGGGACACCAACTCGAAGCGCCGGAACTCTTCGAAACCCCACCCCAGCGCCCAGCCAAGGATCAACGGCGCCACCAGCGCGTAGAGGGTCGCGTGGACAAACCGCTGCGTACGGTGGGAAAGCGGCACCGGCTGCGCGGGGGCCGTCATGGCAGGCGGGCGCCCTGTCGCGGCCGCGGGCGCGGCCCGCCGCGGACGCGGCTGGCCCCTGCGACGTCGGGCTGGTTTCGGCGCGCGCTCCGCCCGCTTCCGCGCGGCCTCTACCAGGCCCTCGCGGCGGCAGCTGGTGCAGGCCTCGTCGCGGAAATGCTGGTGTTCGCTGCTGCGCGCGCATGCCACCAGCAGGCCGCCCTGCCGCTGCGCGTACTCGACGAGCACCGCGCCCCACTCGCTGGCCGGGGGGCGCTGCCGCGAATCGCGCGCGAACGCACGGTCGAACAGCCGCCGCAGGCGTTCGGGCATGCAGTCGTGGCCGCTGGCCGGAGATGCTTTGATACGCCGGTTGGGCAGCAATCCGTATGCGTAGAGGTTTTCGCGGATGCGACCCGGCAGGTCGGACGGCAGCGTGGTGGTGGCCGGACGACCGCTGTAGGGATGGATGCCGTGGTTGAGAAGTTGGAACACGATCACCGCCAGCGCAAAGCGGTCCTGGGCCTCTTCGCCGCCGGTCGCGACGCCGCCGCGCTGGAATTCCGGCGCCAGGTAGTCCGGTGTGACCTGGCCCGCCGGAAAGCGCTCGCCTTCGCCAAGAATGCTGAAGCCGTCGCAGTCGAGCATCGCGATGTGCAGCGATTCGCGATGGAAGCGGAGGTTGAGCGGCTTCAGGTCCACAACGTAATGCCCGCGCCCGTGCAGTGCGGCGAGCGTCGTGGCCAGGTTGGCCGCCAGCGTGACCCTGGGGCCAAGCCCGGTCGGCAAGCCGGCGGCCCGTGCCTGCCGCTCCAGCAGCACGTGCTCCAGGTCGCTGGTTTCTTCCAGCGGCAGCCTGGGCATGACGAAGCCCATGAACCGGCCGGCGCGATCGAGTGCCGTTGCGCGCGGCCAGGCGATCTGCACGTGGCGCCTGCCGCCCTCGATCCGGTCCGGAAGGTCCGGACACAGCCCAAGCATCGCCTCCAGCTTGCGTTGGTAGACCGCCAGGTCGACGCCCGGGTGGTAGAGCTTCGCCACCTCGTCACTCGAGTCTTCGAGGAGGAACACGCTGCCGGCGCCGCCACTCTTGAGCAGGCGGCCGAGTTTCAGCCTGCGACCGCGGCTGTCGCGGATGCGCTGACCCTGGCGCGAAGGCACCTCAGCCTCCGCCAGCCGGAGCCGGCCAAGCCAGGAGCAGCGTCTTGTCGTCGGTGGTGATGGCGTCGGTGCGCGGGTCGGCCAGGGTGGCCTTCAGTGCCTCCACTCCGCGCGCCTCGTCCACGCCGTGCAGGAAGCGCATCACGGGGGTGATGAAAGGCTGGAACAGGCCGCCGCCATCCCTGGCCATCGCGAAGGCCTGGGTGCCATCGCTCATCAGCGCGAGCAGCGTGCTTGCGCCCTCGAAAGGCGTGATCCGCAGCCGCGCTTCCCACCCGGGCATGGTGACGAACCAGGTCTCGTTGGCGTACTCGCCGTTTTCCGGGAGCGACAGCACCGTACCACCGGCTCCCGGCGCCTCGCGGACGCCCACGCCGTCCCCGACGTGCACGAACCAGCCACCGCTGGAGGAAGCGACCACGGCCACCAGCGTGCAGGCGTAGTCGCCAAGCTTCCCGCCGCCGGCGGCGACTTCCGCCTCCAGCGCTCCTCGCGCCTTACGTACCGCATCCGCGGCCATCGCCTGTCGCGACGCGGCTTCGCAGGGCATGCCATGGCGCTCGAGCTGCCGCCACAGTGCGTCCACCACGCCATCGGCGATGCGGCGCGCACCCGTGCCGCCCAGTGTCGCGGACCCTGCTCCATCGCAGACCGCGGCGACCAGCACCTCGCCATCGCCCCTGTGTGCAAAGGCGTCCTGGCAGAGCGTGCCGGAATCGATATGCGCGCGGCCGATGGCTGCGGCGCCCACCACGCGCCAGGCCATCAGAGCGGGGCGAGCGCCCAGGTGTCGGTCGACGGAAGCTGCGCCTGCCCACCTGGAGTGGACTGCGAAACGACCTGCATGCTTGCGCTCAGCCAGACGAACAGCTCGCGGAACTGCAGGCCGTTCAGGCGCTTCACCGCGCGACCACCGTTCTGGCTGAAGCGCCCCAGCACCGCAGTGTCGGCCTCGCCCACCGCGATCGGGAACACGGCGACCCTGTTGGCCGCTTCGTCAGCGCGGCAGCGGTCTGCGACCTGCTCCCAGTCGTCCGTCGGCACTCCGTCGGACATCAGGAACATCCAAGGGCGCGTATAGGCGATGCCGGCCTGACGGAAGCGCGCCTTTTCGGCCTCGATCTCGTCCAGCGCGAGCTCCACCGCGTGCCCCATCGGCGTGGTGCCGCTGGCAGACAGTGCCGGCGCCTGGAAATCCATGGCATCCCGCCAGTCATCGGAGACTTCAGCCCCGTCCATGCCGCCATAGGTGACGACCAGCACGCGCACGCGCTTGGCGGCGACGATGTCCCCCTGCAGTTCGTCGCGAAGGATCTGCAGACCCTCGTTGAGCTGGGTGATCGGCGCCCCTCCCATGCTGCCCGAGCAATCCAGAACCAGCACCAGTGGCGTGCGCTGCTCGGAGTTGTCGACCAGCGCAACATCCGGAATGGCTTGGCTCATGTCTTCCCCTCCTTGGAAAAGCCGGATACTACGCATCGCGCCGAGAGCTTTCCAGCCGGACCTCGGCTTCCCGCCCGGGCCACCGGACCTCAGACGTGTTCGGCCGGGTCCGGCATCCCCGGCTCGCACTGCCCCGCCGGCAGTCGCTTGGTCCGATAGCGCTCCAAGCGCCACACCAGCCAGCCGGCGAGCGTGAACGCCGCGCCGGCCAGCGCCAGCGTCAGCATCGAACCACTGACCATCGGCGACAGCAGCCCTGCGACCACGGCGTTCAGCGCAAGGCTGGTGAAGGCCTGCAGCGATGACGCCGAGCCGCGCTGGCGCGGATACATGTCGAGGATCGCCAGGGTCAGCACCGGGAACACCATGGCCACGCCGAAGGCGCCCAGCGCCGCGGGCAGCACGGCCCAGGGCACCGACGGCACGTCCACCAGCAGGCCGTAGGTGACATTGGCCACCGCCGCCAGCCCACAGCAGGCGAAGCCGATGTTGACCTGCACGACGTGCGGCATGCGCCCGGCGACCCGCCCGGAGGTGAAGGCTCCGAGCATCATCCCGCCGATCATCGGCCCGAAGAACCAGGCGAAGCTGCGCTCGTCGAGCCGCAGCAGGTCAAGCACGAACGCCGGCGCGGACGCGATGTACAGGAACAGCGCCGAGAAGTTGAGTGCACCGGCCGCCGCCAGCCGCTGGAAGCGCCGGTTGGTGAAGATCAGCACGTAGTCCGCCAGCATCCGCCGCGGCACCGGTGTGCTCCGGTTCTGCACGGGATGGGTTTCCGGCAGCCACATCCAGGTCGCCGCCAGCAGCAGAACGCCGAAGCCGACCAGGAACCAGAAGATGTCGTGCCAGTGGCCCCAGCCGAGGATCCAGCCGCCGATCACCGGCGCGATGGCGGGCGCAATGCCGAAGATCATCGACACCTGGCTCATCAGCCTCTGCGCGTCGTCGCCATCGAACAGGTCGCGGATCACCGCACGGCCCACGATCAGGCCCACGCCCGCCGACAGGCCCTGCAGGGCGCGGAAGACCAGCATGGTTGCCAGATCGTTGGACAGCGCGCAGCCCACCGACGCAGCGATGAACACCACCAGCCCGACCAGGATCACCCGGCGGCGGCCCAACACGTCCGACATCGGGCCATGCACCAGGCTCATCAGCGCATAGGCCACCAGGTAGACGCTGATGGTCTGTTGCATCGCCAGCTTGTCGGCGCCCAGCGCCTCGCCGATCACCGGGAATGCCGGGAAAATCGCGTCGATCGAGAACGGACCGAACATCGACAGGCCCGCCAGCAGCAACGCCAGCCGGCCGGTGGACTTCGGAAGGTGCGGCGCGGCCATCAGCAGGGCCCCGCGGCGGACAGGGCGGCGCGGAGCCGGTCTTCGATCAGGGAGTTTTGCACCGCATCAGGATACCGGTCAGGCGGCCGGGGGCGGGCTATAATCGGCAGGCAGTACCCACCAGCGGGAGAAGCCGCCCCAGCCAACCGGGGCCGGCTGCCGAAGGCGCAACGCCCGTAATCGCTCAGGCCCACGTACCGCTGGCGGGGACAACTCTGGAGAGACCGGTCAAACCCGGCGCCGAAGGTGCATGGGGTGGGTTAGCGCCCGCCCTGAACTCTCAGGCAAAAGGACAGAGGGGCGCCCCGCGTGCGTGCACGCGGCCCACCCGCGCCCGCCAGAGTCCAACGCCATGTCCAAGCAGCCCGCCTCCCTCCGCTCGCTCGAGCACCACGACGCGTTCGTGGAACGCCACATCGGCCCGAACGAGGACGAGATCGCGCAGATGTTGCGCGTGATCGGCCACGATTCGCTCGATGCGATGACCGATGCCATCGTGCCCGGCTCGATCCGCTCCGGCGATGCGCTCGACCTGCCACCGCCGATGACCGAGGTCGACGCGCTGGCGAAGATCCGCGCCATCGCCGACCGCAACACCGTCTTCCGCAGCTTCATCGGCCAGGGCTACTACGGCACCCACGTGCCCAACGTCATCCTGCGCAACATCCTCGAGAACCCGGCCTGGTACACGGCCTACACGCCCTACCAGGCGGAGATCTCGCAGGGCCGCATGGAGGCGCTGATCAACTTCCAGACCATGCTGGCCGACCTGACCGGCATGGAGATCGCCAACGCCTCGCTGCTTGACGAGGCCACCGCGGCGGCGGAAGCGATGACGCTCGCCAAGCGCTCGGCGAAGTCGAAGTCCAACGTCTTCTTCGTGTCGAAGAACGTGCATCCGCAGACGCTGGAAGTGCTGCGCACGCGCGCCGGCGGCCTCGGCATCGAACTGCACGTGGGCGACGATGCGGACGCCGCCACCGTCGACAGCTACGGCGTGCTGCTGCAGTACCCCGACACCTTCGGCCGCATCAACGACTACCGCGTGGTGGCCGAGGCCGTGCACGCGCGCAAGGGCGTGGTCACCGTGGCCGCCGATCTGCTGGCACTGACCCTGATCGCGGCACCCGGCGAATGGGGCGCGGATATCGTCATCGGCAACACCCAGCGCTTCGGCGTGCCCTTCGGCTTCGGTGGCCCGCACGCGGGCTACATGGCCTGCCGCGACGCGTTCAAGCGGCAGATCCCGGGGCGCCTGATCGGCGTGTCGGTCGACGTCGAGGGCAATGCCGCCTACCGCCTCACCCTGCAGACCCGCGAGCAGCACATCCGCCGCGAAAAGGCGACGTCCAACATCTGCACTGCGCAGGTGCTGCTGGCGGTGATGGCGTCGATGTACGCCGTCTACCACGGCCCCGAGGGCCTGGTGCGGATCGCGCGCCGCGTGCACCGCTTCAGCACGATCCTGGCCACCGCGCTGCGCGGTGCCGGCGCCACCGTTGGCGACGCGTTCTTCGACACCCTGCACGTCAGCGGCCTGGACGCCGCGGCGGTGCATGCCAAGGCCCGCGACGCGCGCATCAACCTGCGCGCGATCGACGCTGGCAGCGTCGGCATCAGCCTGGACGAAACCACCACGCGCGATGACGTGGCCGCGCTGGCCGCGCTGTTCGGCGCCGCGATCAACGACATCGACGCGCTCGACGCCGAGGCTGCCGACGCATTGCCCGCAGGCCTCGAGCGCAATACCGCGTTCATGACCCACCCGGTGTTCAACACCCACCACAGCGAGCACGAGCTGCTGCGCTACATGCGCGCCCTGGCCGACAAGGACCTGGCCATGGACCGCACGATGATCCCGCTGGGCTCGTGCACCATGAAGCTCAACGCCACCGCCGAGATGATCCCGATCACCTGGCCGGAGTTCAGCGAGATCCACCCGCTGGCGCCGGCCGACCAGACCGCGGGTTACAAGGTGCTGATCGACGGCCTGGAGGCGATGCTGGCCGAGATCACCGGCTACGACGCGGTCAGCTTCCAGCCCAACTCCGGCGCCCAGGGCGAGTTCGCCGGCCTGCTGGCGATCCGCGCGTACCTGGCCTCGAAGGGCGAAGGCCACCGCGACATCTGCCTGATCCCCGAGTCCGCGCACGGCACCAACCCGGCCTCGGCGCAGATGGTCGGCATGACTGTCGTCGTGACCCGCTGCGACGCCAACGGCAACGTCGACGTCGAGGACATCCGCGCCAAGGCGGAGAAGCATTCCGACCGCCTGGCCGCGATCATGATCACCTACCCGTCCACGCACGGCGTGTTCGAGGAGGACGTGGTCGAGATCTGTGAGATCGTCCACGCCCACGGCGGCCAGGTGTACACCGACGGCGCCAACATGAACGCGCTCTGCGGCGTCGCCCGCCCCGGCAAGTGGGGCTCCGACGTCAGCCACCTCAACCTGCACAAGACCTTCTGCATCCCGCACGGCGGCGGCGGCCCGGGCGTGGGCCCATGCGCTGTGAAGTCGCACCTGGCGCCCTACCTGCCGCGCGCCTTCGGCGGCGAGGGCGAGGTCGGCATGGTGTCGGCGGCCACCCACGGCTCGGCCAGCATCCTGCCGATCAGCTGGATGTACATCGTGATGATGGGCGCCGAAGGCCTGCGCCGCGCCACCCAGGTCGCGCTGCTCAACGCCAACTACGTCGCCAAGCGCCTGGAACCGCACTATCCGACGCTCTACACCGGCCGCAACGGCCTGGTCGCGCACGAGTGCATCCTCGACCTGCGCCCGCTCAAGGACGCCACAGGCGTCGGCGCCGAGGACGTGGCCAAGCGCTTGATCGACTTCGGCTTCCATGCGCCCACGCTGAGCTTCCCGGTCTCGGGCACGCTGATGGTGGAGCCGACCGAGAGCGAGTCGATGCACGAACTCGACCGCTTCATCGACGCCATGATCCAGATCCGCGAGGAGATCCGGGCGATCGAGGACGGCCGCATGGACCGCGAGGACAACCCGCTCAAGCACGCCCCGCACACCGCGGCGCAGGCCTCGGCCAGCGAGTGGACCCACGCCTACCCGCGCGAACTGGCGGTGTTCCCGCTGCCCAGCCTGCGCCAGCAGAAGTACTGGCCGCCGGTGGCGCGCGTGGACAACGTGCACGGCGACAAGAATGTCTTCTGCAGCTGCATCCCGATCGGGTCGGCCGAGGACGAGCCGGAGGCATTCAGCGAGCCTGACGTGGCGTAAGCACCGCCGGGGCAAGGAGGCCTGGTCGCAATCGCGGCCATGGCCGCTCCCACTGCACGTCGCGATCGGCTGGGCCATGGCCACTCCCACGACACGCATGCCTGCCCTGTGGGAGCGGCTATAGCCGCGATCCGATCCGCGACCACGCCGGCTTTACGCCCTCGGCCACAGGATGGCTGCTCCCCCGCAGCGGAGCAGCCCATGGCCAGGCCCAAGACCCCGACCACGACGCTACCTGGCGCGCAGCCGCCCACCGCTCCCAAGCCGCCCCGGCCCAAGCCCGCGGGCAACGTCGGGCGCGAAAAGATCATGCACTTCGACCACGAGCGCATCCCCCCCTTCGACCACCTCGATCCCACCAAGATCATTCCCCAGGCGCTGGTGCCGCTGCAGGTGGTCGGGCGCATGGTGCTCGACCGCTGGCCGGACAACTTCTTCGCCGAGACCAGCTGCGGACGCTGGCCTGAACATATGGCCGGCCTCCGTATCCGCGCCCAGGCACCGGCCGCGCGTGCCGGCGCCTGAGCGTGTGCACCCCAGGCGCAGCGCACGCGCAGGGTGTGCGCTTTGAAACCTGCACCTGACAGCGATTACCCTGCCGACATGGCATGCGATCGCGCCACCCGTTACTCCGACGTGCGTGCGCGCACCGTATCGCTTGCCGCACCGCTTACGGCCGAAGACGCGCAGCTGCAGTCGATGCCCGAGGCCAGTCCGGCCAAGTGGCACCTTGCGCACACCACCTGGTTCTTCTCCCGCTTCGTGCTGGGTGACGCACCGGAGGCGATGCCCGCCGGCTGGGACTACCTGTTCAACAGCTACTACGTGGGCGCCGGTGAACGGCACGCGCGCGCCCAGCGCGGCCAAGTCTCGCGGCCGACGCTGGCCGAGGTGCTGGCGTGGCGCGAAACCATCGACGCACGTGTACTCGAGCACCTGGACGCCGGCGGCTTCGCTTCCGACGCGCTCGACGTGCTGCTCCTCGGCACCCATCACGAACAGCAGCACCAGGAACTCCTGCTGACCGACATCAAGCACGCCTTCTGGTGCAACCCCCTGCAGCCCGCCTACCGGACCGACGGCGGACCCGACTGTGGGAGCGGCCATGGCCGCGACGCTGCGCGAGCCGTACACGTCGCGGATCCGGCTCCCCGGTGGCTTCCCCGCCCGGAAACCATCGCCGAAATCGGCGCGCCCGCCTGGCCCGGTCCTGGCACCAGCTTCGCCTACGACAACGAAACTCCGCGCCACCGCGTACTGATCGCTGCCCATGCCATCGCCCGCCGCCCTGTCAGCAATGCCGACTACGCGGACTTCATCAGCGACGGCGGCTACGACACGCCCGCCCTGTGGCTGAGCGACGGCTGGGATCTCGCACACCGCGAAGGCTGGCGGCGCCCGCTCTACTGGCATCAGGACGGTGCGCGCGAGTTCACCCTGGCAGGCTGGCGCGAACGCGATCCCGGGGCCGCCATCCGCCACATCAGCCACTACGAGGCCAATGCCTTCGCCCGTTGGGCCGGCGCCCGGCTGCCCACCGAAGCCGAATGGGAAGCCTCAGCCGCCGATCTTGCCGGCACCGGCCAGGCCTGGGAGTGGACCTCGAGCGCGTACGTGCCCTACCCCGGCTTCCGCCCGCTTGCCGGCACGCTGGGCGAATACAACGGCAAGTTCATGAGCGGCCAGCTGGTGCTTCGCGGCGGCAGCTGTGCCACTCCGCCGGGACACGCGCGCGCCAGCTACCGGAATTTCTTCGCACCGCACGCGCGCTGGCAGTTCTCCGGCCTGCGCCTGGCAAAGGACATCGCTTGACCTCGAAGCTGCAGCTCACCGACCTCCATCCCAGCGCCGACGATATCGCCGGTGACGTACTGCGCGGCCTCTCCTCGAGTCCCAGGTACCTGCCGTCGAAATACTTCTACGACCAGCGCGGCTCCGAACTCTTCGAGGCGATCACCCGCCAGCCCGAGTACTACCCCACCCGCGTGGAGCTTGCGCTGCTGGCCGACCGCGGCCCCGAGATCGCCGCGGCGATCGGCCCGCGCACGCACGTGGTCGAGTACGGCAGCGGCAGCGGCCGCAAGACACGGCTGCTGCTGGACGCACTCGAGGACCCGGTGGCCTATACGCCGATCGAGATCTCGCGCTCGGCACTGACCGCCAGCGCGGAGCGCCTGGACCGCGAGTTCGGCGACGTGGAAGTGCTGCCGGTGCTGGCCGACTTCACGCAGGCCGTGCCCCTGCCCCGGCCTTCGCGCGTGGCCGACTCGGCGCTGGTGTTTTTCCCGGGCTCCACGCTGGGCAATTTCAGCCGCGATGAATCGGTCCGCCTGCTTGCCGCGATGCGCGACACCATGGGCCGCGACGGCGCAGCGCTGCTCGGCCTGGACCTCGAGAAGGAGCCAGCCATCATCGAGGCCGCGTACAACGATGCCGCGGGCATCACCGCGGAGTTCACCCTCAACCTGTTGGGCCGCCTCAACCGCGACCTCGGCAGCGACTTCGACCTCGCGGGCTTTGTTCACCGCGCTCGCTACGTGGAATCCGAAGGCCGCATCGTGACCACGCTGGAAAGCCTGCGCGAGCAGGTCGTCACCGTGGAACACCAGCGCTTCGCCTTCGCGCGCGGCGAGCCGATGCAGGTCGAGCAGAGCCAGAAGTACACCGACGCGCGCATTGGCGCGCTGGCGTTGGAGGCCGGCCTGCGAGTGGTCGATGGCTGGAACGATGCCTGCGACTGGTTCGGGCTGCGCCTGCTGCGGCGGGCCTGAAGCAGGAGCGCGCCGCGACTTGCGGTCGCGACGCGCCTTCATCCAGTCACGCGGTAACCTGCACTATTGCTTGCGCATCTGGTCGCGCGCGTTCTCCGCGCGCGCCGCGCCGATCGCGGTCTCGACCTTCTTGACCTCTTCGGGCGGCGGCAGCACCGCCGGCAGACCGAGCGACTGCAGCCACAGCTCCCGGCCCCAGCCCTTGGTGTGGTACAGGTGGTGGTCTTCCTGCTGCTCGACCTCTTCGTACGCGTCCTTGAGCGCCTTGCCGACATCGCCGGTGGCTTTCTTCGAGACGTAGCCGATCAGTTCCCAGTTGAGATGGTCCTTGGTCTCGGCCAGGACCACGCACTCTGCGGCGACGAGTTCGGCGGCCACCGGATCACCAGCCGCCTGCGCCATCTCCATCGCCTTCACCAGCGACTTGCCGTGGTGCGCCACGACCTCGCGGCCGGGCGTGCGGACGTCGGGATCCAGCCCCAGTTTCTCGAACACCCCCAGCAACACCTTCTGGTGGTTGCGGGTTTCGTCGAGATAATCGTTCCACTCCTTGCGCAGGTCGTCATTGACCGCGCACTCGATCGCCTTCAGGTAGACCTGTTCGCCACCGAGTTCGGTCTCGATGCCCTGGTACAGCAGCTCGTGCAGCTGCGCCTCGTCATAGCTTCCGCGTGCCATCTGGAACACCTCATCGGAGTGGGACGGCCCAGAATCCGACCGTGCGCGTCGCGGTGCGGTGAAGCCGGCGCGGCCTCAGGACGCGGCAGCCGGACGCTGCCGCGGCACGGCATCGAACGGGAGCATGATCCGGGCATCCTTGAAGTACATCATCCGCAGCTGCCGCCCGCGCGGCGACCAGCCGATGAAGTGCGCCTTGGCCTCGGCCTCGTACATGTCCTGGTAGCGAACGGCCATGTCGTCGTTCTGCAGCTCGATCATGACCCCGACCGACTCCGGCTTCGGCAGCGAGGCGTTATGGGCCTCCAGCGTGTCGCGGATGGCGTTGAGGAAGGGCATGGTCTGCTTCAGGCCACGCGCGCCGACGTCGAAGAACTGGCGGTACAGATAGGTCGGCTGGCCGAAGGACGGCACGATGCCCAGCACCGCGGTGCCGACGCCCCAGATACGGCCTTCATCATCGCGGCCCACCGCCACCGCCTGCTGCGCCCGCTCGGCGGCCTTGGTTGGATCCGGCAGCGCACCGTTGCGCGCCCACATGGCGATGAGCTCCGACGACAGTTCGGGCGTCACTTTTTTCCAGACCGGCACGATCTCCATGCTCACCTGCCCACCGTGCCGCGCTGCGTGCAATCCATCATCAATCCTCTCCTCCCCGGTATCGCCCGATCATGGCGCAAGCGGTGGCGGCCGCGCAACGCGTCCACCTCGCAGCAACAGCCTGTTAACGGCAACGCTTGGATGATGGGGTCCACCCTGGACCGGAGCGCAACCCAATGGCCGACCTCAAGATCGCGGTGCTCGTCGGCAGCATCCGCAAGGAATCCCTGAACCGTTCACTCGCGCAGGCGCTCGAAAAGCTGCTGCCGGCAGGCGTCAGCTTCGAGTACGCGCGCATCGACGACCTGCCTCCCTACAACCAGGACGAGGACGACAACCAGCCCGCCCCGGCGAAGCGGCTCAAGGCGCTGATCGCCGAGGCCGACGGCGTGCTGTTCGTGACCCCCGAGTACAACCGCTCGGTGCCAGGCGTGCTCAAGAACGCCATCGACCACGCATCGCGGCCGTATGGGCAGAGCGCGTTCGCGGGCAAGGCCGCGGGCATCGTCGGCATCTCCATCGGCGCCATCGGCACCGCCTGCGCGCAGCAGCACCTGCGGGCCATCGCCGGCTATCTCGACATGCCGACCTATGGCCAACCGGAAATCTTCCTGCAGGCCAAGGACGGGCTGTTCGAAGCCGATGGCAGCGTTGGTGAGTCCAGCCGCGGCTTCCTGCAGGGCTGGGTGGACGGCTATGTGGCCTGGGTGACGAAACACTCGGGAAGCTGAAACCACGGGGCTCCGAACCCCGCGACATTGTCCGGCCGGCCCGGGCGGTATAACATTGGTTATAACCGCCCAGGGATACCGGTCATGAAGCTCAAGATCACCACCATCGGCAACTCCGCCGGGGTCATCCTGCCCAAGGAGCTGCTGGCCCGGCTGCGCCTGCAGAAGGGTGACGAACTGTTCGCGCTGGAAACACCCGACGGCATCAGGCTGACCGTGTTCGATCCGACGCTGGCCGAGCAGATGGAGGTCGCGGAGCAGGTCATGCGCGATCGCCGTGCACTGCTCAACAAGCTCGCGCAGTAGTGGCGGCCATGATCACCTGGATCGGGAAGCCGTTTGCACTTGCCATCCACGACCGCCAACTGAGCGAGCACGGCGGGAACGGCGGTGTGCGTGACGAAAGCCTGCTGGACTCCGCCCTCGCCCGTCCGCAGCAGCTGTACGCTTACGGCGACCCGCCGCCGGACCTTGCCGATCTCGCCGCGAGCCTGGCGTTTGGCCTGGCACGCAACCATCCTTTCATTGACGGCAACAAGCGCACTGCGGCCGTGGCCTGCGAAGTGTTCATCGTGCTCAACGGCGGCTCACTACAAGCCGAAGACCTCGAGTTGTACCCGGTCTATCTCGCCCTTGCCGAGGGCAGCCTCCCCGAAGCCGAATTCGCCGCGTGGCTGCGCGACCACATCCAGCACAAGGCCGGCATCGACGTACACGAGCCCAAGGCGCGCCACGCACGCTGAGCTGCACCCGCCCCCAGGGTCCGTCCTCCACCCTTCCACCCTTGCAGTGCGCGTCGTCGCCGACGCCCACGGAGCCGCTCCATGTCCGTCATCTATCCGCCGCTGCGCGAGCAGTGGTTCGGCAACATCCGTGGCGATGTCCTGTCCGGCGTGCTGGTCGCACTGGCGCTGATCCCAGAGGCCATCGCGTTCTCGATCATCGCCGGCGTCGATCCCAGGGTCGGCCTGTATGCCTCGTTCTGCATCGCGGTGGTCACGGCAGTGGCCGGTGGCCGACCGGGGATGATCTCCGCCGCCACCGGGGCGATGGCGCTGGTGATGGTCGACCTGGTGCGCGACCACGGGCTGCAGTACCTGCTGGCGGCGACCATCCTGGCCGGCCTGCTGCAGATCCTCGCCGCCGTACTGCGCCTGAACACGCTGATGCGCTTCGTGTCGCGTTCGGTGGTGATCGGCTTCGTCAACGCGCTGGCGATCCTGATCTTCATGGCGCAGCTGCCGGAGCTGATCGGCATGCCGCTGACGGTGTACGCCGTATGCGCGGCGGGACTGGCGATCATCTACCTGCTGCCGCTGGTCACGAAAGCTGTGCCTTCGCCGCTGGTGGCGATCATCCTGCTCACCGCGCTCAGCCTCTGGCTGGGCCTGGACATCCGCACCGTGGGTGACATGGGCGAGCTGCCGGACGCGCTGCCGACGTTCCTGTTCCCGGACATTCCGTGGACGCTGGACACGCTGTGGATCCTGCTGCCGGTGTCGGCCACGCTGGCCGTGGTCGGCCTGCTGGAGTCGCTGATGACCGCGCAGATCGTCGAGGACATGACCGACACGCCCACCAACCGCCGCCGCGAGTGCGCTGGCCAGGGTTCAGCGAACATCGTCGCCGGGCTGTTCGGCGGCATGGCCGGCTGCGCGATGATCGGCCAGTCGGTGATCAACGTCGGCTCCGGCGGCCGCGGGCGGCTGTCGTGCATGGTCGCCGGCGTGGTTCTGCTGCTGCTCGTGGTCTATGCGTCGGACTGGGTATCGATGATCCCGATGGCGGCGCTGGTGGCGGTGATGATCATGGTCAGCATCGGCACCTTCCACTGGAAGAGCTTTCGCGAGCTGAAGACCCACCCGAAGAGCGCCAGCCTGATCATGTTCGGCACCGTGGTGGTCACCGTCGCCACCCACGACCTGGCCAAGGGCGTGCTGGCCGGCGTACTGCTGACCGCGCTGTCATTCACGCGCCGGGTGAGCTCGATGCTGCAGGTCGAACACCGCGACGACGATGGCCGCCGCAGCTACCGTGTCACCGGCCAGGTGTTCTTCGCATCCGCCGTCCAGTTCGCCAACAGCTTCGACTACCTGCACGCGCCCGGGAAGGTGCTGATCGACCTGCGCGATGCGCATTTCTGGGACACCAGCGCGGTCGGCGCCCTGGACCGCGTGGTGCTGAAGCTGCGCAAGCACGGCGCGACGGTGGAAGTGGTCGGCCTGAACCGGGCGAGCCAGTCACTGGTCGATCGCCTGGGCACGCACGGTGACGAAGCTCCGGCCTCGTCGATGGGCCAATAGGAGACGCTGACCGGGCCCCGATCAGCTGCTGCGGATCAATCCCGCATCGGCGCCGGGCTCACGCGCCAGGCATTCCTGCAGGCTGTGCAGCTCGCGTTCCAGCAGCGGCGGCTGCGGGCCCAGCGGATTGCAGGCGCGCACGGGTGCCTCGCCTTCCCCGCACCGCTACAGTGGAGCGCCCCCAGCGAGGCCCACCATGCACGCCACGATCTATCACAACCCGCGCTGCGGAACGTCGCGCAACACGCTGGCACTGATCCGTCATGCCGGCATCGAGCCCGAGGTCATCGAATACCTGAAGGACACGCCCACGCGCGAGGAGCTGATCGCGCTGATCCGCGAGGCCGGCATCGGCGTTCGCGATGCAATCCGCGCCAAGGAGGCGAAGTACACGGAACTGGGCCTGGACGATCCTTCACTGTCCGAGGCCGCGTTGCTCGATGCGATGCTCGCGGATCCGATCCTTGTCAACCGGCCCTTCGTGCGCACCAACATGGGCGTGCGGCTGGCGCGGCCGTCGGAAGCGGTGCTCGAGATCCTGCCGCCAATCAGCGCGTCGTTTACCAAGGAAGATGGCGACGTGGTGGCGCCGAAGTAGCGCCGCCACCCGCTCCCGCCTGCGGCTGCCCTCAGTACGTGTAGCCGACCCGCAGCCAGAGCGTGCGTCCCGGCTCGTTGATCCGCACCGCATCCGCCGGATAGCCGAAGTCGGCGTTTCCGGCGAGGTTGAGGTGCTCGCTGTAGGCGCGGTCGAACAGGTTGTCGACGCCGGCGGTCAGCTGCACGCCGCTGGCGAAGCGGTAGCCGGCGTTGAGCGCGAGCGTGGCGAAGCCGGCGCTCGGACCGATGTCCTGGCCGACCACGTTGCCATAGCCCTCGGCGACGCGGTCCTGTCCGTCGACCAGCCGGACCAGCGCGCCGGCCGACCAGGTGCCGTTGTCCCAGTCGGCACTGAAGCGGCCTTCCAGCGGCGGCATCTGCGGCAGCGGGCGGCCGCTGTCGCGGTCCTTCCCGCGGGCATGGGCCAGGCTGCCGCCGAGCGTCCAGTCCTCGCTCGCCCGGTACTCGCCGCCAAGCTCGGCGCCGCTGGTCCGCGCATCGATGTTCGACACCATCGAGGTCGCGCCCATCATCGTGTCCATGTAGCGGAACTGGATGAAGTCATCGACGCGGCCGGCGTAGGCCGAGATCCAGGCATCGAAGCGTTCGCCGCGGTACTGCAGGCCGACGTCGAGCTGGGTGGTCTTCTCGGTATCGAGGCCGGCGAAGGCGTTGGCGAAGCCCATCGGGCCCATGTCCGCGGAGAACAGTTCCCAGTAGTCGGGCATGCGCTCGGTGTGGCCAATGCCGGCGTACCAGCTGAGCGCCTTGTCGACGTCGCGCTCGAAGCGGACGAAGCCCGCCTTCAGCGTTTCCTCGCGCGACCGGCCGGCTGTCGGATTGGGCATTGCCGGGTGGCCGTGGCCACCGGCCACCGTCAGCCGTCCGTCCTCGGCACCTGCGCGGTCCGCGCGCGCGCCGGCGATCCAGCGGCTGTCGTCGCCCTGGAACCAGGTGCCTTCGGCGAACAGGCCGAGGTTGTCGAAGCGCGCGTCCACGACCCATGGCATGGCGAGATACGCGTTGCGGCCCATGCCGGCGCGGCGGCGGTGGCGGCTGTCCTGGGCGTCGATGCCGGTGACAAGCTCGAACGCGGCGCCGCGCCAAGTGGCCGCCGCGCGCCCGCCGCTGGTGCTGCGCTCGACGTTGGACGCCATCGGCATGGGCATCGAACCGTTCGGGTTCGGGTCGCGCAGGCTGTAGTTGTCCATCACGTGGTCGGCGACGTTGTGGTAGACGCTGGCCTCGAATTCCTGCAGCGCGCCGAGCCCGATGTTCGCCTTCTCGAAGCGCAGGCTGTAGTTGCTGCGGTCGAAGCTGCTGCCATCCATGCCACGGGTGGCATAGCGCGCCTGACCGTCGCCGATGCCCACGCCGAGTTCGAGCAATGTGTCCTCGTCGGGCGTCCAGCCGAGCGCGAAGTCGGCGTTCCACTTCTTCCACGCCGAGCCGACGCGGGCGCCGTTGCCGTCGTCGTAGTCGCCGGACTCGGAGCGGTTGGCGCTGATGCGGGCGTAGCCGAGCGGCGCGCCCCGGGTCACGTCGACCACCTGGTCGTTGCGGCCCCAGCTGCCGGCGAGCGCGCTGCCGGCGAGCTTCCAGGTGGGCTCGATGAAGTGCTCGCGGTCGCGCTCGAAGCGCACCGTGCCGGCCGATGCGCCCGGACCCCAGAGCACCGTCTGCGGACCCTTGGTGACCACCAGCGCGTCATAGGTTTCCGGCGCGATGTAGGACATCGCGTTGTCCATGCGCGAAGGGCAGGCACCGGGCATGGCGCCGTCGTTGGTCAGCAGGTTCAGGCGCGAGCCGAACATGCCGCGCAGCACCGGATCACCATTGCTGCCGCCGTTGCGCACGGTGCTGAAGCCAGGAATGGTCTTGAGGTAGTCGGCACCGTCGCTGGCCGGAACCGGCTGGCGCGGAAGCTTGGGGCTGGTTTCCCAGGTGAGTGCGGACACCGGCGCGGCGGCCGTGACGACCAGCGCTTCGAAATCCACCGTGCGCGTCGCGTCCGACGGGGTGTCGGGCGCGGCGTCCAGTGCATGGGCGAAGGGGCTGGCAAGAGCGGCGGCAATCGCCACGAACAGGCAGGACGAACGGATCACCGGGCAGCGGGGGATCGACATGGCGTGACTCCATGGAGCGGAATGCGATGGGGTGCCGCGTGGCGGATGCCGGGCGGCGTGGCGAGGGTCAGCCGATGCGCGGTGGTCCGCGCGAGCCCAGTCCGTTCGGGTGCAGCCATGCCACGCTGGGTGCGGCTGGCGCGAGCGCCGGCGCGGTCGCCGCCGGCAATGCGAAGAGCTTGAACACCACCGGCGCCGAGTGCGTGAACGCTGCCAGCAGCGGACAGTAATCGCAGTCCGGATCACCGATCGCGGGACGCGCATCGCCCGGATCCACTCCATCGTGCAGGCGATGCCGGCCGTGTCCGCCATCGTGGGCAGGGCCATGCACGACGCGGGCCTCGCCCGTGGCTTCCAGCAGTCGCGTCGTGGTCGGCACCAGCATCAGCAACAGCGCTGCCGCCAGTCCGATCCGCCCCATCCAGTGCTGGAATGCCTTCGCGTTCATTTCAGTGCGGATTGTCGGCGCCAGGCACCGGAATGGATCTGACGCAGGTCAAGGCCGGGCGCTTTCCATACGCAAACGTACGCACTTGATCCAGGTCATTTGGCTCACCGCTGCACAACGGTAACGTGCGCTCCAACGGCCGGGCACCACGACGCATCATCGGCCCCCGATTTTATTCAAGCCCTTTAATCACTGAGGTCATCACCATGAGAAACCTGGTACTGCTGTTTGCACTCGCCGCCGCTGGCGGATTCGTCCCGGCCGACGTCGCCGCGCAGGGATCGGCATCGGTCGACATGATCGCCGACGTCAACTTCAGCCTGCGCACCGAGATCACCGGTGGCCAGATGGTCTTCATCGGCAACTCCGGCGCGATCAAGGACGTGGTCAACCCCGACCTGCGCGTGCCCGAAGGCTCGGTGGTCGCGATCACGATCACCAACAACGACGGCGCCATGCATGACATCGCGGTGCCCGAGTTCGGCGCCCAGTCCGACCAGCTGGTCGGCGTCGGCTCCTCGACCACCATCGTGTTCCGGGCCACCAAGGGCGGCACCTTCGAATACATCTGCACCATCCCCGGGCACAAGCTCGCGGGCATGGCCGGCAAGCTGATCGTCGGCGACGTGAAGGAAGAAGTGAGCACGGCGCTGGATGTCTCCAAGAACCCGGCCGAAGTCGGCACGCCCGTCGGTGACCGCGCCGCCGAGCATGTCACCTACGACCTGCTGACCACCGAGGTTGAAGGCCGCCTGTCCGACGGCAGCACGTACCGCTACTGGACCTTCGACAACACGGTCCCGGGTCCGCTCCTGCGCATCCGCCAGGGCGACACGGTCACGATCAACCTCAAGAACGCCGAAGACAGCGTCAACATCCACTCGGTCGACTTCCACTCCGTGACCGGCCCCGGTGGCGGCGCGGCGGTGACCCAGGTGCGCCCCGGCGAGACCAAGAGCTTCACGTTCAAGGCGCTGCACCCGGGCCTGTTCGTGTACCACTGCGCAACGCCGATGATCGCCCACCACATCTCCAACGGCATGTACGGGATGATCCTGGTCGAGCCCGAAGGCGGCCTGCCGGCGGTCGACAAGGAGTACTACGTGATGCAGGGCGAGCTCTACACCGCCCAGAAGCACGGCTCCAGCGGCCTGCAGGAGTTCTCGGTCGACAAGCTGCTTGACGAGAAGCCCGAGCACCTGATGTTCAACGGCTCCATGGACGCGCTCACCAAGACCTACGACATGAACGCGAACGTGGGCGAGGAAGTCCGCATCTTCTTCGGCGTCGGCGGCCCGAACCTGATTTCGAGCTTCCACCTGATCGGCGAAGTGTTCGACCGGGTCTATGACCTGGCCTCGTTCACCAGCCCGCCGCTGACGGACGTGCAGACCACGATCGTGCCTCCGGGCGGCGCGACCATGGTCGAGTTCAAGGTCGACTACCCGGGCAAGTACATCCTGGTCGACCACGCACTGTCGCGCGCCGAGAAGGGCCTGACCGGCATCCTCACGGTGAACGGTGAAGCCGACTCGACGATCTTCAACAGCGACCAACCGATCGACGCAGCGTCCGGCCACTGACGCCGGCGGCGCAAGACGGCAGGCAACGGCCCCGCCCCGGCGGGGCCGTTTTCGTGTGCGAAGTCAAGTGCATTCGGCGCCGCGATTGCACATAAGGGTCATGCCGCAGTCACGCCTGGTGCGACGAAGACACGGACAATATGCGCCATGCACCAGATGATCGAACTCCACCCCACGGCCGACGCGCTGACCGGCCTCGGCCTGCCCGCCATTCCCTACCCGGTTGCACTCCCCGCCTTCCAGGCCGCCGTTGCCAACGACGGCGAACTGCCGCTGGCCGACATGCTGCACGGCCTGCAGCTGCGCGCCGCCCGTGAAACGGCTGACTGGCAGGCCATGGAACCGGCGATGGCGCGCCTGGCCGAACTGCTGGCACCGGACGATGCCGGCGAATGCCTGGCCGCCGAAGGCGCGGGCTGGTGGATCGAAATCGGCCCGGTCGACCTTGGCGGCGCGGTCGTGGCCCTGCAGCGCGACGACGCACTCCTGGCCGCGATCGCGCAGCGCGCCGACGGTCGCCTGCGCATGGCGGCCTACCGCCCGCTGGATGGCCATTCCATCGAACTGCTGGTGGGCCTTGCCCGGGGCGACGTCCAGCTGGCGGACGTGCCACTGCATGCCGCCGGGGAGGCCGGCCTTCCCGGCCTGTCGCGCTGGAGTGCGGACCCGGGCAGCGGACCCGGCCTGGAGACGCAGCCCGCATGGCGCACGCAGCCGGCTCTGGCGGCGCGCAGGCCGGCGTTCGTGCTGGCCGAAATCGAAAGCTGGGACCTGCTCCGGACCTGAGCTCCGCCCGCCGGTCCGCTAGATCCGGGCCAACGCGTCGCGCAGCGGCTCCAGGTCCGCGCTGGACACCGGCCGCACCACCCGCCCCAGCTCCTGGCCGGAACGGAGCAGCACCAGCGTCGGCCACAGTTTCACCTTGAACGCCCGGCCCAACGGCCGGCCGCGACCGTCCTCGATCTTCAGGTGCACGACGCCCGCGTGCTCGCCCAGCAGCACCTGGATCGGCGCCTGCGCCGCTTGGCAGTGCCCGCACCAGTCGGTGCCGAACTCCAGCAGCAGGGTGCCTTCCATGGCATCGAGCTCCGCACGCGCGGGTTCCACCGCCGAGTAGCGGGCTTCGTAGCTCACAGTGGCGTTGCGGAACAGGCGCGCGCCGGAGCCGTCGGCGACTCGACCAGAGTGTCGGAGGGGACCAGCGTCATGGATATCTCCGTTTCAATCGGGATTTCCACCTTCCCGGACCGGCGATCAACATCCCGTGACCTGCGGCAGGGCGGCCGCGCATACCTGCGGCTAGACTAGGCCGCCATGGCCCATCGCTTGAGATTGCCACGCACCTACCGGGCCGACCGGACCGTCCTGGCGTTACTGATCGCGGGGACCGCATGGCTTTCGTTCACGCTGGCCCGCGGGCCCGGCGAACTCTCCGCGATCTGGATCGGCAACGGCATCCTCACCGGCTGGCTGCTGTCCCGCCGCACTGCCACCTGGCCGGGCTACCTGGCAGTGGCGTTCTTCGCCGAGCTTTCCGCGCGCATCCTGGCCGGCGACCAGCCCCCGTACGCGCTGGCCATCGCGATGTGCAACCTCGTGGAAGCGCTGGCGGTGGCCTGGCTCGTCCGCATCCGTATTCCCGACATCCGCGATCCGGACTGGCTCACCCTGGGAGGGGTTGCGACAGCGGCCACGCTGGTCGCCTGCGCGCTGACGGGACTGATGGCGGCGACCCTGGCCTACTTCATGCACGGACAGCATTTCCTGCGCGCAGCAGGCAGCTGGTATGCGGCGCACGTCGTCGGCATGGTGGTGCTGGCGACGACCACGCTGGTCGTACAGCGCAAGGGTCTGGGACTGTTCGTGGAGCCCGGCCGTGGCTGGAGCCTGGTGACTACCATGGGACTGTTGATCGCGGTGGCGGTGGGCGTCGCCTTCTTCAGGTATCCGCTGCTGTTCCTGGCCTATCCGCCGCTGCTGCTGGTCGCAGTTCGCCATGGGTTCGCCGGCGTGGGGCTGGGAGTGATCGCCCTGGGGCTGGTCGTCGCCACCGCCACTGCGCTGGACTACGGCCCACTGTCGCACCCGAGCCTGGGCGACGCCGGCCGGTTGGCCCTGCTGCAGCTTTACCTGGCGGGCGGCTGCCTGATGACGATCCCCGTCTGCCTGGTCATGGCCGAAAGTAACCGGCTGGCTGCGCGGCTGGGCGAAAGCGAACGCCGCTACCGCATGCTTGCCGACCACTCGCACGACGTCATCGCGCGCGTGGGGCCCGACGGGGCGCTGCTCTACGTCTCGCCGTCGGCAGTGGAGATGTTCGGCTTCACGCCCACCGAGATGACCGGCACGCGCTGGAATTTCGTGCATCCGGACGACCGCGCGCGGCAGGCGCAGGCGATGGCCGATGTCCTGGCATCGGGCGACACGCGCACCGAGAGATACCGCATCCGGCACAAAGACGGCCACTACGTCTGGGTCGAGGGCGTGCTGCGCTGCATACCCGCCGATGACGGCGGCGGCGCGGTCGACATCATGGTGGCCGCCCGCAACATCAGCCGCCGCGTGGCCGCCGAGCACGCCCTGGCGGAAAGCCGGCGCGAGCTGGAACGGCTGTCGCGCGTCGATCCGCTCACCGACCTGGCCAATCGCCGCCAGTTCGACGAGCGCCTTGCGCTGGCGCTCAAGCGCCAGCAGCGCCACGCAATCCCGATCGCACTGCTGTGCATGGACATCGACCGTTTCAAGGACGTCAACGATGGCCACGGCCACGCCGCCGGCGACATCGTGCTGAAGGCCTTTGCGAAGCGGCTGTGCGACAGCGTGCGCGAAACCGACCTGGTCGCCCGCCTGGGCGGGGACGAGTTCGTGATCCTGATCGAGGACGCATCGGCCGAAGCCGCCGAGGCCGTGGCGCGCAAGGTGCTCGCCGCCATGGCGGAGCCGGTCGACGTCGGTGGCACCCGGCTCACGGTCAGCACCAGCATCGGCGTCGCCCATGCGGGGCAGGCGGCCGATGCGGCAGGCCTGATGGCCTCGGGGGACGCCGCCCTTTACGAGGCCAAGAAAGCCGGGCGCAACCGTTACCACCTGGCCCCGGTGGTGTGACGGGGAATGGAGCACGAGGGCACGATCCAGGCCGGGTCCGCCGAGGGGCGGACCACCTTCAGGATGCGGCCTCCGCTCGCCTGACGAGACGGCTGTAATACCCCAGCAGCGCCGCGGCGCGCGCCACCACGTACACCACGAACGCCGCCCACAAACCGTGGTTGCCCCAAAGGGCCGCCAGCGGCCATGCGGCCAGCAGGAACACCCCCAACGACACCAGGCCGGCATGCCGCATCTCCCGCGTGCGGGTGGCGCCGATGAACACGCCGTCCAGCTGGAACGCGGCCACCGAGAGCAGTACGTACAGCGCGGCCCATGGCAGGTGCGTCGCGGCCACTTCGCGCACCGCGGGCAGGCTGGTCAGGGCCATCACCGCGGCGTCGCCCAGCAACAGGACCGCCACCGCCAGCACCAGCGCCGTGCCTCCGGCCAGCTCACTGCTCAGCCGCACCGCGCGCCTGAACCTGCCGCTGTCGCGCGCACCCCATGCCGCGCCCACGTGCGCTTCGGCCACGAACGCGAAGCCGTCCAGGAAGAACGCGCTGAACGACACCAGCTGCAGCAGGATGTGGTTCGCCGCCAGGGTCACGTCGCCGAAGCGCGCGCCGGCGTTGGCGAACCAGCCGAAGGCCAGCAGCAGGCACAGCGTGCGCACCAGGATGTCGCGGTTGGCGGCCAGCGACGCGCGGATGCGCTGCCAGTCGGCGATGCGCGCCCAGGGCAGGAACGGCGCGGCATCGCCGTGGCGCACACGCAACACGCGCAGCACCACGATGATGGCGACGGCGCAGGTGCTCCATTCGGCGATCGCGGTGCCCAGGCCGATGCCCCGCACGCCCATGCCCAGCGTGCCTGCAAACCAGATGTCCAGGCCGGCGTTGAGACCGTTGAGCAGCAGCTGCACCAGCAGCAGTTCGCGGCTGCGGCCAAGGCCGATCAGCAGGCCGCTGATCGCGAACAGGGCGAGCGCCGCCGGCGCGCCCCAGATGCGCGCGCGGAAGTAGTCGCCGGCCGCTGCCTCCACCCCGGCGCTGCCATCCATCAGCGCGAAGTAGAGCCAGGTGATCGGCCATTGCAGCAGCAACAGCGCGCCGCCCAGGCCCGCGGCCAGCAGCACCGCGCGTGCCAGCGTGGCGCGGACCTCGGCCTCGTCGCCGGCGCCCGCCGCCTGCGCCACGAAGCCGGTGGTGCCCATGCGCAGGAAGCCGAAGCTCCAGTAGACGAAGTTGAACAGCAGCGCGCCCAGCGCCAGCGCACCCAGCTCCACCGCGCTGCCGTAGTGGCCGATGACGGCGGTGTCGACCAGGCCGAGGCTTGGCACCGCCGCGTTGGCGAGGATGATCGGCCAGGCCTGGCGCGCGATGGCCTTGCGGGTCAGGCCCGTTGCGTGCTGTGACAAGACCGCGCTACAGGTTGGATTCGCCCGCGGGCACGTTGGCGGCCAGCGGTGCCGCGCCCGCGGTGACGCCACTCTCCGGCGGGCACTGCGCGCCCACGGTGTACGACGTCATCGACAGCGACCCATACGCCGGCCCCTCCACCAGCACGTCGGCGCCCTTGCCCGCCGCCGCAGCGATCCCGGCGAGATACAGCAGCGGCAGGAAGTGCTCCGCTGTCGGTGCCGAGGCAGCGTAGTCCGGGTGCCGGATGAGTCCGGCCGCATCACCCGGACGCTCGGCCAGCAGTTGCTTCACATCGGCATCGAAACGCTGGTTCCAGTCGAACCCGGAATCCGGCTGCTTCCAGTCGATCGCCCGCAGGTTGTGCACCACGTTGCCGCTGCCCACCACGAGCACGCCGCGCGCGCGCAGCGCGGCCAGGCGGGCGCCAAGTTCGATGTGGAACTCCACCGGCTTCTGCGCGTTGATCGACAGCTGCACCACCGGGATGTCGGCATCGGGAAACGCATGCACCAGCACCGACCAGGTGCCGTGGTCCAGCCCCCAGCCGTCGATGTCGGATCCGACGAAGTCGGGTTTCGCAACATCGGCCACCTCCTCCGCCAGTTCGGGCAGCCCCGGCGCCGGGTACTGCACGTCAAACAGCGCCTGCGGAAAGCCGAAGAAGTCGTGGATGGTCCGCGGCCGTGGCATGGCCGTGACCGCGGTGGCGTTGACGTACCAGTGCGCCGACACCACCAGGATCGCGCGCGGCCGCGGCACCGAGGCGCCGAACGCGCGCCAGGCTTCGGTGTAGCGGTTGCGCTCGAGCGCGTTCATCGGACTGCCGTGGCCGAGGAAGGCGGCAGGCATCAGGGGCGTGGCGGACATGGCCTCAGCTGCCCCCATCGCAGCGCGCCGCGCCGTCGCTGCCCCGCGCGTCGGCCAGGCAGCGCTCGCGCGCGAGGTGCCCGCGCACCTCGCCTTCCAGCCCGCGCAGCCCCCAGCGCCGCCCCTCTTCCACGGCTGCGTCCTCGTCGGCACCCTGCAGCCACGCGGCACGCAGCGCCGCCAGCGCGCCCACGCGGTTGCCGCTGGCGCAGTGCACGAGCGTCGGCCCGTCGGCTGCCCGCAGCAGCTGGTCAAAGGCCACCACGGCCTCGCGGTCCAGGTCACCGGCGCCGGCGATGGGCAGGTTGTCGTAGCCCATGCCGGCCGCGCGTACGGCGCCCGCCTCGTCGAAGCCGGGCGTCTCCGAGTCCGGGGTCAGGTCGATCACGTGGCGAATGCCCGCCGCGCGCAGTGCGGGCAGGTCGTCGGCGGTGATCCTGCCGCCAGTGTGGATCCCGTCGGTGGGAGTCGTGAAGCGTTCGAGCGGTGGGGATTGCATGGAGACCTCCTCGGGCACCGGCACGGCCGGCGCTTTTTCGGTCGTGGCGCAGCTGGCGAGCGCGAGGGCCATCGCTATGGGCAGTACGGCGGCCAACGGCAGCATGCGGGATCTTGCGGACATGGCAGGCTCCATCGTCATTGGCGCGGTGCGGGTTCGTGGACCACGATGGCCATGATGCGCCTGTCGAGCGCCTTGGGGAACGCGGCGCCGGCGTTGTCGTGGAGGGGGAAGAGTTCGATGAGGTGCATGGCGTGGAGCAGCCGCAAGGCCCCGGGGGCTGCAGGTTGCTGAGCGCAGCGTCAGACCATCGTGAACAGCGAGGCAGCTGCGGTCTACCGCCCCTATACTCGACCCGACCAGGGGGAATGCATGGCACACCAGATCGAGGAACTGCAGGCCGCGTTGCGCCGCTTCGCCGAGGAGCGCGACTGGGGCCAGTTCCATTCGCCAAAGAACCTGGCCGTTTCCCTGTCCATCGAGGCCGCGGAAGTGCTGGAGCACTTCCAGTGGCTGACCGACGAGCAGAGCCGGAACCTCGATGACGCCCGCCGCCAGGAAGTCGCGCACGAGATCGCCGACGTGCTGCTGTACCTGCTGCAGCTGTCCGACCGGCTTGGCATCGACCCGCTGGACGCCGCCCGCCAGAAGCTCGCGCTGAATGCCGAGCGCTACCCCGCCGACAAGGCCAGGGGCACGAGCCGGAAATACACCGAGCTCTGAACCCCGCGAACGACGGAGGGAGGCTGTCGTGATCGTCTACCAGGCAACCAAGCAACGATTCCTGCACGACAACGATCACGCGCAGATCGAGGACGAGGTGCAGCGGGCGTTCGTCAAGAAAGTCGGGCGCTACGTCTCACAGGGCGAGTTCAGATCGTGGCGCCATTCACTGGCCGCCATGGCGCGCGTGCTGCGCGACCGCGAGATTCCGGACGACATCGGCGTGGGCATCGAGTTCGGCATCGCCCAGACCGCCAAGCGAATCGACTTCGTGATCTCAGGCGCCGCCGATGACGACACGCCGCACCTGGTTATCGTCGAGCTGAAGCAGTGGTCCAACTCGCGCATCAGCGAGAAGGACGGGATCATCATCGCCAACCGCGGTGGCAAGGCCGAGATCGAAGGTCCCCATCCCAGTTATCAAGCGTGGTCATACGCCGCGCTGCTTAACGGCTTCAACGAGGCCGTGTACGAATCCGGCACCGAGCTGCGGCCCTGCGCCTATCTGCACAACTACAAGGATGACGGCGTCATCCGCCATCCGCACTACACGGCCTACTTGGAAAAAGCGCCGGTCTTCCTCGACGGTACGGACGAGCTGGAAAAGCTGCGCGCCTTCATCAAGCAGCACGTGCGCAAGGGCGACCGCGGCAAGCTGCTGTACGAGATCGCCGAAGGCCGAATCCGCCCATCGAAGATGCTGGCCGACAGCCTTGCGAAGATGCTCAAGGGCAACCGCGAGTTCGTGCTGGTGGACGACCAGAAGGTGGTCTACGAGACCTGCCTCGCCAAGGCCCAACAGGCCAACGACGCGCGCAAGCAGGTGGTGATCGTCCAGGGTGGTCCGGGCACCGGCAAGTCGGTGGTGGCGGTGAACCTGCTGGTCGAGCTGACCAAGCGCGGGCAGCTGGCCAAGTACGTGTCCAAGAACGCCGCGCCGCGGGCGGTCTATGCGCAGAAGCTGGCAGGAACGCTGCGCCGCGTCGAGATCGGCAACCTGTTCGGAGGCTCGGGCGCCTTCCACGAAGCGCAAGCCAACACCTTCGACACCTTGGTTGTGGACGAGGCGCACCGCCTCAACGAGAAGAGCGGCCTGTACGGCAACCTCGGCCAGAACCAGATCATGGAGCTGATCCGCAGCGCCCGCTGCACGGTGTTCTTTGCTGATGACGATCAGGTCGTGACGCTGTCAGACATCGGCCGCATCGCCGAGCTGGAGCGCTGGGCGCTGGAGAAGGGGGCGGAGGTCACCCGGCTGGAGCTGGCGTCGCAGTTCCGCTGCGGAGGCTCGGACGGATACATCGCCTGGTTGGACAACTTCCTGGGAATCCGCGAGAGCGCCAACACCGACTTCGACCGCGACGCGTTCGACTTCCGCATTGTTGACTCACCCGTCGAGCTGCATGAGCTGATACGAGAGAAGAACAAGCTCAACAATAAGGCGCGCGTAGTCGCGGGGTATTGCTGGGACTGGAAGAGCAAGAAGAACCCGGATGCTTGGGATATCGAGTTCCCCGAGTTCAGCTACAGGGCGAGATGGAACCTGGACAAGGATGGAAGCCTCTGGATCGTGGCACCGGACTCCGTGGAGGAGGTTGGCTGTATCCACACCTGCCAAGGGCTGGAACTGGACTATGTCGGCGTGATCATCGGACCAGATCTGCAGTGGGTCGATGGTGTGCCAAGCGTCTTCCCTGAGGCAAGGTCATCGATGGACCGTACGGTTCGCGGGTACAAGAAGGCACTCAAGGAAAATCCGGATGCCACGCGCGCGCGGTTGGAACTCATCGTGCGCAATACGTACAAAACGCTGATGAGCAGAGGCATGAAGGGTTGCTACATCCACATCGCCAAATGGCCCCTGCTCTAGGGCGACAGCTCTCGACGCAATGCAGCCACCGAGCCACCGCTTACGGATGGCGCTAGAACCTAAAAAGCCTAAGCGATCGGCAAAGAGATTTATACTCAGGCCCACTTCGTACAACAAAACACCGACACACAACAGGAAGCACTTCGTGAGCAATCTCGAACAAGCCATCACGCGAAAACGGAACTCGCTAAAGACAGACCGCCTCGACATGTCGTTTGGAGAGCTGATGAGCATGTTCGCTGACGGCGACCTGTTTATTACTCCGGAGTATCAACGCGTCTTTCGCTGGCACCCATTCCAGCAAACTAGATTCATTGAGTCAGTACTGCTTGGAATCCCAATTCCACCAATATTCGTGGCAGAAGATCAGGATGGCAAATGGGAGCTAGTTGACGGACTGCAAAGAATCTCGACGGTCTTTGCCTTCTTCGGGCTGTTGGAAGGCAGGCCCGATAAGAACAATTTTCCGCTGACCGAAGGCGAGTTGATTCCAGAGCTCGCTGGTTACACGCAGGACACGATCCCGATCAAGTTGAAAACGACGCTGAAGCGATCGGTATGTAGGGTCGAGATTGTTCGCTGGGACAGCACAGAAGACGTGCGCTATGAGCTATTCAATCGGTTGAACACTGGCGCAAGCCCACTCTCCGACCAAGAAATTCGCAACTGTATTTTCAGAGCATACCCAATCGACTTGAACGCGATCCTGAAGGAGATCGCGGCGGACGAAAAGTTCTGCACCCTGATTAAGCCAAGCGAATCCAAGAAGGAACAGATGTTCTTAGAGGAATTGGCCTTGCGATTCTTCGCTTTCAAACACCTGGCAGGAGAGTTTAGAACGACAGTCCCACAATTCCTCACGGAGTACATGAGATCCGTGTCTATGGGTGTCACTGAACTCGACCTCGCTGCTGAGAAGTCCTATCTCACTTCTTTCATTGAGCTCCTAAGTGCAAGATACGGCAGCCAAATATTCCGCCCTAAGGGCAACTTCGCTCAGCATATTTTTGATTCACTTGCATACGCGGTCCCCAAGGCTTTTCCAATCATTGCGGGCAACGAGGAGCGAATTGCTGAAAAGATTGAGCAACTCTTGGGAGATGCCAACTACCAAGCTATTGGCACCAGCACATTTTCCAACACCCGAATCCGGAACCGCATGAATCGAGCCTCAGAGATCTTTGGCGATGCATCGTGTAACTGAAGAAATCCTCTCTACCAACGAGTGGCGGGACGGCGAGTTCGCGAAACTACGTACGAACCAGAACGGAGTCGATGAACGGCTATGGTGCCGGCTATGCATTCCTATGATCTACGCGCATTGGGAAGGCTTCGTCGTAAGTTCGCTTCGAATCTTAATTGAACACCTGAACAAGATGGATCTCGCGACATCGGCTGTTCAGACGAGGCTGGTGGTTATTGGCTTGGGTGACACATTCAGGACCCTCAGCGGAAAACAATCATTTGATCAAAGGTCGGCTTTTATCGAGAAGTTTCGAGCACTATTGAGTTCGTCGCTGCGAATAGCAAAGAAAATTGATACGAAGTCGAATCTCAAGAGTGATGTACTCGCCGAAATATGCGATATGTATGGCTTTAAGTTCAATCGTTTTTGCAACGTTACGGCCGAGATCGATCGACTAGTGCACATAAGAAACAGCATCGCGCACGGTGAAAATAGCTTCGTGCTTTCTCAAGAAAACGTGGAAACGTACGCTTCCTCAGTTGTTGCCGCTATGGACATTTTTCGCGAGGAGATCGACGACTTTCTCGATCGAGAGGCGTACTTGATCAACTGTTCTGCTGGTTAGAGGTCAGTCAATCGGACTGAGGCATTCCTTCCAGCACTTACCAGCAAGTGGCGCCTAGCATCGGACTCTTTTTACAGCGGTGAATTGGCCGAAGATGGTCGGCGATCAGATCCGCTAAGCCTCAGCGGCGCGCCCTGCGCCGCTCCGCTTGAGCCTTCCAACCACCCACGCCTCGGCATCGTCGACCAGCGTAAACGCCGCCGGCACCACGACCAGGCTCAGCACCGTCGACGTGATCAGCCCGCCGATCACCGCCACCGCCATCGGCATCCTGAAACTCGCATCCGCAGTCAGCCCCAGCGCGATCGGCATCATGCCGGCGCCCATCGCCATCGTGGTCATGATCACCGGACGCGCGCGCTTGTGGCAGGCGTCCATCAACGCCTCGTGCCGGCCCATGCCTTTCCCTTCGGCCATGACCGCGTAGTCCACCAGCAGGATCGAGTTCTTCACCGCGATGCCGATCAGCAGGATCAACCCGATCAGCACCGACAGCGAAATATCCAGCCCGGTGATCAGCAGCGCGCCAAATGCGCCGCCCGCCGCCAGCGGCACCGCCACCAGAATGGTGATCGGCTGGCTGGCGTGGTTGAACAGCAGCAGCAGCACGCCGTAGACACAGAAGATGCCTGCGACCATGGCCATGGCGAAGCCGCTGAACATCTCCTCGAAGATCTCGCTGTCGCCGGCGGCCTGGCGGTCCACGCCGGGCGGGAGGTTCTGCAGCGAAGGCAGCGCGTCGATCTGGCCTTCCACCTCACCCATGGCCATGCCGTTCAAGTCCACGGTAATCGTGACGTTGCGGCGGCGGTCGAAGCGGTCGATCTGCGAGGGGCCGCTGGCGGTGGTGATCTCGGCCACGGACGACAGCGGCACGCTGCCGCCGGTGGCGGTGGGCACGCGCAGCTGGCCGAGCAGCGAGGGATCCGACAGCGCGCGTTCGTCCAGCTGCACGCGGATCGGCACCTGGCGCTCGGGCAGGTTAAGCTTGGCCAGGAACTGCTCGTAGTCGCCGCGCGTGGCCACGCGGGTGGCGGCGGCGATGTCGGCGGTGGACACGCCCAGGTCCGCTGCACGCGCGGGGTCCGGGCGCACGATCACTTCCGGGCGCACCAGGGAGGCCGATGAGCCGACGGTGCCGAGGCCCGGCAGCTGGCGGATCTCGCGCTCCACGTCGCGTGCGGTGGCGGCCAGTTTCACCGGGTCGTCGCCGGCCAGCACCAGTTGCAGCGCGCGGCCGGGTTCGCCGCCCTGGAAGCTCAGGCGCACGCCGGGAAGATCGGCCAGACGCTCGCGCACGACCGTTTCCAGCTCGTACTGGGTGAGGTCGCGGTCGTCGGTCCAGCGGATGGTGAGCGTGGCCTTGCGCAGCTCGGCGCTGGTGAGGTCGCCGGCCGGACCATTCGCGCCGGAGTTGCTGCCGGCGGTCACGAACACGTGCTCGATCTCGGGGATGTCGGCGATGCGCTGGCGCGCGGTCTCGGCCACGGCTTCGGTGGTGGCGAGCGCGGTGCCGGGCGGCAGTTCGATCAGCACGTTGCTCTGGATGCCATCGGTCGGCGGGATGAAGGTGACCTTGAGCAGCGGCAGCAGGGCCAGCGAGCCGATGAAGATCGCCAGCGCGATCAGCAGCGTGCGGTTGCGGTGCTTCAGCGAGTTGTCGACGAAGCGCAGGTACCACTGCATCAGCTTCGAGTCGCCCTTGTGCTCGGGCATGGGCTTGAGCATGTAGGCCGCCATCATCGGGGTGATGAGGCGCGCCACCAGCAGCGAGAACATCACCGCGGCGGCGGCGGTCCAGCCGAACTCGCGGAAGAACTTGCCGGGGATGCCGGGCATGAAGGCCACGGGGATGAACACCGCCGCCAGCGTGCACGAGGTGGCGATCACCGCGAGACCGATCTCGTCGGCGGCCTCGGTCGCGGCCTGCTTCGGCGACTTGCCCATGCGCAGGTGGCGGTCGATGTTCTCGACCTCCACGATCGCATCGTCCACCAGGATGCCGACCACCACGGCGAGCGCCAGCAGGGTGATCATGTTGAGGCTGAAGCCCAGCCAGTACATCACCGCAAACGTCGGGATGATCGACAGCGGCAGCGCGATGGCGCTGATGAAGGTGGCGCGGAAGTCGCGCAGGAACAGGAACACCACCAGCACCGCGAGCGCCGAGCCCTCGTAGAGCATGTGCATCGAGGATTCGAACGAGTCCTCGGCCACCTGGGTGGTGGAGGCCACCTCCACCATGCGCACGCGCGGCTGCTCCTGCTGAAGCGTCGCCACGCTGTCGCGCACGGCGTTGCCGACGTCGACCTCGCTGGTGCCGGTGGTGCGCTGCACGGCGAAGCCGATCACCGGCCGGCCATCAAGCGTGGTGCGCTGGCTGATGGTGGCGCTGCCGTCGCTCACCGTGGCCAGGGTGGAGAGGCGCACGCTGCGGCCGTCGGGCATCGAAATGGGGAAATCCGCAAGGTCCGCGGCGGTGTCGACGGTGCCCAGCGTGCGCACGGCCTGCTCGCTGCCGCCCACCGTGGTGCGGCCACCGGGCTGCTCCTGCTGGATGCGCGCGAGCTGCTGGCTGATCAGCGCCGGGCTGGCGCCGAAGCCCTGGACCGCCTCCGGACGCAGGGCCACGCGGATCTCGCGGTCGACGCCGCCGATGCGCCGTACCGAGCCCACGCCGGGCACCGCAAACAGCCGCTTGGAGACGGTGTCATCGATGAACCAGCTGAGCTCCTCGTCGCTCCAGCCGTCGGCGGTGACGGCATAGGTCAGCATGTCGCCGCCGGTCACGTTGACCAGCGAGACGATCGGCGGTTCGACGTCGGCCGGCAGGTCGATGCGCACGCGGTCGATGGCGTCGCGCACCTCGTCCTTGGCCAGCGTGCCGTCCTTCTCGATCTCGAAGGTGAGGATGGTGGTCGACACGCCTTCGTTGACGATGGACGCCATGTTGCGCAGGTCGGGGATGCTGGCGGTGGCGTCCTCGACCTTGCGCGTGACCTGGGTTTCCAGCGTGCTGGGGCTTGCGCCCGGCAGGACCACGGTCACGTTGACCACGGGCACGGTGAGGTCCGGGAACTGCGACACGGCAAGCTTGTTGAACGCGACCAGGCCCGCGGCTGTGAGCAGGATGAAGACCAGGATCGCCGGCAGCGGGCGATTGATCGACCAGGCGGAGAAGTTCATCGGGTGTCAGGCCCCGGCGCGGCCGCATCGGCCTCGCCTTCGCTGACCACGCGCACCAGATCACCATCGCCGAGGAAGCCGGCGCCGCGCGCGACCACGCGGTCGGACTCCGCCAGGCCTTCTCGCACTTCGACCATGTCGCCGTGAGAGCCGCCCACGTCCACGCCCACCTCGCGCACGCGGCCGCCGTCGGCCACGGTGAACACATAGGCGCGGCCGTCGCGGCGCACCACGGCATCGCGCGGCACCAGCAGCGCCTGCACCCGGCCGAGCGCGATCCGGCCCTGGGCGAACATACCGGCCCGCAGCGCGCCCGGTTCGGGCAGGTCCACGTACACCGTGCCCGTGCGGCTCTGCACGTCCAGCGCCGGCGACACGCGGCGGACGGTGCCGTCCACCAGCCCCGCCGCCGACTCCACCCGCACCGGCGTGCCCACGTCCACGCGCATCAGGTCGGCCTCGGCCAGCTCGGCGCGCCACTCCAGGCGGCCGTCGCGGATCAGGCGCAGCAGCTCGCCGCCGGCGCCCACCACCTGCCCTGGCTGCACGCTGCGCGCCGACACCACCCCGGCCACCGGCGCGCGCACCACGGTGAAGTCGCGCTGCACGCGCGCCGCATCGCGGCTGGCGATGGCCGTGTTGAGGCGTGCCTGCGCGTTGTCACGCGCGGCCTCGGCCTCTTCGGCATCCTGCAGCGACACCATCTGCGAATCGGCGAGCTCGCGCACGCGCGCGGCCTTGCGGCGCGTGGTCTCGAGATTGGTCGCGGCCTCCTTGACCTGGGCGTCGGCCTGGGCCAGCTGCGACGCCATGGTGCGATCGTCCACGCGCAGCAGCACGTCGCCCTGCGCCACCACGCTGCCGACCTCCACGTCCACGCTGGCCACGCGCAGGCCGGAGAGTTCCACACCGATCGACACCTCTTCCCAGGCCGCCACGGCGCCCGAGGCCACCACCTCGCGCGCCACCTCCCGATGCTGTGGCGTGGCAAGCGTTACGGTCAGGCTGGGCGTGGCCTCCGGCGCGCTGGTGTCGGCGCAGGCGGACAGGGCAAGCAGGCTGGAAAGTGCCAGCAGTCGAAGATGGATCGGCATCTCACGGGCTCGTATCGGGACGGCGGGCAAGATATCAGCGTACCGATAATCCACGGGTGATGGAGGAAGACCGGATGTCGAGGCGACTCACCACCCGCCTGCGGGCGTTCAGGGGTGCTGCGCACGCCGTGGGCGCGCGCAGCACCATCGTCACTCGGCGGTCTGGTCGCTGAAGCGCTGCTTGAAATCCGCCAGTGGAATGATGAACTCGTCGCGCGCCAGGAAATCCGCATCGACCACCTGCGCCTGCCCTTCGCGCGATTTGTACCAGCTCGCGTATTCCGGGATTTCGTGGGCGTGCTTGCCGTAATGGGTCGAGTACGTGCGCACGCGTACCTGCGGCTGCGGGCCGTCCAGGTCAAAATCGAGCAGGCGCATCCAGCCGTCGCCGAGGGAGCCGGTGCCGCCGGCATCCTTGATGGTCTGGCCGCGGCTCTGGTAGTCGGCCATCACCTGGTGCACTTCGCGCCCGTTACGGTTGCGGTCCACGCTGTAGCCCTGGCCGCCGATGTGGCCGCTCAGAACCATGAACACCTGGTCGTGCCGGCTGATGAATCCGTCCCAGATCATCTCGGGGCTGTTGTCCTCGGGGTCGAGCACGCTGTTCTGCGGATTCGAGCGCACGTTGCGTTCGCCGTTGCGGTCCAGGTAATCGTGCGTGGTGACGATGGTCGGCAGGCCGGGATGCTGCGCGATGATGTCCGCCGCCCATTCCAGTGCCGAGTCCGGAGCGTGGTACTGGAGGCCGATGTGCAGGAACCTGCACCCGCCCGCGGCGAAGACCTGCGCGCTGTCGGCACCGTCGTCGTGTGAACCCACGTACCAGGGCTGGTCCTTGAAGAAGACCGACTGGTCGGAAAACACGGTCTTGTAGCCGCTCAGTCCGCCAACATGGCGAACGCCGTTTGTCACTTTGCCGGTCTCCGGGTCGACTGAAGAGGGCTGCGCAGGATCGGTCCACAGCGCGTCGTAGTCATGGTTTCCGGGCACCACCGAGAACGGGAGCCTGCCTTGGATGAGGCCAAAGCCCTGGGCAACGGCGGGGATCTCGTAGCCGCGCACATGGACCTTTGGCGACCGCGCCACGTCCGAGCCGAGCAGGTTCGGCTTCCATTTGAAGCCGCGGGCTTCGTGCTCCGGGTCCATCCACTCCGAGTAGTGCTGCCACAGGTCACCGACGTGGGTGGCGAACACGATGTCGCCGCCGTTGCTCCGCGCGTTCGCAGCGATGTACTGCATCTGCCCGTAATACTGCTCGATCCCGTCGAACGGGAATCCGGACCACTTCTGGTGGCGGTAGTCGGCATAGTTCTGGGTGTCCGGGATCACCGCGACAGTGAACGTGCCGCAGTCGCCATTGCTGTAACCGGAAGCCTGCGCCGGCGCGGCCGAAAGCGACGAAATGCCCGCTGCCAGGGCGACGGCCAGCAGCTTGCTCGAAATAAAAACAGTGGGATTCATGTGGGAACGATCTCTGTCAGCGTGCGGGGTATGGGCCGGACACCGCCTTGACGGTCATCCGTTCGTCTTCATCGTCCAGGACGAAGACGCGGTAGCTGTGGCCACCTTCGGCCACGCGGATCACCACGTGGCCCCGGGTGCTGCGGGCCTGGTCCAGGCCATACGTGGTCCGGAACGTCGCCTCGGATGCGTTGGTGACGAAGATGTCGCGTTCGCCGGGCCAGGCCTTCTTCGAAGTCATGCGCCTCCAGGCGTTGACCGCCGGATGCCCTTCGGCGCGCGCACTGACGACGATGACGCGCGGGCGCAGCGCAGCGAGGAAGGAAATGCTGTTGGCATCCCAGCTGCCGTGGTGGTTGGCCTTCATCACGTCCACGGGGCCACTGGCCTGCCCGACCGGAGTTTCCACGTCCTTCCACGGCGCTGGCGAGAACGCCGTTTCTGCATCGATGGACGACAGATCGCCACCGGTGAAGTAGTCGAATTGGCCGTACGTCACGCGGAACGCGATGCTCAACGTGTTCTCGGTCGGGCGGTCGCCGGGCTCCAGGCTGTCCAAGGGCGGGAACAGGGCGCGCGTGCCCTCGCCGACACCCGACCAGAGGACGCCGTTCGCATACAGGTTGCGGATCTGGAACTGCGGCCAGGCGCCGGCATCACGCAGCAGCTTCAACTGATCGGCGCGACCGACTTCAAAGCGCTCGACCTGGAGTCCGCGGTTCGCGGCCTGCCATGTCAGGAACCGGCGATAGTTCTCCATCGTCGGCGTCGCGATCGGCGCCGGGAAGTCGTAGTCCGGCCAGCCCCGATCGATGATCCTGGCAATGGGCAGGTGTTCGGCGATCTCGGTGATTCCGCTGAGCCGGTAATCGCCGAGCCCCGATGCCGGCGAATCCGCAACGACCGCGCCCATGTGGTCGCCGTGGAAGTGGCTCAGCACGGCGTAGTCGATCACCTTCCCCGGTCCCGGCAACACGCGCTCGACGTACCGTGCCACCCATTCACCGGGCGGACGCGAAGCATCGGGCCTGGTTGGCAGCGAGAACGGGGGCAGCTCCAGAGTCTTGCCGCTCGTGTCCACCAGCAGGCTCGTGGCATCGGGAAGGATGAGCAGTTGCGCTTCACCACGACCGGTATTGATGTGGTGGATATCAAGCTCGCCCCTGGACCATGGCGGCATCGGCAGGCCAAGCTCGGGGACCGGTGGGCCAGCCTGCGCCAGCGCATGGCCGACGGCCAGCAGGGCAGCGGCCAACAGCAGTAGCAGTCGCCGACACTGCGTTGCGATGGCGGCGCTCATGCCTCGTGCAACTTCGCGCGGTCCGGGGTCACCACGAATCGCGCCCGGGTGCGGAGCGTGCCGCCCTTGCGTTGCACCTGGTCCATCACCTTCACCTCCGCACGCCATTCGTGGGGCGTGATATCGAAGGTGTGGTAGCCGCGCAGATTGTCCGCCATCTTCAGGAACGGATTGTCGCCGTCCAGGAACCGCTTGGCGTTCGGCGAGTCGATCGCGCCGTCGCCGTTGGAGGAGATCGAGGTCGCCAGGAACTCGACTGCCGCCGCCGCGCCATCCGGTTCGTCGCTGCGCAGGGGCACTTCACCGATGGCGTTCATGTGCGCGTCGCCGGTGGCAATGACGACGTTGCTCAGCTTCCTGTCGGTGATCGACTCGATCATGCGGCTGGTGGAGCCGGGGTAGCCTTCCCACTTGTCCGGGAACCATGGCTGTTCGCTGCCATCGGCATTGCGTGACTTCAGCGGCATCACGAACACCTGCTGGGCAATCAGGTTCCAGCGCGCATCGGTCCCCAGTCCCTCATCCAACCAGGCCTCCTGTGCCTGACCCAGGATGCTCGACGGCTTGCCGTCCTCATGCCTGCATCGCGCGGATCGCGGATCCAGGCAGCGCTGGTTGGAGCGATGGCTTCGCGTATCCAGCACGTGCATCCGCAGCAGCCGTCCGTAGTCGAGGCGGCGAAAGTGGCGTGCGCCGCCATCCGCGCGCGGGAACTGGGCCTTCCGTACCGGCAGGTTCTCGTACCAGGCCTGCATGGCCGCGAACTTGCGAAGCGCAAAGACCTCGGGCGGCGTACCGTCCTGGTCCCACGCGCCGCCCCAATCGTTATCGACCTCGTGATCGTCGAACGACATCACGAAGGCCGCCGATGCGTGCGCGGCCTGCAGGTCGGGATCGGACTTGTACAGCGCATACCGCCGGCGATAGTCGTCGATCGAATGGATCTCGCCGCCAACGTGGTCACGCTCGGCCACGAGTCCGCCATCCGCGTCCCAGGTCGGGAACCTGTCCTTGTGGCGGCCGGCCGGCCCCTCGTAGATGTAGTCGCCGTAGTGGAAAACCGCGTCGAGGTCCTGCTCCCTGCCCAGGTGGCGATACGCGTCGAACCAGCCCTGGTAGTACGCCTGGCATCCGGCCACGGCGAGGCGCACCTGTCCGGGCATGTCATTGGCTGCGGGAGCCGTCCGCGCCACGCCGACCGGGCTGGCCTCCGATCCTGCGACGATGAACCGGTACCAGTAGGGGCGCGCGGGCGCGAGACCTTCGAGCTCGACGTGCACGCTGTGGCCCAGCTCCGGCCGCGCAAGCGCCTCGCCCCGCGCTACCACGCGGGCGAACGCCGGGTCATCCGCCACCTCCCATCGCACCGGCACCGTCAGCATCGGCATGCCGCCATGTTCGCCAAGCGGCTCCGGCGCGAGCCGCGTCCAGATGACGAAGCCGTCCGGCCAGGGGTCGCCCGAAGCGACCCCCAGCGAGAACGGGTAGACGCTGAACTTCGGGTCCGCCCACAGGTGACCGCTGCGACCGAGCCCCGCGAACAGGACCAGGCCACCAGCGCCCATCAGGAACTTGCGACGATCGAGCACGGGGTGCCCCTGCCTTCCGACGATCCTGGTCAACTTCCCGACCATCGTCAGAAGCGGGCACGGATGCCGAATGCCGCCCGGCGTCCGCTGTGGATGTAGATCTGGCTGTGATGCCCCTTGTCACTCAAGCCGGTTTCGCCGTTCGAATACACGGTGTGCCGGTTCTGGTCGAAGAGGTTGTTCGCCGAGAAGTACGCCTCAAGGCCGATGAAGTTGTCCTTGGTCTTCGGGATGAAGGTGTAGCTGCCGGACAGGTTGACCTCCATGTAGTCGTCGAAGGGCTGCTTCTGATTCATCCGGACGCCATGGGCGTTGACGATGCTGCCCGTCAGCCCCCGGTCCTTCTCATCGCTCCAGACCGTGTTGAGGTTGAGGCGCCCCCGGCCATGCCTCCACGCCAGGCCAACGCTGGCCACCTGCGTGGCAACGCGCGGCAGGACGAAGTCCGAGTTGGTGTGCGTATACGAAGCACGCACGGTGAGCCCCTGCAGCATGCCGGGCAGGTAGTCCATCGCGTGATTGAACTCGAACTCATAGCCGTCGATCTCGATCGAGTCGTCGAGGTTGGTCTTGGTGACGACCAGGTCGACCGGATCATTGCCGATGTATCCGAAGTCCTCCGGGCTCAGGGTGACTTCATTGATCAGGCCGTCGATCTTGTTCCGGAAGTAGTTGACCGAAAGCAAGCCGACCGGCTCGAAGTACTTCACTGCGCGGATGGAGAAGTTGTCCGAGATCTCCGGACTGAGGTTCTGGTTTGGCGCATTGAGCACCACGCCGTCTTCGCTTTCGTAATCGATCGACCAGACGCCAGCCAGGTCGCCGACCTCGGGCCGCTGGATGGTCTTGCTGTACCCCGCGACCACGTCGAAGCTGTCGGTGACGCTGTACTTGATGGACGCGCTTGGAAAGAACTGGTCGTAGTCGCCCTTGCGCTCGACCTTCGGCCGGGTCAGGTACTGGTACTCCAGGCCGTCGATGGTCGTCGCGCGGCCGCTTCCCGGCGACACGTCGTAGCCGGCGGCGATGACTTCTTCGGGACTCAGCGGATCGAAATCGAAGCTGCTGGTCCCGGTCTTCTCCCAGCGCAGGCCCGCCTGGCCCGTGAGCTTGCCGGTGAACTCGGCCGTTCCCATGAAATAGAGCGAGCTGACGCTTTCCTCGATTTCACGGACGTTGGCGACGTATGCGTTGTACCACTTGTCCGGGGTGATCGCGTGCGTCCATTCGTCCGGGTTGTCCTTCATCATCTGGTAGATCTTGGTCAGGCTGTGGACGTACACGTGGCCACCGCCCAACGTGCTGATGTGCATGCCGGTGTCGCCCGCGGAGAACTGGTTGCCACTCTGCACGGCACGCAGGAACTCCGCATTGCTCAGTGGTCCGTTGTAAGTCCAGTGGAGGGCGTCGGAGTTGTTGTCGAACCCATAGTCGGCCCGGGTCGCCTTGAAGCCCGTCTTCCAGGTCACAGGCACATCGCCGATGTCCTGATAGAACGTGAAGTTCAAGGCGCCACCGCGATGGTCCAGCTCGGCGCTGCTGCCGGAGTTCGTCCGGACCGCCGGGCGGGTGGAGCCCTCCCAGTTCCCGAGGGCGAAACTGTCCGGGTCGGACCAGTCCGAGCCATCCAGTTGCTGGATGTCCCAGTCCTGGGTCATCCAGCTGTCGCGCGACGCCGAGAAGTTGCCGCGCGAAGTCACCGGGTTGAGCAGGTCCGCGACCTGGCCCATCTTGCCGGCGTCGTAGCGGCTGTTGGAGCGCGACGAGAACAGGTTGCCGTCGAGCTTGAAGTTCTCGCTGTTGAATTCAAAGCTCGGGATGAAGTTCCGGGTGTAGCCGACCTTGTAGTTGTAGGTGTGGTTGACGTTCAGGGTGTTCGCGGTCGGCGCGGCCAGGGTGGTGAAGTCCAGCGATGGATCGCCGATGACGCCGCGCGAGCGCGCATGCGTGGTGAGCGCGGGATTGATGATGTTCGGTTCGATGTCGCCACGACTGACCGAGCCCATGAACGACAGGATCAACTGGTCGGTGGCCTTGAAATCCAGGCCCACCTGCGCCACGCGGCGGTTGTACTCGCGGCCATAGTTGTTCGCGGAGATCGATGGGACCGCATATGCATGTGGACTGGCCGCAGTCGGCACGTAGTTGCGGCCGGCCGTGACCTGTTCCTGCTCGACCAGGTTGGTCGTGCTGCTGATCCCGGCCGCCACGCCCAGCCGCCCGTCGAGGAACACGTCGGAGAAGCCGAGTTCGCTGACGGGGAGGAACTTCTTGTCATAGCCACCCTCGATCGGGCCGCTGTCATAGCTGTCCCAGAGGTTGGAATGCGTGGTGAGGCCGAGCTTCAACGTGATGTTGCGGCCCTTGCGGTCGAAGGCCTTCCTGGTGCGGATGTCGATGGTTCCGGCGGGCGCGTTGGCGTCCATGTCCGCGCTGGTGGTCTTGTAGATGTTGATCGAGTCGACGCCGGCCAGCGCGATCTGCTCGAAGCTGAAGGTCCGCGAGCTGGACGAGTTGGCGTCGATTCCGGAAAGCCTGACGCCATTCACGGTCACGCCGGTGTACTTGGCCGGCAGTCCGCGCAGGGAAATATTGCGGGGTGCATCGTCCGCGACGACGTCGAAGTCCACACCAGGCATGTACTTCAGGAACTCGCCGACGTTTCCGTCGCCGATCTCGCCGAAGCTGTCCGCCGACAGGGTGTTGGTGATGTTCATCGAAGCGCGCTGCTCCATGATCGCCCTGGCATCGCCTTCGCGGGCTCCCACCACCTGCACTGTATCCAGCTGTGTTGCGTCCTGCGCGGTGCTGATACTGCTGAACATCTCGAACACGGGTTCGCTGGTTTCGCCGGCGCGAACCTCGACTTGCTGCTCATCGGGGCTGAAGCCGGTGAACTCGACGGAGATCACATGGCCGCCCGTGGGGACATCCGTGATGCGGAACTCGCCCCGGTCGCCGGAGGTGGTCACCTGACGCCCGTCCAGTCTGATGCGCGCATTGCGCAGGTACTCGCCAGTGGCCGGGTCGAGCACGCGGCCGAGGACGGTGCCGGTGCCGACCGACTCGTTGCCAGGTGACTGCTCCTGGGCGGCGACCCGTTCATTGGCCAACGCACCCGGCGAAATGCACAGGGCCACCATCACGGCGCTGTACAGCGCCGTATTCTTGATCACGGACATGGACGACTATCTCTTCAGGCTGGGGAGGGCGCGGCGTTCCTGGAGACCGGAATCAGGCGCGTCGCGCGCCAACCGCGTTCCGCATCCAGCGCGTGGATGCGGAACCGAGATTGTCGTTGCGGAATGTGACAGGCGACTTACGCCACGCTGAGACGCAGCCACGAAAAGCGGCGTGGCGGATACGATCCATGTCGGCGATCCGCCCCTACTGCAGCCACGGCGCGAGCAGGCGCAGCCGCCGCGGCCGGCTCGCCAGCAGGAAGGCGTTCGCCACCGCGGCCGCGGCCAGCAGCATCAGCCAGACCAGCACCGCCATGCTGGCGTGGTCGCAGCCGAGGCAGCAGGCCAGCGCCAGCGCGATGGCAACGCAGCCCGCCACGCGCAGCCGCTTTAGTTGCGCCGGCGCGGGCACTTCGCCCCAGGCCTGCAGCGCGTGCGGCGGCATGGCCAGCGCCAGCCAGCCCATGCCGGCGAAGGCGCACGCCGCCGCGGCCAGCAGCCAGAAAGCCGCGGCGGGGTCATGCATGGCGCGCTTCCGCGGCCGGCCTCGGCGGGCTGCGCGCCGGCACGCTCGCGCGGTGGCCCAGCCGGCGCGCCGCGAGACCGGCGACCGCGGCCACGCCCAGCAGCGCCAGGTCCACGCCGGCAACGGGCCAATAGCCTTCGGACAGTGTGCGCAGCAGGTGGTCCCCGGTCGTCGCCCAGTTGAGCAGCGGCGCGACGGTGGCGAATGCGGCGATCGCCCACGCCTGCTCGCGCCACGCCGGATTGGGCAGGCCGCGCGCCACCGGCGCGCTCCGCCACGCGGCATGCAGCAGCGCCAGCACCCAGGTGGCCCAGAACGCACGCTGCTCCCAGTCGCCGCGTGCCGGCAGGTCCCAGGGCAGCACGCGATTGGCGATGAGGATGCCGAGCGCGGCCAGCACCATGCCCGTCACCGAGGCCACCGCCAGTGCATCGACCACGCGCGCGCCCTGCAGGCCGCGGGCGGCGTGCTGGCGCTTGCGCTTCTCGACGAAGAACACGAAGCCGGTGGCGATGCAGACCGCCCCGGCCAGGCCGCCGAAGACGTACAGCCAGCGCAGCAGCCAGTGGCGGAAATGCTGCAGGTGCAGGCCGGTGAGGAACTCGGCCATGCGCCCGACCGCGGTCGGCGGTGGGTCCTCGCGGATCAGTTCGCCGCTCGATGCCTTGAAGTGGATGCCGTCGCCCACCAGCGCGATGCGGTCGGTGCCGGCGCGGTACACGCTCACATAGCCATTGGCGTCGCCGGGATGCATCAGCACCAGGAAGCCGACGTCGCCGGCCTTGCCGGCCTGCTCCCAGCGCGCGCGGGCGTCGGCCACCATCGCATCGACGTTGGCCAGGCCCGCCGGCACGCCGGCGCGCGTGTGCGGCAGCCCGGTCTGCTGCGCCTCCAGCGCCGCGGCACGATCGTGCAGCGCGTGCAGCTGGGTGTGGCCAAGCGGGAAGTAGTACGTCGCCGCGAAGATCAGCAGGCCCGTGAGCGCGAAGAAGAAGTGGAACGGCAGCGCGACCACGCCGGTCAGGTTGTGCAGGTCGAGCACGCTGCGCAGCCGCTGCTTGCCCGGGCGGAAGGTGAAGAACTCGCGGAACAGCTTGCGATGCATCACCACGCCGCTGGCCAGCGCCGCCAGCATCACCAGCGCCGAGAAGCCGACGATCCAGACGCCGAGGTTCTTCCAGTCCAGCGTCAGGCCGTAGTGCATCGGATAGAAGAAGCCGCTGCCGATCTTGAGCTGGTCGTCCGGCAGCACGTGGCCGTCGCGGGGGTCGACGGTGGCCTCGGCGTAGATCTGCCCGCCATCGTGCTTCGCGTTCGGCAGCTCCCAACCCGCGAACAGCGCCACCACCGGATCGCGGTGGGTGGTGTAGGCGCTCCAGTAGGCGACGGTGTCGAAGCGCTCCGGCATGGGCCCGTCGACCTGCGGTCGCATCGCATCGATGGCCTGCGCCGTCGGCTGCATGCGCTCGAAGGCCGGGCGCAGCACCTGCTCGTACGAAGGCATGGGCTGCGGCTCGATGCGCGTGGCCGGGATCGCCCAGCGGTCGAACTCGCGGTCGAACACCGACAGCGCGCCGAAGAAGAACGCGGCCATCAGCACGAAGCCGAGCACCAGGCCGAACCAGGTATGGAGCCAGGCCATCGCCTGGCGGAACGTTGCGAACATCGGCTGCGTCCTCCTCAGGTCAGCGCGGCCTGCACCGCGGATCCCGTGCCGGCCAGCACCGCGCCGCCGATCGCCAGCACCGCCCACACCGGCCACAGCCGCCGCGCCGCGACCGCCCACAGCAGCGCGCACAGGAAGGCCAGCACGCCGAGCAGGCTCGACAGGAATTCGGCGTCGTGGAAACCCATGCCGGCGGCGACCATCAGGCCGGTGGCCGCGGCCACCACGCCCCAGGCGAAGCCGTAGCCACCGAGCACCGCGGCGGCGATGCGCGACAGCACGCTCGTGGTGGACTGCATGGCAACCATCAGAACCGCCAGTCGAGGCTGACCGTGTAGTTGGCCGGCGCGCCGTAGTACCCGCTGTAGCGCAGGGTGTTGATGTACTTCTCGTCGGTGACGTTGTTGGCGTTGAGCCGCAGCGTGGCGTCGGGCGCGATGTCCCAGGCCACGAACGCGTTCACCACCGCATAGCTGTCCTGCCGTACCCGGTAGCCGCTGGCCTCGGTGTTGAAGATGCCGCCCTGCCAGCGTCCGCCCAGGCCCCAGGACAGCGTCGGCAGCGTCGCGAAGCGCCCGCTCAGCAGCAGGTTGGCCGCGCGGCGCGGCACCCAGGGATAGGTGTCGCCGCCGTTGAGCCCGTCGAGCCGCAGCGCCGTGTAGCCGGCCACCACTTGGAGGTTTTCGGTGAGCCGGCCGACCGCCTCCAGTTCCACGCCCTTCGAACGCACGTCCACCGGCGCGTAGATCGCCATGCCGAATTCGTTGTACTGGCCGGTCGGCGTGGCCAGGCCTTCCTGGTCGGCCTTGAACACCGCGACCGTGGTCAGCAGGCGCCCGTCGAGCCAGTCGGCCTTGAGACCGGCCTCGTAATTCACGCCCTGGCTGGCGTCGAGGTAGCGGTTGTCGGCGTCGACCTGGTCCTGCGGCTGATGGATGTCGGAGTAGCTGACATAACCCAGCACGGTGTCGCTGAAGTCGAAGGTCAGGCCGCCGTAGGGACTGGTGTGGCGCGTGGCCTGATCGAAGGCCAGGTCGTAGGAGTGGCCGCTGCGGCGGTAGCGCGCGTGGTTGGCGCCGACGATGGCCTTGAAGCGCTCGGTGAGCGCGATGCGCGTGGCGGCGAAGGCGCGCGTCAGCGCCTGGTCCAGTTCGGAATAGAGCGCAGGGTCGCTCCAGGCCGGCTCCGGGATCGCATCGGTCGGATACGGGAACGGCGGCAGCGGGCCCCATGCCGGCGACGAAGCGACCGCCGTGCGCTCGCGGTTGTCGGTGGTGCTGCGCGCGCGGCTCAGACCGACCATCGCCTCGTGCTCGCGGCCGAACATGCGGTACGTGCCGTTGAGCGTGGCGGTGCCGAGGTGCGCCGTGGCCTCGTCGTCGCCGGCCCAGGGGTAGCCCGCCAGGCCGAGGCCGGTCTCCGGATCGAGCCCCGTGCCCGGCCCGTCGAAGGCGTAGAACATGCGGTCGTCGCCGGTGTTGCGGCGCCAGTTGTACGACAGCCTGAGCTCCCAGTCGCCAGCCACGTCGTGCGTGTATTCGGCGAAGGCCGCGTGCGCGGTGGTATCCCAGTACGTCCAGTCCTGCGTGGTGCTGGCGCCGCGCGGCCACGCCCGCTGCGTGCCGTCGCTGTTGGTGAAGGGCAGCGCGCCCCACATGATGCCGTCGGACTCCGCGCGCTGGTACGAATAGCCGAAGGCCAGCGTACCCTTCTCGCCGACCTGGCCATCGACCACGCCGTAGAAAAAATCACGCGCGTTCTCGTTCGCCTGGAGCCAGGAATCGCCGTGCTCGTGAGCCGCGACCACGCGCCCGGCCCAGGTGCCGTCGGCGGTGAACGGCGTCGAGTAGTCGACCTCCGCGCGCAGCGTGTTCCACGAACCGTACGACAGCCCCACCCTGCCCTCGCGCTCGTTGGTGGGGCGCTTGCGCACGTAGTTGATCGTGCCCGCCGCGTTGCCCACGCCGGTCAGCAGCCCGTTGGCGCCGCGGATCACCTCCACCTTCTCGTAGCCGGCGGCATCGACCGCGCCGGTGGTCACGCCCCAGCCGTTGGGCAGCCCTACGCCATCGACCTGCGTGTTGAGGATGTCGAAGCCGCGCGCGCTGTAGCTGGTGCGGTTGGTCTCCCACTCGTCCACGCGCACGCCGGTGGCCAGGCGCAGCGCCTCGTTGACGCTGTCGGCGCCGAACTGGCGCATCTGTTCGGCAGTGACCACGCTGATGGACTGCGGGGTCTCGCGGATCGAGAGGTCGAGGTTGGTGGCGCCGTTGCTGACCCGGCTGGCGCGCTGGCCGACGACGCGGATGGTGTCGAGGTCGGTGGCGGCGAGGGTGCCGGTCGTGGTGGCGGCGGTGGCGCCGTGCGGAGATTCGGCTTCGGCGGACTGGCCCGCGGCCAGGCCGGGGGCCGCGGCGAGCATGAGCGGCAGCGCCAGCGCGATGGCGCTGCGGAGCGGGCTGGCGCGGAACGCGGGATCGGCGAAGCGGTCGCGGGCTGGCCGCAGGGGGATCGGACGGATGGAGGGCATTGAGGGTCGCTGGTTGTCGGACGTAGGGGACGAGCCCTGTGTCCGCTGGCGACCTCGGCTGGCGGGACGATCGGGTTGTACTTCGCGGCCGGCCGGAGCCCGACACCGTCGTCGCACATTAAATGCGAACGATTCCCATTTTGCAAATGCTGGAAGCGAGGCGATCTTCGGCCGGACTGCAGGACTCAACCCGCTGACGGTGATCGGCCGCCCGCCCGGCGCACCAGGTCCAGGTGCGTCAGATACAGCCGCGTGTCGAACTCCAACTGGTGGTAATCCGGCTCCATGTGCGTACACAGCCGGTAAAACGCCTTGTCGTGCTCGGCTTCCTTCATGTGTGCCAGCTCGTGCACGGTGATCATCTTGAGGAACTCGGCGGGCGCGTCGCGGAACACGCTGGCAATGCGGATCTCGCGGCTCGCCTTGAGCTTCCCACCCTGCACGCGCGAGATGGTGGTGTGGGTGCCGAGCGCGTGCTTCACCACCTGCAGCTTGCCGTCGTAGATCACCTTCCCCAGCGGCGCGGACTTGCGCAGGTGGCGGTCCTTCAGGTCCTGGACGTAGCCGTACAGCTGGCTGTCGTTGCGCACCGCGTGGCCTTCGCCGTACTTCGCGGCCAGCAGCGCGCCCAGCCGGTCCTGCTCGATCAGCGCGCGCACCTTCGCCTGCACCTCCAGCGGATAACCGCCGAGGTACTTCAGCGCGTCCATCAGAAAAAACCCCGCAGCAGCGGGGTTCCTTCATATGCAGAAAGCCGCTCGCTCAAGCAAACGGATCCTGCAGCACCATCGTGTGCTTCCGGTCCGGTCCGGTGCTCACGATCGACAGCGGGCAGCCGGCCAACTCCTCCAGCGCACGCAGGTAGGCGCGCGCCGCCGGCGGCAGCTTGTCCCACTCGGTGATGCCGTGGGTGTCCTCGGTCCAGCCCGGGAACTCCAGGTACACCGGCTCGCATTCCGCCCAGCCCTGGGCGTCCAGCGGCGCGTACTCGGTTTCCTTGCCGCGATAGCGGTAGGCGATGCACATCTTCAGCTTGTCCAGGCCGTCCAGCACGTCGAGCTTGGTGATGCACAGGCCGCTGATGCCGTTGATCGCCACCGCGCGCTTCAGCGCGACGATGTCGATCCAGCCGCAGCGGCGCGGGCGGCCGGTGGTGGCGCCGTATTCCTGGCCGCGGTCGCGCAGGCGCTGGCCGTCCTCGTCGTCAAGCTCGGTCGGGAACGGGCCGCCGCCCACGCGGGTGGCGTAGGCCTTGCAGATGCCCAGCACGTAGTCGATCGAGTCCGCACCCACGCCGGTGCCGGCCAGCGCGCCGCCAACGGTGGTGTTGGAGCTGGTGACGTAGGGATAGGTGCCGTGGTCGATGTCGAGCAGCGAGCCCTGCGCGCCTTCGTACAGCACCTTCTTCCCCTGCCTGCGCAGGTCGTGGAGGATGCCGGCGACGTCGGACTTCATCGGTTCGACGTACTCGCCGAAGGCCAGCGCTTCGTCGTAGGTCTGCTGGAAGTCCACCGCGTCCACGCCCAGGTACCGGGTGAGCACGAAGTTGTGGTAATCGAGCGCGGTGCGCAGCAGCTCTTCCAGCTGCTTCGGGTAGTGCAGGTCCGCCACGCGGATGCCGCGGCGCGCGACCTTGTCCTCGTAGGCCGGGCCGATGCCGCGGCCGGTGGTGCCGATGGCCTTGCCGCCGGCGGCCTTCTCGCGCGCCTGGTCGAGGGCGATGTGGTACGGCATGATCAGCGGCGTGGCCGGGCTGATCTTCAGCCGCGAGCGCACCTCGACGCCGGCTTCCTCAAGCTCGCCGATTTCCTTCATCAACGCCGCCGGCGACAGCACCACGCCGTTGCCGATCAGGCACAGCGCGTCATCGCGCAGCACGCCCGACGGGATCAGGTGCAGCACGGTCTTCTTGCCGCCGATCACCAGCGTGTGGCCGGCATTGTGGCCGCCCTGGAAGCGCACCACCGCGCCGATGTCCTGCGTCAGCAGGTCGACGATCTTGCCCTTGCCCTCGTCGCCCCACTGGGCGCCAAGCACCACCACCGACTGACCCATGACACTGCTCCTTGAACGGGAAAAAGCCGGAGGTCCGCGCTGTGCAGCGGGCCCTTCCGGCTTTTGTGGATTATCCCGGCTTTCGGCGCCGGGGGCCAGCCCGGAGTGCTGCCGTGGCGCGGTTCAGCCCTGGCGCAGCCACCACAGGGCCAGCAGGCCGGCGGCCAGCACGACGCCTCCGATCCTTCGCAGCTGCCCGTCCGGCGTGGCCAGCATCTGCGCCATGGCCCGCTTCCAGGCGCCCGGGGCGGCGAACAGCAGCAGCCCCTCCAACACGGCCACCAGGCACAGGGCGGCCCACAGGTCACTCATGCCGGGCACCCACGCGTCAGCGGTCGCTGCGCATGTACTGCAGGAAGGGGTCGTCGCGCTCCAGAACCATCACCGCTTCACCGGAGGAGAACGCGTGCCGGTAGGCGTCCAGGCTGCGCTGGAAGGCGAAGAACGAGGGGTCGCGGTTCGCAGCCAAGGCGTAGATGCTCGCCGCCTCGGCATCGCCCTCGCCTCGCAAAATCTGCGCGTCGCGCTCGGCCTCGGCCAGCAGCACGGTCTGCTCGCGGTCGGCCTCGGCGCGGACGATGCGCGCCTGCTCCTCGCCCTCGGCGCGCAGGGCGCTTGCCACCTGGCGGCGTTCGGCACGCATGCGATCGTAGACCTGGCCGATCACTTCGCTGTCGGTGGGCAGGTCGATCTGCTTGAAGCGGATGTCGACCACCTGCATGCCCAGCGTCTGCGCGCCTTCGTTGATGCCCGGCAGCTGGCGGTCGATCAGCTCGGCGCGATTGCCCGACACCAGCTGGGTCAGGGTCTGCGAGTTGATCTCGTTGCGCAGCGAGTCCTTGATGATCGGCGCCAGGCGGTCGGTCACCAGCTCTTCGTTGCCACCGGTGGCGCGGTAGAAGTCCGCCACGTCGACGATGAAGCCGATGGCGACGAAGTCGACGCTGACGTCCTTGCGCTCGGAGGTCAGCGAGCGCTCGGGCGGGAACTCGTTGGCGGTGAAGCGGCGATCGAACACGCGCGCGCTTTCCACCATCGGGATCTTGAAGTGCAGGCCGGGACCGAGATCGGTGCGCGCAACGCGGCCGAGGTTCAGCACCAGGCCGACCTGGCCTTCGCGGACGATGAACATCGAGCCGAGCAGGCCGAGGATCACGACCAGGACGATGGGAACGAGGAATTGCGGCTTCATCGGGTGGCTCCCTCGCGCGGCGGGCGCGGCAGGTTGGCGGGCGCCGCCGCGGGCCTCGGATCAAGCTCAGGCGCGGCGTTGACGGTCGGCGAGACCATGTCGGGGGTCAGCAACGGCTGCTGCGGCGTGCCGCCCTGCCCGTTCATGGGCACGTAGATCAGCTGTTGGCCGTCGCCGCCCACGACCTTGCGGTTGTCGGCCAGCACATCTTCGAGCGTCTCCAGCCACAGGCGCTTGCGGGTGACTTCCGGCGCCTTGGCGTACTCGTTGACCAGCAGGGTGAAGCGCTCGGCGTCACCGGTCGCGCGGGCGACCTCGGCGGTCTTGTAACCCTCGGCGGTGGTGCGCACGCGCTGCGCCTGGCCGCGTGCCTCGGGCACGATGCGGGCGGCGTAGGCGCGGGCCTCGTTCACCAGGCGCTCGTTCATCTGCTGGGCACTGTTGACCTCGTCGAAGGCCGGCTTGACGGCCTCCGGCGGGCGCGCGTCCTGCAGGCTGAGCTCGGTCACGATCAGGCCGGTGCGGTAGGTGTCGAGCGATGCCTGCAGCGACGTGGCGGCCGCGGCGGACAGCGGGCCACGCGCGTTGAGCGCGGAGTCCAGGTTGGCACGGCCCATCTGCTCGCGCACGGCGCTCTGCGCCACCTGTTCCAGCACGCGGTCGGCGTCGCGCGAACCGAACAGGTAGGTCTGCGGATCGCTGATGCGGTACTGCACGTTGAACGACACGGTGACGATGTTCTCGTCGCGGGTCAGCACCGGCAGCGCGTTGCTGAAGGTACGCACGCCGGTGGTGTTGAGCTTGGTGACGCTTTCGATCGGCCACGGCAGCTTGAAGTTGGGGCCCGGCTGCATGACGCGCGCGAACTTGCCGAAGCGCAGGACCACGCCGCGGTCCTGTTCGCCGACCAGAACGAAGCAGTTGAAGGCCAGCCACAGCACCAGCGCGATGCCGATCCAGCGCAGCGGGTTGCCGCCGCCGCTGCCGCCGAACATGCCGCGAAGCTGGTCGAGGATGCCGTCGAAGGGACCACGGCCGCGGCCACCGCCGCTGCTGCGGCGCGGCGGCCAGGGATTCTGGCGGCGACCGTTGTCGCCATCGCGGCCCGAACCGCGGTCGTCGTTGTTCTTGCCGGGGATGTTCCAGGCCATGCTGGCTCCAGTCTGGGGATCCCGCCACCGGGACCGGCAGCGAAGGGACATTCTACAAGGTGCGCGTGCGGCAAGTCGGCCGCGCGCGTGCTTTCGTCATCAGGCCGCGGGCAGCAGCGGCCGCAGGGGTTCGCCGCCGGCCTGCGCCGCCAGCCGCCGGGCGTCGCTCAGGGGAAGATCGATGTCGAGCGTCCAGCCGTGCTCGTCGTGTGCCTCGGCACGGATGGCGTCGATCTCGTGCAGGTGCGCGCGCAGGCGGCCGGCATCGGGCGGCAGGCGCACTTCGCCGTGCAGCCTGCGCAGGCCCAGGCGGCGGCCCAGCGCGGCGCGCAGCAGGTCCATGCCCTCGTGGTCGCGGGCGGAAATCCATACGCGCTCGCGGACCGCGGCTTCGTCGGCATGGTCGCCGGCGTGCGGCTGGTCGTGGCGCGCGGGCACGCCAAGCCGGTCGATCTTGTTGTAGACCAGCAGCTGCGGGATGTCGCCGGCACCGATCTCGGCCAGGACCGCGTCCACCTGGGCCACGCGCTCGTCGCGCAGCGGGTCGGAAGCGTCGATCAGATGCACCAGCAGATCGGCCTCGCGGGCCTCGCTCAGGGTCGAACGGAAGGCCGCCACCAGTTCATGCGGCAGGTCGCGGACGAAGCCCACGGTGTCGGCCAGCACCACGTGGCCGCCCGGCAGGGTGATCTTGCGCACCGTCGGGTCCAGGGTCGCGAACAGCTGGTCGGCGGCATAGGCGTCGGCGCCGGTCAGGGCGTTGAACAGCGTCGACTTGCCGGCGTTGGTGTAGCCGACCAGGGCCACGCGCGGCAGTTCGCTGCGCACGCGCGAGCGGCGCATCTGGGTGCGCTGGACGTCCACCTTGTCCAGGCGGGCCTGCAGCTGTTCGACGCGCTTCTGCAGCAGCCGGCGGTCGGTCTCGAGCTGGGTCTCGCCGGGTCCGCGCAGGCCGATGGAGCCGCCGCGCAGGCTGTCCAGGTGGCTCCAGCCGCGTACCAGGCGGGTGGCCATGTGGCGCAGTTGGGCGAGTTCGACCTGCAGCTTGCCTTCGTGGCTGCGCGCGCGCTGCGCGAAGATGTCGAGGATCAGCCCGGTACGGTCGACGACCCGCCGCTCCAGGAGTTTCTCGAGGTTGCGTTCCTGACCGGGGCTCAGCGGATGGTTTATCAGCACCAGGTCGGCGCCGGTGGCCTCGGCCGCGGCCTTGATCTCGTCGAGCTTGCCGCTGCCAAGCAGGGTCGCGGGATTGGGGCGCGCCATGCGCGCGGGCATGACGTGCACCACTTTGGCGCCGGCCGAGCGCGCCAGCTCGGCGAACTCCTCGAGCACGCCCTCGTCGGGCGGCCCTCCGGAGTGCGGCTGGACCAGGAGGGCGTTCTCGCCTCCGCGGGATCGCTCGAAGAGCTCAGTGGGCATTCGGTCGTCGGCTGGATGTCATGGTCCCAGACATGGGGCCTGATGCCGCCGACGCAAGCATCATTCGGCCTCGTCGGCGCCCGCGCCCGGCGCGTCATCCTCGTCGGCGGCCTGCACCACCCCGCCGCCCGGGCCCACGCGCACGTTGCGCGCCGGCACCACGGTGGAGATCGCGTGCTTGTAGACCATCTGGCTGACGGTATTGCGCAGCAGCACCACGAACTGATCGAACGATTCGATCGTTCCCTGCAATTTGATGCCGTTGACCAGATACACGGAGACCGGTACCCGCTCACGGCGCAGGGCGTTCAGGAAAGGATCCTGCAAGGACTGTCCCTTGGACATTCGGTGTTCCCCAGCTGATTTATTGTTGTTATGGAATGGTGCGGATGCCGCGTCGCCCAACCGCTCCCCGGGGGCGACGCGCCGATCTTATACGACCCGGGCCGCCGTGGCCGGCGCGTGGCGCGGTGGCGTGACGGCCGGCACGGCATTCAGCCGAGGAATCCATCGAGTGCGCGCCCCAGCGGGTCCGTGTCGGTGGCGGGATCGAACCAGCGGGCGTCGAGCTCGCCGCGCAGCCAGGTCATCTGCCGCTTGGCCAGCTGCCGGGTGGCGGCGATCGCGCGGTCACGGAACGCATCGGCAGCGGTCGCGCCCTCCAGGTGCTCCCACGCCTGTCGGTAGCCCACCGCGCGCAGCGCGGGCAGGTCCAGCGGCGCGGGATGTTCGCGCAGCTGCGGAAGCGCGCGCAGGGCGTCGACCTCGGCCAGGAAGCCGGCCCGGAGCATGGCATCGAAGCGTCCCGCGATGCGCCCGTGCAGCACCGCGCGATCGCGTGGCGCCAACACCAGCTTGAGCACCCGGTACGGCAGCCTCGGCGGCAACGGATCCGCGTTCCACTCGCTGATCCCGCGGCCGGTCAGGCGATGGATCTCCAGCGCGCGCTGGATCCGCTGCGCGTCGGTGGCGTGGATGCGCCGCGCGGCCACCGGGTCGACCTGCGCCAGCTCCGCGTGCAGCGCCGCCCAGCCGCGCTCGCCCGCCTCTTCGGCCAGTTGCGAACGCAGCGCGGCATCGGCCGAAGGCATCGCCGACAGCCCCTGCAGCAGGGCGCGGAAATACAGGCCCGTGCCGCCGGCCAGGATCGGCATCCGGCCGCGCGCGGCGATGGCGTCGATCGCGACGCGGGCGTCGGCGGCGAACCCGGCCGCCGAATACGGCCGCCACGGATCGCGGATATCGATCAGATGGTGCGGCACGCCGGCCTGCTCCAGCGGCGTGGGCTTGGCGGCGCCGATGTCCAGGCCGCGGTACACCAGGGCCGAATCGACGCTGACGATCTCCCCGCCCAGCCGCTGCGCGCAGTCGATGGCGAACGCGGTCTTGCCCGACGCGGTCGGGCCCATCAGGGCGATGACGGGCGGGCGGGTGTCGATCATGCGCGGATTATCCCGCACGACGCGGCGCGGGGCCGGGCCGCGTGGCCACGGCCGCGCCGGCCCGCCGGCTCAGTACCCGGTTTCGCGCAGCGAGGCGCGCACCTCGTCGTGGGTGTCGCGGATGTCCTGCGCGGGCTCGCGCCCGAGCAGGCTGACCGCGACGATCGCAAGCGTGGCCGCGGCGAAGCCGGGCACGATCTCGTACAGCTCGAAGCCCATCCGCACCACCGCGACCTGCTTCCAGGCGATCACAACGATCGCACCGGTCACCATGCCGGCCAGCGCGCCGTCGCGCGTCATCCGCCCCCAGAACAGCGACAGCACCAGCACCGGCCCGAACGCGGCGCCGAAGCCCGCCCAGGCGTACGACACCAGGCCCAGCACGCGGCTTTCCGGATCGCGCGCCAGCCACAGCGACACCAGCGCGACCAGCAGCACGCTCGCGCGCCCGATCCACACCAGCTCGCGCTGGCTGGCCTGCTTGCGCAGGAAGCCGCGGTAGAAATCCTCCGACAGCACGCTGGAGCACACCAGCAGCTGGCTCGACAGCGTGCTCATCACCGCGGCCAGGATGGCCGAGAGGATCACGCCGGCGATCCAGGGATTGAACAGCATCTCCACGGCGGTGATGAACACGCGCTCCGGATTGGCGTCCACCGGCGCGACCGCATCTGGATGGAGCGAAAAGAAGGCGATGCCGAAGAAGCCCACCATCAGCGAGCCGACCAGGCAAAGGATCATCCAGACCATGCCGATCTTCCGCGCCTTCGGGATCGACTGCACGCTTTCGGCGGCCATGAAGCGCGCCAGGATGTGCGGCTGCCCGAAATAGCCCAGGCCCCACGCAATCGCCGAGACGATCGCGATGGTCCCGCCCGCGCCGACCCACTCCAGGCGCGCGGGATCCACCTCGCGGATGAGCTCCATGCTGTCGTCCAGGCCGCCGTTGGCCATCAGCACCATCACCGGCGTGAGCACCAGCGCGAACAGCATCAGCGTGCCCTGCGCGACATCGGTCCAGCTGACGGCGAGGAAGCCGCCGACCAGGGTGTAGAGGATGGTCACCGCCGCGCCCCACCAGATCGCCTGGGCGTACGGCAGGCCGAACACGCTCTCGAACAGCCGCGCCCCGGCGACCACGCCCGAGGCGCAGTACACCGCGAAGAACACCAGGATGATCAGCGCCGCCAGCACCCGCAGCGAGCGGTTGCGGTCGTTGAAGCGGTTGGTGAGGTAGTCGGGCAGGGTCAGCGCATTGCCGGTGCGTTCGGTGTACACGCGCAGCGGCCCGGCGACGTAGCGCCAGTTGAACCAGGCGCCCAGGGTCAGGCCGATCGCGATCCAGGCCTCGGCCAGGCCGCTGGCGTACAGCGCACCCGGCAGGCCCATCATCAGCCAGCCGCTCATGTCCGAGGCACCGGCCGACAGCGCGGTCACCGTGGGGCCGAGCTTACGGCCGCCAAGGATGTAGTCGTCGAAGTTCTTGGTCGAGCGCCAGGCGTAGAAACCGATCAGCACCATGCCGGCGAGATAGACAAGGAACGTGATGATGAGCGGCGTGCTGGTCTGGAGCATGGGCGCAGGACTCCCCGGTCGGTGCCACCGCCCGTCCGGCGCCAGCGGTGGCCCAGCCTAACGCAGGCATCCCGCGATGCACACCGCAGTGGCTGGTGCCATTGCCTGGCCGGACGCGTGGCGTCCGCGCCCGGGCGGCCCGGGCTCAGGCGTCGTCCGGCCAGGAGATCGCGGGCGCCGGCGTTGCGGCGCGCGGCGCCGGCACCGCATCCACCGCCGCCCATACCTTCAGCGCATCGACGGTGGCGGCGACGTCGTGCACGCGCAGCAGCATCGCGCCGCGCTGCGCGGCGATAAGGTGCGCGGCCACCGAACCATGCACCCGCGCCTTCGCATCCTCGCGCCCGGTGAGATCGCCGATGCTGCGCTTGCGCGACAGGCCGGCCAGAACGGGCACGCCAAGTTCGGTGAAGCGCTCGAATCGCGCCAGCAGACTGATGTTGTGGGCGGTGGTCTTGCCGAAGCCGAAGCCCGGATCCGCAATGAGCTGCCTGCGCGGGATGCCGGCCATTTCGGCGGCGAAGATGCGTTCGGCAAGGAAACGGTGGACCTCGCCGACCACGTCGTCGTACTCCGGTGACTCCTGCATCGAGCGCGGCTCGCCAAGCATGTGCATCAGCACTACCGGCACGCCAAGTCCGGCCGCGGCGTCGAGCGCGCCTTCGGCTCGCAGTGCGCGGATGTCGTTGATCATGCCCGCGCCGGCGGCCACCGCAGCGCGCATCACTTCCGGGCGCCACGTGTCGATGCTGACCGGCAGTGCGGTCTCCCGCAGCAGGCGCTCGATCACCGGAAGCACGCGGCGGATTTCCTCCTCGGAGCCGACGCTGTCCGAACCCGGGCGGGTGGATTCGCCGCCGACGTCGAGGATGTCCGCGCCCTCCTCCGCCAGCCGCAGGCCGTGGGCGATCGCGGCGTCGGCATCGAAATGGTCGCCACCGTCCGAGAAGGAGTCCGGGGTGACGTTGACGATGCCCATGACCCGCGGACGGTCGAGGCGCAGCGGGCGACCGGCGCAGTCGATGGTCGGGACTGTGTCGAACATGGCGCACTCCGGTGGGGAAAACCGGATTATCGCCCGGGGCGGTGGGTGGCTGTCGTGGGGATGGTTCGAAAGCTTTTTCGGACGCGGATGACGCAGATAGCGCGGATTCTCGTGGCCAAAAAAAGGCCGGGTTCGAAGCCCGGCCTTCCAGCGTTTTCGTGGTGGCGATCGCGGCTGCAGCCGCTCCCACAGAAAAATGAAGAAGGAGCGGTTTCCCGCCCCTTCCGGGTGACTCAGGCCTGCGGTGCCGGATCCGGCGAGATCGGCAGCGGGCGCTTGCCGCCGTCGCCGTCGCCGTCATCGCCCTTTGCCGCGGGCTTGTTCCAACCGATCGGGGGCGGCGGGTCGCGGCCTTCCATGATCGCGTCGATCTGCGGCACGTCGATGGTCTCGTATTCGAGCAGCAGCTTGGCCATCGTGTGCAGCTTGTCGAGGTTCTCGGTGAGGATGCCCTTGGTGCGGTTGTAGGCCTTGTCGAGGATGTCGCGCACCTCCTCGTCGATCCTGCGCGCGGTTTCGTCGGACACGCTCTTGTGCTGCGTGACCGAGCGGCCCAGGAAGACCTCGTCCTCTTCCTCGCCGTAGGCGATCGGGCCCAGTTCGGTCGACAGGCCCCACTTGGTGACCATGCTGCGGGCCATCTTGGTGGCGCGCTCGATGTCGTTCGACGCACCGGTGGTGACCTTGTCGGTGCCGAAGATCAGCTCTTCCGCCACGCGGCCGCCGTACAGCGTGGCCAGGCGGCTGTGCAGGCTTTCGCGGGTGGAGCTGTAGCGGTCGCCCTCGGGCAGGAACTGGGTCACGCCCAGCGCGCGCCCGCGCGGAATGATGGTGACCTTGTAGACCGGGTCGTGGTCGGGCACCAGGCGACCGACGATGGCGTGGCCGGCCTCGTGGTAGGCGGTATTGGTCTTCTCTTCCTCGCTCATGGCCATCGAGCGGCGCTCGGAGCCCATCAGGATCTTGTCGCGCGCCTTGTCGAAGTGATCCATACGCACTTCCTTGGCGTTCTCGCGCGCGGCGAACAGCGCCGCCTCGTTGACGAGGTTGGCGAGGTCGGCGCCGGAGAAGCCCGGCGTGCCACGCGCGACCACCATCGGCTCGACGTCGTCGGCCCGCGGCACCTTGCGCATGTGCACCTGCAGGATCTGCTCGCGGCCGCGCACGTCGGGCAGGCCCACCATGACCTGGCGGTCGAAGCGGCCCGGGCGCAGCAGCGCCGGATCAAGCACGTCGGGACGGTTGGTGGCGGCGACCACGATCACGCCCTCGCCACCCTCGAAGCCGTCCATCTCGACCAGCAACTGGTTCAGCGTCTGCTCGCGCTCGTCGTGCCCGCCGCCCAGGCCGGCACCGCGGTGGCGGCCGACGGCGTCGATCTCGTCGATGAAAATGATGCATGGCGCGTGCTTCTTGGCCTGCTCGAACATGTCGCGCACGCGGCTTGCGCCGACGCCGACGAACATCTCGACGAAGTCGGAACCGGAGATCGAGAAGAACGGCACCTTGGCTTCGCCGGCGATCGCCTTGGCGAGCAGGGTCTTGCCGGTGCCCGGGGGGCCGACCATCAGCACGCCGCGCGGGATCTTGCCGCCGAGCTTCTGGAAGCGCGAAGGATCGCGCAGGAACTCGACCAGCTCCGACACCTCTTCCTTGGCCTCGTCGCAGCCGGCGACGTCGGCGAAGGTGACCTTGATCTGATCGTCGTTGAGCAGCTTGGCGCGCGAGCGACCGAAGGACATCGCGCCCTTGCTGCCGCCCTGCTGCATCTGCCGCATCATGAAGAACCAGAAGCCGATGATCAGCAGCACCGGCAGGAAGTTGAGCAGCAGCGACCACAGCGTGATGCCCGACTCGGGCGGCGCCTGCTTGATCTCCACGTTGTGGTTGATCAGGTCGTCGACCATGCGCTCGTCGCGGCGCGGCGCGGTGGTGATGCCGGCGCTGCCGTCCTTGCGCTGGAACTGGATGGAGCGCTCGTCGCTGGCGATGTCCACGGCCTTGATCCGGTCGTTGCGGACATCGGTCATGAACTGCGAGTACATGACGTCCTGGCTGCCGGCCACCTTGGGGCTGAAGCTGTTGAAGACCGCCATCAGCACGACGGCGACCACTACCCACAGCATCAGATTCTTCACCAGGTCATTCATTCAGCTCTGCTCCGCGGCAATGCCGCCATATTACTTGGGGTGGGCCAATTTGCCCTGCGCCAGCGCATAGACTTCCGGCGAACGCTGGCGCGAGGCCGCCGGCTTGCGGATCACGACCTTCGCATAGCGCCGCCGCAGCTCGCGCACGTAGTCGTCGAACCCAACACCATGGAACAGCTTGATCAGGAATGTGCCATCCGGCCTCAGGTGCCGATCGGCGAAATCCATCGCAAGCTCGGCCAGGTACATGGCCCGCGGCTGGTCTACGGCATTCACACCACTCTTGTTGGGGGCCATGTCGGACAACACAAGGTCGACCGATGCCCCGTCCAGCACCGATTCCAGCTGCGAGAGCACCGCATCTTCACGGAAATCGCCATGGATGAACTCGACGCCGGCCAGCGGCGGCATCTCCAGGATGTCCAGCGCGACCACCCGGCCACTGTCGCCCAGCGCCTGGCGGACCCACTGCGACCAGCCCCCGGGGGCGGCGCCGAGGTCGACCACGGTCATCCCGGGCCTGAGCAGGCGGTCGCGATCGACCAGTTCTTCAAGCTTGTAGGCCGCCCGCGAACGCATGCCTTCGGCCTGCGCCTTCTTCACGAAGGGGTCGGCGAAGTGTTCCTGGAGCCAGCGCTGGCTGCTTCTGCTGCGGGTGGCCATCGCTTCGTGGGGGCGCATGCGGGCCGCCATGATACCCTGCGTGCCCTTCCGAACATGACCGCCACCCCCATGACCGTCGACCTTACTTCCGCCCAGATCCGCTTCCTGCGCGGCCAGGCCCACGGACTCAAGGCGATGCTGCAGCTGGGGGGCAAGGGCCTGACCGACTCCGTGGTCGCCGAAGTCGCCGGCGCGCTGGAACACCATGAGCTGATCAAGGTGAAGGTGGCTGCCGCCGATCGCGAGGAGCGCGACGCGCTGATCGACGCCCTGGTCGCGCGCGCCGGCGCCACGCTGGTGCAGCGCATCGGCCACGTGGCGGTGCTGTACCGGGCCAACAGCGAAAAGCGCCAGATCGTGCTGCCGCGGGCCTGAGGCCCGGTTCGCCATGGATCTCGTCCAGGAACGCCCCGACTACGACTACGTGCTGCGCGCCGCCAACGGCCGCTCGGCGCTGGTCAACGACCGCCAGCTGCAGGCCAGCTTCATCCTGGCTCCCGACCGCCTGGTCGAGGACTGGGCGGCCACCGCGGTTGCCGGACTGACGCCGGAAGACCTCGAGCCGCTGCTCGCGCTTGAGCCCGAAGTGCTGGTGATCGGCACCGGCGACAGCCAGGGATTCCCGCCGCCACGCACCCTGGCCGCGTGCCTGGCGCGCGGCGTGGGCCTGGAATCGATGAACAACGCCGCCGCCGCGCGCACCTTCAACGTGCTGGCCAGCGAGGGCCGGCGGGTGGTGGCGGGGTTCATCCTGTCCAGCGACTGAGCCGGGACATGCCGGCGGCTCAGGCGCGAGCCTGACGGTGGTCGCAGCTATAGCTGCTCCTGCAGGGGTGGTCTACGGCGGCTCGGGTATGGCGCTCAGCGCTGCGGCAGATAGCGCAGCGGGTCGACCGGCTTGCCGTTGTAGCGGATCTCGAAGTGCAGCATGTCGCGGTCGGCGCCGGTGCGGCCCATTTCCGCGATCTGCTGGCCCGCCTTCACGCGATCGCCTTCGCCCACCAGGCGCTTGCGGTTGTGGCCATAGGCCGACAGCCACTGTTCGTCGTGCTTGATGATGATCAGTTCGCCGTAGCCGACCAGGCCCGAGCCCGAATACACGATCACCCCGTCTCCGGCCGCGCGCACCGCGTGCCCGGCCGAGCCAGCCACGCCGATGCCCTGCCGGGTCGGGTCGCCTTCGGTGAAGCGGCTGACCAGCTGGCCCTCGGCTGGCCAGCGCCAGGCCACGGCGCTCTTGAGCGGGGCGCTACCAGTGGGCTGCGGCGGTGCCTGCGTGGGCCTGACCACCCGCCCGCGGCTGTCGGTGGGTGGGCGCGCCGTGCTTCCCGTGCGCCCCCTGGACGCAGTGGACGTGCGCGTGCCCGCGGAGGGGTACAGACGCAGGGTCTGCCCCGGATAGATCGTGTACGGCGCCGCGATGCCGTTCCACATCGCCAGGTCGAGCGCGCTGATGCCGTTGCTGGTGGCCAGGCGATAGAGGTTGTCGCCCCTGCGCACGGTGATGGTCTGGCCCGGTTTGGGCGTGGAGCTGCGCGCGCTGGCGCTTCCGCCTTCGCGGACCACTTTGCTCGTTCCGCAGCCGGCAAGCACCAGCAGCGCGGCGATGGCGGGAACCAGGGCGATGCGGACAAGTCGACGGATCGGGGGCATGCGCGAGTGGACCTCCGGGTTGGGCATGGCGGGACGCATCAGTCGGCGAAACGCTGCCACATGTGCTGTAGGGCGAATCCACTGCCACCGATCAGCACGCTGAAGTAGACCACGGTACCGATGGTAGCGAGATGGCCGAGAAGCACCGCACCGCCATCGCGCTGGATGAAGCCGACAGCGTAAAGCAGCAGTGCGATCGCGGGGATGGTGTTGCTGAATGGAACGAATCCGAACGGCGCCATCAGCAGCAGCGCGGCGAAAATGAAGGCGAGGTTGTTGAACAGCTGCTGCGCGCGTCCGTCGACCACGCCGGCCATGCGGTGCGGGCGGCTGATGCGCTCAAGCCGGCGCACCCAGGACATGCCGCCGGTGAGCGCGGGGCGCAGGCGGTCGGCGGGCAGCGAGCGCTCGGCCAGCTTCCGCGGCACCCACAGCGGGCGGCCCGACAGCCGGCTGAGGCCGACCAGCAGGATCGCGGCGCCGAACACCGTGCTCACGCCGGGAATCGACACCGGGATCAGGAACACCAGGGTCAAGAGGATCGAAAGCACCAGCAGGCCCTCGTCGCCGATCACGGCGAGCAGCTCGCCCAGGGTCATCGAGCCGCTGGGCAGCCTGGCGATGATCCCTTCGAGCTGGGTGCGGAGGGATCCGTCGCCGGCGGTGTCGCTGGCGGGGTCCGGCGCGCGCCTGGAGTCCTGCATTGGATCAGCCATGCGGGTCAGTCCACCAGGCCGGAAAGCAGCGGCACGAAGGCGACACTCGCCAGCGTGTCCTGGGTGATACGGCCGTCGGCATCCTTGCGCAGGCGCAGCAGCGACTGCGCGCCACCGGCGCCGACCGGCGCCACCAGCACGCCACCGGGGGCGAGCTGCGCGGTCAGCGCATCGACCAGGGCCGGCGCGCCGGCGGTGACCAGGATGCCGTCGAACGGCGCCTCCTCCGGCCAGCCGATGCGGCCGTCGTCATGCTTGCTGCGCACGTTCAGGCCCAGCGAGCGGAAGCGCTTGCGCGCCACCCGCAGCAGGTCGCCGATGCGCTCGACGGTGTAGACCTTCAGGCCGAGCGCGCCGAGGATCGCGGCCTGGTAGCCCGAGCCGGTGCCGACCTCGAGCACGCGCTCGGGATGCGCGCCGTCGGCGAACAGGGCTTCGGTCATCCGTGCCACCACCCAGGGCTGGGAAATGGTCTGGCCGTGGCCGATCGGAAGCGCCGTGTCTTCGTAGGCGCGGGTGGCCAGCGCCTCGTCGATGAACAGGTGGCGCGGCACGGTGCGGATGGCGTTGAGCACGCGCTCGTCGGCGATGCCGTTGTCGCGCAGGCGCTCGATCAGGCGGTCGCGCACGCGCTGCGAGGTCATGCCCATGCCCAGCGCCTCGGGCTGCAGGCGCAGCCGCGGGGTCACGGCGTGGCTCCGTTGCGCAGCGCCAGCTCCAGCCCGCCGACCCATGCGGCGACCTGCTCCAGCGCCTGGTAGCGCGTCAGGTCGACCTGGATCGGGGTGATCGCGATGTGCCGGGTGCGCACGGCGTGGAAGTCGGTGCCGGGGCCGGAGTCCTGCTCCTTGCCGGCGCCGCCGATCCACCAGAAATGGCGGCCGCGCGGGTCCTGCGCCGGGATGCAGGCCTCGGCGCGATGGCGGTTGCCAAGGCGCGTGACTTCGAAGCCTTCGATCTCCGCCCACGGCAGGTCCGGCACGTTGACGTTGAGGATGGTGTCGGCCGGCAGCGGGTCGGCCTTCAGCCGCGCCACGATCTCGACCGCGGCACGCGCGGCCGTGTCGTAGTGCTGGCCGGGCTTGCCACCGGTGACCAGCGACACCGCCACCGCGGGCAGGCCCAGGAAGCGGCCTTCCATCGCCGCGGCCACGGTGCCGGAGTAGATCACGTCATCGCCGAGGTTGGCGGTGTCGTTGATGCCCGAGACCACGATGTCGGGCTCGTCCTCGAGCATGCCGGTGATCGCCACGTGCACGCAGTCCGTCGGTGTGCCGTGCACGCGCCAGGTAGACGCATCCAGCTGCACGGCCTGCAGCGGCAGGTCCAGGGTCAGCGAGTTGCTGGCGCCGGAACGGTCGCGATCGGGGGCGACGACGGTGACCTCGTGGCCCGCGGCGCGCAGGCCTGCGGCGAGTGCGCGGATGCCGGGGGCGTCGACGCCGTCGTCGTTGCTAACGAGGATTTTCATTGCCGCAATGATAGCGGAAGGCGACGCGGCGGGTCCCGCGCGCTAGGCTTGCGTGATGGCAGGAACCGGCGGAAAACACGACGACGATGACGACGCGGCGCTGTTCCGCGCCGCCGTCGGCCCGGTGCGCGAGCTGCCCGCCACGCCGGCGCCGCCCGAGCGCCCGCGGCCACGCCCGAGGGCACGCATGGCCGAGCGCGACGAAGCCCAGGCGCGCGAGGACTTCCGGCTTGGCCGCGGGGACGCGTTCTCGATCGAGCGCGGCGACGTGCTTTCGCACCGGCGCGAGCAGATTCCGGCACGCACGCTCAAGCGGCTGTCACAGGGGCTCTATGCCGCCCAGGACGAGCTTGACCTGCACCATGCGGATGCCGCGACCGCGGAAGCCATGCTGCGAAGGTTCCTTGTCGAGTCGCGCGACGCCGGCCACGGCTGCGTGCGCGTGGTCCATGGCAAGGGCATCAACTCCGACGACAGCCTGCCGGTGCTGAAAAACGTGGTCGATCGCATCCTGCGCCACCGCGCGGACGTACTGGCCTTCCATTCGGCACCTGCCGCCCAGGGCGGGACCGGCGCGGTACTGGTGCTGCTGGACCGGCGCTGACGGCTACGCCCGGTCCGCGCCGGAGTGGGCGCCCGCGTCGACGACCTCGCCCAGTTCAGCCAGCACCGAAGTGGCATAGGTGCCGGGCGGCAACGCGAACGCCAGCTCCAGCGCGGGTCCGTCCACCGCGGATCCATCCAGCCAGCGCCAGGCCAGTCCGTCGGGACGCAGGCGGGTCGCGCGCCGCTCCTGCTTCAGGCCCGCGCCTTCCAGGCCAGCGCAAAGCGCGAGGCTGTCGTCATCGGCGAGTGCGGCGAGCTCAAGCGCGCGCGCATCGTCGGTGCTGCGAAGTTCGCCGCGCCCCCACAGCGGTGCGCTGGGGTGGATGTCGAAGGCCGCCAGCCGTTCCGCCAGCGCATCGCTGAAGGGTTCCGGCCCGAACACGCTGCGGCTGCCATCAAGCATCCAGGCCTCGCCTTCCAGGCCACGGTCCCAGCTTCCATCGGCCACGCGCGCGGCCAGCACCCGGTTGAACAGCGCCGAGCGCGCCGCCGACAACAGCATCGCGCGCTCGTCGCGACGCACGCGCTGGCCGGCGAACATGTGCCGGGCCTTGTCGATGTTGGCGCCGCCGCGGCCGAAGCGCTGTACGCCAAAGTAATTGGGCACGCCACGCGCAACGATGGCCTGCAGGCGCGCATCGACCGCTGCGCGATCGCACTCCAGCTCCCGCAGCACCAGCACGAAGCGGTTGCCCGCAAGCGCACCGCGCGGCAGCTTGCGCGCGTGCCGGGCGTGGTCGAGCACCCGCAACGACTGCCCGGTGGCGGGATCGTCGCGCTCAAGCGCGGCAAGGTCGGGCGCCGCGCGCCCCGGCAGGTGCACGCTGAAACGCTGGCGGGTCAGCGCGTGGCGATCCTTGAGCCCGGCATAGCCGATCGCGCGCTCGTCAACGCCCGCCCATTCCGCCAGCAGGCGGGCGACGAAGGCGGTGTTCATGCCGCGCTTCCCGATCGTCAGCAGCAGGTGCTCACCGGTACCGCTGGCCTCGAAGCCATCGAGCTCGGTGACGTCGAAATCTTCCGGCGCGACGCGGATACGCGCCGCAAGCACCGGCGCGCCGTGGGCGCGGGGTGGCGGGTTGTTCACCGGCACACGCCCGCTCCCGCGTCCGGCCTCTGATGCGGACGCATTTCGTCAGCCGGCCACGAGCAAGCACACGGCCTGCGCCGCGATTCCTTCCTCGCGCCCGACGAAACCCAGGCGCTCGCTGGTGGTGGCCTTGACGCTGACCGCATCGAGCGCGACGCCAAGGTCGGCGGCGATCACCTCCCGCATCGCCTGCACGTGCGGGCCGATCTTGGGCCGCTCGCAGATCACCGTGGCGTCGACATTGCCGATCTTCCAGCCCCGCTCCCCGGCCAGTACCACGCAATGGCGCAGCAGCGCGCGGCTGTCGGCGCCCTTCCAGCGATCGTCCGAGGGCGGGAAATGCACGCCGATGTCGCCCAGCGCCAACGCGCCGAGGATCGCATCGCACAGCGCATGCAGGATCACGTCGCCGTCGCTGTGCGCGACAAGCCCGCGCCCGTGGGGCACGCGCACGCCGCCGAGCATGACGTGGTCGCCCTCGCCGAATGCGTGGACGTCGTAGCCGTTGCCGATGCGGATGGTCATGCGTCCTCCCCCGTCGCGCGTCGCGCGAGCAGGAATTCGAAGTGGGCCAGGTCGGCCGGCGTGGTCACCTTGATGTTGTCCTCGGCACCCTCGACCAGCAGCGGGCGCGCGCCCAGGCGCTCCATGGCCATGGCCTCGTCGGTGACTTCGACGCCGTCGGCTGCGGCGGCTTCCAGCGCGCGGCGCAGCTGCAGGCGTCGAAACAGCTGCGGCGTCTGCGCGCGCCACAGGCGCTCGCGTGGCTCGGTGGCATCGATGCCGCCGTCGTCGCCGGCGCGCTTCAACGTGTCGCGCACGGGCGTGGCGAGGATGGCGCCGACCGGATCCTCGCGTCCGCGCTCCAGCAGCGCGGCCAGGTCGGCCAGGCGCAGGTTCGGGCGCGCCGCGTCGTGCACCAGCACGAAGGCGTCGGCACGCACGTCGTCGGGCAGCGCGGCCAAACCGGCCAACACCGATTCCGCACGCGTTCCACCGCCGGCGCAGGCGATCACGCGGCGGCCGCTGCCATCGCTCCAGCCCTGCCAGCGGGCATCGCCTTCGGCCAGGGACACCACCGCGCCTTCGACGCCGGGATGGGCGAACAGCGCGCGCAGGCTGTGCGCGATCAGCGGCTCGCCCGCGACTTCGAGGTACTGCTTGGGCACGTCGCCGCCGAAGCGTGCGCCGCGACCGGCGGCGGGGATCACCACCCAGGTCATCGGGTGTCCTTGTCGTTTCCGGGGATGATCCGGTTCACTGCGCTTCTTCTCCGGTGTCCGCCGCCGTCGCCGCCGGCTGCGCGTGATCGATCACGCGATAGAAGGTCTCGCCGGGCCGGATCATGCCCAGCTCCGCGCGCGCGCGCTCCTCGATCGCCGCCTCGCCCGACTTGAGATCGGCGACCTCGGCGGCGAGCGCGGCGTTGCGGTCGCGCAGGCCGTTGTTCTGCCGCGCCTGCTGCTCGACCTGGGCCTGCAGGTCGGCAACCTCCTGGTTGCCGCCGTTGCCAAACCACAGCCGGTACTGCAGCCACGCCAGCAGCGCGACCAGCACCACCAGCACGATCCGCAGCGTGCGCATGGCGGTCGCGTCAGCGCTTCAGCGAGACGAAGGCGTCGCGGCCCGCGAAGCGCGCCTTCGCACCCAGCGACTCTTCGATGCGCAGCAACTGGTTGTACTTCGCGACTCGGTCGCTGCGGCACAGTGAGCCGGTTTTGATCTGGGTGGCAGTGGTCGCCACGGCGATGTCGGCGATGGTGGTGTCCTCGGTTTCGCCCGAGCGGTGCGAAACCACCGCGGCGTAGCCGGCGGCGTCGGCCATGGCGATCGCCTCCAGGGTCTCGGTCAGCGTGCCGATCTGGTTGACCTTGATCAGGATGGCGTTGGCGGTGCCGCTGTCGATGCCCTCGCGGAAAATCGCCGGGTTGGTCACGAACAGGTCGTCGCCGACCAGCTGGACGCGATCGCCCAGGCGCTGCGTCAGCAGCTTCCAGCTGTCCCAGTCGGCCTCGGCCATGCCGTCCTCGACGGTGATGATCGGGTACTGGTCGCACCAGGACGCGAGGAAGTCGGTGAACTGCTCGCCGGTCAGGCGCTTGCCTTCGCCAACCAGGTGGTACTTGCCGTTGTCATAGAACTCGCTGGAGGCGACGTCGAGGCCCAGCAGCACGTCATCACCGGCGCGATAGCCGGCCTTGCCGATGGCTTCGAGGATGGTGTCGAGCGCCTCGACATTACTGCGCAGGTCGGGGGCGAAGCCGCCCTCGTCGCCGACCGCCGTCGACAGGCCGTGACCCTTCAGCACCGACTTCAGCGCGTGGAAGATCTCGGTGCCAGCGCGCAGGCTCTCGGAGAACGAGTCGAAGCCCACCGGCAGCACCATGAATTCCTGCAGGTCGACGTTGTTGTCGGCGTGCGCACCGCCGTTGATGATGTTCATCATCGGCACCGGCAGCACCGGCGCGCGGTCGCCGGCCAGCAGCTGCCACAGCGGGATCCGGCGCGAGGCCGCGACCGCATGTGCCGCGGCCATGGAAACACCCAGCAGCGCGTTCGCGCCCAGGCGGCCCTTGTTGTCGGTGCCGTCGAGATCGATCAGGCGCTTGTCGAGGCCGGCCTGGTCGGCGGCGTCGAAGTTCTTGAGCGCATCCGCGATCGTGCCATTGACGTTGGCCACCGCCTGCATCACGCCCTTGCCCAGGTAGCGCGTCTTGTCGCCATCGCGCAGCTCCACGGCTTCGCGGGCACCGGTCGAGGCGCCCGAGGGCACCATCGCGCGGCCGAACGCGCCATCGGCGAGGGTCACCTCGGCCTCGAGCGTCGGATTGCCGCGGCTGTCGAGGATTTCACGGGCGTGGATCTTGGCGATATTGGTCATGGGCTCGCTGTGTCGCTTTGTGGGTGTGGGATTGCGGGAAGAGCTTTTTTGCCACGGATTTACGCGGATAAACGCGGATAAAGCAAAAACTTCCGGTAACTGTAGGAGCAGCTATAGCGGCGACCGCCAAATGGCCCAACCCTTCCGGTCGCAGCTATAGCTGCTCCTACAAAAGCAGAGCTCCTGCTCTATCCGCGTTTATCCGCGTAAATCCGTGGCCAAAAAATCAAACTTCACTTTCGAGGAAGCCTCCACGCTTGGTCACCGCGTCGAGTTCCAGCATGGTTTCCAGCAACGCGCGCATCTTGTCCAGCGGCCAGGCGTTGGGGCCGTCGCTGAGCGCCTTGGCGGGATCGGGGTGGGTTTCCATGAAGACGCCGGAGACGCCGACGGCGATCGCGGCGCGGGCCAGCACCGGCACGAACTCGCGCTGGCCGCCGCTGGAGGTGCCCTGCCCGCCCGGCAGCTGCACGGAATGGGTGGCGTCGAAGACAACCGGGCAGCCGGTGTCGCGCATCACTGCGAGGCTGCGCATGTCCGAGACCAGGTTGTTGTAGCCGAAGCTGGCGCCGCGCTCGCAGACCATGATGTCCTGGTTGCCGGTGGCCTTCGCCTTCTCGACCACGGGCTTCATGTCCCACGGCGACAGGAACTGGCCCTTCTTGATGTTCACCGGCTTGCCGGCCGCGCAGACCCTGGTGATGAAGTCGGTCTGGCGCACCAGGAAGGCCGGCGTCTGCAGCACGTCGACGACGCTCGCGACCTCGTCCATCGGCGTGTACTCGTGCACGTCGGTCAGCACCGGCACGCCGATCTGGCGCTTCACCTCGCCCAGCACGCGCAGGCCTTCTTCCATGCCCGGGCCGCGGAACGCGGTGCCCGAGGTGCGGTTGGCCTTGTCGAAGCTGGACTTGAAGATGAAGTTGATGCCGAGCGCCGAAGTGATCTCCTTCAGCTGCCCCGCCACATCGAGCTGCAGCTGCTCGCTCTCGATCACGCAGGGGCCGGCGATCAGGAAGAACGGCTGGTCGAGGCCGACCTTGAATCCACAGAGGTTCATAGAAGAGCCTTTTTTGGCCACGGATTTACGCGGATAAACGCGGATAGAGCAGAAGCCATGATTTTGTAGGAGCAGCTATAGCTGCGATAGCCACTGTCACCGCCCCACGACCAAGCTCCCGGGTCGCAGCTATAGCTGCTCCTACGGGTTTTCGCTTGATCCGCGTTTATCCGCGTAAATCCGTGGCCAAAAATGCTCATGCCGTTGCTTCTTTCAACAGCTTCCCGCCAGCCTTGCGCTCGCGCGCGGCGCGGACGAAGCCGATGAACAGCGGGTGGCCGCCGCGGGGGGTGGAGAGGAACTCGGGGTGCGCCTGGCAGGCGATGAACCACGGGTGGTCGGCCAGCTCGACCATCTCCACCAGCAGGTCGTCCATCGACTTGGCGCTGATCACCAGGCCTGCGTCTTCAAGCTGGGTGCGGTAGCGGTTGTTGAATTCGTAGCGATGGCGGTGGCGCTCGGCGACCACGTCCTTGCCGTACAGCGCGCGTGCCTTCGTGCCCGGATTCAGTCGCTGCTCCTGAAGGCCCAGGCGCATGGTGCCGCCCAGGTCGCTGTCTTCGCCGCGACGTTCCACTTCGCCGGTCTTGGTGCGCCATTCGGTGATCAGGCCGATCACCGGGTGCGGGGTCTGGCGGTCGTTCTCGGTGCTGTTGGCGCCGTCCAGCCCGGCCAGATGGCGTGCCACGTCGACCACGGCCGCCTGCATGCCGTAGCAGATGCCGAAGTACGGCAGGCCGGTTTCGCGCGCATGCTTCGAGGTCAGCACCTTGCCGTCGAAGCCGCGGTCGCCGAAGCCACCGGGCACCAGCACGCCATCGACGCCGGCCAGCGCGGCCGCGGCGCCGTCGCGCTCGATGTCCTGCGATTCAACCCACTTCAGGTTCACCCGCGTGCGCTGGCGGATGCCGCCGTGGCGCAGTGCCTCGGCCACCGACTTGTAGGCGTCCTTGTGGTCGACGTACTTGCCGACCACGGCGATGGTGACCTCGCCGATCGGGTTCTGGGTGGCGTCGACCACCGACGCCCATTCGGACAGGTCCGCCACCGGCGCGGCCTTGTCGGCCAAGCGCAGGCGCTCGACAACGAACGCGTCCAGGCCCTGGCTCTGCAGCCAGGCCGGGATCTTGTAGATGTTGTCCAGGTCGACGATCGAGATCACCGCCTTCTCGGACACGTTGGTGAACAGGGCGATCTTGCGCCGCTCGCTGTCGGGCAGCGGCTGCTCGCTGCGGCACAGCAGCACGTCGGGCTGGATGCCGATCGAGCGCAATTCCTTCACCGAGTGCTGGGTGGGCTTGGTCTTGAGCTCGCCGGCCGCCGCGATATACGGCACCAGCGTGAGGTGCATGAAGATGGCCTTGTCCGGGCCGCGTTCGGTGCGGATCTGGCGGATCGCCTCCAGGAACGGCAGCGATTCGATGTCGCCCACCGTGCCGCCGATCTCGACCAGAGCGACGTCGAAGCCCTGGGTGGCGGTGTCGATGCAGCGCTTGATCTCGTCGGTGATGTGCGGGATCACCTGCACGGTGGCGCCCAGGTAGTCGCCTCTGCGCTCCTTGCGGATCACGCTCTCGTAGATCTTGCCGGTGGTGATCGAGTTCTTGCCCGACAGGCGGACGTTGATGAAGCGCTCGTAGTGGCCCAGGTCGAGGTCGGTCTCGGCGCCATCGTCGGTCACGTAGACCTCGCCGTGCTGGAACGGGCTCATGGTGCCGGGGTCGACGTTGATGTACGGGTCGAGCTTCATCATCGTCACCCGCAGACCGCGGGCTTCGAGGATGGCCGCGAGCGAAGCCGCGGAAATGCCCTTGCCGAGCGAGGACACCACGCCGCCGGTGACGAAAATCAGGGGAGTCATGAATCAGGCTGCCGCAGGAAAGCCATAGTCTAGCGGCTGGCGGTTGCAGGGGCGACCTTGACAGCGCGCCCGGGGTGTTCTGCTTTTGTGGGAGCGGCCATGGCCGCGATCGCCGCCTGCCGCCACCGCCGCGCTGCCGCAATCGCCGCTTGCCTTAGCCCTGTCGCGGCCGCAGCCCCTGCATGACGCGCGAGAACAGGCCTCGGGCCCCTTCCCGGGCGGCCATCTCCCCAGCGGGGTCGGCGTCGCGTGCCGTGAAGGTATCCACCACCACGGCCATGGCCTCGCGCCAGCGCGCCATCAGCGCCGGATCGGCCTCGGGATCGGTCGCTTCCACCACCTGCAGCAGGCTGGCGATCCAGTCCCGGTACAGCGCCGCAGGCACCGGGCAGCGGCCGTCGCGGGAGTGGACGGCGCCCATCTCCTCGATCCCGCGGTCCACGACCCGGCTTCCGCCCGCATGGAAGATGGCCATGGTGATGCCCTTGCGCAGAGCCATGCGCTGCTTGTTGAAGTCGGTGTGGGCGAACAGCGCGGGGACATCGGGACTACTGGCCAGGAACACGTCGTAGAAACGGCCGATGAACTCCTTGTCCCGCAGGCAGCGGCCATAGCTCTGGTGCAGGTCGGCGTAGGCGTCGGTCGCGGCGGTCATGGCGGTCTCCTGGTGGGGGCGCCGATTCTCGCGCGGGCCCGCGGGACCGGGATTGACCCCCGTCAACACCTGCCTTGACCCGCCCCTGCCCCGACGCCATTCTGGTCGGCTCCCCACGCTCTCCGGGCCTTGCCCTTTCCGCAATGAATTCACGCTACGACGCCGCCGACATCGAAGTCCTGTCCGGCCTGGATCCGGTCAAGCGCCGTCCCGGCATGTACACCGATACCACCCGGCCGAACCACCTCGCGCAGGAGGTCATCGACAACGCGGTGGACGAGGCCCTGGCCGGCCATGCGCGCGCGATCGCGGTGACCATGCACCGCGACGGCAGCTGCGAAGTCTCCGACGACGGCCGCGGCATGCCGGTGGACATCCACCCGGAAGAAAAAGTCCCCGGCGTCGAGCTGATCCTCACGCGCCTGCATGCGGGCGGCAAGTTCAGCAACCGCAACTACGCGTTTTCCGGCGGCCTGCACGGCGTGGGCGTGAGCGTGGTCAACGCGCTGTCGACCCTGGTCGAGGTGCATATCAAGCGCGATGGCAACGAGTACCTGATGTCGTTCCGCGACGGCGACCCCGTCAGCGGCCTGGACATCGTCGGCACCGTGGGCAAGCGCAACACCGGCACCAGGCTGCGTTTCTGGCCTGACCCGAAGTATTTCGACACGCCGAAGTTCGGCCTGCGCGCCCTGCGCCACCTGCTGCGTGCCAAGGCGGTGCTGTGCCCCGGCCTGACCGTGACCCTGTTCGACGAGGCCAGCGGCGAGCGCGACGAGTGGCACTACGCCGATGGCCTGCGCGACTACCTGGCCGGCGAGCTCACCGGCCGCGAGCCGCTGCCGCCGGAGCTGTTCCTGGGCCGCCTGAAGAAGGACACCGAGATGGTGGACTGGGCCGTGGCCTGGATCCCCGACGGTGAGCTGGTGCAGGAAAGCTACGTCAACCTGATCCCGACGCCGCAGCACGGCACCCACGTCAACGGCCTGCGCTCGGGCTTCACCAATGCCCTGCGCAAGTTCTGCGAATTCCGCAACCTGCTGCCGCGCGGGGTCAAGCTGGCGCCCGAAGACGTCTGGGACCGCGTCGCCTTCGTGCTCAGCCTGAAGATGAGCGACCCGCAGTTCAGCGGCCAGACCAAGGAGCGGCTGAGCTCGCGCCAGGCCGCCGGCTTCATCGAGGGCGCCGCCGAGGATGCCTTCACCCTCTGGCTCAACAGCCATGTCGAGATCGGCGAGAAGATCGCGCAGCTGGCGATCGACCGCGCCAGCGCTCGGCTGAAGACCGAAAAGCAGATCGTCCGCAAGAAGGTCACCCAGGGGCCCGCACTGCCGGGCAAGTTGGCCGACTGCATCAGCCAGGACCTGTCGCGCACCGAGCTGTTCCTGGTCGAGGGCGATTCCGCCGGCGGCTCCGCCAAGCAGGCGCGCGACAAGGATTTCCAGGCGATCCTGCCGCTGCGCGGCAAGATCCTGAACACCTGGGAGGTCGCGTCGACCAGCGTGCTGGCCTCCGAGGAAGTGCACAACCTCGCCATCGCCATCGGCTGCGACCCGGGCAAGGACGACATCTCCGGCCTGCGCTACGGCAAGGTGGTGATCCTGGCCGACGCCGACTCGGACGGCCTGCATATCGCGACCCTGCTGGCGGCGCTGTTCCTGCGCCACTTCCCGGCGCTGGTGCGCGCCGGGCACATCTTCGTGGCGATGCCGCCGCTGTACCGCGTCGACATCGGCAAGCAGGTGTTCTATGCCCTGGACGAGGAAGAAAAGCGCCTGCTGCTGGAAAAGATCGCACGCGAGAAGCTGAAGGGCACGGTCAACGTCACCCGCTTCAAGGGCCTGGGCGAAATGAACCCGCCGCAGCTGCGCGAGTCCACGATCCACCCCGACACCCGCCGCCTGGTGCAATTGACCATCGATGATGCCGACCAGACGCGCTCGCTGATGGACATGCTGCTGGCCAAGAAGCGCGCGTCCGACCGCAAGGCCTGGCTGGAGGAAAAGGGCGACCTGGCTTCGCTGGAGGTCTGAAGTTGGTCGGTCCGCGTCACCCGTGCATCGCACGGATGACGCGACCGGGGCTCAATCGTATAGGTAGGCGATTCGATTGACGCCGGTACCTGGCGGCAGATTGCAGCTGAAGGCATGCAGCGTGCCTGTGAACGTCGGTGCACCCGATGGTGTGAATATGAGCCAGGTGATTGCACCGGCGGCGACTTGAATCGATTCGGGATAGTACTCCGACAAAAGCGGCCTATTCACCATGGTGCAGTTCACGGTCGTGGCGGCCGCGCCCGTGTTGATCAGGCTGATCCCAATGCTCCTGGGCTCGTTGCCCAGCTCAGCCTGTTGCGTGCAGGTGACGAAGGCGGACGACGTCCCCTCGTTCTGCACTGCCAGCGGCCTGCTGCGGATATTGCCGTCGAATATCGGCAGCGCACTCTTGCACGCCCCTGCCGCCATGGTCTGGGCCTCGACGGACCACGCAGGCGGCGATGCTGCGGCCAGTAACAGCACGGCGGGAATCAAGAACATCCCCATTGATATACGCATTGAAGACCTCTCCATGGGTGCGCGGACAGTCCGCGGTTACCCAAGAGACGACGTTTGGCCCGCCCACAGGACATCGCAGCGATCAGCACCCGCTCGCTTCGAGCAGCGCGCGCAGCACTGGCTGCAACGCCGCGGCCCGCTCCGGCCGCCAGTCGAAAGTCGTCTCGTCCATGTAGGTGCGCTGCGCGATCTCGAGCTGCACGGCATCCACGCCCTGCTCGGGACGGCCGTAATGGCGCGTGATGTAGCCGCCCTTGAAGCGGCCGTTGGCCACCCAGTCATAGCCGCCCTGCTTCGCCAGCACCAGCGCCAGGCGCTCGGCCAGCTCCGGTGCACAACTGGCGCCGCTGGCGGTGCCGAGATTGAGGTCGGGCAGCCGCCCGGGGAACAGCCAGGGCAGTTCGCCGCGGATCGAGTGGCCTTCCCACAGCACCACGCGGCCGTGCGCCTGCTTCAGGCGATCGATCTCGCCGCGCAGCGCCGCGTGGTAGGGCCGCCAGTACGCGTCGACGCGCTGCAGGACCTCCCCGGGCGCGGGTTCCTGACCTTCAAGGTAGACCGCGCTGCCATTGAACTGCCGCACCGGGCACAGCCCGGTGGTGTTCTGCCCGGGATAGAGCGAGGTGTCGTTTTCGTCGCGGTTGAGGTCGACCACGTAGCGCGAATGCGTCGGCACGAGGATCGAGGCGCCCAGCTCACGCGCGAAATCGTACAACCGGGCCACGTGCCAGTCGGTGTCGGGCACGGCACGCGCGCTGGCGGTCAGGCGCCGCGCGATCGCGTCCGGGACATGGGTGCCGTCGTGCGGAAGGCTGACGAGCAGCGGCGCGCTGCCGCGGTGCAGGGTGAAGGTCTCCATCCCCCGATCCTAACCGCTCAGCGCAGCAGCACGATCTCTTCGGCGCTGGTCGGGTGGATGGCGACGGTGGCGTGGAAGTCGGCAAGCGTGGCGCCCATCTTCACCGCCACCGCGAAGCCCTGCAGGATCTCGTCCGCGGCCTCGCCAAGCAGGTGCAGGCCGACCACGCGCTTCTCTTCGCCCACGCAGACGGCCTTGAACATGCTGTGCTGCTGGACGTCGGCCAGGGCATGCAGCATCGGCCGGAAGGTGGTGTGGTGGCAGCTGACCGCATCGCCGCCGAAGCGCTGGCGGGCCTCGGCCTCGGTCAGGCCGACCCTGCCGATCGGCGGATGCGAGAACACCACGGTCGGCACGTTCGCATGATCGACCCGCGCGTCCGGCTCGCCGCCGAACACGCGGTCCATCAGCCGCCGCGCCTCGGCGATCGCCACCGGTGTCAGCGCCAGGCGGCCGGTCACGTCGCCGACCGCGTACACCCCGTCGGCGCCGGTGGATTGGAACCCGTCCACCTTGATGAAGCCACGGCCGTCGGTCGCCACGCCGGCGGCCTGCAGCCCGAGGTCGTCGGTGTTCGCACGCCGCCCGGTGGCGAGGATCACCACGTCGAAGGGCTGGCCGGTATCGCCAGCCTCCTCGCGCAGACGCACGCCGCCGGCCTCGCCGGCCTCCAGCGCGGCAAGCGAATAGCCCAGGTGCAGTGCGATGCCGGACTGGTGCAGGTTGCCCTGCAGGCGCTCGATCACCTCGTGGTCGAAGCCCTTGAGCAGGCCCTGGCCGCGCACGAACAGCTCGACGTGGCTGCCCAGCGCCTGCATCACCCCGGCAAGTTCGACGCCAACGTAGCCGCCGCCGATGATCGCCACCCGTCGCGGTGCCTCCGACAGGGTGAAAAAGCCGTCCGAATCGATGCCCAGGTCCGCGCCGGGAATGTCCGGCCGCACCGGCCGGCCGCCGGTGGCAAGCACGATATGCGCCGCACGCACCCGGGTGCCATCCCCGCACTCGACCACGCCATCGCCGGCAAGCCGGCCGCGCGAAGGCAGCAGCACGATCCCGGCCTCGTCCAGGCGCCGGCGGTAGCTGGCGTGGATGTTGGCGATGTAGCGCTGGCGGCTGGCCACCAGCTGCGTCCAGTCCGGGTAGGCACGCTTGACCGGGAAGCCCAGCGCCGAAGCCATGCCGATGCGCGCGCCGAGATCGGCCGCCAGCCACATCGCCTTCTTCGGCACGCAGCCGACGTTGACGCAGGTGCCGCCAAGTTCGCCCGGCTCAAGCAGCGCGACGCGCGCGCCGTGGCTGGCAGCGCGAAAGGCAGCGGCCAGTCCACCTGAGCCGCCGCCAACGACGGCGAGGTCGACCTCGATGCCGCGGACGGCGCTCACCGGAACCGCGCCGGCGAATACGGCGCGGGATCGATCCGCGGCGCGCGGCCGCAGACCATGTCGGCGACAAGTTGTCCGGTGGAGGGGCTCATGCTGACCCCGAGCATGCCATGCCCGGTCGCGATCCAGGCATGGCGGCGCCCGGGCACGCGGCCGATGATCGGCACGTCGTCGATGCTCAAGGGGCGCCAGCCGTACCATTCCTCGTGCTTCACCGGGCCTACCGGCTGGTGCAGGAACTGCGCAGCGCCGCGTTCCAGCGCATCGAGCCGCCGGCGGTTGAGATCGGTGCTGTAGCCCGAGAACTCCATCGTGCTGCCGAGACGGTATCCACTGCCCCAGGTGGTGACGCAGACCCCCGGCTCGTGCAGCGACAGCGCACGGCGCGGCACCAGCGATGGGCGGTCGTAGGTGATCGAATAGCCCTTGCCGGGCTGGACCGGCAGCGCGCCCAGGCCCGCCGATCGCATCAGCGTCGGCGACCAGGCACCCGTGGCGATGACCACGTCGCGCGCCTGCACGCGTCCACGGCTGCCGTGCACGGTCACGCCGTCGGCATCCTCGTCGATGCCCTGCACGTCCCAGCCGTCCTCGATCACGCCGCCAAGCGCGCGCAGCGATTGCAGCAGGCCGCTCACATAGCGGTCCGGCCGCAGGCTGGCATCGCCGGGGAAGCGGATCACGGCGTGGATGCCGGGCTTCAGCGCCGGGTCCGAACGCTCGTAGTCGCTGCCCTCGATCACCTCTGCGCCGATGCCGACTTCGGCCAGCTGCGGGATGTCGCGCGCGGCCGCGTCGAAACCCGACGCGCTGCGGAACAGGTAGTCCACGCCCTCCGACGCATACTCCGCCGCGGGTGCATGGCGCGCCACCCAATCGGGATAGGCGGTGATCGAATCGTTGAGGATGGCCGCGCGCGCGACCAGTGCCGTGCGCCAGTCACGGGCGTTGCAGCGCCTGGCAAAGCCCATCAGCCAGCGCCACAGGCCCGGGTCCAGCCGCGGCGCCACGTAGAACGGCGCATCGGGCGTCAACATCCAGCGCAGCGCCTGGACGATGGCGCCGGGTGCGGCCAGCGGCGCGGCATGGCTGGGCGTCAGCGTCCCGCAGTTGCCGTGCGAACTGCCGCTGCCGACGGTCCTGGCTTCCAGCACGCGCACGCTGCGCCCGGCTTCGACCAGGCACAGCGCGGTGCACAGGCCGATGACGCCGCCACCCACCACCACCACATCAACGCGGTCGTCCATGCGGAAGTCCAGCGGCGCAGGCGGCCGTCAGCCGGCCTTGCCGGTGGGGTCGTCGCTGCCGGAGGCTTCGGCCGGAGCCGCCGCCACGTCTTCCTGGTCGGCCGCGTCGCCATGGTCATGGCCACCCGCCCCGTGCACGTGGCCGTGTTCGATTTCGATCTGCTGCGCCTCGCGCACGTCGACGATCTCGACCTCGAAGTGCAGGTCCTGGCCGGCCATCGGATGGTTGAGGTCGACATCGACCACGCTCATGCCGACCTTCTGGATGGTCACCGCGCGCGGGCCGAAGTTGGTGTTCAGCACCACCTGGTCGCCGACGCTGAGCTTCTGGCCGCTGAAATGCTTCTTCGGCACGCGCTGGGTCATACCCTCGCGACGCTCGCCATAGGCCTCGGCGCAGGGCACGTCGGCGCTGAAGCTGTCGCCGGCGACGTGGCCTTCCATCGCCTTCTCAAGGCCCGGGATGATGTTGCCGTGGCCGTGCAGGATCGCCAGCGGCTCGTCGCGGTCCTTCGACGTCTCCACCGGTTCGCCGCCCTTCTGCGAGACGGTGTAGTGGAAGCGGACGACGCGGTCTTTTTCGATCTTCATGTGCAAGGGGTCCGGAAGCGCGGCACGCGGCCGCTTGTAGGAATGCGGAGGCTCGGCCAAGATGCCGGCCGATGGGCAAGGACATGCATTATCCAGACACCGGCCACCGCGCGCCAATCGCCGCCGCGGTATTGCTGATCCTGGCCTTCGCCGCCGGCTGCGGCCGCGACAATGTCCGCGCTCCGACGCCGGCCCGGGCTCCGGCCGCCGCCGAGCGCGCGTGGCCCCAGGTCACGCCGGCCGATCCGGCCGCGGCCAATGCGGTGCTGATGCGCGCCATCAGCCTGGTCGGCACGCCCTATCGCTACGGCGGCAATACCCCCGAGGGCGGCTTCGACTGTTCGGGCCTGGTCAACTATGTGTACCGGGACATGCTGGACCTCAAGCTTCCGCGCACCTCGCGCGACCTGGCCGCCTACCAGGGGCCGAAGATCCAGCCCGACAAGCTGGCGACCTCCGATCTCGTGTTCTTCGGCAGCGGCGGCAGCGTCACCCACGTCGGCATCTATATCGGCGAAGGCCGCTTCGTGCATGCCCCCAGCACCGGAGGCACGGTCCGCTTGGACCATCTCGACGGAAGCTACTGGCGACGCAACTACAGCGGCGCAAAACGCATCCTGCGCTGAATCGAGGACACGCGTCCCGCGCCCTTCACGTCCGGCTAATGAAATCCTAACAAGCCGGAGGCTTCTCTACGGCACCATCACGCGCTGCTGTTGTCGACTTGTGAAGACCGCGTGACATTTTTTCCAGGAATCGCCTCCGCCAGCCGCTCCACCTTCCGGGTGCGATCGCTTCTCTTCAGTGGCCTGCTGCTGCTCTGCGCGACCCCGGCATTCGCCGCCCCGCTGGGTGCCGACTCCGCCGACCAGATGCTTTCCGGCTCTACCAGCCAGACCCTCACGGGCAGCGCCATCGCGCCGAGCCGCGACATGCTGAGCGCCGCCGACGTCCTGCAGCTGATCGAAGCCGGCGAGTCCAGCGTCGACGCCCAGCCGCATGGGCGGATCCAGGCCCTGCTGCAGCGTGCCATGGGCCTGCTCGGCACGCCCTACCGCTGGGGCGGCACGTCGCCGGACTCCGGCTTCGACTGCAGCGGCCTGGTGGGCTATGTGTTCCGCACCGCGCTGGGCATCGAACTGCCGCGCGTGTCGCGCGAGATGGCCGGCAACGGCGAAAAGGTGGAACGCGCGGCGCTTGTAGCCGGCGACCTGGTGTTCTTCGGCCGCCGCGGCAAGCGCGTCGACCACGTCGGCATCTACGTCGGCGACGGCCAGTTCGTGCACGCGCCACGCACCGGCCGCGATGTCACGGTATCGCGCCTGGACACCGGCTACTGGGCCGGCAAGTTCCTGCAGGCGCGCCGGGTGGACGGTCTGCACAGCTGAGCTCCTGCCTGACGCCCTGCTGTTGGAACCGAAGGCCGCCCTCCCGGGCGGCCTTCCTGTTTCCGCTGCCTGGACCTCGTTGCAGCGCGGCGTGCACGCCCCCGCCCGACGGGCGAAGCTCGGCACCGGGGAAACCACGATAAAGGACGGCGATGCAGGCGACGCTGCTGACCAACCTCCTGCTGCCACTGGCGTTGGGGGTGATCATGCTCGGGCTCGGGATGGGCCTGACCATTGACGATTTCCGGCGCGTGGCGCGCTATCCCAAGGCGGTGCTGACCGGCCTGGCCCTGCAGACCCTGATCCTGCCCTGGGTGGCCTTCGGCCTGGCACTGGGCTTCGGGCTGCGGCCGGCGCTCGCGGTCGGGCTGATGCTGCTGGCGGCTTCACCGGGCGGCGCCACGGCGAACATCTACAGCCACCTGGCACGCGGCGACGTGGCGCTCAACATCACGTTGACTGCGATCAACAGCCTGCTCTGCCTGCTGACCCTGCCGGTGATCCTCAACCTGTCGCTCGAGTATTTCGTGGGCGCCGGCCAGTACGTCCCGCCGCCGGTGGCGAAGGTGGTCGAAGTCGGCGTGATCATCCTGTTGCCGGTCGCTGCGGGCATGGCCGTGCGCCACTTCGCGCCGGGGTTCGCGGCGAGTTCGGCCAAGCCGCTGAGGCTACTGTCGGTACTGGTGCTGGCACTGCTGGTCGCGGTGGCGGTGGCGCAGTCCTGGCAGGTGCTGCTGTCGTCGGTGGCCGTGGTCGGCATGGCCTGCCTGCTGTTCAACCTGGCCAGCCTGGGCACAGGGTATGCGGCGCCGCTGGCGCTGAAGCTGCCGCGGCCGCAGGCAGTCGCAATCTCGATGGAGATCGGGATCCACAACGGCACGCTGGCGATCTTCATCGCGCTCAACGTGCTGGGCAACGCCGCGATGGCGATCCCCGCAGCGGTGTACAGCCTGCTGATGTTCTTCACTGCGGCAGCGTTCGCCTGGTGGCTCAACCGGCCCCGCGCGGTCCCGGCGGTGGCCTGACCCGGCTTCCGCGCCTCGTCCCCGGGCGTGCGGGACGAGGCGCGGGGAAGGCGCTTCCGCTCATTCCACCGTCTTGAACTCGCCCCACTCGGCCAACTGCCCGGCGATCGCGTCGCCATCGCCCACCACGATGATGCTCTGCCGCTCCGGCACGAAGTACTTGGCCGCCATCGCCTGCACCTGGCCGGCGGTCACCGCGCGCACCTTGGGCACGAACCCGCCGAGGTATTCCGGCGGCAGTCCGACCAGCCAGTTCGAGGCCAGCGATGAAGCCACCGATGCCTGCATCTGGTTGCCGATCAGGTAGCTGCCGGCGACATAGCGTTTGGTGTCATCGAGCTCGGTCGCCGGCACCGGCTCGGTGGCGAGGCGCGCGTACTCGCTGAAGAACTCGGTCAGCGACGCGCCGGTGACCTCGTTGCGAACGTCCGCGGAGCCGACCACGTAGCCGCCCTCGGCCGAGGACGTGGCACCGGCACGGGCACCGTAGGTATACCCCTTCTCCTCGCGCAGGTTCTGCATCACGCGGCTGGAGAAGCTGCCGCCGAGCACGGTGCCCGCGAGCTGCAGCGGAATCGCGTCGGGGTCGCTGGCCGGCACCGCCGGACTCGCCAGCCGCAGGGTCGACTGCACGCTGCCGTCGCGCTGCAGCAGCAGGCGTTGGGCTTCGGCCTGGCGCGGGGCGGCGGGCGTGGCCGCGACGTCGGCAGATCCCTGCGCCTTCCAGTCGCCAAAGGCCTCTTCGGCGAGGCGGAACGCCTCGTCGGCCTCGACCCGGCCGGCCACCACCAGCAGGCTGCGCCCGGGATGGAAGCGCCGCGCGTGCTCGCTGCGCAGCGCTTCGGGCGTCACGGCCGTGATCGACGCTTCGGTGGCCTGCGTGCGCGCGTAGGGATGGTCGCCGTACACCGCCGACAGCAGCGCGCGGGTGGCGCGGAATCCCGGCTGCGCCTCGGCCGCCTTCAGGGCCTGCAGGGCGTTGGCCTGCGCCAGTTTGACCTCGCCTTCCGGGAAGGCCGGCGAGCGCGCGACCTCGGCCAGCAGGGACAGCATCGGGCCGGCATTGGCTGCCAACGCATTGGCATACACGATGGCGCCGTCGCTGTTGACGGTGGCGCCGATGCCACCGCCCTGGGCCTGCGCGAATTCGGCGATCTCGCGCGAATCACGCTCGGCGGTGCCTTCAGGGAGCAGGCCGGCCAGCAGCGAAGCGAAGCCGGGCGCGTCCGGCGCGTCGGCCACGTAGCCGGCGTTGCGCACCGCGAGCACGTAGTCCACGCGCGGGATGCCGTCGCGCGGCACCACCCAGACCTCGAGGCCGTTGGCGAGGGTCCTGCGTGCGATCTCGGGCACCGGCAGCGGCTTGTCGGCCGCGTACGGCGGCAGGTCCTTCGGCAGGTCGGCGGCGGGGCCGGCGACGGCGGCGCCGCAGGCCAGCGCGGAGACGGCCAGGGCGAGCAGGCTGTGCTTGAAGAAGATGGTCATGGAAGTCTCCTCAGTCCTGGCCATTGGTGGCGGGCGTGCCTGCGTCCGCGTCCGCGGCGTCGGTGCCGGCCGTGGCGGCCTGCAGCATCGCTTCGGGCTTGCGGTCGATGACGGTGCGGTTGTCGCGCGTCAGGTAGGTGCGCGCGGCGCGCTGCACGTCGGCCGAGGTCACGGCATCGATCCAGCCGGGGATACGATTGACCACTTGGGCGTCGTCCCACATCAGCTGCAGCTTGGCCAGGGCGTCGGCGCGGGACAGGAAGGACTCCAGGCCGTCGTACCAGTCGGCCAGCATGCGGGTCTTGATGCGGGCCAGCGTGGCGTCGTCGACGCCATCGGCGACCACCTTCGCGATCTCCTCGTCGATGGCGGCCAGCATGGCGTCGGCATCGGTGTCGGGCTTGTACAGCGCGAACACGGTGAACAGCGTCGGGCCGTCGTACTCCCACTCGCTGGTCAGGCCGTAGAGCGAATCGACGTTGAGCGCCAGCTCCCGGCCCTTCACCAGGCCCTGGTACAGGCGCGAGGCGTCGCCGTTGGCCAGCAGCGCGCCCAGCACCGCCATCGGCGCCTGGTCGGCGCTGCCGCGGTCGGGCATCTTCCAGGCCACGGCGATCGCCGGCACCTGGGCCAGCTTGTCACCCTGCTGCAGGCGCTTTTCCTGCGTATTGAGGCCTTCGCTGAAATCGGGTGCGGCAGGCGTTTCGCGCCGCGCGATGTCGCCAAAATACTTCTCCGCGAGCGCGAAGCCTTCGTCGGGCGAGATGTCGCCGGCCAGCGAAAGGATCGCGTTGTTCGGCCCGTAATAGTCGCGGTGGAACGCCTTCACGTCCTCCAGGCTGGCGCTTTCAAGATCCTCGAAGCTGCCGTAGCCATCGTGGTTGTTCTCCCACTTCTGGAACGCATGCATGCCGATGTCGATCCACATGAAGCCGCCATAGGGCTGGTTCTGCACGTTGTTGCGGATCTCCTCCTTGACCACGTCCTGCTGGTTCTTCAGCGTCGATTCGCTGAAGTCGAGCATGCGCATGCGGTCGGCCTCGAGCCACAGGATCGGCTCGATCGCGGACGAGGGCGCGATCTCGATGTAGTTGGTGAAGTCGGCGCGGGTGGAGCCGTTGTTGCGCCCGCCGCCGCCGGTGATCACGCGGTCGAACACGCCCTCCGGCGCGTTGGCCGAACCTTCGAACATCAAGTGTTCGAACAGGTGCGCGAAGCCGGTGCGGTTGCGCGGCTCGAGCCGCATGCCGATGCCGTAGACCACGCTGACGCCGACCACGGGCGCGCTGCGGTCCTCGGACACGACCACGGTCAGGCCGTTGTCGAGGATTTTCGTCGCCACCGGGATATCCCAGCGGTCGGTGTCGGCGGCGAAGGCCGGCGCCGCGATCAGCAGCGCGGACAGCCACGCGATATGCCTGGGCAGTTTCATCTGTCCCCCATCTCCCTTGTGAACGAATCGCGAACATACCGCGGATGCCCGGGCCGGTGGCCGGCCGGACGTCATGCCCGCGACGCAGGGCCGGCATCCGGTGGATACTGCCGCCTTTCCGCTGCCTTGCCGGTGAACAATGCCCCTCCGCGCCCTGCCAACCGCCCTTGCCCTCGCCGTCCTCCTGTCGCCCCGGGCCGGGGCCGCCGCGGAGCCGCCGCTGCCGCAGCTCGAGGCCTACACCGTCCACGAAAGCTGGCGCCAGCCCATCGCACCTGTGCGCATCGCCGACAGCACCTGGTACATCGGCACGGCCAACCTGAGCGCGATCCTGGTAAAGACCCCGGCGGGCGCGGTGCTGATCGACGGCGGCATGCCGCAGGCAGCGGACATGTTGCTGCGGCACATGGCCGAGCTGGGCGTGGCGCCGGGAGACCTCAAGCTGATCCTGTCCAGCCAGGCCCACGCCGACCACGTTGGCCCCTTCGCCGAAATCCGCCGGAACACCGGGGCCCGCGTCGCCGCGAACGCCGAGTCCGCGGTGCTGCTGGCGCGCGGCGGCAGCGACGACATCCACTTCGGCGACGCCATCACATTCCCGCCGGTACAGGTGGACCGCCTGCTGCTGGACAACGAAGTCGTCGAACTCGGCGGCATGCGCTTCACCGGGCACTTCATGCCCGGGCACACGCCGGGCAGCACGGCCTGGACCTGGACCGATCGCGACGATGGCCGCGACCTGCGCATCGCCTACGCCGACAGCCTGAGCGCTCCGGGATACCAGCTGATCGGGAACCCGCGCTATCCGCGCATCGTCGAGGACTACCGCCGCAGCTTCGACGTGGTCCGCGCCCTGCCCTGCGACCTGCTGCTGACTCCTCATCCGGGCGCCAGCGGCCACGACTTCGCCGACCCGGCGGCATCCAAGCCTATGACCTGCATCGAGTACGCCGATGCCGCAGAGCGCGCCTTCGAAGAGCAGCTCGAGTCCGAGCGGGTCAGCGGCAGGCGCTGAGCGGGCATACGGGACGGGCTGCGCGCGCCACACCGAAAGAGTGCTTGGCCGCAGCGAATTACGCTTGGCCGGCGCGCTCCGGCTCCGCGGGCTCCTCGCCCTCCTCGATCCCGACGTTGCTCGACGCCCGCTCATATACCTCGCGGTCGAGCAGCCCGGTCTCCTTCGCCACCAGCACCGGCACCAGCACCTGGCCGGTCACGTTGGTCATCGTGCGCATCATGTCGAGGATGCGGTCGATCGCGTAGAGGATGCCAATCGCCTCCAGCGGCAGGCCGGCGGCGCTGATCACCACCGTGGCCATGATCACCGCCGTGCCCGGCACGCCGGCGGTGCCGAAGCTGCCCAGCACCGAAGCCAGCGCGATCAGGAAGTACTGGCCCGTGGACAGCTCGATGCCCATGAACTGGGCGATGAACACCGCGCCCAGCGCCGGGTAGATCGCGCCGCAGCCGTCCATCTTGATGCTCGCGCCCAGCGGCACGGCGAAGCTGGCGTAATCCTTGTTCACGCCCAGGTTGTGCGTGGCCGAGGTCAGCGACAGCGGCAGCGCGGCGAAGCTCGATGACGCCACGAAGCCGATCTGCATCGCCGGCGCCGCGCCGCGGAAGAACTTCAGCGGGTTGAGCCCGTGCGCCAGCAGCAGCCCGGTGTAGACCACCAGGATGTGGAAGGCGCACGCCAGGTACAGGGCGATCACGAACTTGCCCAGCGGGATCAGCTGTTCGAAGCCATAGGTGCCCACCAGCGCCGCGATCAGGCCGAAGGTGCCCAGCGGCGTGGCTTCCAGCACGAAGCGGGTGACCTGGATCATCATCTCGCGCGACTCGTCCATCAGCGCGCGCAGGCGCAGCGTCTTTGCGCCCAGCCTGACCAGGGCGAAGCCGACCAGACCCGCGAAAAAGATCACCTGCAGGATGGTGAAGTTGCTCGGGACGATGACGCGCTGCCCGTCCTCGGTGCGGCCGGCGCCCAGCGCGGCCATCGCGCGGAACGGGTTCTCCGGGACGATGTTGACCAGCACGTCCAGCGGGCCGGGGACGTCGCGCTGCTGGTAGGTCTCGGCCACCTGCAGGCTGGCCGCATCGACGCCGACGCCGGGCTTGAGCACCAGCCCGAAGGTCAGCCCGACGGCCACCGCCAGCACGGCTGTAATCGCGAACCAGACGAAGGTGCGTGCCGCCAGCGCGGCGATGGAGCGCTGGCCCGCCAGCGAACCCACGGCGCTGACCACCGCGAAGAACACCAGCGGGATGGCGATCATCTTGATCAGGTTGACGTAGACCGTGCCCAGCGGGCCGAACCAGGTCTCCGCCGCCGGTCCGAGCAGCCAGCCGGCAAGCGCGCCGAGCACGAAGCCTGCGGCCACCCGCTGCCAGAACGGGATCTTGAACCAGGCCTTGAGGTGCTTCATCGGCATCCAGCGAAAGTGGCAGTAAGGCACCTTAGCCCATGGCCATCCCGGCAGCGATGACCGTGGCGGAACGCCGGAGTGTCATCACCGGGACGCTGCCTGCCAGCCATAATGTCCCTTCCATCGGCCGCCCGAACCGCGCAGGACCTCCATGACCAGCACCGCACCACTCTCCCCGGCTTCCATCCGCAACCGCCTGCCCGCCATGCTGACCGTGATGGCGGCCTGTCTCGCGACCGCCTGTGCCACGCAGCCCGCCGGCACCGCCGCTCCCGCAGCCTCCAGCGCCGCCGCGACGCCGGCGTCGTTCCACGTCGACGTGCCCGCGATCAGCCGCCCCGAAGGCGAAACCGCGGCATGGTGGTATCGCAGCGGCGCCGCGCACGCGGCCGCCAACGGTGCCATGGCCGGGCGCGCGAAGAACGTGATCCTGTTCGTGGGCGACGGCATGAGCCTGACCACGGTGGCCGCGGCGCGGATCTACGCCGGCCAGCGCGAGGGCGGCTCCGGCGAGGAGAACCTGCTGTCCTGGGAGCATTTCCCGGCCACCGCATTCTCCAGGACCTACAACACCGACGCACAGACCCCGGACTCGGCGGGCACCATGACCGCCATGGCGTCGGGCGTCAAAAGCCATATCGGGGCGATCGGGGTCAGCGCGGGCGATATCGATGACTGCGCGCAGTCCAGGGGCAACCGGTTGCAGAGCTGGCTTTCGCTGGCCAAGGAAGCCGGTCTCGCCACCGGCATCGTCACCACGGCGCGCCTGACCCATGCCACCCCGGCGGCCACCTATGCCCACGTGCCGAACCGCGGCTGGGAGAGCGATGCGTCGACGCCGGCCGGGATGCACGACGCCGGCTGCGCCGACATCGCCAGCCAGTTCATCAACTTCGCGCGCCACGGAGGCGGCCCGCAGGTGGTGCTTGCCGGCGGCGCCCGCGAGTTCCTTCCCGACGAAGAGGTGCTGCCGGGCATTCGCGGCCAGCGCAAGGACGGCCGCAATCTCGTTTCCGAATGGAAGGCGCTGAATCCCGGCGGCGCGTTCGTCTACACCACCGAGCAGTTCGAAGCCGCGCGTGGTGCGCCGGCCGTGCTGGGCCTGTTCGAGCTCAGCCACATGCAGTACGAGCACGACCGCGACCGTGGACCCGAAGGCGAGCCCGATCTCGAGGCCATGACCCGGTTCGCGATCGAATCGCTGTCTGGCAGCGACGAGGGCTACGTGCTGCTGGTCGAAGGCGCGCGCATCGACCACGCCAACCACGAGGGCAACGCCTATCGCGCCCTGGACGAGACCGCGGCGATGTCGCGCGCCGTGCAGGCGGCGGTGGAGATGACCTCGGCGGAGGACACCCTGGTCGTGGTCACCGCCGACCACTCGCACGTGCTGAACTTCGCCGGCTATCCGCGCCGCGGCAATCCGATCCTCGGCAAGGTGCGGGGCGAGGGCGATGGTCCCACGCTGGATGCCCTGGGCCTGCCCTACACCACGCTGAGCTATGCGAACGGCCCCGGCTATGCGGGCGCCAGCAACGCGCAACCCGCGGGCCCCAAGCACCATTACCACGACCTCGAGGCCGCGCAGCCCGCCATCGGTCGCCCGGACCTGGGCCAGGTCGACACCACCCACCCGGACTACCTGCAGGAAGCGCTGGTGCCGCTGGGGTCGGAAACCCACGGCGGCGATGACGTCGGCATCTGGGCACGCGGCCCCGGCAGCGCCGCGTTCCGCGGCACGCTGGAGCAGAACGTCATCTATCACGTGATCGTGCAGGCCACCCCGAAGCTGCGTGCGCAGCTGTGCGCTGCAGGCCATTGCAACGACGACGGCGTGCCGGTGGAGCTGCCAAAGGTTGAAGCCTGGCCGGCACACTAGCCGCGACCCTGTGGGAGCGGCTACAGCCGCTCCCACAGTTCAGAATGGCTTCGCCAGCACCAGCCAGACGATGACCAGCAGGATCAGCACCGGCAGTTCATTGCGGATCCGCAGCATCTTCGTGGAAGGAAGGCTGCCGCCACGCGCGGCGGCCTTCAGCTGGCGACCTTCAAAGATGTACATCGCGAACATCACCGCGACCAGCAGCAGCTTCGCGTGCAGCCAGCCCGTGCCGCTGCCGACCATGGTCGGGAACTCCGGGATCACGCGGTAACCGAGCCACAGCACGATGCCCGCGACCACGGCCAGTCCGAACATCACGTGCCCGAAGCGGTACAGGCGGCGGCCCATCAGCAGCAGGCGCTCGCGCACCGCAGCGTTGCCGCCGTCCTCGGCGATGTTGATCAGGATCCGCGGCAGGTAGAACGCGGCGGCGACCCAGGCCATCACCAGCACGATGTGGACGGCCTTGACCCAGAAATAGCTCTGCATTTGCTTGAAACCCCTTGGAGTAATGCGCGACAGGATCGCACGGAGGCGGCCGCAGCCGGTATCGTGCGCGCCCATGGACAAGACCTACGACCAGGACTATTTCGACCGCTGGTACCGCCAGGGCGGCATCGGCGGACGCCAGCGGCTGGCCCGCAAGATCGCGCTGGCCGTGGCCACCGCCGAATACCACCTCGAGCGCCCGCTGCGCACCGTGCTCGACATCGGCTGCGGTGAAGGCGCCTGGCGCGCGCCGCTGCTGAAGCTGCGCCCGAAGCTGCGCTACATCGGCTTCGACAGCAGCGAGTACGCGATCAGCCGCCACGGCGCGCGCCGCAACCTGCACTTCGCGCGCTTTTCCGACTTCGAACACCTCCGCCCCTGCCCGCCGGCCGACCTGGTGGTCTGCAGCGACGTGCTGCACTACCTGCCGGCGCGCGAGATCGATCGCGGACTGCCCGGCCTGGCGGAGCTCTGCGGCGGCGTCGCCTTCCTCGAGGCCTTCGCCCGCGAGGACGCCGCCGAGGGCGACGAGGACGGATTCATCGGCCGCCCCGGCGCCTTCTACCGGCGCCGCTTCCAGGCCGCCGGCTTCCGTGCACTGGGCTCGCACTGCTGGCTGGCCCCCGCCCTGGTGCCCGGCGCAACCGCGCTCGAACTGGCCTGAACAGGGGCCCGGGTCATGTGACGAAAGGCCGACACCGGCCTCCGCCCGCCTGCGTTATGCTGCAGCGCGCAATGAACGAGCACGCCCGCCGATGATGTACCAGCTGCACGAATTCAACCGCACCCTGCTTGCCCCGTTCACGGAACTGGCGCAGGCCAACGCGAAGATCTTCGGCACCGACGGCACCTGGTTGTCCTCGATCCCCGGCGCGCCGCGCATGGCGGCCGCCAACGAGCTGTTGCACCGCATCGGCAAGGACTACGAGAAGCCGCCCTTCGCCATCCACCAGGTGGCCAAGGACGGGCATGACGTGCCGGTGGTGGAAAAGGTCGCGCTCGACAAGCCCTTCTGCCGCCTGCTGCGCTTCAAGCGCTACACCGACGACGCGCAGAACATCCTCGGCATGAAGGACCAGCCCACCGTGCTGGTGGTCGCGCCGCTGTCCGGCCACCACGCCACCCTGCTGCGCGACACCGTGCGCACGCTGCTGCCCGACCACAAGGTCTACATCACCGACTGGGTCGATGCGCGCATGGTGCCCAAGGACGCCGGCACGTTCACGCTTGACGACTACGTCGCCTACATCCAGGAATTCATCCGCCACATCGGCGCCGAGCGCCTGCACGTGATGAGCGTCTGCCAGCCGACGGTTCCGGTGCTGGCCGCGGTCTCGCTGATGGCGTCGCGCGGTGAAGAACTGCCGCGCTCGATGGTGATGATGGGCGGCCCGATCGACACCCGCGAGTCGCCCACCGCGGTCAACAACCTGGCGGCGAAGAAGCCGCTGTCGTGGTTCGAGAACAACGTGATCCACGTGGTGCCGCCGAACTATCCCGGCCACGGCCGCCGCGTGTACCCGGGCTTCCTGCAGCACACCGGCTTCGTGGCGATGAACCCCGAGCGCCACTTCATGTCGCACTGGGACTTCTACCAGGACCTGGTCAAGGGCGACCAGGAGGACGCGCAGTCACATCGCAAGTTCTACGACGAGTACAACGCCGTGCTCGACATGCCGGCCGAGTACTACCTCGACACCATCCGCGTGGCCTTCCAGGAACACCTGCTGCCGCGCGGCGAGTGGGACGTGGCCGGTGAACGCGTCGACCCGTCGGCGATCAAGGGCTGCGCGCTGATGACCATCGAAGGCGAGCTCGACGACATCTCGGGCCTGGGCCAGACCCGCGCCGCGCACGATCTGTGCACCGGCATCGCCGACGCGGACCGCGAACATCTGACCGTGGATGGCGCCGGCCACTACGGCATCTTCAGCGGCCGCCGCTGGCGCACCCAGGTCTATCCGAAGGTGCGCGACTTCTTCGCCAGCCATGACGCGGCGCCGGCCAAGCAGGTCGTACCGCTGAAGCGCCCCGCACCGGCACGCGCCGCCAAGGCGACCCGCACCGGCGCGAAGCGCCGCTGAAACCGGCGCCGACCGCTCAGGAATACTGGGCGGTCTTCACCAGCAGGTGCTTGGCCAGCAGGCCGTGCACGCGGCCGATGCCCCGGGCCACGTGCAGGGTCACGAACAGCAGCAGCACGCCTGACAGCGCGAGCAGCGGCAGCAGCCAGGGCGCGTCGGCCGGAACGTCGATGCCGAACATCCATACGTTCAGATGGATACCCGGCAGCAGCGCCAGCGGGGTCGCCAGCAGGCTCACTCCGATGCTGACCATCGCGGCCGCGATGGTGAAGTAGATGATCCCCAGCGGCAGCATCAGCAGCATGTACAGCAGCGTGCTCCAGGTGCGCGGGTCGGTGAACATGTCGCCGATCCGCCGCCAGATGCCGCGTCCCCGCGCGCTGTACAACGGCCGCCGTGGCATGCGCTCGCCCAGCATGACCTCCACCATCCGGCCTTCCACCAGCGACAGCACGCGGATCGAACCGAAGAACAGGATCACGAACGGAATGCCGATGATCAGGATCCCAAGCCCGATCGACAGCGAGATCCCGGTCACCACCCAGGTGAAGTAGAAGATACCCGTGGCCAGCGCCAGCACCATGTAGAACAGCGAGGCGTAGGCCCGCGGATCGGCGGCGACGCCGAAGAAGCGGCCCAGCACCGACTTGCGCTCCACCGGCCGCGGCGGCCGCAGCGCGGTCTGCACCGTCACCTCGGTATCGCGGTAGATGTCCGCAACTTCGTCGGGTGCGCCATACGTCGACGCGACCGCGGCGATGACCTCGGCCTCCGACCGGCGGGGGTTCTCGGCAAGCTCGGAACGCAGGTATTCCTCGGCGTCGTACAGCGCGTCCTGGATCATCGCCGGGTCGGCACCGGCCAGTGAGCGCCGCAGCTGTTCGAGGTATTCGGGAATGGTGTGCGGCAGGCTGTTCATCACGGGGTCCCCTCCAGGACGGTATCGACGGAATCGCGGGTCGCGCGCCAGGCGGCGGCCCATTCGCGCAGGGCGGCCTGCCCTGCCTCGGTCATGCGGTAATAGCGCCGCGGCGGCCCCGACTCCGAGGGCCCGACGTGGCTGGACAGCAGTCCGGTCGCCTCCAGGTTGCGCAGCACCGGGTACAGCGCACTCTGCTTGCCGCTGAGCACGCCCTCGCCGAAGCGCTCCAGGCTCTTGGCGATCTGGTAGCCGTACATCGGCTCCTCGGCGCGGGACAGCACGGCCAGAAGGGCCAGGGCGACCACGCCGGAGCTCAGCTCGCGCTGGAACTTGCGCATCGCGGCGTCGATGTCGGGTGGGGGCGGCTGTTCGACCATGGCTGGATGCTAGTGCGAACTTCCATATAGTGAATGTGCCGATAGTCAGGACCACGAGCGAATCGGCAACAATCGCGGCAACCCGACCGGAGTCACGACGTGCACCGAAGCCACCGCATCCGCCCCCTGGCCCTCGTGGCCGCCCTGTTCTGCAGCGCTGCCGCCGCGTCCCCCGGTTCCGACCCTGCCAGCGAACCGGCCCAGGCCGGCACGGCGCCTGCAAGCGCGGAGGCCGCCACGGCACAGGCCGGAACCCTGGCGATCCGCCCCAGGACCACGCAGGAGCTGCTCGATGCCTCGCTGCCCACCGATTGGCGCCGCCCGGATCCCGCCAGCACCCTGTACATGGAACTCGAAGACGGCCGCGTGGTGATCGAGCTCGCGCCCGACTTCGCGCCGGAGCACGTCGCCAACATCCGCACCCTGGCGAAGGAAGGCTTTTGGGACGGACTGGCGATCTACCGCTCGCAGGACAACTTCGTGGTCCAGTTCGGCGACATCACCGATGAAGGCGGGGTGCCGAAGCCGATCGGCAGCGCGAAGGCTGTCCTGCCTGCGGAGTTCTCGCGCCAGAGCGAAGGCCTCCCCTTCCACGCCCTGCCCGACCCCGACGGCTGGGCGCCGGAGACCGGGTTCGCCGCCGGCTTCCCCGCCGCGCGCGATCCGGCTCAAGGCCAGGCCTGGATGGCGCACTGCTACGGCACGCTCGGCGCCGGGCGCGACATGGCCGCCGATTCCAGCAACGGCACCGAGCTCTATGTGGTCATCGGCCAGGCCCCGCGCCAGCTCGACCGCAACATCACCCAGGTCGGCCGGGTGCTGCAGGGCATGGAGTTGCTGAGCGTGGTACCGCGCGGCACCGGTCCGCTCGGCTTCCACGAGTACGCCGCACAACGCGTGCCGATCAAGGCGGTGCGCCTGGCGTCCGAAATCCCCGCGGCCGAACGCACCGACATCCAGGTGCTGCGCACCGACACGCCGCTGTTCGACGCCGTGGTCGAGTCGCGCCGGAACCGCCGCGACGACTGGTACCTGCAGCCGGCCGGGCACATCGACCTGTGCAACATCACTGTGCCGGTGCGTGCGCCGCCGGCTGCCTGAGGGGCGCGGCATGCGGCCCGTCACGCGGCCTTGGCCTGCGGCTTCCTAGCCTGCAGTCCCGGCCCCCGACGGCCACCGAAACCCCAGAGGATCGCCCGCGATGGCCCTGCTCCGAATCCGCCTCACCGGCAGCGACGACACCACGCGCGCCGTCATGAACCTGCTGCAGAGCCTCGACGGAATCGAGCACGTCGAAGAGATCAACGACCTCATGCCACAGCTCGACGACGCCGACTCGAGCTCGGCCGGCCTGAGCGACGTCGGCGGTCCGCAGGGCCACACGATCGAGGTCGATGCGCCCAACCCGTCGACCGCACGTCGCGTGCGCGAAGCCGTCGAGGCGCTGGCGTTCGACCTCGACGCGCTGGTCGAGTTCGAGGAAGAAGACGAGGACTGAGTCCGGGAGTGCGGCGACCCGCGACCGTTCCGCAACTCAGCCCCGACGACGTCTCCGCCAGCGCCGGACAAGCGCCACCAGCCCCAGCAGCACACAGGACAGTGGCAACAGGAACGCCGTCGCACGGATCGTCCATGCGGTGCCGGTGGCGAGGGTGCCGGCGAAATCGCGCAGTGCCTGTGCAACCTCGCCGCGCGCCGCCTGGCTGCGGGTAGCATTGAAGTCGATGGTCAACAGCTGGGTGTCGATACGACGGCGATGCTGCGCGGCCTCGCGTTCGGCGCCTTCCAGCTGCGCCTCGACCGAGGCCAAGCGTTCCGACAGGGTGATCATGTCGCCCACCGAAAGGTCGCCGCGTGCCTGGAATTCGCCCAGGCGCTCCGACTCCTTGAGCAGCCGCTCCCGTGCCAGAGAGTTGTCGCGCACCACCACGGCCAGGTCTTCGGCGCGCGTGCTGCGCGTGCCGGGCTCGGTGCCGTCGCCAGCCAGTTCGATCATCGGTTCGACGCCCGCTGGCACAATGCGCATGCCGATGCGGCCCGAAGGGTGGTCGCCCCCCTGGCGATAGACATCGAGGACCACGCACTGGCCGAAACGACCGTCGCGGCAGGCCGCCTGCACTGCCTCGACGCGTTCGGCAATGCGGCTGCCCGCCACCCTGACGCCGGCGGTGTGCTCATACGCCAGGTAGGCCGCAGCGGCATTGTCACCGGCATCAGGCGGCGCCATGGCCGTTTGCGCCGCGCCTACAGCCGACAGTTCGGCCTGTGTCACGTCCTTCGAGCAGGCCACCACCAGCAGGAGACCGGCACCGAGGCACAGTCCCCGCAGCACGCGACTATCCATCCAACGGGTCCTTTCCCTTGCAGGGGTATTTGAGCGCGATGGATCGCAAGGTAAACCATCAGCCCGGGCGTCGGCATCCCGCCGGCCCTATGCTGGGCGATTGCTACCGCACCACGAGACCCACCATGTCCCGACAGCGCGCAGGACCAGGCCTTCGCCGCGGTCTCCGCGCGCTTCCTCGACGAGGGCCTGGCCCTGTCCCCGGTATCCGCCACGCAGATCGGCGACCACCGCTTCGACTCCGAACTCGACGACCTTGGCGCCCCACCCGTCCGCTTCACCCGCCAGCTCCTGCTGGACGAACCGATCCTGTAGGAGCAGCTAAAGCTGCGACCCGGATCCCTCGAACCTGCAGGAGCAGCTACGGCTGCGACCGCGTCCCAACCTGTGGGAGCGGCTATAGCCGCGACTTCTTGGCCTTGTGGTCGCGGCTATAGCCGCTCCTACAACAGCTGGGCCGTCAGTCCTTTTCGGGTACCAGGCGCAGGTCGTGGAAGTCGAAGCTGAAGTCGGTCAGCGGCGACACCGCTTCCATCCGCGCTTCACGCACCTTGCCGTCGTGGTCGAGGTTGAAGTCGACGAAGGCATCGGCGTTGAGCGTGCGATCGCGCCAGCGCACGATGAAGCTGTCGTGTTGCCAGTGCTCCAGGTCGCCGACCAGCTGCGGAGTGCGGCTGAAGCGCATTTCCAGGCCCTTGCGACCTTCGGCCACGATGACGTCGCCATACCAGGGGTCGCGATAGGTGTCGGCATAGCCGGCCAGCGGCAGCGAGGGCTTCGAACGCGCGTCGCGGGCGGCCTGGTGCTTCGCCCAGTCCTCTTCGGCCTTGTCGCCGCCCTTGGCGATCGCCGCGGAATAGGCCGCGACCCAGTCGGTCTCCGGCGCCTGCATGTAGGCGTCCAGCACATGCATCGTGATCGCGTTGAACGCAGCGCCGACTTCCTGGTTGGTCAGCACCACCACGCCCAGGTCCAGCTCCGGCACCAGCGTCAGGCGCGAGACCATGCCCGGCCAGCCGCCGGTGTGCCAGACCAGGCGCTGGCCGCGGTAGTCGCTGAGGCTCCAGGCCTCGCCGTAGCCGGCGAAGTTCGGCTTCGTGGCGGCCAGCTCAGGGACCGCAGGCTCGCGGATCGGGATCGGCGTCACCAACGACCACATCGCCTCGTGGCGCTTGGCGCTGAACAGCCGATTGGCATCATCGCCCTCGCCTTCAAGCACGCCACCGTCCAGCTGCACGCGCATCCACTTCGCCATGTCGTTGACGCTGGAGTAGATGCCGCCGGCGGCGGTGTTGTTCGACCAGGACATCGCCGGCACCGGTTCCGGATCGCCGCTGAAGCCCGGCCGCGCGTGGCCCGTGGCGACGTTGGTGTCGGTCGGGCGCAGCGCGTTGCTGTCGATGCGGGTGCCGGCCATGCCCACCGGCGTGAAGAGCCGCTCGCGCACGAAGTCGGCGTAGGGCTGTCCGGACACATCCTCGATCACCAGCTGCGCCACCGCGTAGAGCACGTTGTCGTAGGCATAGCGGTCGCGGAAGCCGCCTTCGATCGGCACCTGCGCCAGGCGCTCGACCACGTCGCGGGTGCTGTAGTCCGACGGCGGCCAGAACAGCAGGTCGCCGGCCCCAAGGCCCAGGCCGCTGCGGTGAACCAGCAGGTCGCGGATGCGCATCTCGCGGGTGACGTAGGCGTCGGACATGCGGAACCAGGGCAGGTGGTCGATCACGCGGTCGTCGAGCTTGAGCTTGCCCTCGTCGGCCAGGACCGACAGCGATGCCGAGGTGAAGGCCTTGGTGATCGAGGCGATCGAGAACAGGGTGTCGGCATCCACCGCTTCGGGCTTGCCGACCTCGCGCTGGCCCCAACCGCCGGCGAATACCACCTCGCCATCCTTCACCACGGCCACCGCGATGCCGGGAACCTTGAAGGTGTCCCGCACTGCTTCAACCTGCGCATCAAGGCCGCCGAGCGGCGCGGGCGGTGCGTTCTGCGCGGCCGCGACCGGTGACAGGAGGATGGCCGAGGACAGCAGCAGGGAGACGGCGAGGACGGTGTCTGGCGTGCGCATTGGCGGGGTTACCGGCTTGGACTGCCCGCCAGTATCGGCGACTGCGCTCCGCACCGGAACACGCGGGGCTATGATCGCGCCTCGGCCGGGCGCTCCGGCGCAAGGCACCGCCGCGATGGACTCCCTGTTCGAGAACGCGATCGCGCCGGTCGACGGCATCCGCACCGGCATCGGCGGCTGGACCTTTGCGCCCTGGCGCGACAACTTCTACCCCAAGGGCCTGGTGCAGCGTCGCGAGCTGGAATACGCCAGCCGAAAACTGTCCGCGATCGAGGTCAACGGCACCTACTACCGCGCGCAGACGCCGGCCACGTACGCGAAATGGCGCGACGAAACCCCGGCCGGATTCGTGTTCTCGGCCAAGGCGCCGAAGCGGATCACGCAATCAAGGACCCTGGCGACAACCGGGTCACAGGTGGAGGACTTCATCGGCGGCATCGCCACGCTGGGCGACCGCTTGGGTCCGCTGGTGTGGCAGTTCGACCGCGGCACGCGCATCGAGCGCGAGGACTTCGCCGCCTTCCTCGCCCTGCTACCGCGCGAAGTGGAGGGCCGCCCCCTGCGGCATGTGCTCGATGTCCGCGACCACGGCTTCGTCGACGCGCGCTACCTTGCGCTGGCGCGCCAGAACGGCATGGCCACGGTGTTCACGGACTCCGACGAACACCCCTCGTTTGCCGATGTCACCGCCGACTTCGTCTACGCACGGCTGATGCGCGCGCGGGCCGGAACGCCCACCGGCTATCCCGGGGCCGAGCTCGCACGCTGGGCGGAACGCGCCCGCACCTGGGCCGCGGGCCGCGATCCCGGCGACCTGCCGCGCGTCGAACCCGCCAGCGGCGGCGCAGCGGTCCCGCGCGACGTCTTCGTGTTCTTCATCTCCGCCGCCAAGGAGCGCAATCCGGCCGCGGCGATGGCCCTGCACGAGCGGCTTGCCGACGCGACCTGATCGCCCTCCCCATCCGCGACGCCGCACCATGACACCGACCACCAAGGCCCAGCTGCAGGTCCATCTCTGCGTACTGCTGTGGGGCTTCACCGCCATCCTCGGCAAGCTGATCACGCTGCCGGCGCTGCCGCTGGTCTGGTGGCGCATGTTGTTGGTCGCCGTCGCCCTGGCGCTGGTTCCGCGGGTATGGCGTGGCCTGCGTGCGATGCCGCGGCGTCTGTTGCTGTCCTACGCCGGCATCGGCGTGCTGGTGGCGCTGCACTGGCTGACCTTCTATGGCGCGGTCAAGCTCGCCAACGCGTCCGTTGCTGCCACATGCATGGCATTGGCCACGGTGTTCGTGGCGATGATCGAGCCAAGGCTGGCGAAGCGGCGCTTCTCGCGCGCCGAGCTCGCGCTGGGCGTATCCGTGCTGCCAGGGGTCGCGCTGGTGGTCGGTGGCATCCCCGACGACATGCGCATCGGGGTGGCGGTCGGCGCGGTATCGGCGCTGTTCGTCGCGCTGTTCGGTTCGCTCAACAAGCGCCTGGTCGAACACGCCGATCCGCTGGTGGTGACCGCGGTCGAGCTCGGTGCCGGCACCCTCGCACTGACCCTGCTCGCACCGCTGATGCCGTATGTGTTCCCGGCGCTTGCCGGGCCGCTGTTCACGCTGCCCGGCATGTCGGACGCCGGCTACCTGCTGCTGCTCGCCTTCGCCTGCACCCTGTTCCCGTTCGCGCTGTCATTGGTGGCGCTGCGCCACATGAGCGCGTTCTCGGCGCAGCTGGCGGTCAACCTGGAGCCGGTCTACGCCATCGTGCTGGCGATCGTGCTGCTGTCCGAACAGCAGGAGCTCCGCCTGCCCTTCTACCTGGGCGTGGTGATCATCCTCGCGGCGGTGCTGGTGCATCCGGTGCTCACCCGACCCCGCCGCATCACCCATCCCGAGGCGCTGGCGGTGGGGGAGTCGCGCGACGTCACCGACTGATCCGTGGCAGGCTGGCGACCCCGTCCCGCCGCGCAGCGCATGTACCTCGAGCATTACGGGCTCACCGAGCCGCCATTCTCGATCACGCCGGACCCGCGCTTCGTCTTCCTTGGCGAACGCCACCGCGACGCGCTCGCGCACCTGCTGTTCGGCATCACCCAAGGCGGCGGCGGCGGCTTCGTGCAGCTCACCGGCGAGGTCGGCACCGGCAAGACCACGCTGAGCCGGCTGCTGCTGAACCAGATCCCCGACAACGCCCGCGTGGCGCTGGTGCTCAACCCGCGCCAGGACCCGGTGCAGCTGCTGGAGACCGTGTGCGAGGAGCTGCGCATCGAGCTCAACGGCCGCCGCGGCAACGCCAAGGCGCTGGTCGACGCGCTGAACGCACACCTGCTCGAAGCCTATGCGCAGGGCCTGCGCGTGGTGCTGATCATCGACGAGGCGCAGGCGCTGCCGGTGGAAACGCTGGAGCAGGTGCGCCTGCTGACCAACCTCGAGACCGACACCCAGAAGCTGCTGCAGATCATCCTGATCGGCCAGCCAGAACTGCGCGACATGCTCGCCGAGCCCGGCCTGCGCCAGCTGGCGCAGCGCATCACCGCGCGCTTCCACCTCACTCCGCTCGATGCGGCCGGCACCGCGGAGTACCTGCGGCATCGCTTCCGCGTCGCCGGCGGCCAGCACTTCCCCTTCGATGCCGGCGCAGTGCAGCGCATCCACCTGCGCAGCGGCGGCATCCCGCGGCTGGTCAACGTGCTTGCCGAACGCGCCCTGCTGGCAGGCTATGCCCGCGATCGCGCCACGATCGATGCCGCGCTGGTCGAAGAAGCCGCACGCGAAGCGCTGCCTCCAGCGGTGACGACGGGCGGACGGCGCGGCAGCCTGCTGCTTGCCATGGCCGGAGTGGGCGCCGCGGCAGTGCTGGCGATCGCGGTGGCCGCGCTATGGCCGCAGGCGGTCGACCGGGACGCTGTCGTCGCCTCCGCCGGGATCGGATCCCCAGCGCCCCGCGATCCGGCAGCCAGCGCCGACTCCTTCGCGAGTACCTCCACGGACGCCGCTGGCTTCGCGACCCGCATCGCCGCCGCGGGCCACGCATCCCGTGACGCCCCGTGGCAGGCCCTGCTCACCGCCTGGTCGCTGCCGCACACGGTCGAAGACGCGCGCGCCGCGAGCGGCTGCGCACCGGAGCTCGCCGCGGGTACGTACTGCGTCCGCGGCACCGCCCACCTCGACCGCCTGATCGCCATCGGACGTCCCGCGCTGCTCGAGCTCGACGCCGGCAACGCCAGCGCCTGGGCCCTGCTGCAGGGCTCCGACGGCCGCCGCGCGCGCCTGCTGCTGGATGATGCGGTCACCGACGTCGACCGTGCGACGCTGCAGCAAGCCTGGAGCGGGCGCTATGCCGCGCTCTGGCGTTCCTCCGCGGGATTGCTGCCCGCGCCCGTTCGCGGCGCGGATGGCACATCCGTCGACTGGCTGCGCGAGCGCCTGGTGCGCGAAGGCGTAGCTGCCGCGGCAGCGCCAGGCACGCCCTTCGACGCCGCCCTGGCGGATTCCGTGCGGCGCTTCCAGCGTGCGCGTGGACTTGCCATCGACGGCGTGGTGGGTCCGGAAACCCTGTTCGCACTGGCGTCCGGCGACGCCGGCCCGCGACTGCTCCGGCAGCTGGACTGAGGTACGCGCATGTCACTGATCCTTGAAGCCCTGCGCAAGTCGGAAGCCGAACGTCGCCGCGGCGAAGCGCCCGGCCTGCGGGTGGAGCTCCCGCCCCTGGCAACCGCAGCCCGGCGCAACCTGCCCGCCTGGACCTGGACCTGGATCGCCGGCGCGGCGCTCGTGCTGGTGCTTCTCCTCGTCGCGCTGTGGCCGCGCGGGAGCGGGACCGGCGTCGGCGACGATGGCGCACCGGCAGCCACCACCTCCGCACCTGTCCCGTCGCCCGCAACCCCATCGACCAGCATGCCGAGGGCCGGCGATTCCGATGCCTTCCCGCAGGTCGACCGGATCACGCCGCGGGAGCCCGCATCGCGCATGCCGCCTCCGCCAGAAACCGGACCGGCCGAAACCGCGCTCCCTGCGTCTGCCAGCGAGACCGCAAACACCGCTCCAGCCTCGCGCCCTGCCCTGCGGCCTGCCACCGACGCTCCGCGCATCACCGAACTTCCTACCGCCCAGCGCCAGCGCCTGCCGGCGATGAAGCTGACCATGCACATGTGGAACGAGGATCCCGTGCGCCGCTTCGTGGTCATCGACGGCCAACGCAAGGCCGAGGGCGATCGCATCGGTGAAGCCAGCGTCACCGCCATCGATCGCGATGGCATCCTGCTCGAACTCGACGGCCGCCCGATCCGCGTTCCCCTTCCCTGATCCCGGGAAGCGTGCAGGAGCGGCTACCGCTGCGAAATCCGGAAGGGGCCAGCGGGTGGTGGTGGTTCAAGAGCCTTGGCCGTCCCCACAAGGATCCGCCCATCCGCGCGCCTTGAATGCGTGACAAATCCCCTCCGCCCGCGAATCACCTCCCTGTCACGCAGAATCAAGGGACCCGCCACCGGGATGGACGCCATCAGCAGTCACCGCCAGCACGAGGACGGCGAAGAGTTCTCGGCGCTGCTGCAGCAGCATCGCGGCATCGTCTTCAAGGTCGCAGGCACCTACGCACGCGGCGCGGAAGATCGCGAGGACCTCGCGCAGGATATCGCTGCCCAGCTCTGGCGCGCTTGGCCACGCTATGACCCTTCTCGCAGTTTTTCCACCTGGATGTACCGGGTGGCGCTGAACGTCGGCATCTCGCACCTGCGTGGCGACGGCCGGCGACGCCGCCACCTGGTGTCGCTGGATGAGGGACTGCACGTGCCCGTCGCCCCCGACACCGTCGACCACGAACGTGACCAGCAGCTGCACCTGCTGCACGGCTTCATCGCCACGCTCGAACCGCTGAATCGCGCGCTGCTGCTGCTCTACCTCGAGGACCGCAGCACGCGGGACATGGCCGAGGTGCTCGGCATCTCCGAAAGCAACGTCACCACCCGTATCAGCCGCCTCAAGCAGCGCATCCGCGACCACGTCGCATCCACCGGCACGCATTGAATGGACATCACCATGGAACTCGACGAACTCAAGCAGGCTTGGCAGGCGCTGGGCCGCCAACTGGAACGCCACGACAGCATCCATCTGCAGATCCACCGCGAGCGCCGGCTGGACGCCGCACGCCGGGGCCTGCGGCCACTGGTCTGGGGACAGGTGCTGCAGGCTGTGCTCGGTGTGGCGCTGGTGGTACTGGGCGTGGCCTGCTGGACGCGCAACCTGGATACTCCCGGGCTGCTCGCCGCCGGCATCGCGGTCCACGCCTTTGGCCTGGTGACCCTCGTGTTCGCGGGAATCACCATCGCCCTGGCAACACGCATCGACTACGGCGCATCCGTGCTCGACATCCAGCGACAGCTTGCACGCCTGCTTCGCGTTTACGGCTTCAACGCCAACGTCTGCGGGCTGCCGTGGTGGATCATGTGGGTACTGGTGGTAGTGGCAGCGGCCGGACTCGGCGACGTGCCTGCGGGTGGCGGCACCCCCGGCTGGATCGCCCTCAGCCTGGGCGTCGGCATCGCCGGCCTGGTCGTGACGGGGCTTTACGCCTGGCTGCGCAAGCCCCGGATGGATGACCCTGCCAAGCCCCGCTGCGACGGCGGCGACGGCATCCGCCGCAGCCGGCGCATCCTCGACGAGATCGCCGGCTTCGAAGCCGGCTGAGCGGATCAGAACAGCGCGACAAGCACCAGCAGGATGCCGACCAGCGACACGCCCCAGATCAGGCTGCGCACGTACGGAATGCCCGAGGCATAGACGGGGATATAGGCTACCCGCGCCCAGAAATAGACCTGCGCGCCAAGCGCGGTCTGGTCGCCGGTGCGCTCGGCCAGCACCACCGCCAGCACGGCGGCGGCGAACATCGGGAAGGTTTCGAGGAAGTTCTGCCAGCTGCGATTGACGCGCCCGGCCACGGGGCCTAGCGGCTTGGACTGGCCATCGCGCGCGCTGGCATTCCACACCAGGCCGCGCTCCGAGGTCTTCATCCCCGCATCCAGCATCAGGTGGACCAGGCCGAGCGCGATCGCCCAGGCCAGCATCTGCAGTTCGGTGCCCATCGTCGGCCTCTCCCTCGCGCCCCGGCGGAACGTTCCACGCGGAGGTTAACGCCATTCCACGCACTGCGTTACGCTCCTGCTTCCATTCGCCGGGGTATCCGCATGCAGCACATCGATTTCGAACTCGAGGGCGAATACGTCGAGCTCAACCAGTTGCTCAAGCTTGCCGGTCTCTGCGACAGCGGCGGCGCAGGAAAGGCCCTGGTGGCGTCGGGCGCGGTGCGCGTGGATGGCGTGCAGGAGTCGCGCAAGACCGCCAAGATCCGCGCCGGACAGGTGGTGTCGCTGGGCGACGCCGAGGTCCACGTCGTCGCGGGAACGACGCCGTGACCGCCCTGGTCGCCGCCGCCCTGCTGGCGGCCGCGGTCGTGGCCTGGGTCGTGTTCGCCTACAACCGCCTGGTGCGCCTGCGCAACCAGGTGGCGACCGCGTGGGCGGACATCGACGTGCAGCTGCAGCGCCGGCATGACCTGGTGCCGCAGCTGGTCTCCGCCGTGCAGGGCTACGCCGCCCACGAAGGCGCGGTGTTCGAGGCCGTCACCGCGCTGCGCACGCGCGCGCTCGGCCTGCAGGATCCGGGCGAGCTCGGCCACGTGGAAGCCGAACTCGAGCAGGCGCTGGGCCGACTGCTGCTGCTGAAGGAGGCCTACCCCGACCTCAAGGCCAGCGAGAACTTCGCCCGCCTGCAGGATGACCTGGTCGAGGTGGAAGAACACCTGCAGTACGCGCGGCGCTATTACAACGGCGCCGTGCGCGATCTCAACGACACCGTGCAGCGCGTACCCGACGTGCTGGTGGCGCGCGGCTTCGGCTTCCGCGAAGCGGCGTTCTTCCAGGCCGGTGCCGACAGCCGTGCGGCGCCCGTCGTGGAGCTGTCGCGGTGAACCGGCTGACCACCCTCGCCGGCGCCTGGCTGTTGGCGGTGTCCGTGCTGCTCGCGCCCGCGGCGGCCGTGGCCAAGGAGCGCGTCCTCGCCTATGACAGCGTGGTCGAGGTCCAGGCCGACGGCAGCCTCGACGTGACCGAACACATCCGCGTGCGCGCGGAAGGGTCCCGCATCCGCCGCGGCATCACCCGCGACTTCCCCACCCGCTACAAGGATCGCCGCGGCAACAACGTCGTGGTCGCCTTCGAAGTCGAAAGCGTCGAGCGCGACGGCCACAAGGAGCCCTGGTTCACCGAGCGCGTGGCCAACGGCGTGCGCGTCAACACCGGCAACGACGACCTGCTGCAGGTGCCGGCCGAATACACCTACACCCTGCGCTACCGCACCGATCGCCAGCTCGGCTTCTTCGAAGACCACGACGAGCTGTACTGGAATGCGATCGGCCAGGGATGGGATTTCCCGATCGAAACCGGGACGATCGAGGTGCGGCTGCCCGAGCCCGTGGCGATGGCCGACCTCGCAGTGGAAGGCTATTCCGGCGCCCGCGGCGCACGCGGGCAGGATTTCGAGGCAGTCATCGCGGCGCCCGGCGTTGCGCGCTGGACGCTGACCCGGCCGCTGGCCCCGCGCGAAGGCCTGACCACGGTGCTGTCGTTTCCCAAGGGCATCGTCGCGCCGCCGTCGTCGACGCGCCACGCGTTCTGGTTGCTGCGCGACAACCTGTCGATCCTGATCGCACTGGCCGGGCTCGCGGGGCTGCTGCTGTTCTGCGTGCGGCGCTGGCGCAAGGTCGGCCGCGATCCGGCGCCCGGCGTGGTGATCGCACGGTACGAGCCGCCGCGTGGCGAATCACCGGCGGCGCTGCGCTACATGACGCGCCGCAACCACGACGCACGCGGCTTCTCAGCCGACCTTCTGGCCTGTGCGGTGCAGGGCGCGGTGGGAATCCATCGCGACGAGGGCATGCTCGGCGACAAATGGAAGCTCGAACGCAGCGACGGCGCCTCGCCCGGAATCGACAACGCCGACCAGCGCGGGCTGCTGGAGGCCCTGCTTCCCACTCCCGGCACAACGCTCACCCTGGACAAGAAGAACGCCACGCGCATCCAGCGTGCAATGCAGGCGCACCGCAAGGGCTTCGACGATCGCTTCCAGCCGGCGATGTTCACCCATAACGCAGGCAGCATCGGCATCGCGATGGCGATCCTGTTCACGACCTGCGCGCTGGCCATGGTCGCGATGGTGTTCACCGACGGCGGCGGCCTGCCCTGGGTCTTCCTCCCGCTCGGCCTGATGCTGGCGACGACGATCGCGTTCGCGCTGGTGATCGGCGCGCCGACGGCCGCCGGGCGCGAACTGCTTGACGAGATCGAAGGCTTCCGCCGCTACCTCGGCGTGGCCGAGCAGGACGACATCGCGCGCGTGCAGGCGCCGGAGGCGGCCGGGGGCGATGCACCCGAGCCCGCGCTCGACGCCGGGCGCTTCGAACGCCTGCTGCCGTACGCAGTCGCGCTGGACGTCGAGGACGCGTGGACGAAGAAGTTCACCGTGGCCGTCGGCAGCGCCGCCGCGGCTGCCGCGACCGCGGCCATCACCTGGTACCACGGCGCCAGCCTCGGCAACATCGGCAACCTGACCAGCGCGGTCGGCGGCGCGCTCAGCTCGCAGATCGCATCGTCGTCCACGCCGCCCGGAAGTTCGTCGGGTGCGGGCGGCGGCGGTTTTTCCGGTGGCGGCGGCGGTGGTGGAGGCGGTGGTGGGCGCTGACAGCCGGCGGCTGCGCGGGCTGTTCGACTGGTTCGAATCCCGCCTGGAACCCTTCCCCGAAGCGCCGCCGCAACAGCCGCCGCGCGGGCTGGTCGCCTTCTGCCTGCACTACACCCGCGGCGCCGGCGGCTGGCTGGCGCTGATGGGCGTGCTCGGCGCGCTGATCGCGGTCGCCGAGCTGGGCATGTACGTCTATCTCGGCGCGCTGGTGGATCGCCTGGGCGAGCACACGCCCGCCACCTTCCTTGCCGTCGAAGGCACGCGCCTGGCGTGGATGGCGGCGCTGGTCGCGATCGGCCTGCCGCTGCTGGTGTGGATCGACAACCTGGTGCAGCTGCAGGTCTTGCTCGGCAACTTCCCGATGCGCATCCGCTGGAACGTGCACCGCTACCTGCTGCGGCAGTCGATGGGCTATTTCCAGGACGAGTTCGCCGGGCGCATCGCCACCAAGCTGATGCAGACCTCGCTGGCGGTGCGCGAGACCGTGGTCAAGCTGCTTGACGTCGGTGTGTACATCCTGGTGTACGTGCTTGGCGCGATGCTGGCCGCGGCCGCCGCCGACTGGAGGCTGATGCTGCCCTTCGCCGGCTGGCTGGTCGGCTACGTGCTGCTGATGCTGTATTTCGTGCCGCGCATGGAGCGCGTCTCGCGCGAGCAGGCCGACGCGCGCTCGGACATGACCGGGCGCATCGTCGACAGCTACACCAACATCGCGACGGTGAAGCTGTTCTCGCACTCGCGGCGCGAGCAGGCCTATGCGCGCGAGGCGATGGATGGCTTCCTCGGCACCGTGTACCGGCAGATGCGCCTGGGCACGCGGGTCGGCGCCGGCAACTACGCGCTCAACATGGCGCTGGTGTTCGCGGTCGCGGCGATCGGCCTGTGGCTGTGGCTGGGCGGTGCGATCAGCGCCGGCGCGGTGGCGGTGGGCCTGGCGCTCGCGCTGCGGCTGGTGGGCATGAGTCAGTGGATCATGTGGGAGCTGTCCGCGCTGTTCGAGAACATCGGCACCGTGCAGGACGGGATCAATTCGATCTCGCTGCCGCCGACGGTCGACGACGCGCCCGATGCGCCGGAGCTTCCGGCAATCAAGGGCGACATCCACTTCGAGGGCGTGGGCTTCCACTACGGCAAGGGTTCGGGGGTGATCGAGCGCCTGGACCTGCACGTGCGGCCGGGCGAACGCATCGGCGTGATCGGGCGCTCCGGCGCCGGCAAGTCGACGCTGGTGAACCTGCTGTTGCGCTTCCACGACGTCGAAGCCGGGCGGATCCTGGTCGACGGCATCGACATCGCCAGCGTGCAGCAGGATTCGCTGCGCGCGCGCATCGGCGTGGTCACCCAGGACACGTCGCTGCTGCACCGTTCGGTGCGCGAGAACATCCTCTACGGCCGTCCGGACGCCAGTGATGCCGAGATGCTTGAAGCGGCGCGCCAGGCGGAGTCGCACGACTTCATCCTCGAGCTGTCGGATTCCAAGGGTCGCCGCGGCTATGACGCCCACGTCGGCGAGCGCGGGGTGAAGCTGTCGGGCGGCCAGCGCCAGCGCGTCGCCATCGCCCGGGTGCTGCTGAAGGACGCGCCGATCCTGGTGCTGGACGAGGCGACCTCGGCGCTGGATTCGGAAGTCGAAGCGGCGATCCAGGGCAACCTGTACCGGCTGATGGAAGGCAAGACGGTGATCGCGATCGCGCACCGGTTGTCGACGATCGCGGCCATGGACCGGCTGGTGGTCATGGACCAGGGCGCGATCGTCGAGCAGGGCACGCACGACGAGCTGGTGGCCCGCAGCGGCATCTACGCCCAGCTCTGGCGCCGCCAGTCCGGCGGTTTCCTGACCGACTCCGAAGCCTGACCCCGCGCGGCTGCGAGATCGGCGCGCGGTACGGCAGGTCGGTGGGTACTCCGTGGGCGCCTTCCCGCGGGCCACAGTAAAAAGCAGCAAATCAAAAGCGCGACGCCCCTGCTCATCCCACCACCCCACCGCGCCGCTGGCAGCGGAGGGTGGGCGGGTAATCCGCCGGCAATAAGGAGCAGCTCCACCGCGACGCCGGCGGAGTACCCGCCCACCCTCCGCCCACCCTCCGCCTCCGCGACGCCTCCGCGACGCCTCCGCGACGCTTGGCGATCCGGGTCGCAGCTATAGCTGCTCCTACGGGAGCGTTACGGCGAGCCGCTGGTACCGGAGGCGGGTGCGGTTTCGATGCGTGCCGATGCCGACTCGTTGTCCTGCGGTTCGTCACCCGACTTTTCCGCCGGCGCGCGACGCTGGAAGAAGGCGCTGCGGACAGCGTCGAACTCGCTCATCGGGCTGTCGTCCGGACAGGTTGCGTCGGGGAAGCCGAACTCATCGCGCAGGGCCAGGCCGCACTCGTTGAGCTCTTCGAGGTCGCGATCGGGCATCTTGCACTGGCGGTCGAAGTTGCGCTGGAAGCCGTCGCGGCGGCGCACGAAGTCCTCGCCGCACTTGCGCATCAGCTGTAGCCGGTCCAGGTCGTCCTGCGCCGGATTGGTGCCGTCCAGTCCGTGTTCAAGCAGTTCCTCGGCCGTGAGCAGGCGAAGGTTGCGGTTGGGCACCGCCATCATCATGTCGGCCACCGCCACCGCCACCCCGTTGCGCGCCAGGTATTCCTTGACCCGCCCGTACACGGCCTGCAGCTCTTCGTTGAGTTGCGCACGCGAGGTCGCGGTGGAGCTCATGCGGATGATGCGGTGGATGCCGACCGGCCCCGAGATCATGCGCACGTCGCCGGCGCCGAGGATCAGCACGCAGGCGCTGTGGCAGTTCGCGCCCTCGCGCACCCAGATCGTCCAGCCCGAGGCGCCGATGGCGTCGCCGGCCTTGATCGCGTCTTCCACCTGCCCGCCGCTGGAGTTGATGTCGAGCACGCGCTTGCCGATGTCCATGCGGTCGGCGATCGCCGCCACCCGCTCGACCAGAGCGGTGAAGCCGGCGTTGATCTTGCCTTCGTAGCGCAGGCGCAGCAGGCCGACTTCCTGGCAGGGCTGGAGGGTGTCGGCGACGTTGAGGAAGGACAGGTCGGTGAGCGGTTCGCCGTCGCCCACGGTCGCGTAGTCGAGTTCGCAGCTGACCGAAGCGGTGCCGTCGGCCAGGGCTGCGTCCGGCCAATCGGTGCCCTTGCTGACGTCGTAGGGCTTGGGCGGGGCGTCCACCGGGGCGCTGATGAATTCGCCCATGCCGTTGGCCTCCGCGATCGCGGCGGAGTCCGGTTCGGGGGCCGGTTCGGGGGGTTGGGCGTTGCAGCCGGCCAGCAGGGCACAAAGGGCAAGCGCGCGGAACAGGGTGGGCATGGGCGGGCGTGGTCGGGGTCCATCCCCAGTCTAGTGCCAGCCGGCTCACGGGGAAGGAATGCCGCGTGAACCCGCCATTGCGGCTCCTGTGGGGGCCACTCCTGCGGAGGTAGCTGGCTCCTGTGGGGATAGCCGCTCCCACAAGGTCAGCGGAAATCGCGGGATTCGGCGTGCAGGCCGCCGAGCAGCGGCGACAGGTCCTCGAGGTCGCCGGCGATCAGGTGCTCCACGCCGTCCACACGCTCCCAGCGCCCGCGCACCGCCAGCAGGGTCGAGCCCAGCAGCGCCTTGCGCCGGCGCTCGGCCACGCGTGGCCAGACGATCACGTTCACCATGCCGTGTTCGTCCTCCAGGGTGACGAAGATGGTGCCGCTGGCGGTCTGCGGCTTCTGTCGCTGGGTGACGATGCCGGCCACCGCCACGTGGCTGCCGTGGCGCCGCCCCTGCACTTCGTGCGAGGCCAGCAGGCGGCGCGTGCGCAGCTGGTCGCGCAGCAGTGCCAGCGGGTGCGCGCGCAGGCTCAGGCCGATGTTGCGGTAATCGGCAAGGACGTCCTCGCCGGCGCCGGGGACCGGCAGGGCCACGGCCTCCTCCACGGGGCTCCCCGGCAGCAGCGGCCGCTGGCGCTCGATGCCGGCGACCTGCCAGCGCGCGTCGTTGCGGTGGCCGGCAAGGGATTGCAGCGCGCCGGCTTCGGCCAGGGCGGTGCGGGCCTTGTCGTCGAGGTTTGCGCGGCGGCAGAGATCGGGGATGCCGCGGAAGGGCGCCCGTGCGCGGGCGGCGAGAATGGCGCGGGCGGCGGCTTCGGACAGTCCGCGGATCTCGCGCAGGCCAAGGCGGATGGCGGGACTTTCGATGATTCCCGGCCCTACCCCTTTCCCACACACCGCTGATGCCTCGCAAGAGCGGCTCTTGTGGGAGCAGCTATGGCTGCGATCCCGGGCAAGGTCGGGATTTCCATCGCGGCTATAGCCGCTCCCACAATGGGGGGGGGTGGCTTGGACCAAGGTGCTGTCCCAGTCACTGTGCGTCACGTCCACGGGCAGGAATTCGACGCCCGCCCGCGCGGCCTTGCCACGCCGCGCGTCCTGCATGATCTGGCTCGACGAATAGAAGCCCATCGGCTGCGAGTTCAGCAGCGCGCAGGCGAAGGCCGCGGGTTCGTGGCGCTTCAGCCAGCAGCTGGCGTACACCAGCTTGGCGAAGGACGCGGCGTGGCTCTGCGGGAAGCCGTAGGAGCCGAAACCCTTGATCTGCTCGAAGATCTGGTCGATGAACTCCGACGAATAGTTCTTCTTCTCCATCAACTCGCGGATGCGCAGCCGGTGCGGCTCCATGTCGCCGCCGTGGCGCCAGGCGGCCATCGAGCGACGCAGGCCGTCGGCTTCGTCGGGCGAATAGCCGGCATGGATCACCAGCTCCATCACCTGTTCCTGGAACAGCGGCACGCCCAGGGTGGCACCGAGGATCTCCTCGATGCCCGGCGAGGGATAGGTCACCGGCTCCTGGCCCATGCGCCGGCGCAGGTAGGGATGCACCATGCCGCCCTGGATCGGCCCGGGCCGCACGATCGCGACCTCCACCACCAGGTCGTAGAACCTCTCCGGCTTCAGCCGCGGCAGCATCGTCATCTGCGCGCGCGACTCGATCTGGAACACGCCGACGGTATCGGCCAGCTGGACCATGTCGTAGGTCGGCCCGTCTTCCTTCGGAATGGTCGCGAGTTCCAGGTCGCGGCCGCGATGCGCACGCACCAGGTCCAGGGCCTTGCGGATGCAGGTCAGCATGCCCAGTGCCAGGCAGTCGACCTTGAGCAGGCCCAGCGCCTCCAGGTCGTCCTTCTCCCACTGGATGATGGTGCGGTCGGCCATCGCGGCGTTTTCCACCGGCACCATCTGCCACAGCGGCGCATCGGAGATCACGAAGCCGCCCACGTGCTGCGAGAGGTGCCGCGGCCTGCCGCGCAGCATCGCGGTGACCGCCAGGATGCGCGCGATGAGCGGGTTGTCGATGTCGAAGCCCACGTCCGCCAGGCGCCTGTCCATCGGCGTCTCGCCGTTGCCCCAGCCGAAGCAGCCGGCCAGCAGCGCGACCTGGTCGGGCGGCAGCCCGAAGGCCTTGGCCACGTCGCGCATCGCGCTCTTCCCCCGGTAGCGGATCACGGTCGCGGCCAGCGCGGCGCGCTCGCGGCCGTACTTGCGGTAGACGTACTGCATCACCTCTTCGCGTCGCTCGTGCTCGAAGTCGACGTCGATGTCGGGCGGCTCGTTGCGCTCCTTCGACAGGAAGCGCGCCATCAGCAGCCGGCTCTCCGCCGGGTCGACCGCGGTGATGCCGAGCGCGTAGCACACCGCCGAGTTGGCGGCCGAGCCGCGGCCCTGGCAGAGGATCCCCTGGCTGCGCGCGAAGCGGACGATGTCCTCGACGGTGAGGAAGAAGGCTTCGTACGCCAGGTCGGCGATCAGCGCGAGTTCGTCCTCGATCTGCGCGGCGATCTTCGGCGGCACGCCCTCTGGCCAGCGTGCGCGCATGCCGGCTTCAGTCAGCGTGCGCAGGTGGCTGGCGGGTGTCGCGCCTTCGGGCACGAGTTCGGCGGGATAGCTGTACTTCACCTCGGCCATGGAGAAACGGCAGCGACGCGCAAGCGCGGCGGCGTTCGCAAGCAGCACGCGCGGATGGATGTTGCCCAGGGTGTAGCGGTGGCGCAGGTGGCGCTCGCCGTTGCGGAACAGATGCGCGCCGGCCTCGGCCAGCGGCAGGCCGTGGCGGATGGCGACCATAGTGTCCTGCAGCACGCGCTGGCGGCGCGTGGCCATGTGCACGTCGCCGGCAGCCAAGGGCGTGAGCTCGAGTGCCTCGGCCAGCGACAGAAGATGCGCGAGACGCGCGGAATCGTCTTGTTCACGGTGCAGCTCGACGGCGAGGTGTGCGCGGTCGCCGAAAACGCGGCGCAGCCAGGCGCCTTCGCCTGCATCGGGTTCGCGAGCAGGCAGCCACAGCGCAAAGAGGCCGGCTGAGGATTGGTCGCAGCTATAGCTGCTCCTACAGGTGGCTTCTGGTTGGGAAAGCCCGGCTTCGATGTCGGTGCGCGACAAACGATAGCCGCCCTTTGGCACTGCGCGTCGCGCCACGGTGATCAGCCGGCACAGCTGCGCGTAGCCGACGGCATTCTCGACCAGCAGCACCAGGCGCAGGCCGTCGTCGAGACGGAACTCCGCGCCCACCACCAGCTTCACTCCGCTGATCTTCGCCGCCTCGTGCGCGCGCACGATGCCCGACAGCGAACACTCGTCCGTGATCGCCAGCGCCTCGTAGCCGCACTGCGCGGCGCGGGTGAACAGCTCTTCGGCGCTGGCTGCGCCGCGCAGGAAGCTGAAATCGGACAGGCAGTGCAGCTCCGCGTACGCCGGCAGGGATTGTCGTGAAGGAACGAGCGTCGCGGAAGCAGATTTGGTGGAACCGGGAGGGGCGGAGCCGTGGTGAGCTTCGTTGGCGGCATCGGCAGCCGCTTCGAATTCCATCCGCAGCTGCATCTGCCGCTGCATGCGCACGATGCGCGGCGGCCCTCCGCCGGGCGTGTCCGGGGCGACGCCGGGCGGCAGGTCGCGATGGTCGTCGTCCCGGCTCATGCGAACCAGCCGTGCAGCATCCAGTCGCCCTGCACGCCCGGCGGGGCGAAGGCCCAGGCGCGCTGGCCGCGCGAGGTTTCCAGCACGTAGTAGTCGCGGCGCGCGTCGTCGCCGTCCCACCAGCCGCTTTCCAGGCGTTCGGGACCGGAGACGATGCGCAGCCGCGGGTCGCGCAGCGGCACCGGGCGTGGCAGCAGCCAGGCGGGACGCGGCGGGCGCAGCGGTGCAGGCGTGGTGCAGGCCGCATCGCCATCCTCGCCCGAACCGGCGCGTCGCCAGGCGCGCTCGGGACGCGGGTCGCCGGAAGGCGCGACGCGATGCACGGCCTCGTCACCCAGCCGCGCGCGCAGGCGCTCGCGCAGCCGTGGCCAGGGCACCGCCTGCGCCGGGCGGGTATCGAACAGGTCGCGCTCGGCCGGCACGAAGGGCGGCAGCTCGCGCGCCAGCAGGCGCACCGCCACCACCGGCGCCGGCAGGGCCACCTGCTCCAGGCGGTTGCGGGTGAGCTCGAACAGCAGCGCCGCATCGCGCTCGGCCGCGAGCAGGCCCACCGGCACCTCGGTGAAGCGCACCGCGTCCTGCTGGACCTGGTCGGCCTCGTGCGAGGGCAGCGCGTGGCGCGCTTCGTGTTCCAGGCGCAGGCTGAAGCGCTGCACGCCGCCGTCGCGGGCGGACAGGTACGTGGCCAGGTCGGCGATCAGCCGGCGCAAGGGGAACAGCAGCGCCTGGTGGCTTTCGACTTCGAAACCGAGCTCGATGCGACTGTCGAAACGGTCCGGCGGCGCGTACAGCTCGAGCGGATCGTCGGCCTCGCCGTGCAGGCGGTCGAGGTGCTGCAGCAGCTCCACGCCAAAGCGCCGCCGCAGGCTGTCGCGCGGCAGCGTGCGCAGCGCGCCGAGCGTACGCACGCCCATGCGCTGCAGTCGCTCGCCGGCATTGTCGGGCAGCGCCGCGCGGCGCACCGGGACCCGCGCCAGCGCATCGCGCATCGCGTCTTCCGTGGTGACCGCGAAGCCGTCGCGCAGCCCTGCGAACACGAGCGCCGCGCGCGGCGTCGGCGCCAGGGCGATGCGATGGCTGAAGCCGAGGCCGTCGAGTTCCTCGCGCAGTCGCGCTTCAAAGCGTGGCCACGGCCCGAACAGGCGGAAGCTTGCGCGCGCCTCGAACACGATCGCCCCTGGCCACTGCGCGCTGACCTGCGAGCTGTGCCGATACGCCCAGGCGGCGAGGAACCGCTGCCAGCGCGCTTCCGACGCCGGGTCGTATTCGACCATCGCCACGTCGGACAGCAGCGCGTGCGCGGCCGACAGTCGCATGCCCGGCTTCAGCCCGGCGGCGGCGGCGGCGGCGTTGACCGCGTGCAGATGGCGCAGCTGCGCCGGGCCGGAGACCAGCGCCAGCGGCCGTGACGGATCCGGCATCCGGCGAAGGACGGCGTCCAGCGCCAGCCGCGGCAGCGCGATGCAGGCCCAGAGCACGGTCGGCGCCTCAGGAAAACGCTGTGGGAGCGGCTATAGCCGCGATGGAGTATCTGTCTGCACGCCGGGTAGCGAAGGGGCGGGCGGGCGGATTCGCGCCGCGGCACTTGCGCACGTACCAGCCGCCCTCGCCAGCCGCCGCGTACTCCAGGCGCAGCACGGCCGGTGACGGATTCGCCGCGTGCTTCGCATCGCGGAACGCGAAGCCCAGGCAGTTCCCGCTGTCGGCCGCAACCTGCAGTCGGCGCAATGCCTGCGCATCGGCTTGCAGCGGCCAGCCCAGCACCGCCGCGCAGGCCGCGCTGCGCAGGCACTGTTCGAAGGCCCACAGCGCGCCGCGCGCATCGGCTTCGACGATCTCGAGGAAACGCAGGTCCACGCCCGCCGCCTGCCACGCCGGCGCATACGGCAGGTAGGGCGGCGCCACCAGCGCCACGATGCCGCCGGCCTGCGTCAGCCGTGCCAGCGTGGGCAGCAGCAGCGACAGCTCGCCAACGCCGTCGGCCGGCAGCAGCAGTTCGGTCAATGACGCGCGCGGCCAGCCACCCTGCGGCAGCAGCGCATCGAGCGACGCATGACCGGTGGGTTCACCGTCGGCCGCCGCCGCCGGCGCACGACCCGCACGCCACACCGTACGCGCCGAAAGCATGGCGTCGATGTCGGGCAGCGCCCCGATGGACGGCGGCACGATGGAAGACAGCGCGCTCATTCCGTGCGCACCAGCCCGCAGTACAGCCCCTCGATGGCGAAGTCCGCGCCCGGCGGCACCTCGATCGGCGCGTAATCCGGATTGCGCGGCAACAGGCGCAGCCGGGTGCGCGTGCGCTCCAGGCGCTTGATGGTGATCTCACCGTCGATGCGCGCCACCACCACCTGCCCGCTGCGCGCATCGCTGGCGCGCTGCACCGCCACCAGGTCGCCGTCGAAGATGCCGTCGTCGCGCATCGAATCGCCCTTCACCCGCAGGAGGTAATCGGGCTTGCTGGAGAACAGCGCGCGGTCGAGCAGCACGTGGCGCTCCACCCCGGCATCGGCCCCGATCGGCGCACCCGCCGCCACCCGGCCCAGCACCGGCAGCTCAAGGCGGTCATCGCGGACCTTCAGCCGCGTGCCCGGGACGTGGCGCGTGCGCCCTGCCCGACCCGCCGCGGCGGTGTCCTGCACCATGCCCCCGACCACCCGGATCCCGCGGGCCTCGTTGGGCCGCACCTCCAGGTAGCCGGCCTGCTGCAGCCGGCGCACGTGCTTGTGCGCCGCGCAGGCCTGGCGGAAGCCGAAGGCGTCGGCGATCTGCTGCAGCGTGGGCGGCGCGCCCTCGGCCCCGGAATGGGCCTGGATGAAGCCGAGCACGTCGCGCTGTCGGGGAGTGAGGTCGTCGGTCATGGGTAAAAATCTATTTACCTTGGCGGACATAAGCAAGCCCGGCTGTCGGAGGATTCCAGCGCCAAGCGGTCTCAAGGACTGAGAGATGTTGCAGATCAAAGGGTTGGACTGAGTCTCGCGTGCCGGGACACGCGCGACGATACTGGCGGGAACCAAAGCAGTCCCGGGGAGCCGACCCGGCAAGGAAGCTTGCTTGACGACATCGCCGCCCGCCCTGTTCTCGATGGTCCCACCAGGCGTGTTCGGACCGCTGGCCTCCGCCAACCGGGAGCACTATTGGCTGCTGCTGTGCCGCCTGTTCGACGAATTCTTCGGCCCGGACGCGCCACCACCGCCCAGCCACGGCTACCCTCGGCGCGAGATCACTTCGGCGATCGAACGCTACCTGCTCGGAGATGATCCCTGGGAGGACGAGGACGGGCAGGCGCCGGACACGCCGCTCACCATCCGCGCCAACGCCATTTACGAACGTTTCCGCCAGGCCGGCTGGCTGCGGCAGGAAAAGCTCGGTGCGCGCGAGATGGCGTCGATGACGCCCACGGTCTCGCAGCTGCTGTCGTTGCTGATCGAGTTCACCGAGCGCGGCCCCACCTTCGTCTCGGCCCGCATCCGCTCGATCGAACTGCAGCTGCAGCAGGTGCTCGAAGGCCGCGCCGGCGGCGACACGCTGGACGAAGCCGCCGACCAGGCCCGCCGGCTGCTGGCCTCGCTGGCCTCGATGAGCCTGCAGGTCCGCGACCTGATGCCGGAGCTGAGCCGCTCGGAAACCACCGCCCAGTTCGCCCGCCAGTGGTTCGAGCGCTACGTCGGCCGCTTCTTCATCGGCGACTACGCCGACCTGCACAAGGCCGACCATCCGCTGGCGCGGCGCAGCGCGATCCTGGCGATGGCACGACAGCTCGAGGCCGAACCGCTGCGCGGCCGCCTGCTGGCCTGGTACGGCGAACATGTCTCCGACGGCGACGCGCAGCGCGCCGAGGCGCGACTGCAGCGCGGAGTGCGCCGCCTGCAGGAGCTGGACCGCATCGACGAGTACCTGGCGCGACTCGACGAGGACATGCGCCAGGCCAACCGCCGCGCGCTGGCCTTCCTCGACTATCGCCTGCGCGCGCCCGACCGCCTCGACGTCCTGCTGCGCCGCGCCTGCCGCGGCGTGCAGCGGGCACCGGAGGACGCGCTGCGGATGCCGGTGGCACCGGGCGCGCTGATGGACGAACACCAGCTGCGGCAGCCGCGCCGCAAGCCACGGCCGATCCCGCGCAGCGCCAACAGCATGCAGCGCCCCACGCCCCAACAGCTCGCGCGGCTGGCCCTGCTGCGGCGGATGAAGCGCGCGCGCCTGGTGACTGCCGAGGACATGGCACGCTACGTCGGCCGCCACCTGCCGGCCACGGGCAGCGTGGAGTCATCGCAGCTGGACATCGCCTCGATCCAGGATCTTCGCGCCTACCAGACCCTGCTGACGCTGGCCCAGCGCAGCCGGCGCATCGGCGGCCTGCGCCGCGACGACCCGCTGGGTCGCCTGCTGCACGGCTTCCGCGTCGAGCTGCTCGACGCCGGTGAACCCGGCGACAACGCACACCTGCGCGCACCGCGCTTCGTCATCCACCGCCTCGCGCCACCGCAACGGACCACCGCATGAAACGCAGCTGGAGCACGCTGAGCCAACTCACCAACGGCACGTACACCGAGCAGGACTTCGAGCGCGCGGCCTACCGCCTGGTGACCGAGCAGGTGCTGTACGCCGCCGACCACCGCACGCGCGTGGCCTACCACCTGGTGGAGGAGTTCCTCGCCGACTTCGCCGCGGCACTGTCGCCACTGGGCATCCGCCTGGAGCGCAACGGCAACCACCGTTACATCGTCGCCCTGCCCCGGCACGGCGACGGCACGCCGGTGCGGCTGGACGAAACCCTGCTGCTGCTGGTCCTGCGCCAGCGCTACGACGAGTCCATCCGCCAGGGCCTGGTCGAGGAACATGGCGAGGTCGTGGTGGAACTGCCCGATCTGCAGGAGGCCTACCCCGCGCTGGCGGACCGGCCCATGCCGGAGACCGGCACCCTGCGCATGCTGGCCGCCACGCTGAAGCGCTGGGGCGTCTGCCGCCTGGTCGAGGGCGAGGCCGACGAGCTGCAGCCCTTCCACCTGCTGGTGCGCCCGGCCATCGTCGACATCGTCGGCGAGCAGTGGCTGCAGCGCCTGGACCAGCACACCCTTGGCGACGACGACACCGGCGAAGCCATGGAGGACGACGATGCAACTGCTTGAACGGATGCACCTGCTGCAGTTCTTCCTGTTCGAATCGCAGACGCTGGAGTTCGACCGCACCAGCGCGATCATCGCGCCCAACGGCGCCGGCAAGAGCGCGCTCCTCGACGCGCTGCAGATCGTGTTGCTCGGCGGCGACCGCCGCTACATCCACTTCAATGCCCAGGCCGGCGGCAAGGCGCGTGCGCGCAACATCCGCGACTACTGCCTGGGCGTGTACCGCAGCGGCGACGACGGCCGCAAGCGCCGCACCGCGACCACCTACATCAGCCTGGTCTTCCGTGACCAGGACAGCGGCCTGCCGCTGACCGCCGGCATCGCGCTGGGCGCCTCGATCGACGAGCCCGACCATCGCCAGCACGGCCTGTACCTGCTGCCGGGCGTGGCGCTTGAGCTGGAAGACCACGTCGAACGGATCAACGGCCGCGAGCTGCCGCTGGAGTGGAGCCGCTTCCGCGAGCTTGCCGGGCGGCGCTGCCGCGAGGCCGGCACCAGCCCCGAGTTCCACGCCAGCGGCGAGCGCTTCGTCAAGGACCTGCTGTACCGCCTGCGCGCCGCGCCGGGCGCGCACGCCGACCTCAACGCCTTCCGCAAGGCGTTCCAGAACGCGCTGAACCTGCAGCGGGTGGAGGACGTGGACCTGTTCGTTCGCACGCTGGTGGCCGAGGACCGGCCAACCGACGTCGCCCGCTTCCGCGCCCTGCTCGACAGCTTCCGCCAGATCAAGGAGCGGATCGAACAGCTGCAGCACCGCATCGAATCGGCGGCCGGGGTCGAGGGGCAATACGGGAGGATCGCCGCGCAGGCGGTGCGCGCGGCCTCCTACCGCGCGCTGGCCGCCGAGTACGAGCGCGACCTGCTGGGCGAACAGGCCGAACAGGCGCAGGAGGACTTCGACGCCGCCACCGTCGCGCTCGCGGCCACGCAGCGCGCGCTGCAGGACGCGCGCGTGCAGCGCGAAAGCCTGCGCGAGGACCACGGCCGCGCGCAGGCGCTACTGCAGGGCAGCCAGGGCTACGGCGGGCAGGCGCAGCTGGACGAGCTGGCCAACCGCGACCGCGACCGCCTGCTGCAGCTGCGTGATGGCCTGCTACGCGACATCGTGGCCGTGCGCGAGCAGCTGGCTGCGGTCGACCGGCTCGGGCTGCCCACCGTCGACGGCACCGTGCTGGCCCGCGCGCAGGCCGCCTGGACACCCCTGTACGAGGCGCTGGCGGCGCTCGAGGGCGATGCCGCCCTGCCGTGGCCGCCCGAACAGCTGCACGCCCAGGCGCAGGCCGCGGCGGCCGCAGCCGCACCGCTGGTCGCCGCGGTCAACGGCCATGCGCGCGAGCGCCATGCCGCGCACGAAGCCGCGCGCGACCGGCTGGAGGCGTCGCGGCGCAACCTGAAACGCCTGGCCGCCGGACAGGCCGAGCTGGGCGCCGACGCCGTGCGGCTGATGAACTACCTGCAGGACGAAGGCATCACCGCCCGACCGGTCTGCGACCTGGTGCGGGTGGCCGATCCGGCCTGGCAGCCGGCGATCGAGGCCTACCTGCGCAGCAACGTCGAAGCGCTGCTGGTCGCCGAAGCCGACGAGGAACGCGCGACGAAACTCTACCGCTCGCTGCGCGACGGCCGCGCCGTGTACGGCGTCAAGCTGGCGCTGTCCAGCCACGCACGCGCATCACGCAGCGCCGAACCCGCGGCCGGCAGCGTCGCCGCATTGCTGGAAGGCGACAGCCCCGAGGCGCTCGCCTTCCTGCGCCGCCAGCTCGGCGAACTGCGCTGCGTGGACACCGAGGCCGAACTGCTCCGCAGCCGCCAGGGCCTGGCCCGCGACGGCCTGCTTGCCCGCGGCGGCAGCATCGAACGCCTGCGCCTGCCGGCAGCGATCGACCTGAAGATCGGCGCCTCCAGCAGCCGCGAGCGCGCGCGGGCGCTGCGCGAGGATGTCCAGGCCGCCGAGGACGCGCTGCGCCGCATCGAGCCCGAACTCAAGGGCGCAGAGACCTGCGCACGCGGCCTCGCGCGGCTGGCCGATCCGGACGCGCTGGCCCAGGCCCTGCACGACCACGCGCTGGAACATCGCCAGGTCGAAGGCCGCTACCGCAGCAGCCAGGAAAGCCGCGAGGCCGCGCTCGACCCCGACCTGCTGCGCATGAGCGAACGCGTGGCGGCGCTGAAGCGGGAGCTGGACGAAGGCGAAGCCCGCGTCGAAGCCCTGATCAGCGCCGAGGCGCTGGCGCGCAGTGGGCTTGCGCAGAAGGAACGCCTGCTCGAAGGCCTGCAGGTGCAGGAGCAAAACGCCGCACGCAACGCGGTCGACGCCTTCAAGGACGCCGACGTCGACGCCAACCTGGTCGAACGCCACCGCGAAGAGCTCGACCAGAAGCTGCCCTCGCTGGAAGAGCGCGGCGCCGCCTGCGGCAAGCGTGCCCGCGACAACGCCGACCAACTGCAGAAGCTGCTGCCCGAAGCCTGGAGCGAACTCCAGAAGTACGCCGGCAGCCACGGCGTGGAGCTGCCGTTCGACTCCGGGCAGTGGCGCAAGGCGCGCGATTTCCTGCAGCAGGAGCTGTTCCGCCTGCGCGAAAGCGAGTTGGTGAACTACCAGGCGCAGGCCCGGCAGGCCTACGAAACCGCGGTCGAGACCTTTCGCAGCAACGTCGCCAACACCCTGCACGACAACTTCGTGCGCCTGAAGACGCAGATCGAGGCCCTCAACCGCACCCTGCGCAGCAGCCCCGCGTTCTCCAACAACGAGCGCTACCGCTTCCATTACGAGGTGCTGCCGGAGTACCGCGACCTGCACGGCTTCATCAGGCGCGTGGCCGACCTCGGCGGCGAGGACAACCTGTTCGGCAGCGCCGGCGAGGTCCCGGCCGCGTTCGGCGAGCTGATGGACGAAAGTGCCTCGGCACGCGCGATCGACTCGCCGCTGGACGACTACCGCCGCTTCTTTCACTTCGGCGTGCAGATCCGCCAGGACGAGCGCGTGATCGGCACGCTCGGCGAACGCATGCGCTCGGGCTCCGGCGGCGAGCACCGCGCCCCGCTGTACGTGATCGCCGGTGCCGCGCTGGCGGCCGCCTACGGCAAGTCCGACGCAAGTCCCGGCGGACTCGGCCTGATCCTGCTTGACGAATTCGGCGACAAGATCGACGCCCAGAACGCGCGCGCCACCACCAACTACCTGCGCTCGCTCGGCCTGCAGCTGGTGCTGGCCGCGCCCGACACCGCGCAAGGCACGCTCAGCGGCGTGCTCGACAGCTACATCGAACTGTTCCGCGACGAGGACCTGCTGCAGGCCGAACGCATCGAGGTGAAGGAAGCCGCGCGCGAACTGCTGCTGGGCGATCAGTTCGACCTGCACCCGGAGCTGCTGGCCGAGGAAACGGCCCGGATCGAAGCGCAGCAGGCACCGCCGGCGTGAGCCCGGCGCGCGGCACGCTGGAACGGCTGCTGCGCAAGGGCGAGCGCGCGCGGCTGCGCGGCGACGCATCAGCGGCGTCCCTGCCGATGACGACCGCCGCCAGCGCGAAGGACTACCTGGCGCTGGGCACACTGGCCGAACGCGAGGCCTTCCATGCCGGCATCGCCATGGCCGAGCGCATCGGGGCCGTGAACGTGGAACGCGATCGGCATCGCGGCGACGGCGAACGCCTGCTGCGGATCACGGTGGCCGACCTGGAAGCGCTCGCTGCGCACCTGGGCGTGCAGCTGCTGGATGCCCGTGCCGCGACCGCGGCATTACTGCTGCAGCCGTGGCAGGCGCGCTTCCCGATCCTCGACACAGTGCTGCAGGCCTGGCGCGGCGACCGCACGCTGCGTGGCCACGGCCCCGAGGCCGCCGCCGCCCTGGCCGATGCCGCACGCGCCGTTGCCACCCTGCAGGCCGCCCCCGGCGGCGAACGCATCCTGCGGCGCGAAAGCGTGCGCCTGTTCGGCGACAGCAAGCGGCTGGAAAAGCTGACGCCCTGGCTGGAGCTCCTGGTCACCGGCGAGCCCGCCGCGACCGGGCTCGCGCGCGAAGAGGTCTGGTCAGCCATCGGCCTGCGCCGCGAACCGCAGCCGCTGCTGCTGGCCGGCCCTGGCCACGTGGACCTGGACGGCATCGTGCTGCCGCTGGTGCGCCCGTACCTGGGCGTGCCCGTGGACGCCCTGCGCAGCGCGGCCACCAGCGCCGGCTACCTGTTGACGATCGAGAACCTCGCCAGCTTCCACGACGCGGCATCCGATCCCGCCGCCGCTCACGGCCTGTTGCTCTATACCGGCGGCATGCCCTCGCCTGCCTGGCGCCGCGCCTACCGGCGGATCATCGACGGCCTGCCGGCCACCACAGCCCTGTATCACTGGGGCGACATCGACGAGGGCGGCTTTCGTATCGCTGCCGTGCTGGCCGAGGTCGCCTCCAGCGCCGGGCGTGCGCTGCAGCCATGGCGGATGTCGATGGCGACGCTGCTGCAGTCACTTGACGATCCCGCGCCCGGCCAGCCGACCGCCTCCACCTTGGCCGCGATGCAGCGCTGGGCGCGGCGCGCCGGCTGGCACAACGTGGCCGCGGACTTGGCGCGCCAGCCGATACAGCTGGAGCAGGAGCGGCTGGAGATTGTGCTGCCGCTGGCGGATGAGCCAGATACGACATCGACTTGAACACGCCGTCGAATGAACTCACCCGGGTGGGGAGGGTTGTACATGGTCATCCGCCGGCAGCGGTGCGCCCTCCGCCGTCTCCACCGCCAGCGGCCGCACGTGTTCCAGCAAGGCCAGCAGCGTCCGCCCCGGCTCCTCCCACGGGATCATGTGCGCGGCGTGCTCGAACCACACCGCGCGCTTGTGCGGCGCCCGCACCTGGTCCAGCCATTCCGCGGTCGGCGCCGAGGGCGTGGTGTAGTCATGGCGGCCAAGGAACATCACCACCGGGATCGGGAACTCGCGCACGCCGCTGAAATCCACCTGCAGGAACTCGTCGAGCACGTGGTCCAGGGTGAACACGTTGCCTGCGAAGAAGGCGCGGCGGTCCTCGCAGTCGTAGTCCGGCGAGAGCAGCGAGGCACCGTAGTAATACTCCTGCTCCGCGTCGCGGTACGCGTTCAGGCCGCCGTAGTGCTGCGGCCACTTGCGCGCAACGATGATGCGCTCGCGGGTGATCGGCGCCTCGCCCGGATAGGGCGCGATCGATTCCAGCTCGGCGATCGCCGCGACATTGCCGTCCGCGCGCGCCCGCTCCAGGCCGTACTCGAAGCTCAGCCGCTCGTTGCGCCGGGTGTCGATGACCTGGCCGATGCCGACGTACGCGTGGAACAGGTCCGGCCGCCGCAGCGCCGCGTGCATCGCCACCACCGTGCCCCAGCTGTGGCCGGCCAGCACCAGCTTCTGCTTGCCGTAGCGCGCGCGCAGGTGTTCAGCCACCTCGATGGCGTCGTCGACGAAGCGGTCGATGGCCATGTCGCCGGCGACCACGTCCGGGTCGTTCGCGCGGTGGGTCTTGCCGGCACCGCGCTGGTCGTAGTGCGCGACGGTGAAGTACTCCTCCACCGGCCGCTGCCACTGCCAGGCGCTCGGCATCGCCGGCGACGACGGCCCGCCGTGCACGAACAGGATCATCGGGTTCGCACGGTCCCTGCCACGCACCTGGATCCACTGGTCGATGCCGCCGATGCGCGCGGCGTACGTGTCCTGCACGCCGTCCGGCGTGACGATGCGCTGCAGGTCGGCGACGACCGCGCGCGCCTTGTCGAAGGATTCGCCGGAAGGACAGGCCGCCTGGCCGTGTGCAAACAGGGGCAGCGCGAGCAGCAGCAGGGCTGCGAACAGTCGCTTCATGGCTTCGATCCCGTGCGATGGAGCGGCAAGCGTACTGCGTCGCCACGCCGTCCACCTATGGCAATGTCTGTCACCCCACCGCACGCGGCGACCAGGCCATGTGCAGGGTGCCGTCCACCTCCGCCTCGACCGCGAACCCGAGCCGCGCATACAGCACCCGCGCCGGGTTATCCGCATAGACCCGCAGCTGCAGCCGCGGATGGGCGCGCCGCACGGCTATGGCCTGCGCCTGTTGGATCGCCCTGCCGCCGATGCCCTGCCGCTGGCGTGACGGCACGATCTGCAGGTCGCGCAGCCCCAGCGCCTCGCCTTCGGGGAGCAGGCGCAGCAGGCCGATGGTCTCGTCGCCGGCGACGATCACCAGGTTCTCCAACTCCGCCCAGCTGGCGCGGAAGCGCTCCGGGTCCCAGGCGATGCCGCGGGCCCGGAGGTAGCAGGCCATGTTGGTGCGGCTGAGGTCTTCGCAGAAGGCGAAGTCGTGCGCGGTGGCGGGGCGCAATAAACTCCGGCGTGCGCCGGCATTCTCAGCGGCAGGTGGTGTCGCCATAAGTGTCGGTGCTGCAGCGTCGGGTCGTGCCGTCACTTTGGCGGTAGGTGGTATTGCCATAGACATCAGTCGTAGCACGGGTCGTCGAGCCATCGCTGTGGCGATAGTTGGTGTTGCCGTAGGCATCCATCACGGCGCGCGCGCGTCCAGCCACGGCAACCACTGCTAGAAGCCCGCGACCAATTCACGGGTGAGGTGCGCGGCTGGTATCTCCTTGCATCCACTCGCATTCTGACCGGACCACAGACGTGAGAAATCACCGGAGCCTCGGCTTTCGGCCTTGGCGCGCAAAGGCGCAATGGCGGCGGTAGCCAGAGGAAAATCGGGTGCAGTGGTACTGATGGGACCAAGCTCATTCATGACGCGGCAGCGTTGCTGGCTGCGGGCGCAAGGTTGATGTCGTCCGGCACCGGGGCCCCCTGCCCTGAGCGTCCTGCGATGCCGCACGCATACGGCAAGCAAAGGCCCGACAATGCGTCCCGGCCGCACCCGCGTCATGGCCCAGCGGCCACACGGAGTCGAACGCACTTGGACATCCTGAAAATCCTCGGCCTGTTCATCGCCACGGCGCTGGCCGAGATCATCGGCTGCTACCTGCCCTGGCTGTGGCTCAGGCAGGACCGCTCGGCCTGGCTGCTGGTGCCGGCGGCGCTCAGCCTGGCCGCGTTCGCCTGGCTGCTCACTCTGCATCCGCAGGCCGCGGGGCGCGTGTACGCGGCCTATGGCGGCGTCTACATCAGCGTCGCGCTGATGTGGCTGTGGGCGGTGGATTCGGTGCGGCCCACGCTTACCGACTGGGTCGGCGTCGGCTTCTGCCTGGTCGGCATGGGCATCATCATGCTCGGCGCGAGGCCGGCCTGACCGCTCACCGGACCTCGGCCCCGGTCGCTTCTTCGACGGCACCGGACTCGCGGGCCAGGCGACGCGCCTCATCCGCGCCCTTCCGCTCGCTGTAGCGATCGACCAGGTAATCGCTGCGCCCACGTACCAGCAGGGTGAACTTCACCAGCTCCTCCATGACGTCCACCACCCGGTCGTAGAACGGAGACGCGCGCATGCGGCCGGCGTCATCGAACTCCTGCCAGGCCTTGGCCACCGACGACTGGTTGGGGATCGTCACCATCCGCATCCAGCGCCCCAGCACGCGCAGCGCGTTGACCACGTTGAACGACTGCGAGCCGCCGCAGACCTGCATCACCGCCAGCGTCCGGCCCTGCGTCGGCCGTACGCTGCCGTCCTCGAGCGGCAGCCAGTCGATCTGGTTCTTGAACACGCCGGTGATCGTGCCATGCCGTTCGGGCGACACCCACACCTGGCCTTCCGACCACTGCGACCACTCGCGCAGCTGTCGGACCTTGGGGTGGTCGCGGTCGACGCTGTCCAGCAGCGGCAGGCCGTGGGGATCGAACACCCGGGTTTCGGCGCCGAGGTGCTTCAGGATGCGCTCGGCCTCCAGCGCCAGCTTGTGGCTGAAGGACTGCGGCCGGAGCGAGCCGTACAACAACAGGATGCGGGGCCCGTGCGCGTCGGCGCCGGTACCGAGGACGTCGCGCCGCGGGGCCGGCAACAGGCCGGTCGCCAGATGGGGGAGGTCGGGGAGTTGAGGTGCTTGCTGCTCGTTATTCATTCGACTATTCTAGAATAATGGAAACGGCACAGGCAATCGCGGCGCTTACGGCGCTGGGCCACGCGACCCGGCTCGCGGCCTTCCGGCTGCTGGTCGAAGCCGGCCCCGACGGCCGCATGGCCGGCGAAATCGCCGAGGCCCTCACCGTGCCCGGCGCCACTATGTCCTTCCATCTGAAGGAACTCGTGCACGCGGGCCTGGTCGAGAGCGAAAACCGCGGCCGCAATGTCTGCTACCGCGCCAGGTTCGATGCCATGAACGGGCTTGTCGCCTACCTGACCCACAACTGCTGCGCGGACTCGTCGGACGAAGCCTGCGCGCCGGGCACGGCGGTTGGCCGCGCCTGCTGATCGCAACAACTGCCCATTCCCACCGTCTGGATCCAACCGATGAAACGTCGCGTCCTGTTTCTTTGCACCGGAAACTCGGCCCGCAGCGTGCTGGCCGAGGCCACGCTTCGCGCGTGGGCCGGCCACCGCTTCGAGGTCTTCAGCGCCGGCAGCCAGCCTGCCGGCACGGTCAACCCGTACGCGCTGGGCCAACTGGCGGCCGACGGCATCGCCACTGCCGGGCTGCGCAGCAAGTCCTGGGACGAGTTCGCCTCCGCGGATGCGGCACCGATGGATCTGGTGGTGACGGTGTGCGACTCGGCCGCGGCCGAGGCATGCCCGATCGTATTCGGAGACTTCCTGCGCACGCACTGGGGCTTGCCGGATCCGGCGGCGGTCGAAGGCGACGATGATGCGAAGCGCGAAGCCTTCAGCCAGGCCCACCGCATCGTCAAGGCGCGCCTGCAGGCGCTGTTGGCGCTGCCGGCCGATGTCTGGGATGACCGTTCGTCCCTGAAGCAGGCGCTCGACCGCATCGGCTTCGTGGAAGCCGACGACGAGGCGGCCGACATGGCCGAGGCGATACCTCCAAAGCCCAAGGCCTGACCCATGCTGACGGCACTGCTGATCTTCGTCGCCACGATCGTGTTGGTGATCTGGCAGCCGAAAGGCCTCGGCGTCGGCTGGAGCGCCACCTTCGGCGCGGTACTCGCACTGCTGACCGGCGTGGTGGATCTGTCAGACATCCCGACGGTCTGGGGCTTTGTCTGGAACGCCACCTTCACCTTCATCGCGGTGATCATCATCAGCCTGCTGCTGGATGAAGCCGGATTTTTCGAATGGGCCGCGCTGCACGTGGCGCGCTGGGGCAAGGGCAGCGGACGCAGGCTGTTCGCGTTGCTCGTGCTGCTGGGCGCGGCGATGGCGGCGCTGTTCGCCAACGACGGCGCAGCGCTGATCCTGACCCCGATCGTGATCGCCATGCTGCTGGCGCTGCGCTTCAGCCCCGCGGCCACGCTGGCCTTCGTGATGGCGGCCGGCTTCATCGCCGACACCGCCAGTCTTCCGCTGGTCGTTTCCAACCTGGTCAATATCGTTTCGGCGGATTACTTCGATATCGACTTCGCCGCGTACGCATCGGTCATGGCACCGGTCAACTTGGTCTCCGTCGCGGCGTCGCTGGGCATGCTGATGTGGTTCTTCCGTCGCGACATCCCGGACCGCTATGAGCTTGCCGAACTGAAGGAGCCGCGCTCGGCGATCGTCGACACCACGACCTTCAACGCCGGCTGGGCGGTGCTGGCCCTGCTGCTGGTGGGCTTCTTCGGGCTGGGGCGGATCGGCGTCCCCATCAGCGCGGTGGCAGGCGCCGGCGCCCTGCTCCTGCTGGGCGTGGCGGCACGCGGGCACCGGATATCGACGCGAAAGGTGATCAGGGAGGCACCGTGGCAGATCGTGGTGTTCTCGCTCGGCATGTACCTGGTGGTCTACGGCCTGCGCAACCAGGGTCTGACCGACCATCTTGCGGAGGTGCTGGACCTGTTCGCCGGATACGGCGTGTGGGGCGCGACATTCGGGACCGGCCTGCTGATCGCCCTGCTGTCCTCGATCATGAACAACCTGCCGACGGTGCTGGTCGGCGCGCTCTCCATCGACGCCAGCCACGCCGAAGGCAGCGTGCGCGAGGCGATGGTCTATGCCAACGTGATCGGCAGCGACCTGGGCCCGAAGTTCACGCCGATCGGAAGCCTGGCCACCCTGCTCTGGCTGCACGTGCTGGCGCGCAAGGACGTCCGGATCACCTGGGGCTATTACTTCAGGGTCGGGGTGGTGCTGACGCTTCCGGTGCTGCTGGTCACGCTGGCGGCCCTGGCGCTGCGCCTGGGTTGAGCGGCGGCCGCGCTGGCCAGTAAAAACGCCACCGGCGCACAATCCCCTGACACCGACCCACGAGGACACTCCCATGCAAGTCAAAGCCTACGGCGCCCATGCCGGCGACAAGCCACTGGAACCCATCGATATCACCCGTCGCGCCCCCGGCGTGGGCGACGTACAGATCGACATCGCCTTCTGCGGCGTCTGCCACTCCGACCTGCACCAGGTGCGTGCGGAATGGGCGGGCACGGTGTTCCCCTGCGTGCCGGGCCATGAAATCGTCGGCCGCGTGTCGGCGGTGGGCGACGCGGTGTCGGCGTTCAAGGTCGGCGACCTGGTCGGCGTCGGCTGCATCGTCGACAGCTGCAGGACGTGCGGAGAGTGCGAGGACGGCCAGGAGAACTATTGCGACGGCATGGTTGGCACCTACAACTCGCCCACGCCCGATGCACCTGGCCACACCCTGGGCGGCTACTCGCAGCAGATCGTGGTGGACCAGCGCTACGTGCTGCGCGTGCGCCACCCCGAGGACCAGCTGGCCGCGGTGGCGCCGCTGCTCTGCGCCGGCATCACCACCTGGTCGCCGCTGCGCCACTGGAAGGTCGGTCCGGGGCAGAAGGTCGGCGTGGTCGGCATCGGCGGGCTCGGCCACATGGGCATCAAGCTCGCGCACGCGCTGGGCGCGCACGTCGTCGCGTTCACCACCTCCGAATCCAAGCGGGACGCGGCGCTGGCGCTGGGCGCGGATGAAGTGGTGGTCTCGCGCAACCCCGGCGAGATGCGCGCGCACCGCAAGAGCTTCGACTTCATCCTCAACACCGTGGCCGCGCCGCACAACCTCGACGCGTTCCTCGCCCTGCTCAAGCGCGACGGCGCGATGACCCTGGTCGGTGCGCCCGCCACGCCGCATCCGTCGCCGAACGTCTTCAGCCTGATCCTGAAGCGACGCTCGCTGGCCGGTTCGCTGATCGGCGGCATTCCGGAAACGCAGGAAATGCTGGATTTCTGCGCCGAGCACGGGATCGTCGCGGACATCGAGATGATCCGCATGGAGGAGATCAACGACGCCTACGAGCGCATGCTCAAGGGCGACGTGAAGTACCGCTTCGTCATCGACAGCGCGACGCTGGGGGGCTGAGTCCGCGGCGCGGGCGCGGGGGCCCGGTGGCGGCCCCCGTGACTAAAGGCCGGTGAGCCCGGCGCCCGCTGCCGCTACAGTTTCCCGCTGCAGGCGCCCCACCGCGGCGCGAAAGGAAGTCCCGATGTTGAAGCGTTGCGCACTGGTGGCCGGCCTGGCCCTCCTCAGCGGCTTGGCCGTGGCAAACGAGCCCGTTGACCTGGACATGGTCAGCCGGATCCGCCAGGAGGCCTTCCACAACTCCCAGGTGATGGCGACCTTCAGCCACCTCACCGAAAACATCGGCGCGCGCCTGACCAACTCCCCGCAGATGGCCGAGGCCAATGCCTGGACCCGCGGCAAGTTCAACGAATGGGGCCTGGCCAAGGTCCACGACGACGCCTTCGACGACTTCGGCCGCGGCTGGGAGTTCAGCTCCGCCAGCGTGGAAATGCTCAGCGACCGCGCGCAGCAGCTGCACGCCCTGCCCAAGGCCTGGACCCCCGGCACCAACGGCCCGGTGGAAGGCGAGCTGGTGCACGTCGAGATCAAGAAGCTGGCCGACATCGAGGACTACCGCGGCAAGCTGGGCGGCAAGATCCTGCTGTTGGGCGAGGCGCGCGAATACAAGCGCGGCACCGAGCCGGACTCGCACCGCCACGACGCCACCTCACTGGAGGGCCTGCAGCAGTTCACGGTGCCGAAGACCGCGGCCGCCGACCGTGCCGAGCGGGTCAAGGAGTACGCCGAGCGCCAGGAGCTCAACCGGGCGGTCAATACTTTCTTCGCCGAGGAAGGCGCGCTGGCCGCGATCAGCATCAGCAGCTGGGACAACGGCATCATCCGCGTGGCCGGTGGTGGCTCGCGCAAGGCCGGCGAACCGGTGGGCATCCCGGAGCTGGCGATGATCGCCGAGCACTTCAATCCGCTGGTGCGCGCGCTCAAGGCCGAGCAGACCGTGCGCCTTCGCGTGAACGTCGATGCGCGCTTCATCGACGAGGCCAACCAGCCCGGCTACAACACCATCGCCGAGATCCCCGGGCGCGGGCGCAAGGCCGCCGAGATCGTCATGCTCGGTGCGCACATGGATTCCTGGCACACCGGTACCGGCGCCGCCGACAACGCCGCCGGCGTGGCGGTGATGATGGAGGCCATGCGCATCCTCAAGGCGGTCGGCGCGAAGCCCGAGCGCACCATCCGCGTCGCGCTGTGGAGCGGCGAGGAGCAGGGCCTGGTTGGCTCGCAGGACTACGTCGCGCGCAAGTTCGCCAAGTACCCCGAGCCCACCGACCCTGCGCAGAAGGCCCTGCCGGCCTCGCTGCGCGAGCCGACCGGCGCGCTGCAGAAAATGCCCGACTACGAGCGCTTCTCGGTCTACTTCAACATGGACAACGGCTCCGGCCGCTTCCGCGGCATCCATGCCCAGGAGAACCTGGCGGCGATGCCGATCTTCGAGGCCTGGCTCAAGCCCTTCCACGACGTCGGCGCCACCACCGTCGCCACCCGCAACACCGGCAGCACCGACCACATCGCCTTCGACCGCGTCGGCCTACCCGGCTTCCAGTTCATCCAGGACCGGCTGGACTACTTCACCAACGTCCACCACACCCACCTGGACACCTGGGACCACGTGGAGCCGGAAGACCTGAAGCAAGCCGCGGCCATCGTCGCCTCGTTCGCGTACCACGCCGCGATGCGCGAAGAGCGCATGCCCCGCAAGTCCCTCCCGACCCCGAAATAGTCCCCGTAGGAGCTACAGCTGCGACCCGCACCCTTGGGGAAACCCCGGTCGCAGCTATAGCTGCTCCTACTGCGGGTCGGGCACCGATCAGCTTCCGGCCTGGTACTGCTTTTCCTCGACGAACGCGGAGCCCGAAAGGCGATTGATCTCGTTCTTGATCGCCACGCGCTCGCCGTTGCGCACGGCCACCGCGCGCGCAAGTTCGATGAATTCGTGGTCGAAGGCCTTGGCCGCCTCCCTGGCGCGGAGGCCGTCCTGCACGTCCCACATCAGCTCATTGGCCACCTTCAGCCGGTCGTAGCATCCGGCGAGTTCCGGCTGCGCGTCGACCAGCGCGCGCCAGATCGGCCGCAGTCCACCCAGTTCGGTTTCGACATGCGCGCGCTTGGCAGCGTCACCGATCCGCTCGTGTTTGATCTGCAGGATCGAGATCTTGTCGGCCAGCTCGCCGACCGACACCGGCACGTTGATGGTCTGCATGGGGCGCTCCGTCCGTTCGATGGCGGCCATCGTGGAACGCCGGTGCGCACGAGGCAAGCGGCCAGCCGAAACGATGCATGCGCTACACTCGAATGCACCCCTGCGCCGGTATGGATGCCATGACCGCACTCGCCCTGCCACTGCTGTTCATCAGCGCGGCATTCGCGCTGCTCGCCCCGTCCGCCGCCTTCGCCCAGGCGCGCACCCCGCCCGAGCCGCAGTGCCTGGACGCACGCGAAGTGCGCGAAGTGTTCCAGTCCGACGAGCGGACCCTGGCGATGGTGCAGTCCGATGGCCGGCGCTTCCGCGTCGGGTTGGGCGCGGACTGTTCCGGCGCCACCGATACCGGCAATGCGCGGCTGCTGGCCGCCGATGGCTGGATGTGCGGCACCGGCAACGAATACGTGGCGATGGATGAGCGGAGCTGCCCGGTCAACGAGGTCGAACCGATCACCTCCGCCGAATATGCCCGGCATGCGCGCGCCAGCCAGACCGGCGCCGACGGCAGCACCACGCTGGCGACGGTCGTGGTCAAGGGCGAGCGCCGGCACGGGTTTGCGGCCTCGCACAGCTATTGCTTCAACCCCCGGCACGTGCGCGGCTGGTCCGAGGATCCCAAGGGCGTGGTGGTGGAAGTGAATCCGCGTCGCTCGGGCGGCAACCGCTACTACCGCGTGGAACTGATGCGGTCCTGCCCGCATCTTGCCGGTCCGGTCGAGGCCGCCTTCCACTCGGGCATGGGCATCGGCCTGATCTGCGGGAATCCGGGTGACGACATCAGGACAGGGACCCGCGGCGGCGGCGGCATCGCGATGGACAGCGGCCGCGGCCTGCCCCTGGCGGCGGCCAGCGGCAGGCATCCGGACTTCCTGATGACCGGGTCCGACCAGCTTCAGATCCTGGGTGCCAAATTCGGCTGCCCGATCCGCGCGGTCTATCCGATGGACGACGCCAGCTGAACCTGCGACAGGCAGGCATGACGCCGCTTGAACGTCTCCCCGTGGACACTGCCCACAGCGGGCCGGGTGCCCGCGACTTCCCCCGATGGAGACATTCCCATGACCCGATCCACCACAGGCCCCGCGAGCGAGGAATTCCGCGACGTGGCGCGCGATGCGATGAAGCTGGGTGGCCGCTGCGTCGGCGCCGCCCGCGACTGGCTGGGCGAGAAGCGTGAAGAGTTCAACATGGGCCGCGCGGCAGGCGGTGCTGGCGCTGCCGGTGCCGGCGTGACCGTGCACGGCTACCGCGGCATCGGCCCGCGAGGCTACCGCCGCGACGACGGACGCGTGCGCGAGGACGTCTGCGATGCCCTCACCGACAGCGATGCCCTGGACGCCAGCGACATCACCGTCACCGTGCAGGACGGCGTGGTGAAACTCGCCGGCAGCGTTCCACACCGGATGATGAAGCGACTGGCCGAGGACCTGGCCGATGACTGCGGCGGCGTGCGCGACGTGGAAAACGCGCTGCGGGTCGGCCCGCCGCCGTCGGTTGGCGCCGCATCCACCACCAGCGGAGCATCCGGACCCTCGGCGAACCTCTAGCGACCAAAAGCCCGCGACCCTGCGACCATCGCGGCTTTAGCCGCTCCCACGGGCGGTGGCTTCCGCAGGAGTCAGTTGGTGGCCGCGGCCTGCTTCTGCCCGGCGATGAACGCACGGATCTCGTCGTCGAGCACCGGCAGCGGCACCGAGCCCAGGCGCAGGATGGTGTCGTGGAACGCCTTCTGGTCGAAGCCGGTGCCCAGTTCGCGCTCGGCCTCGGCGCGCAGGTCGCGGATGGTCTTGTAGCCGATGTAGTACGACAGCGCCTGCCCCGGCCAGGAGATGTACCGGTCGACCTCGTTGACGATGTCGTGCCGCGCCAGCGCGGTATGGCTTGCCAGGTATTCGATCGCCTGCTCGCGGCTCCAGCCGTACTCGTGGATGCCGGTGTCGATCACCAGCCGCGCGGCGCGCCACATCTCGAAGGTGAGCCGGCCGAAGTCCTCGTACGGCGTCTCGTAGATGCCCATCTGCGTGCCCAGCCACTCGGTGTACAGCGCCCATCCCTCGCCGTAGCCCGAGAAATACGTCCTTGCCCGGAAAGCCGGGCGCTCCGGCGCCTCCAGCGAGAGCGCCGCCTGCAGGCTGTGGCCGGGCGAACATTCGTGCAGCACCAGCGCCGGCAGGTTGTACAGCGGCCGCGACGGCAGGTCGTAGGTATTGAACCAGCACGCGTCCAGGCCACCACGGCCGGCGGTGTAGTTGGGCGCGATGTCGTCGGCCACCGGCAGGATGGTGAAGCGGTAGCGCGGCAGCGTGCCGAGCACGTGCTTGAGCTGGCCGTCGACCTTCTTGGCGACCCAGGCCGCGGTGGCCAGGAGTTCGCGCGGCGTCTTCGCGTAGAACGCCGGATCCGAGCGCAGGTAGGCCAGGAACTCCTCGAACGTGCCCTCGAAGCCGGCGCGCGCCATCACCTCGCGCATCTCCGCCGAGATCCGCGCGACCTCGGCCAGTCCCAGCTCGTGGATCTCGCGCGGATCCATGTCGCGGGTGACGTACTCGCGGATCTGCGTGCGGTAGAACGCAGCGCCGTCGGGCAGCGCGCTGGCCGCGATGCTGGTGCGCGTGCGCGGGAGGTAGTCCTCGCGCATGTAAGCGAGCAGATGGCGGTAGGCCGGCACCACCTCCTCCAGCACGACCCGCCTGCCCTCGTCACGCAGCCGCGTGCGCGCGGGCTCGGGCACCGAGGACGGGATGGCGTCGAAGGCGGCGAGAATGGGATTGCCCGCGTCCTCGAGCGTGTAGCTCTCGATCGTGTTGTCGCGGTCGTCCAGCGATGCCCGCGGCACGCTCCAGCCGCGGGCCAGCCCGCGCTCCATGTTGTCGATGTGTTCGCGGAAGTGGCGCGGCAAGTCATGCAGGCGGCTGATGTAGCTGCGCCAGTCGGACTCTTCGCGCCAAGGTTCGCGCGGGGCGAAGCCGGTCCAGAAGAAGGTGTCGCTGTTGAACGGCGCCTCCCAGGTGCGGCGCACGGCGTTCGAATGGTCGGCCTCGATCGTGGCGCGGAACACGGCGAGGTTGACCCGGTCCTCGCGCGAGAGCGTATCGACCGGGATCGCATCGAGCTTTGCCAGCGTGTCCGCCCAATACGCGGCGCGGCGCTCCCAGGTCTCCGGAGTGTTCGATGGCAGGTGGCCAGGTGCACGCCAGCGCCCGTCGACGAGTGCATAGCCGTATTCCCGCTCGTTCCACTTGCCGTGGGCGTCGAACAGCGCATGCAGCGCGCCTGCGGGCGTATCGGCGGCGGGCGCGCCGGTCGCGGCCGTTGCCGGCGGCGCGGGGTCCGTGCCGGGCTCCTGTGCGGGCGCGCCCTGGGCAGAGCCCGCGCAGGCGAGCAGCGAAACAGCTAGCAGCGCGGTAACGCGCAGGTGGTTGGCACCCCTGGAAAGCATGCGCCGGTCTCCTTCGATGGGACCGGGAGTATGCCCAATCCACGCCGGGCCGACCGCCGGCCACGCCCGCCACGCGCGCGCGCCGTGGCGATCAGGGCGCAGCGCCGGCAGTCCACGCACGCGCCCTGTGGCCAGGCAGCGCGCCGCCAGCGCAGGCGATCCAGCTCCTGTCCGGGCCCAGCTCGCAGCCACCGGTGAACGCCGAGAACGCGGGCAGGATGGCCTGGTGCGCCTCCAGCGCGAGCGCCGGATGGCGGCCCGGAAGACCCGGCAGACGCACCACCGGATGCACGTGGCCGCAGATCACGTAGCCCGTCGCCCGATCAAAACCGGCCGGATCGCTGTCGGGGCCGGCCACTGGCACGTGGCGGAAGCGGAATGGCCCATCGCGCACATCATCGGGCAGGCACACGATGCCGACGGCCTCAGGCGCGAGGCTGCGATCGTGGTTGCCGGCAACCACGCTGGCCACGACGCCGGGGTGCGCGGCGAGCAGCGCGCGCCAGGCGGCCTCCACGCGCGGATGGCGGCGGCCGTGCAGGAAGTCGCCCAGCACCCACAGCTCGCGGGCCGCGGTGGCGCGCAGCAGCGCGTCCAGGCGCGCGAGGTCGTGGCCGGTGCCGCCGGTGGGCACGGGGATGCCGGCCGCGCGCAGGATGTCGCCCTTGCCCAGGTGCAGGTCGGCGATCAGCAGGCGCCCGCGTGCCGGCCAGTACAGCGCGCGCTCCGCGTGCAGGCGCATCGGCTCGCCGGCGATGCGCAGGTCGGTGACATCGCCCATGGCTTCATCCATGGCGCTTCTCGAGCTGCCCGGCCGCGCGCCGCACGCGCGTGCGCCAGTCCTCGGTGCTGAGCTGCCCGCGCAGGGAATCGGCCCACAGCGGGAAGGCCAGCGGCGTCAGGCCGCGGGGCCGGTGCAGGTCGAGCCGGCGCCCGCGGCAGCGTTCCAGCGCCTCGCCCAGCCGGCGGATCTCGAGCTGCGCTTCCAGCACCTCGCGCTCCGCCTGGGCCAGCAGCACGTGGTCGGGATCGTGGCGGCGCAGCACGTCGTACAGCAGGCCGCTGGAGGCCTGCAGCTGGCGCAGCGAGCGGATCGCGCGCCCCGGGAGCGACGGCGGCAGCAGCCCGGCCACGCGCGCGATCTCGCGGAACTGCCTGCGCGCCAGCTCGGCCAGGTTGAGGCTGGCGTTGAGGTCGTCCAGCAGGCGATCGGGCGCGAGCATGCGTTCCAGCAGCGCCGGGTCGGGCCAGGCCTCGGCCTGCGCGTTCAGCACCAGGCCGTAGTCGTTCACCGCCCAGGCGAAGGTGTTGGGCGCCTCGCGCGCCCAGCGCAGGGCGAGCAGCGGCGCCAGGCCTTCGTGCACCGAACGGCCGGCGAAGGGAAAGACGAACAGGTGCCAGCCCTGCCGGGTCTTCGCCGCCTCCACCAGCAGGGTGTCGGGCGTGGGCAGCGCCGAGAGCTTCGACTGCAGCGCGAGCAGCGGTGCCAGCGCGCGCATCTCCGGACTCGCAGCGGGCTGCCCGAGGATCGCCTCGACCTCCGCGGCCAACTCGCTCGACAGCGGCATGCGCCCGCCCTGCCAGCGCGGCACGGCGCCGTCGCTGCGCTTGGCGATGCGCACGTAGGCGGTCATGTCCTTCAGCTGCACCAGCTCCAGCGTGCGGCCGGCGAACTGGAACCCGTCGCGCGGCCGCAGGCGCGAGACGAACGCCTCCTCGATCGTGCCCAGGTGGCCGCCCTTGAGGAAGCGCACCTGCACGCCGCCGTCGCTGGTGATGGTGCCGATCGACAGCCGGTGGCGGAAGGCGACGCGGCGGTCGTGCACGCGATAGACGCCGTCGTCGTCGCGCAGCACCCGGCGGTAGTCGGGATAGGACTCCAGCGCGCTGCCGCCGCGCACGATGAAATCGAGCACGGCCTGCCAGGCGGCGTCGGGCAGTTCGGCGAAGGCATGGGTGCCGCGAACTTCGGCGAGCAGCGCGTCGGGTTCGAAGCCGCCGCCCAGCGCGAGGGTGACGCAGTGCTGGGCCAGCACGTCGAGCGACAGCCGCGGCGGCGGACGTGATTCGATGCGTCCGGATGTCAGCGCCCTGCGCGCCGCGGCGTACTCGGCCAGTTCCAGCGCGTGCGTCGGCACGCAGACCACGCGCCCGGCTTCGCCCGGCCGATGCCGCGCCCGCCCGCCGCGCTGCAGCAGCCGCGCCATGCCCTTGGGGCTACCGACCTGCAGCACCTGGTCTACGGCGGGGAAGTCGACGCCGAGGTCGAGGCTGGAGGTGGCGACCACGCAGCGCACGCTGCCGTCGCGCAGGCCGGCCTCGGCGACGGCGCGCAGCGAGGCATCGAGCGAGCCGTGGTGGAGCGCAAGCGTGGACGGATCATCCAGCCACACCGATTGCAGCGCGCGATGCCAGAGTTCGGCCTGCGAGCGGGTATTGGTGAACAGCAGGCTGCTGCGGGCGCGCTGCAGCACGGCGGCGACGCGTTCGAGCTGCGACAGGCCGAGATGGCCCGCCCAGGGGAAGCGTTCGCCCTCGCCGGGCAGCAGGGTCTCGAGGGTCATCTTCCGCCGCCGCGGCGCGGACAGGATGGCCGACGCCGGCGCGTGCGGGAGCAGCACGTCGCGGGCTTCGTCGAGGTTGCCCAGCGTTGCCGACAGGCCCCAGGTGCGCGCGGCCGGGGCCAGCGCGCGCAGCCGCGCCAGGCAGAGCTGCAGCAGCACGCCGCGCTTGTTGCCGAGCAGTTCGTGCCACTCGTCGACGACCACCGCGCGCACGCCGGACAGGATGTCGCCGGCATCCGGGTACGACAGCGCCAGCGCGAACGATTCCGGCGTGGTGACCAGCACGTCGGCCAGGCCCTTGCGCGCGAGCCGGCGATCGCGGGCGCCGGCGTCGCCGGTGCGCATGGCCACGATCCAGGGCACGCCGAGTGCGTCGATCGGCTCGCGCAGCGCGCGCACGGTGTCCACGGCGAGCGCGCGCAGCGGGGTGATCCAGAGCAGGCGCAGGCGCGGCGGCGTGGACGCGGACGCGCGCTTCGGCGCCGGCACATCACCCAGGCGCAAAGCTTCCAGCAGCGGCCCGCCGGCAGCGGCCAGGGTCTTGCCGCTGCCGGTCGGCGTGACCAGCAGCCCGGACTCGCCGCGCAGGTAGCGGCGCCAGGCTTCGCGTTGGAATGTTGCGGGACGCCAGCCCTGGGCCGTGAACCATGCGATGAGGGCTGCGTCGGCGCGGCCGCGGCCAACGTTCGCGCCGGACCCGCGGATGGCGCTGCCCGCCGCCATCACCGCGCCAGCGCCCGCAGGCTGTCGAGCCGGTCGGCTTCGCTCGCGGGCTTGTCCTCGCGCCAGCGCAGGATGCGCGGGAAACGCACGGCGATGCCGGACTTGTGGCGCGCGGAGCGGTTCACGCCCTCGAAGCCGAGTTCGAACACGTGCACCGCCTCCACCGAGCGCACCGGTCCGAAGCGCTCCAGCGTGTGCACGCGGATCCAGCGGTCCAGGCGCAGTATTTCGGCGTCATCGAGACCCGAGTAGGCCTTGGCCACCGGCACCAGCGCGTCGCCATCCCACAGGCCGAAGGTGTAGTCGGTGAACAGCGTGCTGCGCCGGCCGTGGCCGGACTGGGCGTAGATCAGCACCGCGTCGATGCTGAGCGGATCGACCTTCCACTTCCACCAGTCGCCGCGCTTGCGGCCATGGCGGTAAGGCGAGTCGGCGCGCTTGAGCATCAGGCCTTCGACGCCGCGGCCGCGGGATTGTTCGCGCAGCGTGGCGGCGTGGGTCCAGTCGTCGGCGGGGACGCTGGGAGAAAGCGCGATGCGGCCGGTGCCGGAATCGGGAATCAGCTCCGCCAGCAGCGCGCGGCGCTCGTGCAGCGGGCGCGTCCTCAGGTCTTCGCCCTCAAGCTCCAGCAGGTCGTAGGCAAGCACGCGGGCGGGGGCGGCGGCGAGCGACTTCGGACCGGGCTTGAGCCGCTGGATGCGGGTCTGCAGGGCGCTGAACGGCATCGGATCCGCTTCACCCGGCTGCCAGGCGAGCAGTTCGCCATCGATCACGCAGTCGCGCGGAAGCAGCGCCGCGGCGGCTTCGACTTCGGGGAAGCGTCCGTCCATGCGCTCCTCGCCACGCGACCACAGAGCGACGTCACCCTCGCGCCGGATCAGCTGCAGGCGGATGCCGTCCCACTTCCACTCCAGCAGCCACTCTTCGATCGGACCAAGCGCGTCCGGCGCGACCTCCAGCGGCGACGCCAGGAAGAAGGGATACGGTAGCGCGGCGTCGCCGGCCTGCGGCTCCGCGGAAAGCAGGCCTTCGAGGAAGGCGGCGCTCGGCGTCCACCGGCCGAGCATGCGCTGCGCGATCAGGGCGATGTCGACGCCCGACAGTTCGGCGAGCGCCTGCTGCACCAGGCCCTGCGACACGCCCACGCGCAATGCGCCGGTCAGCAGCTTGTTGAATACCAGGCGTTCGCGGAACACGAGGCTGCGCCACGCGCCGACGACCACCGCGCGGCGTGCTTCAGGCTCGGCGTTGGCGATCGGCGCCAGGCGATATTCGACCCAGTCGGCGAGGCCGGCCTCTTCCGCGGGGCCACCATTGCTGCCACTGTCGCGGCCGGTATCGACCGCGTCATGGCTCTGTCCACGGGCGTCGCTCCCGTGGTCGACGGGCGGGTCGTCCAGCAGCAGGGCCAAGGTCTCAGCCAGATCGCCGACCTGGTGATGGCAGGCCTCGACCAGCCAGTCAGGCGTGCCGCTTTCTTCACCGATCCAAGCGCGCAACTCGCCGGTGCCGGCGATCTTCGCGCGCGCGCCGCCGACCTTGCCGCCGGCCAGCAGCCATAGCGCCCATGCGGCATCGCGCGGCGGCGCATCGCGGAAGTAGGCGACCAGCGCACGGCGCTTGTCGCTCGTGCCGGTGCTGCGGTCGAGCCGCTCGTAAAGGGCGGCGAAGCGGCGCATCAGTCGTCCTCGCCGTAGTCCGTGGCGAACACGCCGGTGTCGATGCCGCGTTCGTTGAGCACGCGCACCAGCGCGTCGGTGTTGCCGTGGGTGGCGATCACCCGGCGCGCGCCGGTCTCGTGCGCGGTGCGCAGCAGCGCCGGCCAGTCGGCATGGTCGGACACGACGAAGCCACGGTCGTAATTGCGCCGGCGGCGATTGCCGCGGATGCGCATCCAGCCCGAGGCGAAGCCCTGCTGCGCGCGCCTGAACCGGCGGATCCACGGGCTGCCCGCCGCCGATGGTGGCGCGATCACCAGTTCGCCGGCGAAGTCCGAGCCGCGCGCCTCGTCGGCGACGCGGCGGGTATCGAGCATCGCCACGCCGGCCTGGCGATAGACCTGCACGCCGGCGTCGATCGCGCCGTGCACGAACGCCGGCCGATCGGTATGTGCCGCAAGTTCGGCCAACACGCGCTGCGCCTTGCCCAGGGCGTAGCAGTACAGGATCGCGGCTTCGCCATTGCCGGCGCACTCTTCGCGCCACTCGACAATGTCGCGCGCGACATCCGTCGTCGCTGGCCAGCGATAGATCGGCAGACCGAAGGTCGACTCGGTGATGAACACGTCGCAGGGAACGACCTCGAACGGCAGGCAGGTTGGATCCGGATCGCGCTTGAAGTCGCCCGACGCCACCCAGACCTCCCCGCCCGCCTCGATCCGCACCTGGGTCGAGCCCAGCACGTGCCCGGCCGGGTGGAAGGACACCAGCGCACCGCCGACGGCTGCACGCTCGCCGAGCGCGTGCGCGCGGTAGTCCTGCTCGCCCAGCCGCCACTGCAGGATCGGCAGCCCCTGCTCCGCAACGTGGTAGATGCCCATGCCCGGACGCGCATGATCGCCGTGGCCATGGGTGATCACCGCGCGCGGCACCGGCCGCGAGGGATCGATGTGGAAATCGCCGGCGGGGCAGTACAGCCCTTCGGGCGTCGAAACCACCAGATCACCCCGGGCCACTGCGCGCTCCGCTCAGCGCAGGTCGACGTCGCCGACCTTGTCGCTGTATTCCTTCTTCGGATCCATGCCCAGCAGCATCTTCACGCCGGCGACCATGCTGGAGGCATCGATCCAGACCTCGGCGTCCTCCGCATCCAGGCGCAGCAGGCGCAGCTTGGGATCGTCCTTGCCCTGGTACCAGGCGCCGACGAAGGGATTCCACAGCCGCTCGACCACGGCGCGGTCGGTGTCCACGCGCAGGGCGCCGCGGATGCTGGCGAACAGGTCGTGGCCCTTGGATGCGAAGCCGGCGATGGCGCGGCCGCTGCCGGAACCCAGCTGCTTCACCAGCAGGTTGTCGGCCGAGGTGAAGAACCAGATCGGCGCGCGCCGCTCTTCCGCCATCCCGGTCATCGGCCTGGCGTGGCCGTCCTCCTGGCCATCCAGGCCCAGCATGACCGTGCGGTCGCTCTCAAGTGCCTTCCAGAATTTCTCTTCGAGTTCGCGGGGGTCGGTCATGATCGTCTCCACATGGGGTTCGGCCCCCGATGTAATCACCGCGCGGGTGACAACGACGTGCGCGCCCGCTTCGGAGACCGGGCTCTCCGCTGTGGGAGCGGCCCTGTGGGAAGCGGCTCTTGTGGGGGCGTCTCAGGCGATGTCCGGGAGGGGGCCGACCGTCGACTCGCCCTCGCCCTCGCCCTTGTCCTGCAGTGCTTCCAGCAGGCCGCACAGGCTGCGCAGGTCCTGGGCGTTGTGCAGGCCGACGCGGCGCAGCTTGGACGCGCTGCCGCCGCGCAGGTAGCCCAGCCACGCGCCGGGCGCTTCGGAGCCCGGCAGGTCGTCCTCGCGAAGCACGCCGAGCAGTTCCCGCTCCACCGTCGCCAGCCGGCAGTTGGCCCAGACGCCGCGGTAGCGCCGCCGCACCGGGTGCAGCAGGTCGATGTGGCGGCGCCCGAACACCGGATCCGGCAGGCGCGCGAGGCGGTAGCGCGTGGACAGCAGCGGGCGGTCGTAGCTCTTGCCGTTGTAGCTGACCAGCGCAGTGCCTTCGTCCAGCCAGCCGGCGAACGCACGAAGCATCGCCTCTTCCGCCGCCAGCCGGGTGATGCACAGCTGGCGGATGCGCAGGCCGCCGTCGCGCCAGTCGGCGGCGCCGATCATGAAGGCGCGGGTGCCGGTGCCGCCGGCAAGCCCGGTGGTTTCGGTGTCGAAGGCGAGCAGGTGTTCGCGGGCGATCGTGTCCTGGCCGATGCCGTGGAGTGGCAGGACATCCTCGCCCTCCGGCCAAGGCGCCCATTGCTCGAAATAGCGAAGACCGGGCGAAACCTCCTCGCCAGGCAGCGCGCGGTCGATACTGCGCGGGGCGGCGACCGGCGCCGGCGCGCGGATCCTCAGCAGGGTGCGGAGCTGGGCGATCGTGGCCTCATGCGATGCCTTGGCCGCGCGCGCGGATGCGGTGGCATCGTGACGGTGCGGAGCAGCCGCGACGCGTTCGGACACCGGTTCCACCCCACCCGTCATGCCCGCTGCCACGCCCGCCTGCTTGCGCAGCCCAGCGAGCTTCCTGGCCAGCGCGCTCACGCCGCGACCAGCAGGTCGAGCACCCGCAGCGCGAGCTGCCGCGGCGTGCCGCTACCACCCTCGTCGGCCTCGAGGATCGGGCCGACGCAGGCCGGGCAGCCGGCATGGCAGTCGCAATCCGACACCACCGCGCGTGCGCGCGCAACGAGCTCCTCGCGACGTTCGTACAGCGGCGAAGACAGCCCCACTCCGCCGGGATAGTTGTCGTAGAGATACAGCGTTGGTGTGAAACGACCGGCTGGATCAAGCACATGTACGTTGGAGTTGGCGTCGCCGCGCAGCGCCATTGCACCGTCTCCAGCCTCGCCATCACCACCACGCAGCTGCCCACGCCCCCTCGCGTTGCGCCCGGCAAACCACGCCCCGTCTCCGCTGCCCACCGCCTTCAGCAGGTCGCGCGATTCCGCCATCACCGACACCTGCGCCACCAGGTGCAGCGCGTGCGCGGCGCCGAGGAAGCCGTCCAGCGCCTCGTGGCGCATCGCGAACGCATCCTCCAGCACCAGCTGCGGCAGCTGCCACCAGACCGCGCTGGTATGCAGCTCCTGGTCGGGCAGCGTCACCGGCCCGTAGCCGATGTTCTCGTGGGTGTGGAAGCGGATCTTCTTGTAGCCCGACACCCGCCGCAGCACGTGCACCTCGCCCATGTGCGCAGAGCCCTGCCCGGCCGGCGCCTGCTCCATGTCGTCAAGCACCTTGAGCTTGGTGTAGTCGATGGCATCGGTGTAGTAGTCGACCTGCGTGCGCTTGACGTACGCCTTGCGGCCCTCCCAGTCCAGGCGCTCCACCTGGAAGGGCTCGGACTGGATCATGTGGATCGCGCCCTCGTACAGCGTCAGCGCGGCCGCCGAGTAATCGACCTCGGCCACGATCACCTGGCGGCCGTCGGTGCGGTCCACCACCACGAAGTTGCCGTCGGCCACCGAGCGCAGGTTCACCGCCTGGGCCGGATAGCTGTCGGCGATCCACTCCCAGCGCTCGCCCTCCTGGTGCAGCACGCCGCTCTCCGCCAGCACCTCCAGCCACGGACCCGGGTCCACGGGCCCGAAGCCGTCGCCGTCGCGGAAGGGCAGCTCGAAGGCGGCGCAGCGGATGTGGTCGAGCAGGATCAGCGGCTGGTCGGGTTCGATCCGCGCCTGCTCCGGATTGGCCGCGGCAAAGAATTCCGGATGCCGCACCACGTACTGGTCCAGCGCCTCCGAACTCGCCACCAGCACGCCCAGCGACGGCTGCTGCCTGCGCCCGGCACGCCCGAAGCGCTGCCAGGTGGCGGAGATGCTTCCGGGATAGCCATTGAGCACCACCACGTCCAGGCTGCCGATGTCCACACCCAGCTCCAGCGCCGACGTGCTGACGATGCCGTCGATGCGCCCGGCGCGCATGTCCTGCTCCACGGCGCGGCGCTCGGTCGGCAGGTAGCCACCGCGATACGCACGGATGCGCCGCGGCTTGCGCGGGTCGTGGTCGAAGACTTCCTTCAGGTACTTGGTCAGCACCTCGACCATCGACCGCGACTGGCAGAACACCAGGGTCTTGAGCCCGGCGCGAATCGCCAGCCGCGCAATGCGGTTCGACTGCGAACGCGCCGACGCGCGGATACCCAGGTCGGGATTGATCACCGGCGGATTCCACAGCAGTACGTGCTTGTCGCCGCGCGGCGCACCGCTGTCTTCGATCACCTCGACTTCGTCGATCGCGGCTTCGATCAGCGCGCGCCCGTGCTCACCGGCGTTGCCGATGGTCGCCGAGCAGAGGATGAAGGTCGGCGACGCGCCATAGAACGCGCACACCCGCCGCAGCCGGCGGATCACGTTGGCAACGTGGCTGCCGAACACGCCGCGATAGGTGTGGATCTCGTCGATCACCACGTAGCGCAGGTTCTCGAAAAACTGCGCCCATTTGGTGTGGTGCGGCAGGATGCCCTGGTGGAGCATGTCGGGATTGCTGACCACGATGTCGCCGCTGACGCGGATCGCGCGGCGCGCATCGCCCGGGGTGTCGCCGTCGAAGGTGGCCGCGCGCAGGCCGAGGTCGCCGGCGGCGTTGAGCTCCAGCAGATCCGACACCTGGTCCTGTGCCAGCGCCTTGGTCGGGAACAGGTACAGCGCCTTGCCGCGCTCGCGCAGCGCGCCGGCGACCACCGGCAGCGTGTAGCACAGCGACTTTCCCGACGCCGTGGGCGTGGCCACCACCAGGTGCCGGCCGGCCTGCGTCGCCTTCCAGGCGCGGGCCTGGTGGCTGTACAGGCGATCGATGCCGCGCGCGCGCAGGGCGCGGGCCAGTTGCTCCGGCAGGTCGTCGGGTAGCGGCTCGTATTCACCCTCCTGGCCGGGCAGGAGCAGGCTGCCGGTGACGCGGCCGGGGTATTTGGCCTCGAGCCTGGCGGCCAGGGTGTTGCCGCCCATGGGCGCGATGTCCTGGGCAGGCCGGGTGATGGCGTTCAAAGCGGGCTCCGAGGCGGCGTGGCACGCAGCCTGCACGTTCGGCGTCTCACCCCATGCGACTGCGCAGGACCCAGCCCATGTTTGCCTGGCCTTGACGCGCCAGCGACCACAGTGGTCTCCCCCACGCAGCGGAGTGTCCCCATGGCCAAGTCCAACCCCACCCGACCCGACGCCCCGGCGGAAGAATCCAGCCTCGACGACGGCACCGACCTGCCCGAGACCAGCGGCCCGAAGCTGAAAGACCCGCGCGCGATTTCAGCGATGGACAACATCGGCGTCGACACCGGCGCCGACCTCCTGGACGTGGCCCTGGACGACCAGCCGGGCGATGTCGATGCCGACGGCCGTTCCTTCGCCGATGACGTGCGCAGCGACACGATCAGCGACGACGAAGGACGCGAGCGACGCTGACAGAGACGGCGAGGTCGCGAGCAGCGCCGACAGCCACCGTCTCGCGACGACCCTGTGGGAGCGGCTACAGCCGCGACCGGCATCGCCGAATCGCGGCCATGGCCGCTCCCACAGCAGGGAATGCTGCGATCATGGCGCCATGGATATCGACCAGCCCCTCGCCTTCTCCACCCTCCCCGTGCCGCCGGCCCTGCTCCGCGGCGTCGAAGCGCTCGGCTACACCGCGATGACGCCGGTGCAGGCCCAGGCGCTGCCCGCGATCCTAGAAGGCCGCGACCTCATCGCCCAGGCGCCCACCGGCAGCGGCAAGACCGCTGCCTTCGGGCTGGGCCTGCTGCAGCGGCTGGACCCGGCGCAGGTGCGCACCCAGACGCTGGTGCTGTGTCCCACCCGTGAGCTTGCCGAGCAGGTCGGCGCCCAGCTGCGCAAGCTGGCCCTGGGGGTTCCGAACGTGAAGCTGTCGGTGCTGTGCGGCGGCATTCCGCTGGCGCCGCAGCTGGCGTCGCTGGCTCACGCGCCGCACGTGGTCGTGGGCACCCCGGGACGCATCCTGGAACTGCTTGGCCAAGGCGCACTGCAGCTTGGCGGCGTCCAGACCTTCGTGCTCGACGAAGCCGACCGCATGCTCGACATGGGCTTCGAGGACCAGATCCGCGATGTCGCCCGGCACGTTCCGCGCAATTGCCAGCGGCTGCTGTTCTCGGCGACGTTCCCCGATACGATCCGCGCGCTGGCAAGGACCATGCTGCGTGACCCCGCGGAAGTCAGCGTCGGCGGCAGCGCCGGCGCGCCGGCCATCACCCAGGTGGTGGTGGACGCCGAACCCGAGCGCAAGGCGCCGCAGCTGGCGTCGCTGCTGCTCGAGCATCGCCCCGAGTCATGCGTGGTGTTCTGCAACATGCGCCGCGACGTCGACGAAGTCGCCGCCTCGCTGAACCATTACGGCTTCGACGCGCTTGCCCTGCACGGCGACATGGAGCAGCGCGACCGCGCCGAGACCCTGCTGCGCTTCGCCAACCGCAGCTGCAACGTGCTGGTCGCCAGCGACGTCGCCGCGCGCGGCCTGGACATCGACGACCTCGCCGCGGTGGTGAACTACGACGTGCCATCGGACCCCGATACCTATATGCACCGCATCGGCCGCACCGGGCGTGCCGGGCGCGAAGGCCTGGCGCTGACGCTGTGCACGCCGCAGGAGCTGCGGCGCATGGAGGCGATCGAGGACCACCAGTTCCGCACCCTGCCGCGCGAGCGCGCGCAGCCGGTCGAAGGACGGCCGAAGGGCGTGCCCAAAGCCGCGATGGCCACGCTGCGCATCGATGCCGGCAAGAGCGACAAGCTGCGCCCCGGCGACATCCTGGGCGCGCTGACCGGCGACGCCGGCCTGTCGGCGAAGGCGATCGGCAAGATCGACGTGCTGGCCACGCGCGCCTATGTCGCGATCGCGCGCGCGCAGGCGCCGCAGGCGCTGGCACGCCTGCGCGAGGGCAAGATCAAGGGCCGCAAGTTCCGGGTGGCTGCGCTGTAGCAGCCCACCCCGCGGCTAGATGCGGTCGCGGTCCATTCGCGGCGCGGGAGGCGCGGGCGGGCTGCCGACCATGACCTGTGACGCCTCGTGGACCATCAGGTGGGTCTGGTAATAGAACTTGCCGGTAGGGAGGCCGGCCGCGGTGAAGTCGATGCGCTTCCTGTAGACATAGCCGATCACGGTGACATGCCGGCCCTTCAGCGCCTGCGGATCTTCCCGGTGCAAGGTCCGCCAGGCTCCGGCGGCCGCGGTGGAAAACCGGATCGTCAGGTTGCGCTGGTCACGGTAGTCCTCCTCGGAATTGAGGTAGACGGAGCCGCTCTCGGTGCTGCCCGTCGCCGCTACGGTGAGAGCGAACATCCCGGGCACGCCCTCATCAGCCGCCTCGGCCGCGGTCAGCACCGCGAGCATGGGCGACACCGCCAGGCCGCGGCCACTGTCACGCAGCGCCTGCAGGAGGTCCATGGTGGCGGGGCCACCGCACAGGAAGTTCGTGGCGTCGACCGGCTCATAGGTCGAGGCCACGATGGCGCGCTGCCATGCATCGGCCTCGGCATCGGCATCGCCCGACCGGAACTGTCGCGCCCAGTGCGCGTACAGGGCGCTCGAGAGCGTCGCGCGCGCCCAGACGGAGTCCGCCAGATCGATCGCTTCGCGCGCGTACGCTGCAGCCTCGAGGGGCTGGTCGCGGCGACAGAGCAGGAAGGCAGCATAGTTGCCGCGACGCCAGGCATGGCCGGGCTCCCCAGCCACGGCTTCGACATAAGCGGCATCGGCTTCGCCAAGCCGCTCCAGGGAGATCAGCGCGTTGATCACGCAGCTGTTGGTGGCGTACAGAATGCGTGTCGTCACCGCCGCAACGTCCACACGCCTGCAACGCTCGAGAGCCGCTTCGTGGTCGCCTTCGTTCGTATGCAGGGTGGCCCAGTTGAGGTGCAGCCATGGACTCGCCCCCCCGATGTCTCCGGCGAGCGTCAGGGAGACGCGGGCGGCGTCGTTGCGGCCCTCGAGCGCGTGCACGTGACCCATCAGCACATGCGCTTCCGCGAACCGCGGCGACAGTTCGATCGCGCGCCCGAGCGCCTGCGCCGCCCTGGTCATTCCCTGCGGGTCATGGCCTTCGCCGTAGAGGTGAGCCTCGCTGATATGGATGCGCGCGTACTCGCGATGGGCCGGCGCGTAGCCGGGATCGGCCTCGAGCACTGCATCGAGGATGGCACGGGCCTCGGTGAGGGCTTCGGCGTTGACCAGGGCCTCCGCGCGCGCGACGGCATCGGCGGGGTCATCGGCAAGGGCTTCGCCATTGGCCAGCGCCGCGGCGCCCAGGCACAGGACGCCGGCGAGCAGCAGCCTGCCCAACACCCGAGCGCTCCGCCGTGATGACATTTCCACCCGCATGCGCACCCCCTTCATCGCCCGGTCCCCACCGGTCGCGCCAGAACGATAGCAGGGCTCAGATCCGGGCGCGCAGCGCCTGTGCGAAGGCCGCGCCACGCCGGGGATCGACGCCCAGGTAGAAATCGGGTTCGATCAGCTCCGCTTCCATCAGCAGCCAGCGGCCGTCTGCGCCGGGCACGACGTCGATGCGCGCGTACAGCAGCGGTGCGTCGATGGCCGCGAGTGTCTTTCCGGCCAGTTCAAGCGCGCCCGCAGGCGGCTCCCGCAGCAGCGTGTACTGCCCGCCGAAGGTTTCCTGCACGCGGAAGTCGCCGGGCACGGGACGCTTGTTCACCACGTGCGAGAGCTTCCCGCCGAAGTAAAGCAGCGAGGTTTCGCCTTCGCTGGCGATCGTTGGCAGGTAGGGTTGCACCAGCATGTCGCCGCCGCCGGCGGCCGCGGCCACGGCTTCATCGATGCCGTCGCGGCCTACGCGCTGCGTCTTCCATGCGCCGCCGGAGACCGACGGCTTGACGATCAGTTCGCTGGCGCCGGTGTCATCGAAAGTCTGTTCGAGCTGGACGCGCGACGGCTCCTGCATCCACACCGTGTGCGGGATCGCGATGCCACGCGCGGACAGGTCGACGAGATAGCGTTTGTCGGAATTCCACGCCAGCACATCAGCGGGATTGGCCATTGGCACGCCTGCGAGCCGCCAGGTCACGCAAGCCTCGAGCCAGCGCGCGTGGTCGAGGTGGTAGCTCCAGGCCAGCAGCGGCAGCACCTGCGCGAAATCGCGCAGTCGGGCGGCATCGCCCACGTGCGCCGTCCAGGGTGTTGGCGTTGCGTGGATGCCTTCGTCATGCAGCGTGGCCTGCAGGCGCGCAAGCACCACGGGCCACAGCTGCTCGTATTCGCCGACCGCGGGGTCGGGCGTGAGGATCGCAACCTCGATCACGCTCAACCTTCTCCGGCCGCGTCCAGATGACCCACGCGCGCATGCCGACGCCCGTAGGCGAAATAGATGACGGTACCGATCGCCAGCCAGACGGCGAAGCGCACCCAGGTCAGCGTGGTCAGGTTGAGCATCAGGTAGAAGCACAGCAGCGCGGAGACGATCGGCAGCACCGGCGAGAACGGCACCCGATAGCCGCGCTTCAGGTCCGGGCGCGTGCGCCGCAGCACCACCACCGCCAGGCTCACCAGCACGAAGGCCGACAGCGTGCCGATGTTGATCATCTCTTCCAGGATCTCGACCTGGGTGAAGCCGGCCAGCAGCGCCACCGCCACGCCGCTGATCAGCTGCAGGCGCACCGGTGTCTTGCGGGTTTCAGAGGTGACGCTGAGCCAGCGCGGCAGCAGGCCGTCGCGGCTCATCGCCAGCAGCACCCGCGACAGACCCATCAGCAGCACCATGATCACCGTGGTCAGGCCAATCAGGATGCCGACCGAGATCACCTGCGCCGCCCAGGGCGCGCCCACGGCAACGAACGCAGTCGCCAGCGACGGATTCTCCGCTTCGGCCAGCACCGTGTACGGCACCATGCCGGTAAGCGCGAAGGCGACGCCGATGTAGAGCAGCGTGACCACGGCCAGGCCGCCGAAGATGCCCAGTGGCAGGGTGCGCTGCGGATCCTTGACCTCTTCCGCCGAGGTCGCGACCACGTCGAAACCGATGAAGGCGAAGAACACCAGGGCCGCGCCCGACAGCACGCCCGCGATGCCGTACTTCGCCGGTGCTGCGCCGGTGAGCCAGGACAGCAGCGACTGCGACCAGACCTCTCCGCCTGCGCCCCCTGCGGGCTCGGACGGCGGCACGAAGGGCGTGAGGTTGTCGGCGTTGAAGTAAGTCAGGCCGACCACGATCACGAACACCACGATGCCGACTTTGATCAGGGTGAACACGTTGTTGACCCGCGCCGACATCTTGGTGCCAAGGATCAGCAGCGCGGTGAATACGCCGACGATGAAAAGCGGGCCCCAGTCCATGGCCAGCCCGAGCACGCTGATCGTGGTCGGTATGTGCACGTCGAACAGCTCGAACACCATCGCCAGATAGATGCCCCAGTACTTGGCGATCACCGCACCGGCGGTCAGCAGCTCCAGGATCAGGTCCCAGCCGATGATCCAGGCAAGGAACTCGCCGAGCGTCGCGTAGGTGTAGGTGTAGGCGCTGCCTGCAACCGGAATGCTGGATGCGAACTCCGCGTAGCACATGATCGCCAGCGCGCAGGCAAGCGCGGCGAGCATGAACGACACCGTGACTGCCGGGCCGGCGAAGCTGCCGGCGGCGCGCGCGCCGACCGAGAAGATGCCTGCGCCCACCGCCACCGCCACGCCCAGGATCATCAGGTCCCAGGCGGTGAGCGAGCGCTTGAGCTCGCGTCCCGGCTCGACGGAATCGGCGATGGTCTGCTCGATGGACTTGGTGCGGAAGAGACTGCGGGACGGACTGCTGCTGGCGCGGGGCTGCTGGCTCATTGGATCGCTCATGCGGAGGCGTGGGCCGTCCGTGCAGCAGGCTTCGATGGCCCTGCGGCGCGGAACGAAGCGCCCAGACTACGCCGGCCGGCGTCGGCCGGACAATGCCGAAAGGGCCGGGCAAGATCGCATCGAAGCGGCCGCGGTACGTGGCACGGCGCTATGCTTCATCAATGCAACTGCGCACCGTCACCGCCACCCGCTACGTCACGCCCCTGCGCGAAGGCGGTTCGATGCCCGCGATCGTCGAGGCCGACGACGATGGCATGTACGTGCTCAAGTTCCGCGGCGCGGGCCAGGGGCCGCGTGCGCTGGTGGCGGAGCTGGTCTCAGGCGGGATCGCGCACGCGCTCGGCCTGCCGTTGCCGGAGATCGTGCTCATCCAACTCGACGCCGAACTCGCGCGCACCGAGGGCGACCCCGAGATCCAGGCGCTGATCCAGGCCAGCGCCGGACTCAACCTGGCGCTCGACTATCTTCCCGGCGCGATGAACTTCGACCCGGTCGCCACGCAGCCGACGCCGGAGCTTGCGTCGGCGATCGTCTGGTTCGACGCCTACACCAGCAACGTCGACCGCACCGCGCGCAACCCCAACCTGCTGGTCTGGCATCGCCAGCTCACCCTGATCGACCATGGCGCATCGCTGTATTTCCACCATGGCTGGGATGGCGACACCGGCGGCGCCGGCAAGCCCTTCCCGCTGATCCGCGACCACGTGTTGCTGCCGTGGGCGAGCGAACTCGCCGCGGCGGATGAACGCCTCACCGCGCTGCTGCCACCGGAACGACTGGCTGGAATCGTGGAAGACATTCCGGATGCATGGCTGCAGGCCGGGGACGCCTTCGGCACTCCCGTGCAGCAGCGCGCGGCCTACACGCGCTACTTGCAGCAGCGCCTCGCACTGCCGCATGCCTTCATCGAGGAGGCCGAACGTGCGCGCGCCTGACAGCTACGACTACGCGGTGATCCGCGTCGTGCCCCGAGTAGAGCGCGGCGAGTTCATCAACGTCGGCGTAATCGTGTCCTGCGAGAAGACCGGCTATCTCAAGGCCGTAATTGAACCGGACGATGCCCGCCTGCGGGCGCTGGACCCCGGCATCGACCTGGACACGTTGCGGCGCCACCTCGACGCCATCCAGCGCATCTGCGAAGGCGGCCCGGATGCAGGCCCCATCGGCCTGCTGCCGCAGCGCGCCCGCTTCCACTGGCTGACCGCAAAGCGCAGCGCGATCATCCAGACCTCGGCGGTGCACATGGGCCGCTGCGGCGACATGGACGCGATCGTCGAACACCTGATGGACAGGATGGTGCGGATTGCGCCGGACTGAGTGCATGCGCGGCGCGCGGTACGTGCGCGGGGCGGTTGCGGCCTACAGCCAGGTCAGCTGATGCGGAACATCGGCTGGCCCGCGCGCGAATCGCGGAGCGGCCGGGACAGATAGCTGGCGTGGGTATAGCCGGGGAGCGAACGGCGGCGGCGGTACGCCATCTTTACGTGCGCAGGCGTGGAATGCGCCTGTGGGATGCCCGCCTGGATGCGGGTAATGCTTTGAGCGGGAGCCGCATGGCTGCGCGTGTCGTGATGGCGGCGACGGCTGCCGGGGATCAGGGACAGGAACGACTGCTTCAGGTAGTTTTTGATTTCTTCCTCCATAAATTCAATGTTTACAACAACTTACGAGGCGAATTGTAACACATCGGCGCATTTATGAATAGGGCTGGCGGTTCTATGTACCGGGTAGCTGCAACGCCATGCATTGCCGCGATGCCGCCCGGTACCGGGCCCCGGCAGGCTTGACCCGGGTCATGTCCCGCTTCGAGCGCCGCCCCTACGATGTTCCATGTAGACACCCCGGATGCGACATCCGGCGTCGGTCATCCCTACTGGAGATCCCCATGAACCTGAAGCAGATTCCCCTCGCCCTCGCGCTCACGCTGGCGATCGCCGCCATGGCCGGCTGCGCCCGGGACAGCACCCCGGCCGCCAACGCCGCGGACGCCGGCGCCATCGAGCAGGTCGCGCATGCGGAAGACGAAGCGCACGACGCGCACGACACGGCACATGATGCTGACCACGCACACGCCGCCGCGGACGCCCTCGGCGTCGACTTCCCGGTGCCCGACAACCACCAGCCCTGGGCCCCGGATGCGCCCCTGATCGAAGGCATGTCCCGCGTCCGCACCGCGGTCGCTGGCCTTGAGGCCCATCCGGACGAAGCCACCGTGATCGCCCGTGCATCGGACGTCGACGACGCGGTCGAATACATGTTCGCCAACTGCAGCCTGCCCACGGAACCCGACATCGCCCTGCATGCGATCCTGGCGCGGCTGATGGCCGGCACCCAGGCGCTGCAGGAGAACCCGGCCGACGCCGCGCCGGTCGCCGACATGCACGGTGCGCTCGAGAACTACCGGACCCTGTTCGACGACCCGAACAGCTGACCGCGAATGCGCAGGCCGTTGGCGCCCAACGGCGCGACGGCTTGGGCCTGCGGCATCCAACCCCGCCGGCGACATGCCCTGCACCCCATGGCGGCCACGATGGACTGCTCCTCGTCCACCCGGAGCCTCCCATGGCACTGCGCGCTTTCGGCCTCAACTGCACCCTGAAATCCTCGCCTGGCGAATCCTCAACGCAGAAGATGCTGGACCTGCTGCTGCAGGCCCTGGGCAAGCACAACGTGGCCTCGACCAGCACCCGCGTGGCCGATCACGACGTGAAGCCGGGCGTCAGCGTGGATGAAGGCGACGGCGATGCCTGGCCCGGCCTGCGCGGCAAGGTGATGGAGGCCGACATCGTCGTGCTCGCGACGCCCATCTGGCTGGGCCAGCCGTCCAGCATCGTCAAGCGCGTGCTGGAACGCATGGATGCCTTCCTCGGCGAAGGCGACGACCGTGGCCGCTTCCCGACCTTCGGCAAGGTGGCCTTGGCCGGCGTGGTCGGCAACGAGGACGGCGCCCACCACGTCACCGCCGAGCTCTACCAGGCGCTGGCCGATGTCGGCTTCACCATTCCCGCCTCAGGCAGCGCCTACTGGGTGGGCGAAGCGATGCAAAAGACGGACTTCAAGGATTTGCCGGAGGTGCCGGAAAAGGTCACGCAGAGCGTGGAGATGGCGGCGAGTAATGCCGCGCATCTGGCGCGCCTGCTGAGGGCCGAGCGGTATCCGGGCGTGGGGTGAGCCACGCACGTGGCCTCACTCAGGATGGCGCGCACGGCCTCCAGTGCTTCGTCGACTATATCGCCACCGGCGCCTTCCCGATGCGCTTGAAGCTGCGCGCGCGGGCGGCTCAGAGCATCGGCAGCTTGAGTCCCTGCTCCTTCGCGCACTGCTCCGCGATGTCATAGCCCGCATCCGCATGCCGCATCACGCCGGTCGCCGGGTCGTTCCACAGCACGCGCGCGAGTCGGCGGTCCGCCGCTTCGCTGCCATCGCAGACGATCACCACGCCGCTGTGCTGCGAGTAGCCCATGCCGACGCCGCCCCCGTGATGCAGGCTGACCCATGTCGCACCGCCGGCCACGTTGAGCATGGCATTGAGCAGCGGCCAGTCGCTGACCGCGTCGCTGCCGTCCTTCATCGCCTCGGTTTCGCGATTTGGCGAGGCCACGCTGCCGCTGTCGAGGTGGTCGCGCCCGATCACCACCGGCGCCTTCAGCTCGCCGTTGCGGACCATCTCGTTGAACGCCAGACCCAGGCGGTGACGCTGGCCCAGGCCGACCCAGCAGATGCGCGCCGGCAGGCCCTGGAATTCGATGCGCTCGCGCGCCATGTCCAACCAACGATGGAGCTGCGGATCGTCCGGGATCAACTCCTTCACCTTGGCATCGGTCCTGTAGATGTCTTCGGGATCACCGCTCAGCGCGACCCAGCGGAACGGCCCGATACCCTTGCAGAACAGCGGCCGCACATAGGCCGGCACGAAGCCCGGGAAGTCGAACGCATTCGCGCAGCCCTCGTCCTTCGCCATCTGCCGGATGTTGTTGCCGTAGTCGACGGTCGGGATGCCCTGGGCGTGGAACGCCAGCATCGCCTCCACGTGCACGCGCATCGACTGCTTGGCCGCGTCGCGCACCGTCTCCGGATTCGCCTCCTGCTCCGCCAGCCACTGCTCCACCGTCCAGCCGATCGGCAGGTAACCGTGCACGGGATCGTGGGCGCTGGTCTGGTCGGTGACGCAGTCCGGGCGCACGCCGCGCTTCACCAACTCCGGCACGATTTCAGCGGCGTTGCCGAGCAGCGCGATCGACCTGGCTTCGCCCGAGGCGGTGTACTTCGCGATGCGTGCCAGCGCGTCATCGATGTCCGTGGCCTGCTCGTCGACGTAGCGCGTGCGCAGGCGGAAGTCGATGCTGGCCTGGCGGCATTCGATGGTCAGCGAACTGGCGCCGGCAAGCGACGCCGCCAACGGCTGCGCGCCACCCATGCCGCCCAGCCCCGCGGTCAGGATCCAGCGCCCGGCGAGGCTGCCGCCGTAGTGCTGGCGCCCCATCTCCACGAAGGTCTCGTAAGTGCCCTGCACGATGCCCTGGCTGCCGATATAGATCCACGAGCCGGCGGTCATCTGGCCGTACATCATCAGGCCCTTGCGATCGAGCTCGTTGAAGTGCTCCCAGTTGGCCCAGGCCGGCACCAGGTTGGAGTTGGCGATCAGCACCCGCGGCGCATCGGCATGGCTGGGGAAGATGCCGACCGGCTTGCCGGACTGCACCAGCAGGGTCTCGTCATCGCCAAGCGTGCGCAGGGATTCAAGGATCGCATCGAAGCTCTCCCAGTCGCGTGCCGCGCGGCCGATGCCCCCATACACCACCAGGTCCTCCGGACGTTCGGCCACGTCCGGGTCCAGGTTGTTCTGGATCATCCGGTACGGCGCCTCGGTCAGCCAGGAGCGGCAGCTGAGTTCGGTGCCGCGGGGCGCGCGGATGGTGCGGGAAGGGTCGTGGCGCGTGGACATGGGCGGCTCACCGGTGGACTGGGCCCCGGATTATCGCATCGCGCGAAAAGAAGACGCCCGACATATGGCCGGGCGTCCCGGAGGCCAACGCTGGGCCTCCAAACCGAGGACGCCCGGCGGTGCCGGGCGTCCGGATGCTGCGTGCGCAGGCGTCAGCGGATCGACGGATCCAGTCGGCGCAGGGCGTCCTGCAGATCGACCGAACCGGAGCGTTCGATGTCCTCCCGGGTATACACGCGACCGCCTGCGGTCACGCATTCCTTCTGGTCGGACTTCGAGCGCGCGTTGCGTGCCGCGGTGATCCGCGACCCGGTCTGCTCGATGCAGAAACGGTCATCGGCCTTGCGGGAGTCCTTGGCCCGCGAACGCGCGGCCTCTTCGGGCTCGTCCTGAGCATGGACGGCGATCGGCGCGGCGGCGAAGGCCATCGCGGCGAGTGCTGCAGTGAGGAAGACGTGCTTCATGGGTCACCTCGTTGGTTTTGCGGGGGGAGCAGCCCCCAACGATACGCTGCACGCAAGGGCTCGCCCACGCTCGGATACATCCACGTTCATGGCGTCGTCAGGCTTGTGCGGCACCAGGGTGGCAGCGTCCTGCAGGTCCGGCATCGCTGCCTGGCGTAAGCTCGATGCTTGGTCCCCTGACGAGGAGTCGCAGCAATGCAGTGGCCCGGATTCCGCGAAGACGGCAGCCTGGTACTGCCGCTCGACCCGCTGCCGCTGCTGCCGACCGGCTCGCCGCAGCGCCTGAGGCTGGACGGCCAGGTACTCGAGCGCAAGCGCGAACTGCACATGACCCTGCTCGGCCGCGACGCCGGCGACACGCTGCGCACGAAATTGGGCGAAGGTCGCATCCGTGGGCTGTTCGAACCGCTTCACTGGCGCCCCCGCGGCACCGGCCGCTACGCCCTCGTGCACAAGATCAAGGATCAATGGAACGGACCGCTGCCGGCCTGGTCGCTGATCGAGCACCTGCAAGCGCCGGCCTTCGCCGAATTCCGCCATCACTTGGCGCAGGCCAGCGGACTTGCGCTGGACTGCGGCATTCCCCACGTCACGCTGTACGTCACGGGTGACCCCTACGGCATCGGGCTGCCGGACATCGCCACCTACCAGGCCTGCTTCGTACGCGAGGTCGCTGCATCCGAGGTCATGTGACCTTCTTGTAGATGGTCATGCCCAGCACGAACAGGATCACAGCGATGATGATCGCGGCGAAGAACAGGAACTTGGCGATGCCCATGGCCGCGCCCGCCGCGCCGCCGAAGCCGAGCGCACCGGCGATGAGGCCGATGACGGCGAAGATGATGGCCCATTTGATCATGTCTGACTCCGTCCACCCGCGGATGCGGGCTTCGGACGAGGCTAGGTCCGGCACGGTGTGACCGCCGTGAAGCCGATCAATCGTCCTCGGCGGCCGCTTCGCGCCCCTGCTGGCGGATCAGCGCCTGCTCGCGCGCATCGTTGATCGCATCACGCACGCCGTCGATGTCGGGCACCGACTCGTCATGGACGAACACGCCGGTGAGCTCGCTGTCGGGCCGCAGCTCGCCGGCCTCGAACAGCGCCCACATCTCTTCGCCGTACCAGGTGTCGAGCAGCTCGGGGGCCCAGGCGCCAAGGCTTGCGGTGAGGTTGTTGACGTCGCGGAGCAGCATGCTGCGCGCGGCGTTGTTGCCGGCCGCGCTGACCACCTGCGGGAAGTCGATGATCACCGGGCCGTCGGGCGCGACCAGTACGTTGTATTCCGACAGGTCACCGTGGACCAGGCCGGCGCACAGCATCTTCACCACCTGGCGCACCAGGTAGCGGTGGTAGCCGCGGGCCTGGTCGGGCGACAGCTCCACCTCGCCCAGGCGCGGCGCCGAATGCCCGTCCGCGTCGACCACCAGCTCCATCACCAGCACGCCGTGGAAGTAGCCGTGCGGCTCGGGCACGCGCACGCCGGCGTCGCGCAGCGTGTACAGCGCCTCGACCTCGGTGTTCTTCCACTCCGCTTCCTGCTGCTTGCGGCCGTACTTCGTCGCCTTGCCGATCGCGCGCGCCTCGCGGCTGCCGCGGACCTTGCGCCCTTCCTGGTACTGCACGCGCTGCTGGAAGCTTCGCTGCGCCATGTCCTTGTAAACCTTGGCGCAGCGGACGTCGTCGCCGGAGCGGACCACGTACACCGCGGCCTCCTTGCCACTTTTCAGCGGCCGCATCACTTCGTCGATCACGCCGTCGTCGATCAGCGCTTGCAGGCCACCCGGGGTCTTCATGACGCGCAGGAATCTCGTTTGAATGACCGCTCAGTCAATCATGCGCGGAGCCGCGGCGCCACTCCGACGCTGCTTGCCTGGCCACGACCGGGGGGCGCCCGCCGGCCCGCTGCGTCGCCATCCCACGCGGCGGGGTACCCTTCCGGCCTTCCTCCAGCCCGTGATTCCAATGCCCGAACACGCCTTCCGCGCACCCGCGCGCCAGCGCAGCCGCTGGCTGCCACGCACCGCAGGCGCGCTGCTGGCGGTGAGCCTGGCCGCAGCCACGGGCTGGGGCGCCCTGCTGCTTGGCTACCAGCTGCCCGGACCCGGGATCGTCCGCGGCATCGTGATCGCCGCATGGTCGCTGCTCGGCGTCGTGGCCATCGCGTCGCTCGCGGGCCAGCGCCTGCGCCCTGTCCGCAGCCTGCTGCTGGCGGCGTTTGCCCTGGCGCTGGCGGGCCTGTTCGCCTGGTGGGCAAGCCTTGCGCCCTCCCACGACCGCGACTGGGCCGACGACGTCGCGCGGCTGCTCGAGGCCGAAGTCGAAGGCGACACCGTGGTGCTGCACAACGTCCGCAACTTCGAATGGCGCACCGTAGAGGACTACACGTCCCATTGGGAAACGCGGCGCTACGACCTCGCCGAACTGGCCAGCGCGGACCTGGTGATGTCGTACTGGATGGGGCCGCACATCGCCCACACCCTGGTCTCATTCGGCTTCGAGGACGGCAGCCGGGTGGTGTTCTCGCTGGAGATCCGCAAGGAGCGCCACGAATCGTTCTCCGCGCTGGGCGGCTTCTTCCGCAGGTTCGAGCAGGTACTGGTGGCCGCGGACGAACGCGACATCGTGCGCACGCGCAGCAACACACGCGACGAAGACGTGTACTTGTACCGCCTGGACATTCCACGCGAAGCGCTGCGCGCCATGTTCCTCGGCTACGTCGCCAAGGCCGGCGAACTGCAGGAGCGGCCCGCCTTCTACAATTCGCTGACCAGCAACTGCACGACCATCATCTTCGAGATCGCACGCCACATCGCCCCGGGACTTCCGATGGACTATCGCCTGCTGCTGTCGGGGCACTTCGCCCGCTACGCCCATGACCAGGGCGCACTGGTTCCCGGCCACGACTTCGCCGAACTGCAGGCACGCGGCTACATCAACCCGCGCGCCCTGCGCGTACCGGCGGATGCGCCCGATGCACAGGCGTTCTCGCGGGCCATCCGGCAGCAGGTGCCCGGCGTCACGGCGGCGGAGCTGGGGCAATGACCATTACGCATCCCATGGTCTCCACGAAGGGCTCCGCGCACCGTGCAGCCCGCGCGCTGGCGCTGGCCAGCTGCCTGCTGCTGCTCGGCGGCTGCGCGATCCTCAAGGAATTCGCGCCGCGCGTGGAAGCCGGGCAGCTGGGCCCGGGCGAATACATCGCCATCAAGCGCAGCGACATCCTCACCACCGATGAACTCAGCCCGGCCACCCAGGCAGCACTGCGCGTCGCCGGCCTCGATGACAACGCCTGCCTCGAACCGCCGGCGCCCGCCTGCATGGCCGCGCTGGCACAGGTGCAGGGCCTGACCGACGAGCGCCGCCTGGCGTCCCTGGCCGAGCTCTGGACGCAACAGGCCATCGCGCTGACGCCGGCAGGCTCGGTGCCCACCGCCGATGCCCAGATCGACGCCTGGCTGGAAGCCGCGCGCCACGCCTACGCCTACCTGTTCTTCAGCGAGCGCGCCCCCGGCGAGCGCGCCTTCGAGGACCGCCAGACGCAGGTGCGTGACTACTACAACTACGCCGTGCAGCAGGCGGCGTCGGGGCTGTTCCAGCGCTGGCAGGATCGGCCGGTGGCGGCGGGGGCCGGCTCGAATGCCGCGGGAGACGCTGGCGTCGACCCCAGCCTGTCGATCGCCGGCTGGACGATCAGGAGCGACATGTCCGGCATGCGCATGCCGGAAGGCGTGGAGCTGCCCAGGGAGCTGGTGCCTGCGTCGTCGATTTCCTTCGCCGGCCTGCGCAGCATCTACCGGCGTGACGGCTTTGGCGCCGACGTGGTTGCGGTGATGGGCGACGACCCGGTGACCACCGCGACACAGCCGGCGCAGGCCACCGGCCCGGCCTCCGGCGAGCGCACGCGCGGCGATGGAGCCGATCGTCGGCGCGGCGACCGCCCCCGCCCTTTCAGCGAGATGCCCTCGCCCACGCTCACCCTGCTGATCCGCTTCCCGGGCGACGACCTTGCGAGCGTGCTGGCGACGCGGGAGCTGCTCATCAGCGGCCACGATCCATACGTCGAAGACGCGATCGACCTGCACGGCCTGCGCGTGCCCCTTTCAGCCAATTACAGCGCCGGCTACGGCCTGTGGCTGGCTCGCTCCGGCTTCAACCGCCAGTCGCTGCAGACCCTGTTCGGGCGCGAGCAGGGCATCACCCGCCCGCACCTCTACATGATGCAGCCCTACGACCCCGACCGCCGGATCCTGCTGATGATCCACGGTCTGGCAAGCAGCCCCGAGGCCTGGGTGAACGTCGCCAACGAAGTGCTGGGCGACGACGTGCTGCGCCGCGAATTCCAGATCTGGCAAATCTATTACCCCACCAATATGCCGCTGGTGCTCAATCAGTCCGCGATCCGCCGCATCATCGTGGACGCGATGCAGCACTTCGATCCCGAAGGCAATGCGCGCGCGTCGCAGGACACCGTGCTGATCGGCCACAGCATGGGCGGCGTGCTGTCGCGGCTGCTGGTGTCGTCCGCCGACGACCAGCTGTGGACCTGGCTGCGGGAGAACTACGAGCTCGACGACGGGCGCCTGGAGCGCGCCGGCCCCAGGCTGGACCGGATGCTGCGCTTCGAGCCGCTGCCGAGCGTGGAGCGCGTGGTGTTCATCGCCTCGCCGCATCGCGGTACGAAGGTGGCCGGGAACCGGCTGGGGCGCCTGATCGGGAAGCTGGTCCGGCTGCCGCTTACGGTGCTGGAGGAGGTGGGCGAACTCCTGGTCGGCGAAGACGGAACGCAGGAGCCGATCGCACTGCCCAACAGCATCGAGAACCTCAGCGAAAGCGACCCCTTCGTCCGCGCCGCCGCCGACCTGCCGATATCGCCCAAGGTCAAGTACCACAGCATCATCGCGCATGCCGACCCGGCGGTGCCGCTGGAGGCCTCGGATGACGGGCTGGTGCCCTACCCCAGCGCCCACCTGCCCGGCGCGGTGTCGGAGAAAGTGATCGTCGGCGGGCACAGCATCCAGGAGTCCGCGCCTGCGATCCTGGAGATCAGGCGGATCCTGCATCAGGATGTCAGGGAGCTTGCCGGCCCGCTGGATGCCGACGGCGACTGAGCACCTGCCTTGGTCACAAGCCGTCCCATGGCCTTGCAGCGAACACGAAAAACCCGGCGCAGTGGCCGGGTTTCGTTCCTTCGTCACTTAATCCCGTTAATTCAAGGTCTTAAGTGGTGGGCGGTGAGGGTTTCGAACCCCCGACCCCTACCATGTCAAGGTAATGCTCTACCACTGAGCTAACCGCCCGAAGGGACGGGAATTCTAGCGGCTGGTCCGCCCCACGGCAAGCCCGGCGCACCAACTGCCCTGTAGGAGCGGCTATAGCCGCGACCGCCGGTCGGCCGCCAGTTCCGGTCGCGGCTATAGCCGTTCCTACAGGCCTCTTCCTGGCGGACAGGGGCTTTTTCCTAGCGGACGGCCAGCATGGCCTCCTTGAGCTGGTGGATGCGGTCGCGGACGGCGGCGGCCTCCTCGAACTCGAGGTCCCGGGCGTGCTGGTACATCTGCTGCTCCAGGGCCTTGAGCCGCGCCGCGGCCTTGGCCGGTTCGAGCCGGGCGTAGTCGTCGGCCGCTTCAGCCACCTTGCGTGCCCCTTTTCCGCGGCTGCTGCGGGCTTCCGCGGCATCGCTGCGTGCGCCCTCCATGATGTCCATGATCGGGCGCGCCACCGAGCGCGGGGTGATGCCGTGCTCGGTGTTGTATTCGACCTGCTTGGCGCGACGGCGGTCGGTTTCGTCGATCGCGCGCTTCATCGAGTCGGTGACCCTGTCGGCGTACAGGATCGCCTTGCCGCGCACGTTGCGCGCGGCGCGGCCGATGGTCTGGATCAGCGAGCCGGTGGAGCGCAGGAAGCCCTCCTTGTCGGCATCCAGGATCGCCACCAGCGACACCTCGGGCATGTCCAGGCCTTCGCGCAGCAGGTTGATGCCGACCAGGACGTCGAACTTGCCCAGGCGCAGGTCGCGGATGATCTCCACCCGCTCCACGGTATCGATGTCGGAATGCAGGTAGCGCACGCGCACGCCGTGCTCGCCAAGGTACTCGGTGAGGTTCTCGGACATGCGCTTGGTCAGGGTGGTGATCAGCACGCGGTCGCCCATGGCCACGCGCTTGGTGATCTCGCCAAGGACGTCGTCAACCTGGGTCGCCACCGGACGGATCTCGACCTCCGGGTCGATCAGGCCGGTGGGTCTCACGACCAGTTCCACGATCTCGTCGCCGGAGTGCTCGAGCTCGTACTTGCCGGGCGTGGCCGAGACGAAGATCTTGCGCGGCGCGCGCGCCTCCCACTCCTCGAAGCGCAGCGGCCGGTTGTCGAGCGCCGATGGCAGGCGGAAGCCGAATTCGACCAACGTTTCCTTGCGCGCGCGGTCGCCGCGGTACATGCCGCCGATCTGCGGCACGGTCACGTGCGACTCGTCCACCACCAGCAGCGCATCCGGCGGCAGGTAGTCGAACAGCGTCGGCGGCGGCGCGCCCGGCTCGCGCCGGGTCATGTGCCGCGAGTAGTTTTCGATGCCGTTGCAGAAACCGACCTCGGCCATCATCTCGATGTCGAAGCGCGTGCGCTGCTCCAGCCGCTGCGCCTCGACCAGCTTGTTGTTCGCGTACAGGTATTCCAGCCGCTCCTTGAGCTCGACCTTGATGGTCTCGATCGCGTTGAGCACGCTTTCGCGGGTGCTGGCGTAGTGGGTCTTGGGATAGACCGTGTAGCGCGGCACCTTGCGCTGTACCTCGCCGGTGAGCGGATCGAACAGGGCCAGGTTCTCGACCTCGCCGTCGAAGAGTTCGATGCGCAACGCCTCGGCTTCCGACTCCGCCGGATGCACGTCGATCACCTCGCCGCGCACGCGGTAGGTGCCGCGGCGCAGCTCGGTGTCGTTGCGCGTGTACTGCAGCTCGGTGAGGTGGCGGATCAGCGCGCGCTGCTCGATGCGCTCGCCGCGCGCCAGGATCAGGCGCAGCTTGAGGTAGTCCTCCGGGTCGCCGAGGCCGTAGATCGCCGACACCGTGGCCACGATCAGCGCGTCCGGCCGCGACAGCAGCGCCTTGGTCGCCGACAGCCGCATCTGCTCGATGTGCTCGTTCATCGCGCTGTCCTTGTCGATGAACGTGTCCGACGACGGGATGTAGGCCTCGGGCTGGTAGTAGTCGTAGTAGCTGACGAAGTACTCGACCGCGTTGTGCGGGAAGAACGACTTGAACTCGCCGTACAGCTGCGCCGCCAGCGTCTTGTTGGGCGCCATGACGATGGTCGGCTTCTGCACCGCCTCGACCACGTTGGCGATGGTGTAGGTCTTGCCCGACCCGGTGACGCCGAGCAGGGTCTGCTGCGCAAGGCCGTTCTCGAAGCCGGCGATCAGGCGTGCGATGGCCTGCGGCTGGTCACCGGCGGGCTGGTACGGGGAGACGAGCTGGAAAGGCGTGTGTGCGGCTGCTCTCATGCGGCCATTGTAGGTGGGCCGTGCGAACGGTCCGCGAACGCGGCCTGGCACACCGGCGCCGATCCATGTGCGCCTGCGCGGACGCCGCCCTCCGCGCTTTCCCGACGCCAGCCGGCGCTGGACGCCGACAGCGGTAGCCGGACGCTCGGTCTAGCGTGGTGCCCCGATACAGACATGACCGGCAAGGAGGCTGGACATGCCCAGGCGCCATTCGCACGGGTTCACCCTGATCGAGGCCATGACCGTGGTGGCCATCCTGGCCGTTGCCCTGGCCCTGGGCCTGCCTGCTTTCAGCGGCACGCTGGAGCGCCAGCGCCTGGCCACCAGCCTGCACCTGCTCACCGCCGACATGGCCAGCGCCCGCAGCAGCGCGATCATGCGCCGCGAGCAGGTCGTGGTCTGCCCGGGCCGCGCGGAGACCGGCTGCGCCGGCGACCACGACTGGAGCGGCGGCTGGCTGGTGTTCCGGGATCCGGATGGCAACCGGCGGCCCGATGCGCCGGGCGATGTCCTGCGCACGACCGACGCCCCCGCCGGCGGCGCCGAGCGCCTCCGCCTCACCTCCACGCGCCCCTGGCTCCGCTACCAGGCCAACGGCATGGCCGCACACAGCAACCTGAGCGTGAACGCCTGCGCCCGCGGACTGCTGCGCGGAAAGGTGGTGGTGAACCGCCTCGGGAGGGTGCGAAGCGAGCGGCCACGGCAGGAAACGGCATGTCCCTGAGCCGGGAACAGTGCTTCCCTCCTTGACCCGGCGGGAACAAGCACTAAAATGTGCGTCCCCGCCCGAATAGCTCAGCTGGTTAGAGCACTTGACTGTTAATCAGGGGGTCGTTGGTTCGAGTCCAACTTCGGGCGCCAAAGAATTCAAGGGCTTGTGGAGCAATCCGCAGGCCCTTTTTTTTTGGCCACGTAACAGCGCACGTAACAACGTCTCGCGAGGCCTGCGCTCAGGAGCTGATCTTCTCAGTGCTTTCCCAGCAATTCGGAGCGGCCGATCACCTGACGCTCGTTCTTGATTGGCTTTGGATCCGAGAAACTGGTGAATGCCTCGCCCAGTTCGGCGCCGGCCATGGCATAGATGCGCTTGTCCCGCAGGCCAGCGATACCCTCCTGCCAGGCGAGCAGCATGCGCTTGCCGATTTCCACGAAGCCCGGATGCACGTCCATCGCTTCGCGGACCTGGGGGCCCACTTCGGCCATCGCAAGACCGATCTGCTCGACAATTTCCGCCTGCTCCCGCGGCTGCAACCCGAACGTTGCAGTAATGAAGGTCTGCAGGTGCTTGCCCGGATCCCAGGTTTTCTTGCCCATGAAGGCTATTCCCGGGGGGTTCCTGGCGTAATCGGGATACGCGGCGGTGGTGATCATGTCGTAGGCCGGCGCCAGATGGACGTCGTCGCGACGGGTGTAGCGCAGGGCGACGTTCTTGGCGTGGCAGTCGGCGTTGCGCAGGGCGTAGGTCAGCAGCAGCATGGTCGCCATCTCGCGGAAGACGACCGACCGATTGGCGGCCGGGACGTGATCGCGGACCGCCTTGGCGATGCGCTCCCAAGTGGTTTCGTACTTGGCCGCTGGCCGCAGGCCCAGCAGGGCGCAGAAGTCCTCCATGCCGCAGAGGCGAGCGCCGTTCTCGTCCACGTCAAAGCGATGGACGACCAAGGCCTGGCCGTCACGGGACACTTCGGTCTCCGCGGCAGGCATCACCCGGCGGGTCACCTGCATGCACAGGTGCTCGTTGAGGGATACGAACGGCAGGAGCCGGGAGGAGCCCTTGATGATGTGTTTGTGGGTGAACAGCGTGGTCTTCGTATGCGGGCCGGTGCCGACCCTCTCAGCATCGACGTCCAGGAACTTCGGCACCACGCCTGATACACCGCTGGTGGCATGCCGGCGAACGAGTTCTGCAAAAGCTTCTTCGGAGTTGTCACCCTGCAACAGGCCAGCCACGTCTACGGGCTGGGCCGGCTCCTCCAGGCTCGCCCCCGGCGGAGCCACCTGGATGCGTCCGATCATGTTGCGACCGATGACAGATAGAAGCGCCATCGGGCTGGCTCCGATGACGGGACCGAACTGCTCCTGCAGCACCTGCAACAGGTAGCCCTCGGGCAGGTTCATCTGGAAGACTGGGTGCAGAACATCGTCCCAGATGTAGGGCTCGGGACGCACATGCATGGTCAGGGAAACGAAATCGTCCGCGGCCACGCCTTCGTGATACCTCATCGAACTCTTGAAGTCGCCATCTGCTTCCAGCGTGGCGACTTCGCGGCCGAGCACGTATACGGACAGGCTCACGCACCGCCCCCGCGCTCACGGCGAAGCTCGTCCAGCGACCCGGACGCCCCCACTTCGGCGAATTCGAGTTCCATGCCGAGCGCCGCCAGCACGGCCAGGAGCTTGCGCGAACCGAACTCGGCCAGCTTCCCGCGTTCGAATCGGGACAGGGATTCCTGGGAAACGCCCGCGCGGGCGGCGACATCCCCTTGCTTCAAGCCAAGGGACCGTCTTCGGGCCGCGACTGCTTCACCGAGCTCTAGAACCGTCTGCATTTGACGTATTTATCAATTTGATTCACATATGGCTCATTATTTGCCAAATATCTCCAATTCGCAACCAATGCAGTCGCCATGGGCCAGCGCGAACATCTCCGCCCAATCGCACAGGCCGTGGGAACCGGCGCTGCCGAATCATCGTAATGGTCAGGCTAACCAGAACCATTGCGGGATCCTCAGCCGCGTGCGCTGGCCGATGCACACCGGCCAGCTGGAAGGCATCAACAACAAGATCAAGGTCATCAAGCGCATGGCCTACGGCTACCGCAACCACGACTACTTCTTCCTGAAGATCAAGGCCGCCTTCCCCGGTAATCCGTGAAGAACCTTTTTCTTTGCCCGACCCGCTTGGTTCCCGGCTACCCGTCCATCCGGTGTCGACAATTCCTTCACCGAAAATCACATTGATGACTCCGCCAAGCACCGCCTGAATGCGCATCTCGCGAAGGCGCACATCCGCGGACGTCGAAGCCAAACGCTGAGGTTTCACGTCGCCTACCCGGGCGCACGATAACTTCGCCAGACGCAGGAGATACGACATGCCCACACGACCCGAAGATGCGCAAGACGTGCGCAACCGCGCCCGAACCGATGCCGATGCGGATGTCCAGCCGGAGACGCATCAGGACGCGACCCGGAGCCTCGACCAGGACCAGGACCACAGCGGCTACGCGGAGCGTGGCCCCGGGCGCGGCGACCATGCCGGCCGGGCCGCAGGCGAACACGTGGACCGGCAGTCGCCCGCCGAGCGTGAGGCTTCGGACCGCAGCCGATGGCGCACGGATGACCGCGACGAACGCAGCGAACGCTGGAGCGGCAAGGAAGGGCCGGACAAGAACGATGCAGGCGATTGAACTGATGACGCGCTTGCACGACTGATGCTGCGCCCTACTGAGGATCGGGCAACGCCTGGCCGTCGAGGCCCACCAGCGACCATTTTCCCCACTGGTCATCAACACCGGCACCGCTCGTGCGGTCCGCACCGGCATCGCCCGAATAGCGGTACAGCGGCTCGCCACCATAGGTCACATGGATGCGGCCTTCGCGCTCAAGGGTGCCAATCCGCGCCGACTCCACGCCGGCGCCCCCCGAGGGCTGCAGGTCGTGCGCCATCACCGGCGGCCAGACCTCCTCGCAGACCGCGTCGCACTTGCTGCCATCGGTATTGCCGGCCAGCACATAGACCGCACTGCCAGCGCCATCCACCAAGTGCGAGGACGGCGAGCCGGACATCGCCAAGGTGGCATTCGCGTTGCCGGCGCCCTCCTGCATCCCGGAGCCCTGGATCGGCGCAGGTGTCCCGCTCGGACGGCCTTGGTCCGCAGGCAGCGACTCCTGCGGCATGCGCCAGTCCTCCGCCTCGCTTCGCGCCTCGCCCGCATCGGTGCGCATGTCGCTGCGATCGTTGCAGCCCGCGAGGACCAGGGCACCGACGCCCAGCGCAAGCATCATCGTATAGCGGCTCATGGCGTGCCTCCGAAGGGGTAGGCGTCGACACTAGAACGCGGTCCGTAGGAGATGCGTGAACAGGCCGCTGCGGCCCTCAGTCCACCTTGACATCGCTCCCGCTACCTTGGCCCGATTCAAGGAGGGGCCCATGGCCGGAAACAGCAGCATGGCGCGCAGCGCGCAGGTCTTGCGGTTCGTGTTGAAGCATCGCGGTGCCGGCCTGTTCGGAGGTGCCGACGTGGACATCGCCGATCTGGACGCAGAGGTGGTGGCATCCAACGACGACACCACCGGACCGGAGGCCTTCGTCGACGACCTTGAGGCCCTGGGGCCGACATTCATCAAGATCGGCCAGTCGCTTTCAACCCGACCGGACATGGTGCCTGCGCCCTATCTCGTCGCACTGGAACGCATGCAGGATGACGTCCTGCCGGTACCCGCAGCTGCGATCCGCGAACTGATCGAAGCCGAACTGGGCGTGCGCCTGGGCAAGCTGTTCCGCGAGTTCGACGACGTGCCGCTGGGCTCCGCCTCACTGGCGCAGGTACACCGTGCCGTGCTCAACGACGGCCGCGAGGTCGCCGTGAAAGTGCAGCGACCGGGCGTGGATCTCGAGATCCGCTCCGACCTCGACACACTTGCCAACATCGCGCGCCGCGCCGATGCCAGCACCCGTATCGGACGCCGCCTGCGCTTCTCCGACTGGGTCGACGAATTCCGCAAGACCCTGCTGGCCGAACTCGACTACCACCTTGAAGCCGACAACCTCGAACGGTTCCGCGAACGCCTGGCCGACTACCCTGAAATCCTGGTGCCCGCCCCGCTGCGCAACCTGAGCACCCGCCACGTGCTGACCATGGAACTGATCCGCGGCACCAAGGTCACCGCACTCAGCGGCCTTCGCCGCACCGAGCACGACTACGCAGCGCTCACCGCCGCACTGATGCGCGGCTATCTGGACCAGGTCTTCGTGCACGGCGAGATCCACGCCGACCCGCATCCCGGCAATATGCTGGTGACCGAGGACGAGCGGCTCGCGATCTTCGACCTCGGCATGGTCGCGCACGTGCCGCCGAGGCAGCGCGAGCATCTGCTGAAGCTGCTGTTCTCGGCGATCGACGGTCGTGGTGAAGAGGTGGCGGACGAGACCATCGCGATGTCGATCCTGCTCGAAGACTTCGACGAAGTCCGCTACGTGCGCGAGGTGAGTCACCTGGTCGCGCGCTATGCGGCACATGGCAGCTCGCAGGCGCTGTCGGAAGGCCGGCTGATGATGGAGCTGGCGCGACTGAGCGTGGCCTGCGGACTGCGCTCGCCTCCCGAACTTCACATGCTGGGCAAGACCCTGCTGAACCTTGAAGGCGTGTGCAACGCGCTGACGCCGGAGCTGGACGTCAAACGCGTGGTGGAGGGCCACCTGCAGGTGCTGATGCGCCAGCGCGTGCGCCAGGCGCTCTCACCAGCACGGCTGGCCGGCGACGCGATCGAACTGCAGAACCTGCTGCAGGAAGCGCCGCGGAAGATGTCGACAATCCTGTCGCTGCTGTCGGAGAACAAGCTGCAGGTGCGGATGGTGGGGCTGCAGGAGTCGCGGCTGACGGAGAACCTGCAGAAGATCGCGAATCGGGTGGCGGCGGGGGTGATCGTGGCTGCGCTCATCCTGGCGAGTGCGATGCTGATGCGTGGGGATGTGGCCGGACCTACGTTGTTTGGCTACCCGGCAGTGGCGATGGGGATGTTCCTGCTAGCTTCGGCGTTGGGGTTCGGAATTGTGCTGAGTGTGCTGTTCAGTGACAGACGACCGAAGGTGCGGGAGGAGCGTGGTCCGAGGGCATGACGCCAACCGCTCCAGCGGCATGCAGAAGTCTGCCCACGCGCGCTCATGCGCTTTGCGTATCAGCGTGCTGGAGGCAACGCTGACCCCGCTCATGCGCGCGCGTTGGCGCCCGTCTTTCGCCTTCAATATCCAGATAATGCTCGCCGCCTGGGCCCAGCGCGTAGGTCAGGTCATACGCGGGCGCCAGCCACCAGTCTCCGCTGGCATCCGTCGCCGGCTCGAATACTGAGCGCGGCTATTTGGAGGCTGCGTTCCAGGATGTCGGGCGACCATTCGAGCTGTGCGATGCCCCGATCCAGCGCCAGGCGCCCCCGACGGGCAAGCGCAGACGTGCGGCGTCGAATGCAAGCGCGATGCCAAGCGGTGCGCCGTCCGCAAGCCTCATGTGCGCCTGCCCCTCCGCGCGCGCTGGCGCTGCTGCGGCTCGGCCGCCCGGCGCTGCCGGTGGAGCAATGCGTCCATGGTGCGCGCGGCTGGCACAGGGAACAGGTCCGCAAGATGCTCCTCGCATCGAAGCGCAATGGCAGCGTTGACCAGGTTCTCCGTGCTGGTCTGGCCGCTATGCTCCAGGCGCCGCAAGGTGCGCTCACCGGTTAGCCATCAATTTTGAAGCTTAGCGGCCATTTCCGGCCTTAGTCGTCGGGTGACATGTAGCCAAGCGCCGAGTGCAGGCGCGTGGGATTGCAGGAGCCACGGATGTAGCTGGCGACGTCTCACCGGTAGAGTTTGAACGGCGCTACGCGCAGAGCGGCCAGTGAGTGTCTACAAAAGGCTGGTCGGTCCACCCCTCCGAAGCGCGCCCGGAACTGGACAGGTGGTGCGCTGAGCCTGAGGCCCGCAGTTTTCCGTCGCGACTGGAAGTGCAGCACTGACAGAATCCGTGCAATCCACCTAGGGAGTGCGACGCGGCTGGCGCCTAGTCTTCCCGCATGGACAATATGCGCCCGGCGGGATTCACGCTTCTCGAACTCATGGCAACACTGGCGATCGCCGCAATCCTGGCGGCGATTGCGGCACCCGGCATGGCCCGTGCGTGGCAGCGAGCCAACGCGCTGCAGGCGCTGCATGCCACCACCAGCAGCCTCGCGCTCGCGCGAAGTCTTGCCGTCAGTCGCGGCTATCCCGTCACGCTGTGCCCCAGCACCGACGCGACCTCATGCACGGGTGGACGGGACTGGTCCGCGGGCTGGATCGTCTTCCTCGATCCGGGGCGCAGCCAGCAACCGGCTTCGCAGGCGCAGGTCGTCGAGGCCGCCGCCGCGATCAAGGGAAGCCTTGCCCTGCGGTCCACCGCGGGACGCATGCGGATCCGCTATCTACCCCACGGCTGGGCATCGGGCAGCAACGCCAGCCTGCATCTCTGCTCCCGGGACAGCAGCCAGGATCTTCTGGCCACCATCGTCGTCAACAACGCCGGTCGGACACGAACCGACCGACCGGCGGAAAGGCAACCCTGCCCCGGCAGCTGAGCCGGTCCATGCAACCTGTCCTGTCCTACCAGCACCCGGCGGCGCCGGCCGAACCCGATGCCCGCTTGCTTCCAGCCTGGTTGATCGAGAGCGTTCCACAGCGCGTGTCGCGAGTCTCCTGGACCCCCTTCGGCGCTGCCTCGACCGCGAAAGTCGAAGCAGTCACCGCCGGCGCTGGCGCTAGCCGGATCTCATAGAAATCCGAAAGCTCACCCATGCAGTTGGTGTTTGGCGGCGCCGCGCCGACGTAGGTCAGTACCGTCGTATGGTGTCGCTCCATGAAGTGCGCCGTCTCCATAAGGCAAGCGGCCGCCGCACCACGGCGGGTCTTGACCACGTGGTTGGTATAACTCGGATAGGCGATGGCGGCCAGGATGGCGATGATCGCCACGGTCACCATCAGCTCGATCAGCGTGAAGCCGCCAGCAACTCGCATCCTCCGGTCCATGCGCTTCATTCCCCTGCCACGACTTCATGCCATTGCAACCGGGCTGGCCCGCCGGACCCGGGAGGCGTGGGCGCCCTGCCGCACTCCGCATCCGAGCCACACACATAGATTGCGTTACCCACGCCGATACCCTGAGAAGGCATTCCAATGCCGAGGTCGACGGAAGTGATGAACCCAGCCTCACCGGTACCCGTTTGACCTGCGATGCGGTCATTCCCCACACCGTCCTGGTTGACGTCGATGAACGTCCCCGAGCTCCCACCCTCCATTCGGGGATTGGTCCCGGTAAAGGCATCCACCGCATTGAGGTAACCGGTCCCGCCGGCATCACAGCCCTCGCCGGGAATCGGGATGATGCTCGAGAACCAGAGCGCCCGCCCCCTCACGAACGGCGCCGTCACCACCCTTTCGCCATCGGAGGCCGGACTAGGCACGCCGAGATTGACGTACCAGCCGCGCTTGCCGTCGGCGAGCGCCGAGTAGGGCTCCCACGCTCTGGCGGCACGGCCCAGCGAATCCACGCCCGTCACCGGAATCGTACGGTGCTGGAGCTGGGTCTTGGTGATCGGGTACGCGCCCTCGTCGATGATCGAGTAAAGCGTCTGTACGCCAGTAGAAGTCAGGTCTCCATTGGTAACGTAACTGCCCGTTCCGAACATCACGAAGATGCGACCCGTGACAGGGTGTTTCGCAAGCGCTACGGCGGCCGTAATCGGCTGCGAAATGCTCGAGGGCCCTGTCGCCTGGAAGATCGGCCTCCCGCTGTTGCCTTGCTTGTAAGCGACATCCCACTTATTCGTATTGGAATCGCTAATATCGAACTTCCACAGGTTTCCGTGAAGATCCCCGGCATAAATGTAGTCGGCTTTGCCGTCGCCATTCACATCGGCAGCACGCGCCTCCGACAGGCCGTTGGGCTGCGCCGCAGTGCCGTCCGTATTGGTGGGAATCCGAATCGTACTGTCCAGGGAGCCGTTGTCGTTGAGCACATACACGAACAGCACGGACTGACCGTTCGCACTATCGATGCCGTTTGGCACGATGGCGATGGTCTTGCCATTGTTTCCTTGCCGTACGAGCGGCGCCCCGAGGACATGCCCCATATCGGCATCGTAGTCGGTGTCACCACTCTTCTGGAACGTACGATCCCAGCGAACGATGCTGTTGCTGATCTGCGCGGGATCCGTCTGCGTCACATCCAGCGCGAACACTCCCTTGCCGCCGCGCCCAAGGCTTGCGACCAGGATATTCCTGTTCTTGCCTTGCGCTCGCGTGGTGACGTCAATTCCCCCATCAACAAAAAAACGATGGGTATAGTCTTGACTGCTCAGCCTCCCAAGATTGTTGAAGTTAAGCCCCTTAGGAACGTACGAAAACAGCGTCGTGCCATTGGAAGCATCCACCGCATGAAGCATGCCGTCGTTCGCGCCGATGAACAGGTCATCCGTCTCGGCAACATAGAACGGAGAGGAATTGACTATGTCACCAACAGGTGACACGCGCCGCCTCAGTGCTGAAGGCGAACTTCCCTCTCCGGAACGGCTTCCCTTGATATAGTTCGCATTCGCGTTCCCGCTCACCTCCGTCGGAAGTCCGGCATTCCGAACAAGAGCACCGACCTGCCCTGGCGTGGGGAATTTTGCTCCGCTGCTACCCCATGTGTAGACAGGCCGCGAAGCAAACGCAGCGGCATTCTCATTTGCAATCGCCGCCATGCTCCAAGATGGCATGTTCGCGATGGCACCACCGACGATGCTGATGCCCACGACGTCACCGGCCCATTCGCCTGACGTATACGTCGCTTGGAACAGATGCGACCCATTGTTGAGTGAAGGGCCGTTCGAAGCCACGTTCGAGCCGGACGACCGCCGACGGGAGATCATCGCAAGACTATCCTTCAGCGCATCTGCGAACTCTTGCGGATTGGTGGCCGCAACAAAGCTACCGTGACCATTGACCGCCGCATGCATCAGGTCGTCAATTCGCCTTGCCGACTCGTTGGACCAGCTGTCCTGATTGCTTCCGGTTGTCCGCCAGGGGTTCGGCCAGGATTCCGATCCCTGTTCGATCAGTTGGACGTCGTCCAGCGACAGTGTACCCTCCAGTCCGATCGAAATCCCGAACGTAGACATGTGCTGCCAGAAAGCGGGGTTCGCGGACGATGAAGGGACGTTGTTGGCAAGATTGGTCCGCAGGTCGCGCTTCCAGTAATGCATCGCCACGTCAGCAAGCGTATTCCCCACGTCGTCCCTGAACGGACGCGCAGCCCTGTACCTGTACTTGGTCTGCCCATCCGCCGACACGATCTCCACTCCGTCGGTGGAGTCGGCATCACCCGGACGGACCGATGACGCGAAGTTGTCGTCGTCATTCCAATAACCATCAGTCGTCAAAATGGCGTAGCTCTGGCGGCAACTGAGCTGGGCATCTCCTGCCTGCGGCCCCCAAGCGCCGGACGCCCCTGTCTGGGTCTCGTAATACTGCCCTGTCCGACGCAAGGCACCATGCAGCGGAGTACCGCCACTGGCATTGGCACGAAAGATATAGTCAAACCAGCTGGTGCGATTGGCACCTTTGAACAGCCCCTCGTCGTTGCCTTGAACCGGGATCTGGAATGCAGGCAAGTTTCCCGTGACGCTGCTTGAACCATTCCTGTTCCATATGGAGTCATAGCCGACGCGGAAATTCTCACCGAGCTGACCGAACGCTTCCGCGGCTCCGGCCTTGGCGACCTTGGATCGCGTCCGATGGTATGAGTACCATGTCGCGAAGTTTGCGATTTCGGCTGATGCATTGCGCGTCGCGGTCGGCGTCACCTCTTGGCACTGCCGCCAACCCAGGTTGCCGACCGAAGTGGCATCGCAGCCTGCCTGGGCGAGTCCGCGATTATCACCGGTCGCTCTCAGATACTCGCTGCGCACGACGCGCAGCCCCCCGGATCCACCGACCTGCCGGACCTGGAAGCGGTAATACTGCGAACTGTCATTCACGTTCACGCCAGCGGTCTTGGGGACATAGTAGGTACGCTCGTCCTCGCTTCGATTAGCCAGAGTGCTATCACCCGTCAACGTCGCGGTGTTCGTATAGACGTTGCTTGCAGTCTCGCCACCGCTATGGCGCGTGGCGTTTGCCTGCATCCAGGGGCGGTAGGTCACCGATGGATCGTAATAGAGCTTGTTGTGCACGCTTGTACGCGCGCCGATCTGCAGCGGATCGGTGCGATTGTTGAGCGTAGTCCTGTCGCCCGCATATGCGCCTGGCATGAAGTCCCAGGCCATGGACCCCGAATCGTCCAGGATGAACATGATATTCGGCGGGATCGACCCGGTTCCCGTCTGAAGCGGATACTCCGGAAACGGTGCAGCCGCCGTCTCTGCGCCAACCAGAGCGACCAGGAACCCCATCACGACCGCCAACCGGCGTCCCTTGATAGTTTTAGGAGTGCTGCGCTTCATATGCATCTTCCTCAAGGCACTTCGTACAGTGATTGCAGCAGCACGGCCGCCCCATCCTGGGCCTTGCTGCGCACGACGATCCGGTAGATTTGTGTCTCCACCTCGCATTCGGACGCGGACATGTCGATGGAGGCTGTGCAGGCGCTGTTATCGCCCTTGCCATAGTCCTCAATCACATACTGCGCACGGACTCCGTTGATTTCCGCTTCCGCAAGGCTGAAACCACTGCCACCCGTTTCCCAGAAATTGGCCGCCTGCCATGGCGACAGCGGCTGCTGGGTCGTGGGCCAGTGTCGCGCGCAGACGCCATTGGTGCAGCCAGTACTGGGCGGCGTCGGCTTGGATGTGGCCCGGCCCTCGGCCTCACGAAGCACAGCTTCGGCGACCTGAAATGCGTTGCCGCGGGCGATCAGATTGCCAGCCATGCGCTCCTGCAGGAGGGTGCTGCGCATCGATGCCAGACCGAGCAAGGTCACCACCAGAAGAAGCAGCAATACCACGATCAGGGAGGCGCCACGCTGGGTACGCACGACGCTCACAACACGCCTTCCCGGTTGCGGATCGCCACCACGTGGGTGGTGTCACGACTCAATACACTGCCGTCCGTGCCTTCAAGATAACGTCCCTCCACGGCACCGCTCGTGCCCTGAGCCGTGAACGTGACCCTCACTGCATTGACAACTGACCAGTCTCCGATGGCGGATGCCGACTGCCAGGCACCTGCGGCCGGATCCCGATACTCCAGCTGGAGATCATCGATGCCTTCGGCGATCTCCGCGGTCTCTGCAACCGTTGGAATGTTGGTGGCAGTTTTGTTGACCAGAGTCGCGCGATAGAGGGAGCGGCTTCCACGGCCATTCTCTGCGACGTACCACCTGAAGCTCTGGATCTTCACCACCTGGGCGGGGTCACTTCTGTGCCGGTCGCAATTCGGGTTCAACGAACTGCCGGGTGGAACGATGAAACAGTACCCGTTGTCGCCACTCGCACCGGGGCTGCAGTTCCGCACGAACTGAAATTCCTGGCCACAGTTTTCTGCCCCCGTACCGGTGTTGCCGCCGTTGTGCTGGATGCCGACTGCACCTCCCGCACTGCTCACACCGGTCGCGATGAAGATCATCGAGAGTTCGGTATTGCAGACCATCAGCATGTCGTTGTTGGAGATGCTGGTAGCGTCGGTAACTATCAGGTTCGCACTCGGGTTGTCGTGCGTGATCACGCTGATGTTGCCGCCAGCTCCGAGATGGATGTCAATCGCATCCGTTCCGGACACGCGCGCCGTACCGGGCGCCGTCGTTCCCGCCTCGTATCCGCGGATGCCATCCCCGTACTGCTCCCACCAAGCGTTATCCCCTGTCGTCAACTGGTTCACGATCGTGGAGTTTGCGCCGCAAGGATTCCCCCCCGCCTCGCGGATATCCCGCGACATGATCTCGAACGAGACCCGACTGTTCTCCTGGATGCGATTCAGCGTCTCGGTGGACGCATACACCCGCTTGTTGGTGAGGAAAAGGCCGCTGGCGGCAGCGACCACGACCAGACCCAGCAGAAGCGCGATCATCAGTTCGATCAGCGTCGCGCCTCCCTGGCGGCGCACTGCGCCGAAGCGCTGGAATGCTAAATGTTTGCTCATTTTCAAAGCCTGCTGGTATTGACGACTTGGTGCTCGGAATTTCCCTCGGTGCCGCGGCTGTCATCCCACCGGATGCCCGCCGTACAGGACGCGGTGCCGCAGACGATCCGCCCACAGGCTGCCGGGTCGCCCAAGCTGGTCTGCACCTGACTGAGCCAGCCATTGAACACCGAGTAGTCGACGCCCGAGTCAGGGTCGGTGGCGGCGGCGCAGGTCCAGTCGGACACGTTGAAGGCCCCAGCCGTAGCCTGGGCACGATCGAGCCGCAGGGTGTCGAACAGCGAATACACCTGCATCATCGCCTGTGAGCGCGCGGCCGCACTGTTGCTGTTCTTGATCGTCACGGTAGACAGCGCCGCCAATCCCAACATGCCGATGGCCAACACCAGGACGGCGATCATGACTTCAAGGAGGGAGCTGCCGCGATGGGCGCGGCTGGAAGAATGGTTGTGCATCGTGGTCCGTTGCCTGGTCATGTCAGGTATCCGATGGCGCGCTGCAGGCCGCCGTTCCGTTCCGGGTGCTGACCGAGACGCGACTGGTCACGATCCGGACGTCGCGCGTGTTCCTGTCTGCGGGGACGCGCGTGCTGCACACGCTGATCGCACCGTTGCGGTGCGTTCCGATCCTTGCCAGCCCGTCCGGAGAAAACCGGATCCAGTTGTTCGTGCTGACCCTGGCGCTCGGACGCACCTGGATGCCAGATGCGGCAAGCGTGACGTCCCGGACCACAACATCCTGCGGTGCATTAACGGCCCGGTTTCCATTTCGATCCGAGAAAACGATCATCCGCGACCAGTCGGCGCCGCCGCAGCCTGTGCCGTTTGTCGACGGGCAAATGACCACGCTCTCGCCGCGACGGATCGCTTCCATGCGTGCGACCTGGAGTGCAGCAACGATGTCATTCGCCGCCCCTGACAGCCGGTTAGAGTTGATCAGCGTGGTGAAGCTGGGCACGGCCATGGCCGCCAGGATTGCCAGCAGGGCCACGGTCACCAGCAGTTCGATCAACGTGAAGCCACGTTCGGGCCGTCGGCGCGGCGCAGCGGCATCCCGGGCGGATCCAACCACGGACATACATGCACTCCCCTGCATCGTTCCTTTTCGTCACATGCAGACTAAGGAGAACCACGCACGGGGGCCACCATTGGCCGATGGGTGGCCGCGCTGGACCTCCGAACGGCAGCGGCAGCCCCTATGATGTCGCGATGACCCGGGATGCATCCAGCCACCCCATCGATACCTTGTGGCAGGCGCCCGCCATCGTCTGGTCGATCCTTGCCGGCGAATGCCTCGCGCTGGTGCTGGCCCTGTCGCCGGGAGTCGAAGCCAACAGGCTGGTGCTGTTCGGATTGGCTTCGTTCCTGATCCAGTGGGTGATCCTGCTGACACTTGGTTCTCTGTATGGGCTGCGGGCCTGGGTCCGACGGCTCAGGCCGCTGCACGTGGCCTGCCTGGGCCTGCTGGGTCTGCTGGTATGGACGTGGATCGCGGTCGGCTCCGTGCGGATGCTGCTCGGACCGTCGGTGCTTGGGGCTTCGGATGCCTTCTGGCTATGGCCCGTGCTGCGGATCACGGGGATCGTGGTCGCGGTCGGCGTGCTGGGCCTCGCAGCGCTGCACAATCACTGGCAGGCCCAGAGATCCGCCGTCCGCGCCAAGCACGCCGAACTCGAATCCTTGCAGGCCCGCACACACCCCCACTTCCTCTTCAACAGCCTCAACACCGCCATTGCCCTGGTCCACCAGCGCCCCGCGGAGGCCGAGCGGGTCTTGCTCGACCTGTCGGACTTGTTCCGTGCCGCGCTGGCCGGGCCGCGCCACATACGCTTGGAGGAGGAGGTTGGGCTGGTGCGCCGTTATCTGGAGATCGAGCAGCTCAGGCTCGCGGAGCGATTGACGGTCCGATGGGAGTTGCCACCCGCGTTGCCCGAAGTCGAAGTCCCTGCCCTCTCCATCCAGCCGCTGGCCGAGAACGCCGTCCGCCACGGCATCGAGCGGCGCGTGGAGGGTGGGCGGATAGACATCCTGGTCACCGTCGATGACACATGGATCAACGTTACGGTGCGCAATGACCTGCCGGACCGCACCGATGTCACCGCCCCCACACCGGGCCATGGCGTGGGGCTGCCGTCCGTGGCCAGCCGCATCGAGGCCATGACCGACGGCCGCGGTGCACTGTCCACCGACGCGGCGGACGGGCGCTACGTCGCCACTATCCGCCTACCCGCTGCTCCTGTCGCGACCTGAGTCAAGTCACCACCTCATAACAAGGCCGATACTCCCCGCTGATCTTCATCCGCCGCTGCTCCACGAACGCTCGCAGCAGCGCATCCAGCGACTCCATCATGTCCTTGTCGCCATGGATCTGGAACGGCCCGAATGCCTCGATCCGGCGCATCCCGTCTTCCTTCACATTCCCCGCCACGATCCCCGAGAACGCGCGCCGCAAATCCGCCGCCAACTCATGCGGCTTCCGCCCATGGTGCAGGTCCAGCCCCGCCATCGCCTCGTGCGTCGGCACGAACGGCTGCTGGAACGGCAGCGGGATATCCAGGCCCCAGTTGAAGTAGAACGAGTCCTTGTGCTCGATCCGCGCCTCGCGCACGCGCTTCACGCCCGCCGCCATGCGCCTGGCCACTGCCTGCGGATCACCAACAATGATCTCGTAGCGCTCGGTCGCGGCGTCGCCCAGCGTCAGGCGGATGAACTTGTCGATCTGCTCGAAGTACGGCGCTGACGCCACCGGGCCGGTCAGGATCAGCGGGAACGGCAGTTCGGCGTTCTCTTCGCGCAGCAGCAGGCCCAGCAGGTACAGGATTTCCTCGGCGGTGCCCACGCCGCCGGGGAACACGATGATGCCGTGGCCGACGCGGACGAAGGCCTCCAGGCGCTTCTCGATGTCCGGCATGATCACCAGCTGGTTGACGATCGGGTTCGGCGACTCGGCGGCGATGATGCCGGGCTCGGTGATGCCGATGTAGCGCGGGCGGCGCTGGCGCTGCTTGGCGTGGGCGATGTTGGCGCCCTTCATCGGGCCCTTCATGGCGCCGGGGCCGCAGCCGGTGCAGATGTCCAGGCCGCGCAGGCCGAGCTCGTAGCCCACCAGCTTGGTGTACTCGTACTCGACGCGGTTGATGGAGTGTCCGCCCCAGCACACCACCAGCTTGGGCTCCACGGGATACAGCAGGCGGGCGTTGCGCAGCTGGCCGAACACGGCGTCGGTGATGCCGGCGGACGATTCGAGGTCGGCGGCGTTCTCGGGGCCGAGTTCGATCGCCATGTAGGCAAGGTCGCGCACGGTGGCGAACAGCAGTTCGGCCACGCCGCGGATGATCTGGCCGTCAACGAAGGCCATGGCGGGCGCGGCCACCAGCTCGATGCGCAGGCCGCGGTCCTGCTGCAGCACCTGGATGTCGAAGTCGGGGTACATCTCCTGCGCGGCGCGGGGGTCGTCGTTGGCGCTGCCGCTTGTGAGCACGGCAAGCGCGCAGCGGCGCAGCAGGTCGTGCAGGCCGCCGGATGAGGCGTCCTTGAGCCGGGCCACTTCCTCGCGCGAGAGCACGTCCAGGCCGCCGCGCGGGTAGATGCGGGCGTCGACGGTGGGGAGCGTGGTGGTTTCGGGCATTGTTGCCTGGGTCATCGGTGTTCTCTTCTTCTTGTCGTCGTCGTCGTTTTCGGTGGTCGACTCTAGCGCAAAAAAGGAAACGGCCGGGGCATGCCCCGGCCGTTCCGTGTATCGCTGTGCGTCGCCGCTTAGAACTTGTACTTGACGCTCAGCATGACCGACCAGCGGGAAACAGCGGTATTGATGCCGTCGCCGTTGTTCTCCTGGATGCCGGAGTTGTCGGTGGAGCCGGTGAAGTTGTAGACGTACTTGCCGGTCTCCGGGTTGATGCCCGCGTAGTTGGCCACGCGGCGGGTGGAGTAGAAGCCGTAGTCGTCGATCAGGCCCCAGTCCTTGTTGATCAGGTTGCCGATATTCATGATGTCCAGGGCCACTTCGGCCTTGTGACCTTCGAAGAACATCGGGATTTCCTGGCTCACGCGGACGTCGAAGCTGTTGGTCCAGTCGCTGCGGAACGCGTTGGCCGGGGCCACTTCGCCGCGGAAGCGCTGCAGCTCGGGGGCTTCGCTGGCCATCCAGTCGAAGAACGCATTTTCCATCTGGCCCGGGGTCATGTTGGCATTTCCGGCCCATTCGACGTCGCCGGGGCCGGCGGGCACGTAGAACAGGTCGTTGGTGCCGGCGCTGTCGCCGTTGAAATCGTTGTAGTAGATGTAGCTGAACGGACGGCCCGAGCGACCTTCATAGAACAGGCCCGCGGTGGTCATGTTGTCGCCGAACAGCGCCTTCTGCCAGGTCACGGCCGCGGTGAAGCGATCCTTGATCGCATAGCGCGAGTTGTAGCTGACCGGGTCGTTGGAGTTGAACACCATGGTGTTGTTCCAGTTCGACGAGTTCTGCGAGCTCGTCGCCGGGCTGAACTCGCTGGCGCTGGTGTAGGTGTAGCCCAAGGTCCAGGCCCACTGGTCGACCATCGGCTTGGACAGCGCAACGGTCAGCTGGCGGGCCGAACCCTTGTCGGTGTTGCGGATCACGATGGCCTGGTCGACCTCGGGGTGCTTGTTGGCGCGGTTGCCTGCGCCGTTGCGGCCGTTGCTGATGCCATTGCCCGAGATACTGTCCGGGTTGTAGCCGGCTTCGTTCCAGTACATCGCGCGGCCGTCCTGGCCGTAGTGGGTCGGGCTGCCGATATCGATGCGGTCGAACCAAAAGGCGTTCTTGTTCTTGGTGACCAGCAGCTCGGCCGATGCCACCAGGCCGTACCAGGGCAGCTCGTGGTCGAACGCCAGGTTGGCCTTCCAGATCGACGGCAGGGCCAGGCCCGGCTCCATGATGTCGGCGGTGATGCGCGGCGCGGCGGCGGCACCACCGGTCGGGATCGACGGCGGAACGCTTGGATCGAAGTCCGGGACGCCCGGGCCGCTGATGTTGTACGAGTCGAAGTTCAGGCCGGTGTTCTGGAACGGACCGGCGAGCCACACGTTGGGGTTGCCACCCTGGAACAGGCCGACGCCGCCGCGCAGCTGGGTCGGACGCTCGGTATCGAAGGTGTAGTTGAAGCCGAAGCGCGGCTGCCACAGCTTCTTGTCGACGGTCACCGAGTTGTCGAGGCCGTAGATGTCCTGGATGCGCTGGTTGTAGATCGGCGAGTTGCCGAAATCAGGCATGTCCACGCGCACGCCGAACATCAGGGTCAGGTTGTAGTTGAGCGCCCAGGAATCCTGCACGAACAGGCCGAGGTTCTCGAACGAGTAGGCCGCCGGGATGTCGGCCATGCTGCCGCCGGCACGCGGCGCGCGCAGCTGGTAGTTCAGCGCCTCGCCCGCCTCGAAGGCGTCGAGGCTGTCGAACGTCCACGCACCGTTCACGTCACGGCCGTAGAAGTTGAGGATGTCGTTGTCTTCGTAGTCGAAGCCGAACTTCAGGGTGTGGTCGCCGACGTACCAGGTACCCGCGCCGAACACGGTCAGCTGCTCGGTGTCGACCACGTTGACGTGGCGGTTGCGCTCGGTGCCGAGGTTGATGGTGTCCTGGCCCGCGCCGACGTTGTTGATGATGATGGTCGGCAGGTCCGCATAAGTGGCGGCGATCGACGAGTAGTCGCGCTGCGAGACCTTGAATTCGGTGGAGAAGTTGTCGCTCCAGTCGCTGAACAGCTCGACGACCGTGCTCTCGAAGGTCTTGTTCTGGTCGTACCAGTAGCTCGACAGCGAAATGCTGCTGCCGCCGAAGCCGACCAGCTTGGGCACGATTTCCTCGGTCTTGCTGTAGCGCAGGGCCGCGCGGTGGTTGTCGCTGATGTTCCAGTCGAGCTTGACCGCGTATTCCTCGATGTCGGTCTCGGAAATGCTCGGCGGATTCATGGTGCCGGGATCGAAGCCGAAGCTGTTGGCGGCGGCGATCACGCGGGCGATGTCGGCATCGGTGATGTCACCGTCGCCGTACGGGGTGCCCGACAGGCTGGTGCCCGGGCGCGCGCGCTTGAACTGCTCGTAGTTGGCGAAGAAGAACAGGCGATCCTTGATGATCGGGCCACCGAAGGTGAAGCCGTAGGTCTCTTCCTTGTCGAAGCCGTTGAACTCGACGCCGCGCAGGTCGCTGCGCACCCAGTCGCCGTCGCGCAGGGCGTAGTACGCGCTGCCGTGGAATTCGTTGGTGCCCGACTTGGTCACGGCGTTGACCACAGCGCCGGTACCGCCGGAGATGGTGGTGTCGTAGTTGGCCAGGTCGATCTGGATTTCTTCGATCGCGTCCATCGAGACCGGCTGGCGCTCGGTCGGCATGTTGTTGGCTTCAAGGCCGAACGGGTCGGAGTTGCTGACGCCGTCGATGCGGATCACGTTGAAGCGCGAGTTCTGGCCACCGGCCGAGATCGAGCCATCGGCCTTGCTGACCTGCGAGATGCGCGGGTCGAGGCGGATGTAGTCCTGGATGTTGCGGCTGGCCGAGGGCAGCGCTTCGATGGTCGCGTTGTCCAGGTTGGTGCCGGTGCCCATCTTGTTGGCGCTGAAGATCTCCGAGCCACCTGCCACGCCGACCGCGGTCACGGTGGCGAGGGTGGTCACGTCACCGGCAAGCTGGGCGTTGACGGTGTTGGCCTGGTTCAGGCCGAGGAAGACATTGTCTTGAGTCCTGGTGCCGGCGCCGGCCTTGGTGATGATGATCTCGTACGGGCCACCCACGCGCAGGCCCCGGGCGCTGTAGCGGCCGCTCGCGTCGGTGGTCACGCGGCTGGTGGTGCCGGACTCGACGTGGACGATGGTGACTTCTGCATTGGTGACCGGCAGGCCGTCGCTTCCAAGGACGACACCACCCACGCCGGCGGACGTGCCGCTCTGGGCGAAGACGGGTGCGGCGGCAAGCGCGGCGATCAGGCCGAGCGAAAGTTTCGACACACGGAAGACGTTGCGACGGGTCATGGCTGGACTCTTGGTGGCAAGTAAACGGACCGCACCCCGGGGCACGGCAGGAAAAACTCGGGTTGTCCTGATCACGCCGCGACCGCCGGAGCGGCAGCGGTTAACAACAGATTAACACGGTAGTCCGGCTATATGACAGCCGGATGACGACTTCAGGCCGGGCGCATGCTGACCAGATAGCTGGCCAGGCCGTCGAGCAGCATCTGCACTGAAATCGCCACCAGCAGCATGCCCATCAGGCGCTCCACGGCGGTCAGGGCGCGGGCGCCGAGCAGCCGGTACAGGTAGGGCGCGCAGAACAGGATGGCCGCAGTCGCGCCCCAGGCGATCATCAGCGCCAGGCTCCATTCCCAAAGCCGGTCGGGTTCACGGGTGCCCATCAGCATCACCGCCGCCATGCCCGACGGCCCGGCGACCAGCGGCACGGCCAGCGGGACGATGAAAGGCTCCCCGCCCGGCAGTTCGCCCATCAGGCCCTCGGGCGGCGGGAAGATCATCCGGATGCCGATCAGGAACAGGACGATGCCGCCGGCGATCGACACCGATTCCTGGCGCAGGTGCATGACCTCCAGGGCGTGCTTGCCGACCCAGAGGAAGACCATCAGCACGCCCAGGGCGATCAGCAGCTCGCGCGCCAGGACGATGCGCTGCCGCTTGGGCGGCAGGTTGCGCAGGATGCTGAGGAACACCGGGATGTTGCCCAGCGGATCCAGGATCAGGAACAGCAGCAGGGCCGCGGACGCGATGGTCATGCGCGCGGCGCCCAGGCTTGCCCGCGATGGGCCGTGCCCGCGGGCGACAGCAGGGTGACGCAGGCAGCGGCGGCGGCGGCGGGATCGCGGGCGCGGCGGTCTTCATCGACCGCGTGGGCGCGCGCGCGCAGCGGCGTGCGCAAAGGGCCGGGGCGGAGGCCGTGGAAACGCACGGTGCCGTTCCTGTGTTCGGCGTGCAGGGTGTCGAGCAGGGCGCGCTGGCCGTGCTGGGCGATGCCGTAGGCGCCGCGGTAGGCGGCCGGCGCTTCGTCGTCGAGCACGAACACCACCGAGGCATCCGGCGCCTCGCGCAGCAGCGGCAGGCAGGCCTGGGTCAGCCACCAGCGCGCGCTGAGGTTCACGTGCAGGATGCGGGCGAAGTGACCCGGATCGGTGTGTTCGAGCGGAGTCAGGCCGGTGAAGTCGGCGGCGCAGTGCAGCATGCCGTCCAGCCGGCCCAACTGGGCGCCGATGCGCCCGGCAAGTTCGACATGGTCGCCGTAGTCCGCCCCGGCCAGGTCGAAAGGATAGTTGACCGGTTCCGGCAGCCCGGCCGGGTCGCGCGCGATCGCGTCGTACACGCGGTTGAGCTTGGGTACCTTGCGACCAAGCAGGACCACGGTCGCACCCGCGCGCGCGCAGGCGTGTGCCGCGGCCGCGCCCAGGCCGCCGTGGGCACCGGTCACCAGCACCACGCGCCCGGCCAGTGCGGCCGGCGCGTCGGGCGCCTCCGCGGCGGCCGGGGGCGTACTCACGCCTTCTGCGTCTCCGCGACCATGCGCGCCAGCTCGCCGGACTCGAACAGCTCCATGGTGATGTCGCAGCCGCCGATCAGCTCGCCGTTGATGAACAGCTGCGGGAAGGTCGGCCAGTTGGAAATGCGCGGCAGGTTGGCGCGGACTTCGGGGTCTTCGAGCACGTTGACGCTGTGCAGGGTCGCCATGTCGGCGCCGGCTTCGCGCAGCGCGCCCACGGTGCGGCTGGAGAAGCCGCACATCGGGAACTGCGGCGTACCCTTCATGAACAGGACGATGGGGTGGCCGCTGATTTCGGCCTGGATCTTTTCGACGATGGCCATGGGGGCTCCGACGTGGTGTGCAGCGGGCCGTGGCCACGCAGCGCGTGATGGGGATCGCGCTATTGTAGCGTCCATGGCCATTGAACTTGCCGCCCTGCCCTGGGACCGCACCGCGCTCGAGCCGTACATCTCGGGCGAGACCCTCGACCTCCACCACGGTCGCCACCATCGTGCCCATGTCGAAGCCGTCAACGCCCTGGCGCCAGCGGCGGGCATGGGTACGGCCACGCTCGATGAACTGGTGCGCCGCGCCCAGGGCGCGCTGCAGCAGCACGCGGCGCAGGCCTGGAACCTGGCGTTCCAGTGGCGCTGCCTGAAACCTGCCGCGGCCGGCGGCGGCGGCGAGCCGCAGGGTGAACTGGCCGATGCACTCGTGCGCAGGTTTGGCGACATGGCGCGTTTCCGCCAGCGCTTCGCGGCGATGGCCTGCGCATTGCAGGGGTCGGGGTGGATCTGGCTGCTGCAGCGGCCGGACGGCTCGCTCACCTTGGCACTGACGGCCAACACCGCCTCGCCGCTCACCGGCGACGATCGGCCCCTGCTGACCCTGAGCCTGTGGGAGCACGCCTACCTGCTGGACCACCGTGAAGCCCGCGGCCGCTACATCGAAGCCGCGTGGAACCTGGTCGACTGGACCTTCGTCGCCTCGAACCTCAAATAGCCCCCGCGCGGCGGGACACCTCGCCATCGCAGCTATAGCTGCTCCAACATGACGCGGGTCGCAGCTAGGGCTGCTCCTACATCATGCTGAGGGCCCGGGAATCTATGGGGCCGGGTCGTTTCGCAGGCGGGCGATGACGGGTTCCACCTGGGACTCGCGGCCCAGCACGGCGCCGACGCGCGCCAACGTATCGGCCAGCTCCGCATCCCCGTCAGCGCGCAGCGTCGCATGGCCGACCTTGCGCCCGGGACGCGCGGCCTTGCCGTAGTCGTGCCAGTGTCCGCCAGCCTCGGCCAGCACCGCGACGGGGTCCGGCATCTCGCCGATCCAGTTGAGCATGCAGCTCCGGCCCAGCGCGCGCGTTGCGCCCAGCGGCAGTCCGAGCACGGCCCGCAGGTGGTTGCCGAACTGCGATGTCTCGGCGCCTTCGATCGTCCAGTGGCCTGAGTTGTGCACTCGCGGCGCCATCTCGTTGGCCAGCAGCTCGCCATCCCGGCAGAACAGTTCCAGCGCGAACACGCCGACATAATCCAGCGCTTCCGCCAACGCGCGGGCGTACTCCACCGCGCGGGCCTCCAGCAAAGGCGCCACGCGCGCCGGCGCAAGGCTGGCCGACAGCACGCCATCGACGTGCCAGTTTTCGGTTAGCGGCCAGGTGCGGAACTCGCCATCGCGGCCGCGCACGGCGACCACGCTCAGCTCGCGCTCGAAGGGCACGAAGGCCTCGAGGATCAGGCCCACGGTCACTGCCTGGGCACCAAGTGCCTCCCAGGCCGACGCAGCATCGGCTACCGCGCGGATCCGGTACTGGCCCTTGCCGTCATAGCCCAGGCGCCGGGTCTTGAGGATGCAGGGCACGCCGAGTTCGGCCACCGCGGCGTCGAGGTCGGCGCGGGTATCGACGGGCACGTAGCCGGGCACCGGGATGCCGAGCTCGCGGAACAGGGTCTTCTCGGCCAGCCGGTCCTGGCTGGTGCCGAGCGCGCGCGGGTTGGGGAACAGCGGCACCCGCTCGCCCAGCCACTGCGCGGACTCGGCGGGCACGTTCTCGAAATCGAAGGTGGCGATGTCGATGCCCGACGCGAATTCCGCCAGCACCCCTGCGTCGCGGTAGTCACCTACCAGCAGGGGCACGAGCTGTCCGGCGCAGGCGTCGGCGCTGGTGTCCATCACCGAGAAGCGCAGGCCCAGGGGTGCGCCGGCCAGGGCCATCATCCGCGCCAGTTGACCGCCGCCAAGGATGCCGACGGTGGTCATCGCACGCACCTCGCGCCGGAAGCCGGCCGGACGCCCGCGCTCATCGGCGCGGGTCGTCGCCGGCGGCGACGTCATCGGTCTGGCGCTGGCGGAAGGCATCCAGCGCGGCCCTGACGTCCGCGTCGCCCGCCGCGGCAAGCTGCGCCGCGGCAAACAGCGCCGCATTGGCCGCGCCGGCATTGCCGATCGCGAACGTCGCCACCGGCACGCCGGCCGGCATCTGCACGATCGACAGCAGCGAGTCCATGCCGTTGAGCGCCTTCGATTGCACCGGCACGCCCAGCACCGGCAGCGGCGTCTTGGACGCGATCATCCCCGGCAGGTGCGCAGCGCCGCCGGCACCGGCGATGATCACTTTCAGGCCGCGGTCGCGCGCGCCGGCCGCGTACTCGAACAGCACGTCGGGCGTGCGGTGCGCGGAAACAACGCGCACCTCGTGCGCGATGCCGAACTCTTCAAGCTTCTGCACCGCGTGCTGCATGGTGTCCCAGTCGGATCGCGAACCCATCACGACGCCGACGACGGGCGGACTGTTGGTGGCGGTCATTGGCCGTCCCCGGTGGCAAAGACGTATTCTAGCGGCCCCACGCCGCGACGTACCGCCATGGACCGCAAGCTGCTCGACATCCTCGTCTGCCCCGCCAGCCGCCAGCCGCTGGCGCTGCTGGAACCCGCAGGGCTCGACGCGCTGAACCGCGCCATCAACGCCGGTGGCGTGCAGCGCGGCGACGAGGCCGTGCAGGCCGAGCCACTGCGCGAAGCCCTGGTGACCCGCGATCGCCGCACCGTCTACCGCATCGACGACGGCATCCCGGTGCTGCTGGCCGAGGACGCGATCGCCACCGCGCAGGTCGGCGGCTTCCCGGGCGCATGAGCGCCGTCGGCACCGGTCCGGACGCCGCCATCGTCTCCGCCGACGTCGAGCGCGCGCTGGCCGAAGACATCGGCAGCGGCGACGTCACCGCCGCCCTGCTTCCGGACGCACCGGAATCGGCCTACCTGTTGTGCAAGGAGGACGCCGTGGTCTGCGGCCGGCCGTGGTTCGACGCCTGCCACCGCGCGCTGGACCCGGAGATCGCCATCGACTGGCGCTTCAGCGACGGCGACCACGTACGCGCCGGCACCGTGCTGGCCACGCTCCAGGGCCGCACCCGCGCCCTGGTCAGCGCTGAGCGCACCTCGCTCAACTTCATGCAAACGCTGTCCGGCACGGCGACCACCGTGGCCGCACACGTGGAAGCCGTGCGCGGCACCCGTGCGCGCATCCTCGACACCCGCAAGACCCTGCCCGGCCTGCGCATCGCGCAGAAGTACGCGGTACGCGTGGGCGGCGGCGACAACCACCGCATGGGCCTGCACGATGCGGTGATGCTCAAGGAAAACCACGTGCGCGCCGCCGGCTCCATCGCCGCGGCCATCGCGGCCGCGCGCGCCAGCCAGCCGCGGCTACCGCTGATCGTGGAGGTCGAGACCCTGGCCGAGCTGCGCGACGCGCTCGAGGCCGGCTGCGACCGCATCCTCATCGATGACTTCGACGCCGACACCCGCCGCGAGGCGGTGCGCATCACGGCGGGCCGGATTCCGCTCGAGGTGTCGGGTGGGGTCGACCTGGATTCACTGCGCGCGATCGCCGCCGACGGCGTCGATTGCATCTCGATCGGCGGCCTGACCAAGCATGTGCAGGCAATCGACCTTTCGCTGAAGCTCGGGCCGGTTCCGGCCTAGCTGGCGCTAGCGCAGCAACAGCCACGCCGCCGCGGCCAGCACGGCGAGCGCGGCGACCCACCACCATGCGGATACTGCGGAGCCCCCCGCCGCACGCCTTGGCTTGCGCCCCGGCCGTGGGCGTTCGACCGCAGCGCCCGGTGCCACCACGCGGAAGCGCAGCACGTCGAAGCCCAGCTCGTCGCCATGCTGCGCCCAGGCGCGCTGCCGCGGCTCCTCGTTGAGCAGCCAGCCGTTGGTGGAGTCGAGGTCTTCCACCAGCAGGCCCTCCGCGGTCGGCGTCAGCCGAACGTGCTGGCGTGAGATCCCCGGGTGATCGAGGTGGATCCCGGAGTCCGGCGCGCGGCCGAGCACCGTTGGCCCCACCAGTGGGAATGTGCGACCGAAGCCCGCCCCAGCCACGCCGCGCAGCACGTAGCGCGGCAGCGCCGGACGCACGACGGTGGCCGTGGTTGCCGCGCGCGCGATCGGTGACGGCGTCGGCAGGTCGAGGGTTTCATCTGCGTTGCGGAGGCTGTTCATAGGTGGAAACTGGGATGTGGTGCGTGAAGCCCGCGCAAAGGCTTGCTCAAACTGCGGGTTGGCCCCAGATTGCACAGCCATGCCCAGTCTCATCCTGCTAATGATAGCCGGCGCCATCGCCTACGCGTGGTGGAACGCGGCCCGCGCGGCCAGCGAACACGCCATCGACGTCGGCCGCGCCGCCTGCCGTACTGCCGGCGTGCAGTTGCTCGACCAGACCGTGCATGCCATCGGGTCGCGCCTGCGCCGCCGCAGCGACGGGCGACTCGGGCTGGAGCGGAGCTTCCGCTTCGAGTATTCGCACGATGGCACCGACCGCCAGCGCGGCCGCATGGTCTTCCACGGAAACCGGCTGGTGTCGTTCACCGGCCCGGCACCGGCGGTGGCGTCCAGCCTGCAGGGCGACGACTGAGCCACGCCGACCTGGCCCTGACGGATCGCCTACTTGATCACGCGCAGGTGCGCACCGCGGCGCGGGGTTGGTGAACCATCGTCGTCACCGTCGCCGTCATCGCTTCCGTCGCCGCCGCGATCCTCGCGCGGGGCTTCGTCATCCACGCCGCCGGGCACCACGCCGAGCACGACTTCGCTACCGGACGTTCCACGGACATCTTCGTCGGCGCCCGCCGCATCGCCGTCCGTGCCGCCTGCGGTACCGCCCACCTGGTCATCGGGCAGCGCCATGCCCTGCCCGGTCTCCCGGGCATAGATGGCCAGCACTGCGCCGACCGGCACCGTCACCGGATGGCTGACACCGCCAAAGCGCGCGGTGAAGCTCACCGCCTCGTTGTCCATGTGCAATCGGGAGACCGCGCGCTCGGCGACGTTGAGCACCACGCGCCCGTCCTTCACGGTATGGGGGGGCACGCGCACGCCGGGACCGAGCGCATCCACCAGAAGGTGGGGCGTCATCCCGTTGTCCACGATCCATTCGTACAGCGCCCGCAGCAGGTAGGGGCGGTGGCTGGTCATCCGGGACACGTCATTCATGCCCGGATTCTACCGCGAGCCGGGGTCAGGCCGGCAGCTCGCGCAGATGGCGCTCCTGCGGGGTCAGGCTGCGCGTGAACCCGGGGTTGCGGAAAATCCTGCTGCCATAGTCCTCGATCGCCTTGCCATCCTTCGGCAGCGGCACGCCAAGCGCTTCCAGGCGCCAGATGATCGGCGCCATCGCGCAGTCGGCGAGGCTCATTTCGGGATTGAGGAAGAACTTGTAGGCCTTGAACAACGGCACGGACGCGGTCAGCAAGTCCTTCAGGCGCTTGCGCGCGGCATCGGCCTGGGCCTTGGTGCCGGTCTGGATCATGCGCACCTCGGGCACCCAGTCGTGCTCGAGGCGCAGCATCGCCAGGCGCAGCCGCGCGCGGGACAGCGGATCGACCGGCATCAGCGGCGGATGCGGATAACGCTCGTCCAGGTACTCGGTGACCACGCTCGAGGCGTACAGCACCAGGTCCCGCTCCACCAGGGTCGGCACCGAATGATAGGGATTGAGGTCGAGCAGGTCCTCGGGCGGGTCCTTGGGATCGACGGTGATCAGGTCGTAGGTAACGCCCTTGGCCGCGAGCACCAGCCGCACGCGGTGGCACAGGACATCATCGGCGGAGGAAAAGAGCGTGAGTGCATTACGCATGCGCGGACTCGCTGCCATCATCGAACAACTCCCTTCAGTGCACGTCCTTCCAGTATTCCTTCTTCAGCAGCCACGCCAGGAAGGTGAAGAATGCGAGGAACAGCAGTACCCACACGCCGATCGCCTCGCGCTTGACCGCCACCGGCTCACCGGCGTACTCGAGGAACGCGGTGATGTCGCGCGCAGCCTGGTCGAACTGCAGCGGATCCATGGTGCCCGGCGATGCCACTTCCAGGCGATCGATCAGCGGATCGCCCGTAGCCTCGTCCTTGCCACCGTAGATCGGGCGCTGGATGCCTTGCATTTCCCACAGCACGTTCGGCATCGACGCGTTGGGGAACACGGTGTTGTTCCAGCCAAGCGGACGCTCCTCGTCGATGTAGAAGGCTTTGAGGTAGCTGAAGATCCAGTCTCCGCCGCGCACGCGCGAGGTCAGGCTGAGGTCGGGCGGCACGGTCCCGAACCAGTCGCCGGCGTGCTCGGCCGGCATCGCGGTCAGGATCTGCTCGCCGAACGCGGCGCCGGTGAAGTTGAGGTTGGCCATCACCTCGTCTTCGGTCAGCCCGAGGTCCTCTGCCATGCGCGAGTAGCGCAGGTACTTCAGCGAATGGCAGGAGGAGCAGTAGTTCATGTACAGCTGCGCGCCACGCTGCAGCGACGCCTTGTCGCTGAGGTCGGTACCGGCGTGCTGCACCGGGCCACCGGCCGCGGCCAGGGCCGAGAACGAGAGCAGCATGGAGGCCGCGAACACCGCGACGCGGCTGATGAGGGTCATGGGCTTAGTCATGCGTGGTCACCCGATCCGGCACCGGCTTGGTCTTGTCGAGCTTCGTCCACAGCGGCATGGTGATGAAGAAGGCGAAGTAGAAGAAGGTCAGGAAGCGGCCGATGATGGTCTCGACCGGGTCGGTACCCGGGCCGGCGCCGATCTTGCCCAGCCAGATGAAGGTGAGCGCGAACAGGCCGAGCAGCACCTTCGACATCAGGCCGCGGTAGCGATACGACTTGACCTTGGCGCGGTCGAGCCAGGGCACCAGGAACAGGATCGCGATGGCGCCGAACATCACCAGCACGCCGCCGAGCTTGTCCGGCACCACGCGCAACATCGCGTAGTACGGCGTGTAGTACCACACCGGCTTGATGTGCTCGGGCGTCACCAGGTGGTTGGCCTCGGTGAAGTTGTCATGCTCGAGGAACCAGCCGCCGAAGGCCGGCGCGAAGAAGATGATGAAGGCCGCGATCATCAGGAAGAAGCCCACGCCCACCAGGTCCTTGACCGTGTAGTAGGGGTGGAACGGGATGCCGTCGGCCGGCTTGTTCGCGTCCCAACGGTTGCCCTTGGGGCCCTTCTTGATGTCGACGCCGTCGGGGTTGTTCGAGCCCACTTCATGCAGCGCGCCCAGGTGCAGCACGACCAGCAGCAGCAGCACCAGCGGCAGCGCGATCACGTGCAGCGCGAAAAAGCGGTTGAGCGTGGCATCGCTGGGCAGGTAGTCGCCCATGATCCATTCGACCAGGCCGTTGCCGATGATCGGGATCGCGCCGAACAGCGAGATGATCACCTTCGCGCCCCAGAACGACATCTGGCCCCAGGGCAGCACGTAGCCCAGGAAGGCCTCCGCCATGAGCACCAGGTAGATCAGCATGCCGAGGATCCACACCAGCTCGCGCGGCTTCTGGTAGCTGCCGTACATCAGCCCGCGGAACATGTGCAGGTAAACGACGATGAAGAACAGCGAGGCGCCGGTGGAGTGCATGTAGCGGATCAGCCAGCCCCACTCGACGTCGCGCATGATGTATTCGACCGAGGAGAAGGCCTCGGCCGCGGACGGCTTGTAGTGCATCGTCAGGAAGATGCCGGTGACGAGCTGGTTGACCAGCACCAGCATGGCCAGCGAGCCCATGTAGTACCAGAAGTTGAAGTTCTTCGGCGCGTAGTACTCGGTCATGTGCTTGCGGTACATCGGCATCATGCCGGGCGCACGCTCGTTGACCCAGTCCATCAGGTTGTTGGCGGTTCGCGTGATCACGTTCGACATGGCTTACGCGGCCCCCTGCGGATCGACGCCGATGACGATGGTGTTGTCGTCGACGAAATGGTGCGGTGGCACCACGAGGTTGGTCGGTGCCGGCACGCCCTGGTAGACGCGGCCGGCCATGTCGAACTTCGACTTGTGGCAGGGGCAGAAGTAGCCGCCCTTCCAGTTGGCGTCGAACGGTGCCGGGCGGATCTCGGCGACCATTTCCGGCGAGCAGCCCAGGTGGGTGCAGATGCCCACGAGCACGGAGATCTCCGGCTTCAGCGAGCGCAGTTCGGGGTTCGCCTCGCGGATGTACTCCGGCTGCTGCTCGATGTTCTCGGACATCGGATCGCGCAGCTGGTCGTCCAGCGTCGGCAGCAACTGCAGGACTTCCTGCGAGCGCTTGACGATCCAGATCGGCTGGCCGCGCCACTCGAACACCAGGCGCTCGCCCTCGGCCAGCGCACTGATGTCCGCGGTCACGGGCGCGCCCGCGAGCTGCGCGCGCTGGCTCGGGAACCAGGTCTTGACGAATGGAACCACGGCCACGCCGGCGCCCGCGGCGCCGACCACCGCAGTGGTGGCTGTCAGGAAGCGGCGGCGGCCATGATCGACCGTGCCCCCCTCGACAGGATCCAGAACCCCTTCATTGCCCATCCGCCACTCCGAAAAATCGTACGGTCGCCATGTGTAAGTCGCTGTCCCGGCGGGGCCCGGCCTGCCGGCCCGCCGCCAAAGACAATGAAGTGTAGCGGAACGCCGATTCAGGGGACAACGTGGAACACGCGGTTCCGCCACGCCGGCCGCTCAATTGGCCGCCAACTGCCCCCGATAGCGAGCCGCAAGGACGCCCACGCGCTCGACGTAGCGCCGGGTTTCCTTGTACGGCGGCACGCCCTTGTGGCGATCGACCGCGCCTTCGCCGGCGTTGTAGCCCGCAGCGGCCAGGGTCAGGTCGCCGTTGAAGCGCTTGAGCAACCAGGCCAGATACCGGACCCCGCCGCGGATGTTCTGCGCGGGATCGAAGGCATTGGTGACCCCGAAGCGGTCGGCGGTGGCCGGCATCAGCTGCATCAGGCCCTGGGCACCGACGCGCGACAGCGCATTCGGGTTGAAGGCGGATTCTGCATGCATCACTGCGCGGATCACCGCTTCCTCGACACCGAACTCCGTCGCCGCCGCCTTGACCTCGGCATCGTAGGCGCTGGTGTTGAGGCGGACGTTGCCGAAGTTCAGGCCAGGTGAGCCGCAGGCGTAGCAGGTTTCGAAGAAGCTGTAGCTGATCGTGCGCAGCGCCGAGGCGCCGCCGCCGCCAGCGGGCTTGCGGCTGGTGTAGTGGCGCACGCCGTCCTTGACGTAGGAGTAGACCTGGCCCTGGACCAGGCGCCGCGCGCCGCTGCCCGACGAGGGCGCGGACGGAACCTGCACCACCGCGGGTGCCGTGGAACCGGCGCCCATGAAGCTGGCCGGCGCGTTGGCATCCAGCGAGGCGGGCGATCCCTGGACCGCGGTCGATGCGTTCACCGCCCCGACGGCGCCCGGCGTGGTGGACGGCTGGCTGGGACGGGACGGTCGGCTGGGCCGGTAGGTACTGGCAACGGTGCAGCTCGCGCCCTTGATGCGCTTGCTGACATAGCTCGCCACGCCGTCACCGGCGTCGCAGCGGTAGATGGTGCCGGCCACGGCCGGGCCGGCCGCCGCCATGCAGGCAAGGCCGATCGTCGCCGCGCAGGCGAAACCCGTGAATTTGCCGTAGCGATTCATCCCCGCCCCTCCATCGCGCGCAGTCTCCATGCTTGAGGCGGCCTTGCCAAGGCCTGAAACCGTGACCATACCCAAGGAAACGGCCACCCACCGCCCCTCCGGCCATTGCCTGAGGGGTACCGACCCACCTCGGGATGACCGCGGCGCCCGTTTCGCAGCCATAGCTGCTCCTACAGGACCGGGCCAGAGGGGCTTTGGCGCATTCGCGGCTGCAGCTCCTGCAACAGCGGGGCTGCGGCGTGGCTTTCGCGGGGTTTAGACTGGCGGCTCCGCATCTGCCATCCGGCCCGGACTGACCGCCGTGCCCCGGAACCACCATGACCACCAAGACCCCGCCGGGCTCCACGCCCGAAGCCGCCGCCGCGCCCGCCCGCAAGCTGTTCATCCAGACCCACGGCTGCCAGATGAACGAGTACGACTCGGCGCGCATGGCCGACGTGCTGGCCGCCTCCGACGGACTCGAACTCACCACGAACGTCGACGAAGCCGACGTGATCCTGGTCAATACCTGCTCGATCCGCGAAAAGGCACAGGAGAAGGTGTTCAGCCAGCTGGGCCGCTGGAAGTCGCTCAAGCAGGGCGGCCGTCCGGTGCTGATCGGCGTCGGCGGCTGCGTCGCCAGCCAGGAGGGCGCGGCGATCGTGAAGCGCGCGCCGTACGTCGACCTGGTGTTCGGCCCGCAGACCCTGCACCGGCTGCCCGAGATGCTCCGCGGGCGCCGCGAGACCGGCCTGCCCCAGGTCGACATCAGCTTCCCGGAGATCGAGAAGTTCGACCGCCTGCCCGAGCCGCGCGCCGATGGCCCCAGCGCCTTCGTCTCGATCATGGAGGGTTGCAGCAAGTACTGCTCGTTCTGCGTGGTGCCCTACACACGCGGCGAGGAGGTCAGCCGGCCGTTCGAGGACGTGCTGGTCGAGGTCATGCAGCTGGCCGCGCAGGGCGTGCGCGAGGTGAACCTGCTGGGCCAGAACGTCAACGCCTATCGCGGGCCGATCGCCGCGGCCGACGCCGCGGACGGGGATTCCGGCGGTGACCCGACAGCGGGCGGGCCGGAGTTCGCCGACCTCGGCCTGCTGATCCGCACAATCGCCGAGATCGAGGGCATCGACCGCATCCGCTTCACCACCTCGCATCCGCTGGAGTTCTCGGATTCACTGATCGAGGCCTACCGCGACGTGCCGCAGCTCGCCAACTACCTGCACCTGCCCGTGCAGTCCGGCAGCGACCGCATCCTGTCGGCGATGAAGCGGGGCTACACGGCGCTGGAGTTCAAGCAGAAGATCCGCAGGCTGCGCGCGGTGCGGCCCGACATCTCGATTTCGTCCGACTTCATCGTCGGCTTCCCGGGCGAAACCGACGCCGACTTCGAGAAGACCATGAAGCTGATCGAGGAGGTGGGCTTCGACCAGTCGTTCTCCTTCATCTATTCGCGCCGCCCGGGCACGCCCGCCGCCGACCTCGAAGACAAGGTGACGGCCGCGGAAAAGCACGCGCGGCTGTCTCGGTTGCAGGCGCGCATCAACGACCACGCCGCGGGCATCTCGCGGGCGATGCTCGGGAGCGTGCAGAAGGTGCTGGTCACCGGACCGTCGCGCAAGGACCCGAACGAGCTCACCGGCAAGACCGAGAACATGCGCTCGGTGAACTTCGCCGGCCCGCCGCGACTGGTCGGCCAGTTCGTCGACGTGCTGATCACCGGCGCACTCAGCAACTCGCTGCGCGGCCGGGTGGCCACGGTCGATGCATCCGCCGAAGCACCGGTCGGGGCCTGAGGAGACGCCGTGGCCCCGCGGCGCCAGCACGCGGACGCGCCGCCACCGCGCAGGCGGCTCGACCCGCTGGGGCTGTGGCTTTGCGGCTTGGCCATCCTGGGCCTGGCGCGCACCTGGATGTACCTGGTGCGCGACGGCGGCGCGGCCGGCGCCGTTGGCTGGATCTGGTTTGGCGGATCGCTGCTGATGGCCGTGATCGGCTTCGTTCTGCTGGCGCGCGGCCTGCCGGTCGTTGCCCGCCCCCAGCCTGGCCGGACGGACCGTCCACCGCCGCGGTAAGCATCGGCCGGGCCGTGGATCGGGTCCGGCAGCCAGCCGGGCCAGGGTGCGCCGGCGCAATCCCCGGTGCAGCGCCCAGCCACCCGTCACAGCGCGACCATGGTCCCGGGACGGGCGGCACGCTACCCTTCCCCGCCTATGGCCAGCACACACCAGCGCGACTTCACCCTCGAACCCGCCGACACCGAACGGCTGGCCAACCTCAGCGGGCCCTTCGACGGCCACCTGCGCCAGATCGAACTGGCGCTTGGCGTGGAGATCGCCAATCGCGGCAACATATTCCGCGTCACCGGCGACGATGCCGGGCGCGTCGATGGCGCCGAGCGCCTGCTGCACGACCTCTATGGCGAAGCCGGCACCGAAACCTTCGATGGCCACGCGATCAACCTGCGCCTGAACGCAGTCCGCGCCGCCCAGGACGACCAGGACGCCGGCAGCAGCGCCCGGGCCGCGCGCAACGCCGACCCGGATTTCGTGCCCCAGGACGTCGCGATCCGGGTCAAGCGCGGCACCATCCGCGGCCGCGGCGCGAACCAGCAGAAGTACCTGCACGCGATCGCCACCCACGACATCAACTTCGGCATCGGCCCGGCCGGCACCGGCAAGACCTTCCTGGCCGTGGCCAGCGCGGTCGAGGCGCTCAACGAATCGCGCGTGCAGCGCCTGGTGCTGGTGCGTCCGGCGGTCGAGGCCGGCGAGAAGCTCGGCTTCCTGCCCGGCGACCTGTCGCAGAAGGTCGATCCCTACCTGCGCCCGCTGTACGACGCGCTCTACGAAATGATGGGCGTGGAAACCGTGCTCCGGCTGCTGGAGAAGAACGTCATCGAGATCGCGCCGCTGGCCTACATGCGCGGGCGCACCCTCAACGACGCCTACGTGATCCTCGACGAGGCCCAGAACACCACCATCGAGCAGATGAAGATGTTCCTGACCCGGCTCGGCTTCGGCAGCACGGCGGTGGTCACCGGCGACCTCACCCAGATCGACCTGCCGAAGTCGGTGAAGTCGGGCCTGCGCGACGCGGTCGAGGTGCTGCACGACGTTGAAGGCGCCAGCTTCACCTTCTTCGAGTCGCGCGACGTGGTCCGCCATCCGCTGGTGGCGCGCATCGTCAACGCCTACGAGCGCCGCGACGCGCAGGACGCGTCCAGCGGCCCGGCGTAGACTGCCGCCCATGACCAAGGGTCCGGTCCGCCTCGATGTCGCCGTTGGCTATGCCCTGCCCCGCGCCGGGCTGCCGGCGGCGGTGAGCTTCCGCAAATGGGTGGCCGCGGCGCTGGCCGGACGCATCCGCGAGGCCGACCTCGCCATCCGCCTGGTGGACGCGAAGGAAGGCCGGTCCCTCAACCGCCACTACCGCGGCAAGGACTACGCCACCAACGTGCTCAGCTTCCCGGCCGAGCTTGACGAAGACATCAAGCTGCCCCCCGGCGTGCACATGCCGCTGCTGGGCGACCTGGTGCTCTGCGCTCCGGTCATCGCCCGCGAGGCCCGCGAACAGGGCAAGCCGCTGGCCGCCCATTACGCCCACCTGACCGTCCACGGCAGCCTGCACCTGCTGGGCTGGGACCACGGCAACGACGTCGAGGCCGAGGCGATGGAGCAACTGGAGCGGGACATCCTGGCCGGACTGGGCATCGACGATCCCTACCGCGCGGCCTGAGCGGACGCGGTAAACTGCAGGGCCGCCCTTCCCCCAGGGCGATGACACGAGCGAGATGTCCGAAGACGACAGTAGTAGCCAGGGCAACAACGGTGCCACTCCGGATCACCCGGAACGGCGCCGCGGCTGGCTGGAGCGCCTGAGCTCCGCGATTTCCGGTGATCCCAGCACGCGCGACGACCTCGTCGAGCTGCTGCGCGATGCCCAGGCCGACGGCCTGGTCGAAGCCGACACCCTGCGCATGATGGAAGGTGCCATCGCGGTGTCCGACATGACCGTGGGCGACGTCATGGTCCCGCGCTCGCAGATGGTCTCGCTGCCGGTCGAATCCCGCTTCATCGACCTGATGAAGGACGTGGTCGAATCCGGCCACTCGCGCTTCCCGGTGCACGGCGACGACAAGGACGAGATCCTGGGCATCCTCCTGGCCAAGGACCTGCTGCGCGGCGTGGTCGCCGACAACGGCCCGGGCACGGTGCGCGAGCTGCTGCGCCCGGCGGTGCTGATCCCGGAGTCGAAGAAGCTCAACGTGCTGCTGCGCGAGTTCCGCCAGTCGCGCAACCACATGGCGATCGTGATCGACGAGTACGGCGGCGTGGCCGGCGTGATCACGATCGAGGACGTGCTCGAGGAAATCGTCGGCGAGATCGACGACGAGCACGACGATGCCAACGATCCTGACGCGCAGATCGCCGCCCAGGCCGACGGCCAGTACGTCGTCGACGCGCTGACCCCGATCGACGACTTCAACGAGCGTTTCGGCGCCGACTTCGACGACGACGAGTACGACACCATCGGCGGCCTGGTCACTGCCGCCATCGGCCACCTGCCTGAAACCGGCGAGGAGCTGACGCTGGGCCGGTTCAGCTTCCGCGTCGCCAGCGCCGACGCGCGCCGGCTGCATGCGCTGCACCTGTCGATCCATGGCGACTGAGTCCCGCCGGGCAGCCGCCGGCATGCCCGCGGGCCCCGATCGCACGCCACGCGCCATGCGCACCCTTGCCCGGCGCCTGGCCCGCACCCTGCTGCTGGTGCTCCTCGCCTGCACGCTGCCGGCTCTGGCGGCGCCGCGCATCGGCGTGGCCACCATGCAGCCGGGCGAGATCTTCTTCGAACGCTTCGGCCACAACGCGATCGTGGTCGACGACCCGGCGGCCGGCCCGCCGCTCTCCTACAACTTCGGCTTCTTTGATCCAACCGAGCCGGATTTCGTGGCCCGGTTCGCGCGCGGCGACATGCGCTACCGCCTGGTCGTCCTGCCGCTCACCGACGACCTTGCCTACTATCGCGACGTCGGCCGTGGCGTTTCGATCCAATGGCTTGATCTCGACGCCACCCAGGCCGCCGGCCTCGCCGCCCGTCTCGCCGAAAACGCGCGCCCCGAGAACGCCGAGTACGCCTACGACTACTTCACCGACAACTGCTCAACGCGCGTGCGCGACGCCATCGACGAGAGCCTTGGCGGTGCGCTGCGCCGCCATATGCAGGGGCGTTCGCAGGGCAATACCTACCGCAGCGAAGCCGTACGCCTGGCACGCCCCGCGGCCTGGATGGCGCTGGGCTTCGATCTCGGCCTGGGGCCCGCCGCCGACCGCCCCAACGCGCTCTGGGACGATGCCTTCGTGCCGATGCGACTGGCCACCGCACTGCGCGACGTGAGCCATGCGGACGGGCGGCCGCTGGTGGCATCGGAGGAAGCGCTGCTGCCGCACCGGATCGGCCCCGAGCCCGAACCGCGCCGGGTCGCCTGGGTCCCGTGGCTTGTTGCAGGACTCGCGCTGGCCGCGTTCGCCTGGTCGCAGCGCGGGCGCCCCCGCGCCGTGGCGTGGGCGGCGATGGCGACCTGGCTGGCCTGCGCCCTGGTCGGTGCACTCATGCTTTACATCTGGCTGGGCACCGCGCACCGCTTCGGCTGGGCCAACCACAACCTGGTGTTGTTCAATCCGCTGTGCCTGCTGCTGCTCCCGGGCGCATGGCGCGTCGCACGTGGTGGCGAAGGCGGCACGGCGTTCCGGGTCCTGTCGGCGATCGTCGCCGCGCTGGTGCTGCTGTCACCGTTCCTGCTGTGGATGCCGCTGCAGTCACAACGCAACGGCCACTGGATCGCCCTGATGCTGCCGCTGCATCTGGCCCTGGTGGCGGTCCTTCGCCGCCCCCGGCGCGAAGGCGCATGATGCGGCGATGACCGCCCCCGCGCCGCCGCTGCCCGCCTGCGTCATCAACAGCGCCGCATATGACCGCGAAGGCCGGCGGCGCGACATCAGCCTCGACGAAATCAGCGATGTGCTCGCCGTTGATGACGGCAGCTTCGTCTGGGTCGGGCTGTTCGAGCCCGACGAGGCGGTGCTGGCCAAGCTGCAGGAGGAGTTCGACCTGCATGCGCTTGCCGTCGAGGACGCCCACCACGCCCACCAGCGCCCGAAGCTGGAAGCCTATGGCGACTCGCTGTTCGTCACGACCAACACCGCGCAGGTGGTCGACGAACGCATCCGCTACGGCGAAACCCATGCCTTCCTGGGCGCGCGCTACCTGGTGACCGTGCGCCATGGCGCCTCGGCGTCCTACACCCCTGCGCGGGCGCGGGTGGAGCGCAATCCGGGGTTGCTGGGGCTGGGTCCCGGCTTCGCCCTGTATGCGGTGCTCGACGCCATCGTCGACGACTACGTGCCGATCGTGGACGAGTTCAAGGCGACGCTGCTGGCGTTGGAACAGGACATCTTCCGCGACACCTTCCACCGCGGCATCCTGCGCCGCCTGTACGACCTCAAGCGCGAACTGACGTACATGCGCGTGGCCCTGACCCCGATGCAGGACGTGTTGTCGCAGCTGCTGCGCAGCAGCACGCCCCTGCTGCACGACGAGATCCGCCTGTACCTGCGCGACGTGCTGGACCATTCGGTGCGGATCAACGACAGCATCGACATGCTCCGCGACATGCTGGGCACGGCGATCAGCGTCAACCAGGCGCTGGTGACGCTGGCACAGGGCGAGGTCGTGAAGCGCCTCGCCGGCTGGGCCGCGCTGCTGGCCGCGCCCACCCTGATCACCAGCTGGTACGGCATGAACTTCGCACACATGCCCGAGCTGTCGGGCCGCTGGAGCTATCCGGTCCTGGTGGGGGTGGTGGCGGTGGTGGTGGTCGCGCTCTACTCGTACCTGCGCAAGGTGCGGTGGCTCTGAGCAACGCCCGCGGCCTGCGACCAAAGTCGTAGACTCGATCGTGTCGCATCGCAGCATTGACAATTGACCCCGGCGGACCATGGGTAGACCCTTGTTGCAGCCTGCAACCTGACGGGGAATCACATGAAGGGTGGACTCGGAAAACTGGCCTGGGCGGTGCTTGCGCTGCTCGGTGCGTTCTGCCTCGGAACCATCGCCCTGCGTCGCGGCGAACCCATCAACGCGCTGTGGATCGTGGTCGCGGCGGTCTCGATCTACCTCGTGGCGTACCGTTTTTACGCGCGCTTCATCGCCGACAGGGTCTTCGAGCTGGACGCGACCCGCGCAACGCCGGCGATGATCAACAACGACGGCCTGGACTACGTGCCCACCAACAAGCACGTACTGTTCGGCCACCACTTCGCCGCGATCGCGGGCGCCGGCCCGCTGGTCGGCCCGGTGCTGGCGGCCCAGATGGGCTACCTGCCCGGCACCCTGTGGCTGATCGTCGGCGTGGTGCTTGCCGGCGCGGTGCAGGACTTCATGGTGCTGGTGGTCTCCAGCCGCCGCGACGCCCGCTCGCTCGGCGACCTGGTGCGCGAGGAGATGGGCCAGGTGCCCGGCACCATCGCGCTGTTCGGCGCCTTCCTGATCATGATCATCATCCTGGCCGTGCTGGCGATGATCGTGGTGAAGGCCCTGGCCGAGAGTCCCTGGGGCATGTTCACCGTGATCGCAACGATGCCGATCGCGATCTTCATGGGCATCTACATGCGCTACCTCCGGCCCGGCAGGGTCGGCGAAATTTCGGTCATCGGCCTGGTGCTGCTGGTGGCGGCGATCTGGTACGGCGGCCAGGTCGCCGCGCACCCGACCTGGGGTCCGGCCTTCACCTTCACCGGCGTCCAGATCACCTGGATGCTGATCGGCTACGGCTTCGTCGCCGCGGTGCTGCCGGTGTGGCTGCTGCTGGCGCCGCGCGACTACCTGTCCACCTTCCTCAAGATCGGCGTGATCATCGGCCTGGCGGTCGGCATCCTGATCGTGATGCCGGAGCTGCGCATGCCTGCGCTGACCCAGTTCACCGACGGCACCGGCCCGGTCTGGAAGGGCTCGATGTTCCCGTTCCTGTTCATCACCATCGCCTGCGGCGCGGTCTCGGGCTTCCACGCGCTGATCGCATCCGGCACCACGCCCAAGCTGATGGCCAACGAGCGCCACGCGCCGTACCTGGGTTACGGCGGCATGCTGATGGAATCGTTCGTGGCGATCATGGCCATGGTCGCGGCATCGATCATCGACCCGGGCGTGTACTTCGCCATGAACAGCCCGGCGGCGGTCATCGGCACCGACCCGGCGGCGGTGGCTGAAATCGTGTCGAGCTGGGGCTTCGTGGTCACGCCCGAGGTGCTGATCCAGACCGCCGAGGACGTTGGCGAGGCCTCGATTATTTCCCGCGCCGGCGGCGCGCCGACGCTGGCCGTAGGCATCGCGCAGATCTTCCACGCGGTGATCCCGGGCGACGGCATGATGGCGTTCTGGTACCACTTCGCGATCCTGTTCGAGGCGCTGTTCATCCTCACCGCGGTCGACGCCGGCACCCGCGCCGGGCGCTTCATGCTGCAGGACCTGCTCGGCAACTTCGTCCCGGTCATGCGCAAGACCGACGCCTGGGTGCCGAACCTGGTCGCCACCGCGGGCTGCGTGGCGCTGTGGGGATACTTCCTGTACCAGGGCGTGACCGACCCGCTGGGCGGCATCAACATGCTGTGGCCGCTGTTCGGCATCGCCAACCAGATGCTGGCGGGCATCGCGCTGATGCTGTGCACGGTGGTGCTGTTCAAGATGAAGAAGGACCGCTACGCCTGGGTGTCGATCGTGCCCACGGTGTGGCTGCTGGCCTGCACGCTCAGCGCCGGCTGGATCAAGATCTTCGACGGCAATCCCGGCGTGGGCTTCATGGCGCAGGCCAACAAGTACCGCGCGGCGCTGGATGCCGGCGAGCTGATCGCGCCGTCGAAGGACTTCGGCGGCATGCAGCAGATCATGATCAACAACTACGTCAACGCGGGCCTGACGGCACTCTTCATGTTCGTGGTGCTGGCGGTGCTGTTCTACTCGGTGCTCGCGGTCCGCAAGGCGCGCGCGAACCCGGCGCGCACCGATCGCGAGACACCCTACGTCGCGCTGACCGAAGAGCAGCAGAAGGTCTGGCTCTGATGGCCGGCCAGCTGGTCACGCTGGACCACTTCGCCACGCACAAGCGTGTGTGGCGGAGGATGGTGCAGACCGCCCGGCTGTGCTGCGGCATCCCGGACTACGACAACTACGTGCGCCACGTGCTGGAGAAACATCCGGACCGCGAGCCGATGGACTACCCGACCTTCTTCCGCGAACGCCAGGAGGCCCGCTACGGCGGGCGCGGCGGGTTTCGCTGCTGCTGAGGGCGGCCATCGCCAAGCGTGGCAAGCGACGCGATGGCCGCCAGCAGCAACAGCGGGAACGCCGGCTGCAGATAGTCTATGCGGATGGCCGCGAAGGCCGACATGTCCACCAGCACCAGCAGGCCGACGCGCGCGGCCACCAGGCACCAGGCCGACGCAGCCAGCGCCTGCAGCGGTGAAAGCCGCCGCCGGCCTGCCGCCCGCAGCATGCTCCAGGCAAAGGCGAACAGGCCTGCGGCGGCCAGCCACGGCAGGACCCGCGCATGGATTTCCCAGACGACATGCCTCGCTGCGCGCGGCCAAGCCTCCTCGCGCGCCGCCAGCGGGATGCCCGCGGACATCGCATCGATGTTCAGCGTGCCCGAACCCAGGCGTGACGACGCGGGCGTCGCGGCAAACGACGTGAGCGGCACGTCGCCGGGGCCGGCGGTGGACTGGAATACGCAGCCCTCGATGGCCGGCGCGGCGAGGTCGAAGCGGTTCATACCTGCGCCCGGATCCTGGAAGTGGCGGGCAACGTCCGGGCTTGGCTTACGCTCCACGGCCATGCGCGCGTCCGGCGCCGCGCAGCGCAGCACCAGCCATTCCCCGGGCGCGCCATGGAACCAGCCGCCCACCCGCACACCCAGGGCTGCGGGTGGATCGCGCACCGGCGGACTCCCGACAAAACGCCACATCGCCCCGGCTTGGCCGGCGGCCGTGTCGCTCGGCGGCTGGCCGCCGCCGACGCCCTGCCAGGCAAGCAGCGACGCCGCCTTGCCGATGCGCGCCGGGACCGTCTCCCATTGCGCCCGGTCCACGGGCGGGATGCTGGCCACGATCGGGCGCGTGCACGCCAGCGACCCGTCGTCGCAGGCCGCGCCGATCTCATCGGCCACCTGGCGGAAATACGCGTCGGCCGCGGGTGCCGACCGGTACTCGCCGATGGACGCGGCGGCCGCGCGCAACACCCACAGGAAGCGGCCACCGCCGTAGTCGATGCAGGCGTCCGGCGCCTGCCGGCAGGGGTCGCCGCCACGCCGTGCCGGGTCCTCCAAGTAGGGACGCAGGCGCGCGAACGACGGGCTCGCAGCGTAGACCGCCTCCCTCACCGGCCCCGGCACGGGCACGTACGGTACCGGCGGGCCCACGCGCACCCGGTGCAGCGCCGAGAGCGCATCGCGGTAGGACGAGGCCCGGGTGTCGACCGTAGTGAACACGCCGTAGCTGGCCAGGTTGATGCCCGCCACCAGCGACAGCCATCCGGCGAAGCCGAGCCCGACGAGCGCGATGCCGATGCCGGTACGCCGCCGCTCCCCGGGGCTGCGCCAGGTCGTCGCGACATGGGCCAGCAGCAGCAGCGCGATGCCGGGAACCACCCAGACCGCGTCCTCGCGCGTGGACCACAGCCATCCGGACGCCAGCCCGGCCAGCACCGCCCATCGCAACCCGCGCCGGCCTTGCCGCGGTGCGTACATGAAAAGCAGCAGGCAGGCGAGCACGAGGATGGCCTGGGCGCCGCCGATGTTGTCGCGGATCACGCGGTTCCACCCCAGGGCCGCGGGCTGCCACTGCAGGGCGACCACCAGCAGCGTCGCCAGCAGCGGGCGGCCGCACATGCGATGCACCGCGACGCCAAGCAGCAGGCACGCCGCGCAATGCAACACGGCCTGCATCGTCGTGCCCGGCAGGCCCAGGACGTGGCTTGCGGCAAGGAACAGCGGATAGCCGGGGCCCTTGATGAGGGTCATCTGGTCGAACGCGCCGAGCCATCGGCCGGCCGCGATGTGTTCGGCTCGCTGCCAGAACCAGGCATCGTCGTGGCCCGCGCCCACCAGGATCGACACCGGCAGGTGGTGGACCAGCGTTATGAACAGGAGCGACGACGCCGCGAGGACGGCGGCCATGGTCCATCCCCGCTTCGCGTCGATGCCGGCCCCGGGCGTCACCCGCGGGCCCTCACTGCGGCTGCCCCGCCACCTGTGCCGGTGCCGGTGCCGGTCGGGGACGGTGCGCGACCAGCAGCAGGTTGCTCGGCCAGCCCAGCAGCGAGACGCTGCCGATCTCCCACGCCGGCAGCTTCGCCTGCGCGCATGCCCGGGCCAGCTCGCGCCGCCCCATGAGGTTGAGGTTTTCCTCCAGCGCCAGCGCGTGGTGCCCGAGCCGCCGCAGCAGCGCGCGGAACCAGGGCTTGGGCAGCCAGTGCAGCAGCGGCAGCACGGTGTGGAACTCTACCGGGAACCAGCGGTTGGGCGTGGTCAGGAAGATGCCCTTCCTGCTCACCCGGTGCAGCTCCGCGATGAACCTGGCCTGCTCGGCCGCCGAGCCCACGTGCTCCAGGACCGCGCTGGAATGCACCCAGTCGAAGCTCGCATCGGGAAACGGCAGATCCTTGCCGTCGCCGCGCACGAAGCGCATGCCGGGGTACACCTCTTCCAGGAACGAGGCATCGTCGAGGCCACAGGCGGTGATCGTGTCCTTGCGCGGGTGCCATGCCTCCAGATAGTTGGACGCGAGCTGCTCGCGGTCGCTGGTGACGCCGACATCGAGGATCCGGTCATCCGCCGCCACGCCAGCGGCGATGAAACGTGCGTACATCCGGCGCCGCATGAAAGTGGACACGCGATCGGTGGCTCCGCCACCGCGGGCGGCGTTGTACTGCGCGCCGATGCCGCGTCTGCGGCTCACCTCGCGGCGTCCGGCAGGCGCAGCGCCTCCAGGAAGAACGCCGCCAGGCCGACCTGGCCGCCGACGCCCATCAGCGTGACCGAAGGAATCACCCAGCGCATGGTGGTGCTGGGGTCCAGCACGCCGAAGTCGCGCGCGGCCCACAGGTACACCGCGTAAAGCGACATCGCGATGCCGGCGAGGAACATCAACAGCGCTGCGACCAGACAGCGCTCCAGCGTGAACGCCGCGAGCAGCCCCCTGCCGCGGCCATCCGCCGGCAGCCAGCCATGGCGGATCCCCATCGAAGTGGTGAGCACGGCGAACAGCACCATCTGCACGCCAAGCACGATCGCCGCGCCGGCATAGGACAGGGTGTGCACATCCAGGTTCAGGCCGCCGATCTCCACGCTGTGCATGCCGATCACGGCCATGGCCGCAATGCCCACCGCCGCCAGCGCCGCGCCCGGCAGCAGGAACAACCAGCGCGGGCTGTGCACCAGCAGGAAGCGCAGGTGCCGCCATCCATCGCGCCAGGTGCGCAGGTGCGGCGCCCGGGACCGACCGTCGGGCTTCAGGGTAGTCGGCACCTCGCTGATGCGGTATCCGGCGAGCGATGCCTTCACCACCATCTCGCTGGCGAACTCCATGCCCCGGCCCGCAAGCCCGAGCGCAAGGAACCGGTCGCGATCGAAGCCGCGCAGGCCGCAGTGGAAGTCGCGCACCTTGACGCCGAAGAACAGCCGCCCGAGGAAGCTCAGCACGGGATTGCCGAGGTACCTGTGCAGGAAGGGCATGGCGCCCTTCGCGATGCCCCCGCGGAAGCGGTTGCCGATCACCAGGTCGCTGCCGCCGCGGAGGCCTTCGACGAACGGCATGAGCCGCGAGAAGTCGTAGGAGTCGTCGGCGTCGCCCATCACCACGAAGCGGCCGCGCGCGCGCGCGATCCCGGCCAGGAGCGCGGCGCCATAGCCGCGCTCGGGAACCTCGACCACGCGTGCGCCCTCCACGATCGCGATCCCGCGGGAGCCGTCGACGCTGCCGTTGTCGGCCACCAGCACTTCACCCTGCACGCCGGAGCCGGCCAGGAACGCCTGTGCCTTGCGGACGCAGGTGGCCAGGGTTTCCGCCTCGTCGAGGCAGGGCATGAGGATGGTGAGCTCAAGCCCGGGCCCCGCCGCGTCCCCGCCAGGCGCGGGCGTGCCGGGCGCGGTGGTCATGCGCCCGCCATCACCCGCAGCACTTGCCCGATGCCATAGGCGACCACGGTGCCGGTGGCGTAGCCCACTGTTCCCAGCAGAACACCCACGGGCGCCAGCGACGGATGGAAGGCGGCGGCCACCACTGGCGCGGACGCCGCGGCGCCGATGTTGCCCTGCGAGCCCACCGCGAAATAGAACAGGGGTGCCCGCACCAGCCTTGCCGCGGCGAACAGCACGAGGATGTGCACCGCCATCCAGATCAGGCCGATCACGACCAGCTCCAAGCGCTCGGCGAGCTTGAAGAAGTCCATCTGCATGCCGATGCAGGCGATCAGGAAGTAGAGGAACACCGTACCCATCTTCGACGCGCCGGCGTTCTCCAGCCGGCGCATGGGCGTGAAGCTGAGCAGCAGGCCGCCCAGCGTGGACAACACGATCACCCAGACGAAGGGCGCGTCGAGGCTGAACTGGCTGGCCCAGCTCGTGTTGGCCTTGAACCAGGCCGAGGCCGGGTCCGCGATGAAGTGCGCGAGGCCGACCAGGCCGAAGGCCACGCCCACGATCACCATCAGGTCGGTGAGCGTGGGGATGCGGGCGTTGGCGGCCTCATAGGCCGAGATGCGGTCCTTCATTTCGTCGATGGCCCGCGTGTCGGCACCGGTGCGCGCGTCGATCTGCGGGGCGCGGTTGGCCAGGAACAGCAGCGTGGCCAGCCACAGGCTGGCGATGGCCACGTCGACCACCGCGAACTGGCCGAACAGGGTCGCATCGACCTCGTAGATCTCGCGGATCGCCACCATGTTGGCGCCGCCGCCGATCCAGCTGCCCGACAGCGCGGCCATGCCCTTCCAGGTGTCGCCGGCCACGGCGGCCGGCCAGAACCATTCCATCAGCTGGAAGCTGACGAAGGCGCCCAGGGCGATGCCCAGGGTGCCGGCGCAGAACACGAACAGCAGCTTCGGTCCAAGCCTGAGGATGCCCTTGAGGTCGATCGACAGCGTCAGCAGCACCAGCGCCGCCGGCAGCAGCACGCGGCTGGCAACCGGGTTGTAAAGCGCGCTGGTTTCGCCATCGATCAACCCGGCGGTGTTGTAGATCGCAGGCACGAAGTAGCACAGCAGCAGTGCCGGCACCCAGGCGAAGAACTTCTTCCAGAACGGCGTCGGGCCCGATGCCAACCAGAAAATCAGCCCCAGGGATGCTGCGATCAGGCCGAACACGACGATGTCGTTGGTGATCAGCGGGGCAACGGCGTCGATCGCATCGGCTGCGCCGACCGGATCCATGGCGTCGATGGCGGCGGCTTCGGCGGAGGCGTCGCGCGCGGTGGATGCAGGTGCCATCGGCAGGGTTCCTGTCGCTCGTGTAGGAGCAGCTATAGCTGCGAATCAAAAGGATGCGGGGTCACGCGCGGCCGGCACCGGGCCGGCCGCGCGCGGTAACGCCTACTCGCCGATGTGCTGTTTCAGCCAGGCGTTGACGGTGTCGTGCCAGAGAATGCTGTTCTGCGGCTTCAGCACCCAGTGGTTCTCGTCCGGGAAGTACAGCAGCTTCGACTCGATGCCCCGGCGCTGCAGCGCGGTGAACGCGGACAGGCCCTGGTCCACCGGCACCCGGTAGTCCTTCTCGCCCTGCACCACCAGCATCGGCACCTTCCACTTCGACACGTGGTTGACCGGGTTGAACTTCTCGTAGGCCTTGGGGTTGTCGTACGGCGTGCCGCCGTTTTCCCACTCGGTAAACCACAGTTCCTCGGTCACGTAGCCCATCGAGCGCGTGTCGAACACGCCGTCGTGGTTGACCAGGCACTTGAACGGCGCGTTGCCCTGGCGGTCGAACCAGTTGCCGGCCAGCCAGTTGACCATGTAGCCGCCGTAGCTGGCGCCAAGCGCGCAGGCGCGGTCGCCGTCCAGGTAGTCGTACTTCTCCTGCGCCGCCGCCCAGCCCTTCTGCAGGTCGACCAGCGGCGCATCGCCCCAGTTGCCGGTGATGGCGTCGGTGAAGTCCTGGCCGTAGCCGGTGGAGCCGTGGAAATCAATCATCACCACCGCATAGCCCTGGCCGGCATAGGTCTGCGGGTTCCAGCGGTAGCTCCAGCCGTTGCCGAAGCTGCCCTGCGGGCCGCCGTGGATCAGGAAGGCCACCGGATACTCGCGGCCCTCCTCGAAGTTCCAGGGCTTGACCACGTAGCCGTGCACGGTGGCGTCGTCCGCGCCCTTGAAACTGAACTGCTCGAAGGCGCCGAAGTCGACCCCGGGCAGGCGCTCGGCCGCGGTCGGGGTGATCGCGCGCTGGCCCTGGCCATCAAGCGAGGCCGCGTAGATGACGTCGCCGGTGTCGATGGCGTTGCGGCTGAAGACCAGGCTGTCGCCGGCGACTGCGAACGAGGACACGCTGCCGCCATCGACCAGGCGCGTGACCTCGCCGCTCGCGACGTCGACGGTGAACAGCGGGTATTCGCCCGTGTCCTGCGCGGCCACGTACAGCGCGCGGCCGTCGGGCGACGGCGTGATGCTGCTGGGCGAACGGTCCCAGTCGGGCGCGATTTCGCGGCGCTCGCCGCTGGCAAGGTCCAGCGCCATCAGCGCGTAGCGGTCGGCCTCGAAGCCGGCGCGCGCCATCGCGCGATAGAACAGGGTCTGGCCGTCGGCGCTGAACACCGGGCCTGCATCCCAGGCCTTGTTGTCCGCAGTCAGGTTGACCGGCGCGGCGGAACCCGCGGCGTCCAGGCGGTAGAGGTCGTAGTTGGTCGACCAGGCCTCTTCGCGGCCGGCCACGTTCACGCTGGCCACGATGCTTGCGCCATCCGGCGCCCAGGCGTAATCACCGGCGCCGCCGAAGGGCTTGCCCGGCACGTCGCCGTCGAGCGCGCCGCTCACCGCGGTGGCGGCGACGACCGGCTTGCCCTTGCCGCCCGGCAGGTTGGCGACGAAGAGGCGGTTGCGGCGGCCATCGGCCCAGGTATCCCAGTGGCGGACGAACAGCTGGTCGTAGACCACGCCGGTGGCCTTCGACGCCTCGCGTTCGTCCAGTCGCGCCTTGGTGCAGGCAAAGTCCGCACCGCAGTCGCCGAAGGTGTCGGCACTGAACGCGATGCGGCTGCCGTCCGGCGAGACGTGGTAGGTGCCGACATCGGCCTCGAACGCAGTCAGCTGGCGCGGCTTGCCGCCAGCCAGCGGGATCGCGTAGAGCTGCTGCGAGCCGTTCTTCGCGCTGAGGAAGTAGACCGTGGCGCCGTCGGGCGAGAACGACGGCGAATTGACGCTCCAGCCCTCCGGCGTGAGCCGCTTGGGCGGCGCCAGGTCGCGGGTCACCAGGTTGCGCGCGTACAGCGCCGAAGACGCGCTGTTGGCCTCGAGCTCGACGGTGCGCTGCGCGAACACCAGGTGCCTGCCATCCGGCGACAGCGTCGGCGAAGACACGCGTTGCATGGCGGCGAGGTCGCGCGCCTCGAGGCCGCGGGCATCGGCGACCGCGGGCAGCGCGGCGAACAGGCACAGGGTCAGCAGGGCGATGCGCGGCATGGATCGGGACTCCGGACGGAAAGTCCCGATGGTAGGGGCCGGCGGCGGCGGGCGCAAAGGCGGAAGGTCAGGCTTCCCGCTTCCCGCTGCTGCGATACAGCAGCCACGCAACCACTGCCATCACCATCAGGCCGACCCACTGGTTGAAATGCAGCGACTCCGCCACCGCCAGCACGTCGGCGCGCTCGGTGAGCACGATCGGCACGGCGATGGCGATGCCCATCAACGCCTCGCCGGTGATCAGCCCGGCCGCGAACAGGGTGCCCGGGCGATGGACGCGATCGCGCCCGGCCTCGTCCGTGGCATGCACGCCGTGCCGGCGCTCCACCAGCCACGCCAGCACGCCGCCGAGGAAGATCGGCACCATCAGCTCGATCGGCAGGTAGATGCCGATCGCGGCCGCCAGCACCGGCACGCGGAAGGTCGAGGCGCGCGCCTTCAGCCACTCGTCGAAGGCGATGATCGCCGCGCCGACGCCCGCGCCGATCGCGATCATGTTCCAGGGCAGCTCGCCGCCGAACATGCCCTTGGCCACCGAGGCCATCAGCGTCGCCTGCGGCGCGGCCAGCGAGTTGGGCTGTTCAGGCGTCGGCGCGCCGATGCCGTAGGCCTGGGCCAGCAGGTTGAGCACCGGCGCCATGATCAGCGCGCATGAGAACGCGCCGATGCCGAGCATCAGCTGTTGCTTCCATGGCGTGGCGCCGACGATGTAGCCGGCCTTGAGGTCCTGCAGGTTGTCGCCGCCGACCGCCGCCGCGCAGCACACCACCGCGCCGATCATGATCGCCGCCACCGCGCCCACCGGCGAGTCGCGCCCGAGCAGCAGCACCAGGACCGCGGCGGCGAACAGGATGGTGGCGATGGTGATGCCGGACACCGGGTTGTTCGACGAGCCCACCAGGCCCGCCAGGTAAGCCGACACCGACACGAACAGGAAACCGGCCACGATCATGATGATCGTCATCGGCACGCTGACGAACCAGTTGCCGACGATCGCCTGGTACAGCACCAGCAGCGGGATCACGAACAGCAGCAGCGCGATCAGCATCCACTTCATCGGCAGGTCGCGCTCGGTCTCGGGGACCTCCCCGTCGTTGCCCTTGCGCGCGGCGGCGATGCCGCTCTTCACGCCCGACAGCAGCGATTTGCGCAGCGAAAACAGCGTCCAGATGCCGCCGATCAGCATCGCACCCACGCCCAGGTAGCGGATCTTCGTCGACCAGATCGCGCCGGCGGCATCCGCGGCCGACGCACCGGCCAGCTGCGCGGCAAGCACCGGGTCGCTGCCGAGGAAGAACGCGTGATACAGCGGGATGGCGATGTTCCAGGACAGGATCGCGCCGGACAGCACCACGATGCCGATGTTCAGGCCCACGATGTAGCCCACGCCCAGCAGCGCCGGCGACAGGTTGGTGCCCATGTAGCCCAAGTACCTGTCGATGAAGCCCGCGGCCACGGCATTGTCCGGGATCATGCGCAGGCCGCTCTGGGCCGCGAGCTTGACCACCGCGCCCACGGTGGCGGCCAGGGCCAGGATCTTCAGCCCCTGCCCGGGATTCTCACCGGCCTTGAGCACTTCAGCGGCGGCCTTGCCCTCGGGGAACGGCAGCGGATCCTCGACGATCATCGTGCGCCGCAGCGGCACCGAGAACAGGACGCCAAGCAGGCCGCCGAGACCGGCGATCGCCAGCACCCACCAATAGCGGAAGTCATCCCAGTAGCCGAGGATCACCAGCGCCGGGATGGTGAAGATCACGCCCGCGGCGATCGACGACCCGGCAGAAGCGCCGGTCTGGACGATGTTGTTTTCAAGGATCGTGCCGCCGCCAAGCAGCCGCAGCACACCCATCGAAACCACCGCGGCCGGAATCGCGGTGGCGATGGTCAGGCCCGCGAACAGGCCGAGGTAGGCGTTGGCCGCGGCAAGGATCACCGCCAGCACGATCGCCAGCAGCACGGCACGGACGGTCAGCTGGGGCACGGAGCCACGTTCATGGTCGGTCATCAAGGTTCATCCCCCGGAGAAGACCCAACGCTAGCCCTCCCGGGCCTACGCGTCCAGATCCCCGCGCCGCGCCGCAGTGGCGGCGGGCGCAGGAAACATCCCGGGCCTATCGTTCGGCCGCGGTCTTGCCGCCCAGGTGCCTGCCAAGGAAGGCGAGCAGCCTGCTGTAGTACTCGTAGCGGTTGGCGTCGTCGTAGTAGCCATGCCCTTCGGTCGGGAAATAGGCCGTCTCGACCGGCACCCCGGCGTTCACCAGGGCGCGCTCCATCTGCTTGCTGTGCTCGATGGGCGCGCGCTCGTCCTTGCCGCCCGCCGCCAGGAACACCGGCACCTTGATGCGATCGGCCATGCGCGTGGGCGACACGGCGCCGAGCGCGTCACGTTCGCCGATCCATTCGCTCAGGTAGGTCATGCCCGAACCGCGCTTCTGCACGTCGCCATGCGTGTGCATGGTCGGCAGGTCGTAGACGCCGACGTTGCCGGCCGCACAGCGGTACAGGGAGGGTTCCTTCGCCGCGCCCATCAGCGCCGCGTAGCCGCCGTAGCTGCTGCCGTAGATGCAGATCCGGCTGGCGTCGGCGATGCCCTGGGCCACGGCCCAGCGGGTGGCGTCGGTGACGTCGTCCTGCATCGCACCACCCCATTGGCGCGCGCCGGCGTGCTCGAACGCGCGACCCTGGCTGCCGGAGCCGCGGAAGTTCACCTGCAGCACGGCGTACCCGGCGTCCGCGAGCATCTGCGCTTCGTTGTCGAAGCCCCAGGTATCGAAGATGCCGAAGGGTCCGCCGTGCGGCAACACCACCATCGGCAGGCCGCGGCCATCCGACCCGGCGGGAATCGTGACGAAGCCTTGCAGCTTCAACCCGTCGCGCGCCTCGAGGCTGACCGGGCGGCGCTCGGCCATCATCGCGGGATCGAACCACTGCGCACGCGCCACGACGTGTGCGGCCTTCTTGTCGACCGTGTCGTAGACGTAGAAGTCGCCCGGATTGCGATCGCTCCAGACCTGGACCAGCACCTTGCGGCCGTCGGCCGTGCTGGAGGTGATGTACACGGCATGGCCTTCGAACGCGGCCTCGAGGCTGCGGTACAGGCGTGCATGCTCGGACTGTGGATCGAAGAACGCAGTCCGCGGCCGGCCATCGACGAACAGCGCGCCCACCGGCACCCGCGTGCCCGGGGCATGGAGGACCACCGGGTCGCCGGTCGCGTCGGCAAGGACCGTGGTCCGCTCACCGGTCGCCACGTCATACGCGACGATCCGGTCGGGCCCTTCCGCCTGTTCGACGTTCAGGTAGGCGATCGCGTTGTCGGCGGAAAACCCCACCGGCCACTCCGCGCGCCCGCTGGCCGACTCGTCGTTGACCAGCACCCAGTCCGCACCGGCGCCGGCACGGTAATAGAGCTTGTTGACGATGTCATAGCCCGCGCCATGCGCAAAGCGCACGGCCCCGGTGTTGTCGGTGGTGAAGCTTGCGTTCCGGATCGGCGCGGTGGCCGCCAGGGTGCGGCGGCCGGTGTAGATGTCCAGGCGCTCGGCGCGCGTATATGGATCGGTGCCGAAACGTTCCGTCGACACCAGCGAATAGCGCGCGTCGTCCAGCAGCGGATCGATCAGGAAGGCGGCCACGCGATCGGCCCGCTGGGTCTGGATGCGGGTCCCCGAGCCCGAACCGACGACGCGCTGGCCGATCAGCAGCTGCTTGTCGCTGCCATCGGCATCCAGTGCATACAGCTCACCGGTGGGCTGCGGCGCGTCCATCGTTCCCATCTTTTCCGCCACGCTGAGCACCACGCGCTCGGGGCTGACCCAGCTGAAGCCCGCGAAGTGCGTGTTCTTGCCAAGCCTCAGCGCGGTCGAGATCTGGTTGTCCGAGGCCTTGATGATGACCAGGCCCATCTGGTCTTCCAGCGGTACCGTCGCCGCGTAGTACTCGCCAGTGGGCGAGAGCTTGATGTCGACGAAGGCATCTTTCTTGACGTATGCATCCAGGTCGATGCCCGTCGCCGCCATCGCCGGCACGGACACCATGGCCAGCATCGCAGCCAGTGCGAACCCACTTCCACGCTTCATCCTGTTTCCCCGAAAATCCGGCCAGCCCCTCGCTGGCGGCGCCATTATGAAGCGCCAGCAGTCCCGACGATACCCGCGTCAGCCCTGAGCCATACCGTCGAGCACGCGCTGCAGGTCGCGGTCCCACTCGGGCAGTTCGATTGCCCACTGCGCACGCAGCGCGCTGGTGTCGAGCCTCGAACAGGCCGGGCGGCGCGCCGGGGTCGGGTACTCGCTGGTCGGTACCGGCACGATCCGCGGGCGTCTGGCCAGCAGGCCGCGGGCATGCGCGCTGTCGATGATGGCGCTGGCAAACCCGTGCCAGCTGGTACCGCCCGAGGCAGTGAGGTGCCAGAGACCGGACGGGCGTTCCGTCGAGGCCAGCACCGATGCCGTCACCGACGCGATCAGGCTGGCCGCCGTCGGCGTTCCATGCTGGTCGTCGACCACGCGCAGTTCGTCGCGCTCCCCCGCCAGGCGCAGCATCGTGCGCATGAAGTTGTGCCCATGGGCGTCGTAGACCCAGGCGGTGCGGAACACCATGTGGCGCGCGCCACTGCCGCGCACGGCCTCCTCCCCGGCGAGCTTGCTCGCGCCGTAGACGCCCAGGGGGGCGGTCGGGTCACCCTCGCGCCAGGGGCGGTTGCCGCTGCCGTCGAAGACGTAATCGGTCGAATAGTGGACCAGGAGCGCGTCGCGACGGGCACAGGCTTCGGCCAGGGCACCGGGCGCCTCGGCGTTGGCGCGGAAGGCGGACTCGCGCTCGGTCTCCGCGCGGTCGACCGCGGTGTAGGCGGCGGCGTTGACCACCACGTCCGGCGCGATCCGCTCGACCAGTCCGGGCAGCGTGCCCGGCTGGTCGAAATCGGCGCGCTCGCAAGCGACGCCGTCGGGCAACGTGCCGCTGCGGGTGGTGCAGACCACCTCGCCCAAGGGTGCAAGCGCGCGGCGCAGCGCATGGCCGACCTGGCCGTTGGCGCCAAGCAGAAGCAGCCTCAAGGCACGTAGACCGGCAGCCGTTCCTCGGGCACGTCGGCCAGGAACGGCGCGCGCGTGTCCTTGTCCGACAGCGAAGGCGCGGCCAGCGGCCAGTCGACGGCCAGCGTGGCGTCGTTCCAGCGGATGCCTGCGTCGGCTTCACGGTCGTAGGTCGCGGTGCACAGGTAGGTGAACACCGCGCGCTCGCTGAGCGTCACGAAGCCGTGCGCGAAGCCTTCCGGGATCCAGAAGTGGCGCTTGTTCTCCGCACTCAGCACCACCGCCGTCCACTTGCCGAAGGTTGGCGAGCCGCGGCGGATGTCGACGGCCACGTCCCAGACCTCGCCCTCGGTCACCGACACATACTTGCCCTGCGGCTTGGGCCACTGGTAGTGCAGGCCGCGCAGCACGCCGCGCGAGGACGAGGACACGTTGCCCTGCACGAAGGTGGGCGTGAGCCCGTGCTGCGCCAGCTTGTCGGCATTGAAGGATTCGTAGAAGAAGCCGCGGTCGTCGCCGAACACCTGCGGTTCGATCACCACGCAGCCCGGCAGGCCGGTCTCGACGACCTTCATCGCACCACCCCGCGCTTGGCCAGCGACAGCAGGTACTGCCCATAGCCGTTCTTGGCCAGCGGCGCGGCCAGGCGCTCCAGGTCCTCGTCGCCGATCCAGCCGTTGGACCATGCGATCTCCTCCGGACAGCACACGCGCAGGCCCTGTCGGGCCTCGACGGTCTCGATGAAGTTCGAGGCCTCGATCAGCGACTGGTGGGTGCCGGTGTCGAGCCAGGCATAACCGCGACCGAGCTGTTCGAGGCGCAGGCTGCCCTCCTCCAGGTAGCAGCGGTTGAGGTCGGTGATCTCGAGTTCGCCGCGTGGCGAAGGCGTGAGCGAAGCCGCGAAGTCGCTGGCGCGGCCGTCGTAGAAATACAGGCCGGTAACGGCGTAGTTCGAGCGCGGGTTGGCGGGCTTCTCTTCCAGCCCCACCACCTTGCCGTCGGCGTCGAAGTCCGCGACGCCGTAGCGCTCCGGATCACTGACCCAGTAGCCGAACACCGTGGCGCCTTCCTGGCGCGCGTCGGCGCGCTTGAGGATCTCGGTGAAGCCGTGGCCGTGGAAGATGTTGTCGCCCAGCACCAGGCAGCTCGGCTTGCCGTCGACGAACTCGCGGCCGATGAGATACGCCTGCGCCAGCCCGTCCGGGCTCGGCTGCACCGCGTACTGGATGTCCATGCCCCACTGCGAGCCGTCGCCCAGCAGCTGCTGGAACAGCGCCTGCTCGTGCGGGGTGTTGATGATCAGCACCTCGCGGATCCCGGCGAGCATCAGCGCGCTCAGCGGGTAATAGATCATCGGCTTGTCGTACACCGGCAACAGCTGCTTGCTGATCGCGCGGGTGATCGGATACAGCCGGGTGCCTGAGCCGCCGGCAAGGATGATGCCGCGCCGCGCGGTCATGCCGCGCTCCCGATGCGTTCCAACCGGTAGCTGCCGTCGAGCACGCGCTGCACCCAGGGCTGGTTGGCCAGGTACCAGTCCACGGTCTCGGCGATGCCGCGCTCGAAGCTGTATTTCGGCTCCCAGCCCAGCTCGTCGCGCAGCTTGGAGGCGTCGATCGCGTAGCGGCGATCATGCCCCGGCCGGTCGGCGACGAAGGCGATCTGCGATTCGCGCGGCTGGCCGTCCTCGCGCGGCCGGCGCTCGTCGAGCAGCGCGCAAATGGTCTTCACCACCTCGATGTTCTGCATCTCGGCGTTGCCGCCGACGTTGTAGGTCTCGCCCACGCGGCCCTTGGCCAGCACGGTGCGGATCGCCTCGCAGTGGTCGGTGACGAACAGCCAGTCGCGCACCTGCTTGCCGTCGCCGTACACCGGCAGCGCCTCGCCGGCCAGGGCCTTGGCGATCACCAGCGGGACCAGCTTCTCGGGGAAGTGGTAGGGCCCGTAGTTGTTCGAGCAGTTGGTGGTCAGCACCGGCAGCCCGTAGGTGTGGTGGAAGGCGCGCACCAAGTGGTCGGACGCGGCCTTCGACGCCGAGTACGGCGAATTGGGCGCGTAGGGCGTGGTCTCGGTGAACAAGCCGGTGTCACCCAGGGTGCCGTAGACCTCGTCGGTGGAGACGTGCAGGAAGCGGAACGCGTCCTTCGCCTCGCCCTCCAGCGCCTTCCAGTAGTCGCGAACTGCTTCCAGCAGCGCCAGCGTGCCCACCACGTTCGTCTGCACGAAGGCGGCCGGGCCGTCAATCGAGCGGTCGACATGGCTTTCCGCAGCGAAGTTGATGACGGCATCCGGTCGGTGTTCGGCCAGCAACCGGGCGACCAGGTCGCCATCGCCGATGTCGCCCTGCACGAAGACGTGGCCGGGGTTGCCTTCCAGCGAGGACAGGGTGTCCAGGTTGCCGGCGTAGGTAAGCACGTCGAGATTGATCACGCGCACGCCGGCGGCGACCGCTTCGAGCACGAAATTGCCGCCGATGAAACCGGCACCGCCGGTGACTAGCCAAGTGGCCATGGTGGGGAAATCCTCCGGGAACTCCAGCCACCCCGGCCTGCTCCTGCGGCCGCGGACGATGGCTTGATCCGCCTAGGATAGCGGGCAGGCCCTGCCCGACCAAATCCGCGCCCGGCTTCGGCCGTCCTGCCTGGCGTCGTGCGTCGCCGGGCCCCGGCATTGCCGGGGCGTGCCAGCTCGGGCGTGGCTCAGAACGGGATGTCGTCGTCCGAGAACCCGCCATCGTCGAACGGGGCGCCAGCCGCTCCGGCAGCCGCACCACCAGCCGCACCAGCACCAGCCCCTTGGCCCTGCCGGCCCTGGCCGGACGATTCACGCGGGGCACGCTGGTAATCGCCACCGCCGCCACCGCCGCCACCACCACCACCACCGCTGCCGCGCTGATAGTCACCGCCGCCACCGCCCCGCTGGCCGCCACCTTCACCACCGCCGCCAAGCATCTGCATCTCGTCGGCGATGATGTCGGTGCTGTAGCGCTCGATGCCGTCCTTGCCGGTGTACTTGTCGGTGCGCAGCGACCCTTCGATATAGACCTGGCGCCCCTTCTTCAGGTACTCGCCGGCGATTTCCGCCAGGCGGCCGAAGAACTTCACCCGGTGCCACTCGGTCCGCTCCTGCTGCTGGCCGGACTGCTTGTCCTTCCAAGCATCGGTGGTGGCCACGCTGATCGTGGTGATCGTGGTGCCGCTCTGGGTGTACTTGACGTCGGGATCGTTGCCGAGGTTGCCGACGAGGATGACCTTGTTGATTCCGCGGGCCATGGATTGGGTTCCTTGCGCTCTCCGCCGGGATTGGCAGGAGGAAAAGGATGAGTATAACCGCCACCCTGTGGCCATCCGCCCGACGCCCGGCGCCCCGTCGGGCGAATCCCGCGCGGTCCGTAGTCCGGCGCCGGACCCTATAATGACGGCCCCCAGAACCGCGCACGACATGGATCAGACCGCCCCGCCCCGCCCCGCCCTGCCCCTGCCGGAAACCCAGGCCTTCGCCGCGCCCGACATGGCCGCGGTCGACGCCCTGATCCGCCGCCGCCTGGCGTCGGACGTGGTCCTGGTCAACCAGGTGGCCGAGCACATCGTCGCCGGCGGCGGCAAGCGCCTGCGGCCGATGCTGCTCCTGCTCGCCGCCCGCGCCCTCGGCCACCAGGGCGCCGACGCGCACCAGTTGGCGGCCGTGGTCGAGTTCATCCACACCTCCACGCTGCTGCACGACGACGTGGTCGACGAATCCGACCTGCGCCGCGGCCGCAGCACCGCCAACGCGGTGTTCGGCAACGCCGCCAGCGTGCTGGTCGGCGACTTCCTGTATTCGCGCAGCTTCCAGCTGATGGTCGAGCTCGGCTCGATGCCGGTGCAGGAAATCCTGGCCGATACCACCAACCGCATCGCCGAGGGCGAGGTGCTGCAACTGCTGCACGTGCGCAACCCGGACGTGGACGAAGCCGCCTACCTGCGCGTGATCGAGCGCAAGACCGCGATCCTGTTCGCCGCCGCGACCCGCCTGGGCGCGCTGCTGGCCGGCGCCAGTGACGAGGTGCAGCAGCGCCTGCACGACTTCGGCCTCAACCTGGGCATCGCCTTCCAGATCGCCGACGACGTGCTCGACTACAGCGCCGACGAGGCCGCGCTCGGCAAGCACCTGGGTGACGACCTCGCCGAGGGCAAGATGACGCTGCCGCTGATCCACGCCATGGCGCATGCCGACGAGGCGCTGCGCGCGCGCCTGCGCGGCATCGTCGAACAGGGCGATGCCGACGCGCTGGACGAGGCGGTCGCGGCGATCCATGCCAGCGGCGGGCTGGAATACAGCATCGAGCGCGCGCGGGAATATGCCGCCCTGGCCGAGGCGGCGCTTGAGGGGCTTGAAGACAACCAGGCCGTGGCTGCCCTCCGCGGTCTGGTCCGCCACGCGGTCGACCGCGGTGCCTGATGTGGGAGCGGCTATAGCCGCGACCGGACACCCCGCATCGCGGCTATAGCCGCTCCCACACAGCGGCCGAGCCGGAACCCGCGCGCTCAGCCCGGATTCGACGAAGCAATGCCCAGCCCCTGGATCTCCGAAATCACGTCCGGATCGAAGCCACCCAGCCGCGCGAAGTCGCGGCCGCGCTCCACGTAGTCGCGGTACGGCCCGAAGCTCGGCGCGCCGGGCGACATCAGGATGACATCGCCGCTCGCCGGCCTTGAACCCGTCGCCAGCGCCGCGCGCGCCTTGCCGACGGCGTCGGCAAGGTCGGCAGCCTCGCATAGCGCAAACCCGGCCTGGGCAGCCGGCGCCGCCAGCAATTCCTGGATGCGCGGCCCGTTGCGACCCATGGTCACCACCACCGCGGGCGCGTGCGTGCGCATCTGCGCAGCGAAATCCGACCAGTCCAGTCCGCGATCGTGTCCGCCGACCAGCAGCGCCACGCGGCGATCGCGATAGACCTCCAGCGCGGCCAGGCTTGCATGCGGCGTGGTGCTGATCGAGTCGTTGACCCAGGTGCTGCCGTCGCGCACGCCAAGCACCTGCAGCCGGTGCGGCAGCGGCCGGAACGTGTGCGCCGCCGGCGCCAGCGCCACGGCGTCGTGGCCCAGGGCTTCGATCGCGGCCAGCGCCGCGCACAGGTTGCCGCGATTGTGGCGCCCCGGCAGCGGCACGTCGCGGGTGTCGAACAGCGCCTCGCCGCCGCGATGCAGGACATCGCCGCGCAAGTGCCAGCCCTCTTCGCGCCCGTACCAACGCACTTCGGTATCGGGGTGCAGCCGGGCACCCAGTGCCGCCAGCCGCGGGTCGGCGGCGTTGAGCACGGCGATCCGCGGCTTCGCGCGCGTCACCAGCGCCAGCTTGTCCTCGATGTAGCGGTCCTCGCTGCCGTGCCAGTCCAGGTGCTCAGGGAAGATATTGGTGACCACCGCCACGTCCGGGCGCACGCCGCCCGCGGCCACGTCGCCGGTCTGGTAGCTGGACAGTTCGATCGCCCAGGCGTCGGCCCGGTCGTCCAGCAGCTCCAGCAATGGCAGGCCGATGTTGCCTGCCAGCGCGGTGCGCACGCCGCCGGCGCGCAGCAGGTGGGCCAGCAGCGCGGTGGTGGTGCTCTTGCCCTTGGTACCGGTGACGCAGGCGACGCCGCGCGCGACCCCGCCCGCCTCTGCCTGTGCGCCGAACCACAGCGCGGTGCCGCCGATGAAGGCGGTGCCCGCGTGCGCGGCAACCATCGCCTCCGGGCGGTAGGGGCTGATGCCGGGTGACTTCACCACGACGTCGAAGGCCGAGAGCCGGCCGGCGCTGGCCTCGGCTTCGGCCGCCAGCAGCCCATCGCCGAGCGCGTCTGCCGACGCCGCCTCTCCAGCACCGCAGAACAGGGTCAGCGCCTGCGCGGGAAGCCCGGCCCGCAGCGCGCGGTATGCAGCGCGGCCCTCGCGCCCCCAGCCCCACAGCGCGACCCGGCGGCCCTCAAGCTGCGAAATACGCATGCAGGCGGCTCCAGACCGCGTCGGGGATGCCGTGTTCCGGATCGGGCACCAGCAGCGGCGCGATCTCCAGTTCAGCGGGATCGATCTGCGGCAGGATCTCGCGGCCGAAGCGCTGCACCACCGCGTCCTCGCGCCACTCCGGACGCGCCGCCAGTGCCGCCATCGCCGCGCGCGACTCGCGCGCCTCGCCCACGCATTCGAAGGGCTTGTGGTCGTGGAACTCCATCAGCGCGTCATAGCCCGCGATCTGCGCCGGGTCATCGAGCAGGTTGCGGCCGAGGATGCCGACCAGGCGCGGCTTGGGCATGAACGGCGCCAGCGCCAGGAACACGAAATGGCACTTCGGGCAGACCCCGCACCAGCGGCTGGTGGGACGCTCGCCAAGCAGGTGGAAGTTGCGGTTGCAGCTCGAGAACCAGGCGTCGTAGCGGTCGCTGCGCGCGAACTGGCGCGCCACCGCCAGCTCCGACAGCGGGCGCAGCAGCGAGTAGTAGCCGAGGTCGGCCGCGACGTGCCGCTTGAGGTGGCCGGCGAAGGCCTGTTCGAAGGTCCAGCCCTTCGACCACTGGTGGTTCACCTCGCCGGCGCCCTCGATCAGGCTGCCGTAGCTTGCCGAGCGCTCGTTGGAAAACACCACCTGGTCGACCCCCAGCACCACCGCGGCCAGGGCCAGGATCGCCGAGTTGATGGCGGTGACCGGGATGTGGCCGTTGTACGCACCCTGGCGGTTGTACTCGAACAGCTCGGTCGCAAGCTGGCGCTGGATGTTGAGCGTCGCAAGGCCGGTGCGCTCGGCGCAGGCGCGGATCAGCTGCGAGCCGCCGACCCAGGACACGGTCTGGTCGATGCCCGCGGCGCGCAGGGCTTCGATGGACACGAGCGAATCCTTGCCCCCGCCGATGGCCACCAGCGCGTGGCGGCGGAGCTCCAGCGCCGGCGCGCCCGCTTCGCCATCGGCGCTCCGGGCTTCGTCCGCCGCGCGCCGGGGGAAGCGGATCCGGCCATGGAGGTCGAGCCCGTTCCGGTACGCGAACTCGCCGAGGCCCTGCAGGTAGATCTCTTCCAGCAGCATCGCCGTGTCGTCATCGATCGCATAGCCATCGATGCGGATGTCCTCCGGCACCGCCGCCTTGTAATAGCTGACGCCGGCGACCAGGTGCAGCAGGCGAAGCGCCTGCGTGACCGCCTCCATCCGCGCGCCTTCGAGCCTGAACGGCGCGCCGGGCACGATCACGGTCTCCACCAGCTCCGGCCCGTCGTCGAACGCGTACACAAGCCGCGCGACGCCGGTGCCCGGATCGAAGGCGCAGTCGACGAAGCGGAAGCATGCCACCGCCTCGCGATCGAACACGATGCTCATTCCCCGCTCTCCCCGCGCACGCCTTCCAGAGGCGCGCATCCGGAAAGCACGCTCTCGCCCGGCAGCGCGCGCAGGTTGTAGGTATTGGCCATGGCCATGCCGTAGGCGCCGGCGTCGGCGACCAGCAGCACGTCGCCCGGCGCGGTGTCGCGAGGCAGCGGCCGCTGGTGGCCGAGCACGTCGCCGGATTCGCAGATCGGCCCCACGACGTCGAACGCCAGGGTGTCGTCACCCTCCGGCCGCGACAGGTTGTGGATGTCGTGCCAGGCTTCGTACAGCGCCGGCCGCATCAGCACGTTCATGCCGGCGTCGGCGCCCACGCGGCGCACGCCGCCCTTCTCCACCACCTGGGTGGCGGTCAGCAGCAGCACGCCGGATTCGGCGACCAGGAAGCGCCCCGGCTCGATCGCCAGGCGATAGCCGGGATAGGCCGCCTTCACTTCGGCCAGGCCCGCGGCCCAGGCATCGAGATCGAACGGTTCATCGTCCTCGCGGTAGGGGATCGGCAGCCCGCCGCCGATGTCGATGGTGTCGATGCTGCCGATGCGCTCGGCGATCCCGCCCAGCTCGTCGCAGACCTCGCGCCAGTGGTCGGGCGTGTCGACCCCGCTGCCCAGGTGCGCGTGCAGGCCGGTGATGCGCACGTCGATCCGGCGCGCCGCGGCGACGAAGTCCGCGACCCGGTCGACCTGCAGCCCGAACTTCGAGGCCAGCCCGCCGGTGCGCACCTTCTCGTGGTGGCCTTCGCCCCGGCCCAGGTCCACGCGCAGCCACAGCGCGCGCCCGCGGAACACCTCGGGCCGGCTGTCCAACGCCTCGATGTTGTCTAGGGTCACCGTGGCACCGCGTTCGAACGCGAGCGCGTATTCGTCCATGGGCGCGAAGCTCGGCGTGAACAGCACCCGCGCCGGATCAAGCTCCGGCAGCACCGAGAACACGTGCGCGATCTCGCCGGCAGACACGCATTCCAGGCCGAAGCCTTCCTCCACCAGCAGGCGCAGGATGGCCGGGTGCGGATTGGCCTTGATCGCATAGAAGCGGCGGTCGACCGCGGCCACCGCCGCCAGCTGGCGGGCACGGGCGCGCACGGTCCCGAGGTCGTAGGCGTAGCGCGGCGTGCCTTCGGCGGCCAGCGCCAGCAGCGCATCGCGGCGCGCATGCCACCACGGCGCCGGGCGCCGGCGCAGGCCGCCCTGGATCTCGCGCCAGCGCGGGCCGAAGACGTCGGCTTCGCGCACGGGCATCGCGCCGCTGGCGATGAGCTCTTCGTGGAGTTCCTGCATGAGTCCCTCTGCGTCGGCTTCGTCGATGACGAAGGTCAGGTTGAGATCGTTGGACGACTGCGAAATCAGGTGCACGCGTTCGCGGCCGAAGGTGGCCCAGACATCGGACAGTTTGTGCAGCAGCGAGCGCATGCCGCGCCCGACCAGGGTGATCGATGCGCAGGGTGCGATCACCTTCAGCCGGCAGCTGCGGGCAAGATCCGCGGACAGGCGCTCGAGGACGTCGGTGCTGACCAGGTTCTCGCTCGGGTCGAGCGACACGGTGACGTTGGTTTCCGACGAGCCGATCAGGTCGACCGACAGGCCGTGGCGGCGGAAGCATTCGAAGATGTCGGCCAGGAAGCCCACCTGCTGCCACATGCCGATGGTTTCCATCGACACTAGGACCACGCCGTCGCGGCGGCTGATGGCCTTGACGCCGGGCACGGTGTCGGCGCCGCCGTCGATGCGCGTGCCCGGGAGTTCCGGCCGCGCGGTGTCCAGGATCGCCATCGGCACGCCGGCATCGCGACAGGGCTTGATCGCGCGCGGATGCAGGACCTTGGCGCCGGTGGTGCAGATCTCCTGCGCCTCGGCATAGTCAAGCCGGGCCAGCAGGCGCGCGTCGGGCACTTCGCGCGGGTTGGCGCTGAACATCCCCGGCACGTCGGTCCAGATCTCGACGCGCTCGGCACCGAGCAGGGCGCCGAAACAGCCCGCCGAGGTATCGGAGCCGCCGCGGCCCAGGGTGGCCGTGCCGCCGTCTTCGTGGCGGGCGATGAAGCCCTGGGTGAGCACCATGGCGGTGGGCTGGGCGTCGAAGCGCGGCCGCCAGGAGCCCACGGCATCGTGGCGGCAGGCCACCGACAGGCGTCGCGCCCAGTCGTTCTGGTTGGGCAGCGACTCCGCCTGGAGCCAGTCGCGAGCATCGCACCAGCCGAAATCCAGGCCCTGGGCACGCAGGTAGGCCGCGCCCAGCGTGGACGACAGCAGTTCTCCCTGGGCCAGCAATTCGGCCTGCCACGCCAGCGGGCGACTGGCGGCGCGCGGCTCGGCCACCAGGGTGCGCAGGGCATCCAGCCGCGCCCCGACCGCCGCATCCGGATCAAGCCCCAGCGCCACCGCGAAGGCGCGGTGCCGTTCCACCAGGTCGTGCAGCCGCACCCGGGCGTCGACCGCGCCGTCGGCGATGGCCGTGAGCTCGTTGGTGACGCCGGACAGGGCCGAAACCACCACCAACACGCGACGGCCGTCCGCGGCGCGCGACGCGGACAGGCGGCCGATGGTGTCCCAGCGCTCGCGCTGCGACACCGAGGTCCCGCCGAACTTGAGCACGATCCAGCGGGCGGCGGATTCGGGGATGGAGGTCATGGCGGGAGGCGTGGGCACGACCTGCGATTCTAGCCGCGTGCAAGGTCCCGGCGCTTCCCGGCTCGCGTCCGGTGGTCACCCGGACCGCGCGCGCGGACCGTCCCGACGCGGCGCCGCGGCTACACTGGCGCGCCCCGCGCTGGAGCCCCCGATGACCGCCCGTCCCTATGTCCAGCTGGACGTGTTCTCCGACCGCGCCGGTGCCGGCAATCCGCTGGCCGTGATTCCCGATGCCGGCGACATGAACGACGCCACCATGCAGGCGATCGCACGCTGGACGCGGCTGCCGGAAACCACCTTCGTCTTCCCCTCGCCCACCGCCTCGGCCGACTACGCCGTGCGCATCTTCAGCCCGCGCCGCGAGGTCCCCTTCGCCGGCCATCCCAGCGTCGGCACCGCGCACGTGCTGCTGGACCGCGGCCTGGTCACGCCGCGCGACGGCATCCTGGTCCAGTCCTGCGCGGTGGGCGAACTGCCGCTGCGCGTGGATGGCGAGGGCGCTTCGCGCACCGTCGCCGTACGCACGCCGCGCGCGAGCGTGGTCGAGGTCGCCGGCGCCGACGACCCGCGCCTGCGCGATGCGCTTGCCGGCCTCGCCACGGGGGCGCTGCCGCCGGTGCTGATGGACGGCGGCCGCCGCTGGTGGCTGGCCGAGCTGCGCGACGAAGCCGAACTGCGCTCGGCGACTCCCGACTGGACCGCGATCACGGCCCTGGCCGAAGCCACCGGGACCATGGGCCTGTGCGCGTTCGCGCGCAGCGAGGACCCGGTCTACTACCTTGCCGTTCGCGCCTGGGTGGGCTCGCCGGCGCCGTTCGAGGACGCTGCATCCGGCGCGGCGAACGCGACGCTCGCCGCCTGGCTGGCCGAGCGTGACGCCCTGCCCGGCGACGACGGCTTCTACCGCATCAGCCAGGGCCGCGAAGTCGGCCACGACGCCATCATCGAACTGCGCGTGGATGCAGCCGGCGAAGTCTGGTCCGGCGGCCGCGCCCGCAGCATCGTCAGCGGCAGCATCGACTGGTAGCCCCGCCGCCCCCCTGCAGGAGCCGCGCTTGTAGGAAGCCGCGCTTGTACGGAGCCTCCTTTGTGGGAGCCGCTTTTGTGGGAGCCGCTATAGCGGCGACTTCGGCCTCGCCTCGTACACCGGTCGCCCATCGACCCAGGTCGAACGCACGGTGAGCGAATCAAGTTCGCTGCCGGCGATCGTCAGCGGGTCCTCGCCCAGCACCACGAAGTCCGCGCGCAGGCCCGGCGCCAAACGCCCGGTTTCGTCTTCGTCGAAGGCCGCCCACGCCGCGCCGGCGGTGAACCCATGCAGCGCCTCGCTCGCGGTCAACACCTGGTCCGGCAGCCACCCGCCCGGCGGCTGGCCCTGCGCGTCCTGCCGGGTCACCGCGGCCAGCAGGCCCAGGCGCGGGTCGGCGTACTCGACCGGGAAATCCGAGCCCAGCGCCAGCGGCACGCCGGCCTTTTCGAAGCTGCGCCAGGCATACGCACCCGCAAGCCGCGCCTCGCCCAGGCGCTCACCGGCCCAAGCCATGTCCGAGGTCGCGTGCGTGGGCTGCATCGATGCGACCAGGTGCAGGCCGGCGAAACGCCCGATGTCCCCCGGCGCCATCACCTGCGCGTGCTCGACGCGCCAGCGATGGTCGCCTGCCACATCGTCGCCGAGCACGCGCCCGTAGACATCCAGCACCAGGCGGTTGCCGCGGTCGCCGATGGCATGGGTGGCCACCTGCAGGCCGCAGCCGTGGGCGCGGCGCACCGCGGCCTCGAAGTCCTCTTCGCTCTGCACCAGCAGGCCGCGGTTGCCCGGATCGTCGCTGTAGTCCTCGATCAGCGCCGCGCCGCGGCTGCCAAGCGCGCCGTCGATCATCAGCTTCACGCCGCGCATTTCCAGGCGGCCGGATGCGTGGCTGTAGGCACCATCACGGCAGAGCTCGTCCACCAGGCCGCTGTCACGCTGGGCGTAGGCGCCCACGCGCAGGCTGAGCGCGCCTCGGTCGGCGAAGCGCTTCATCCGCTCGAGCCCGCCGCGGGAGGTACCCATGTCGTGCACGCCCGTCAGGCCGAGGCTTGCGACGTGGCGCAGCGCGCGCTCCAGGGCGCGGTCCTGCCACGCATCGTCCGGCGAGGGCGCCGCCGCGTAGACCAGGCGCGAGGCCGTATCAATGAACACGCCCGTGGCTTGGCCGTCTGCGCGCTGCACCAGGCCGCCCTCGGGCTGCCAGTCGCCAGACAGATCGCGCCCGGCGGCGCGCATCGCCGCGCTGTTGGCCCAGGTCGCGTGTCCGTCGATCCGCTCGAGCACGACCGGGCGCTCCGGGAAGGCGGCATCGAGCACGGCGGCCGTGGGGAAAGCGGTGTCCGGCCACAGGTTCTGGTCCCAGCCACGGCCCATCAGCCAAGCGCCTTCCGGCAGGTCCTTCGCGAAGGCCTGCAGGCGCTCCACGATCTCACCGGTGCTGCGCGCCCCGACAAGATCTGCCTGCATCAGTGCCTCGCCAAGGCCGATGAGGTGGGCATGCGCGTCGATCAGCCCAGGAATGACCGTGGCGTCGCCAGCATCGATGCGCTCGGCTTCGGGGTGGCGCGCGGCCAGCGTTTCAGCGTCGCCGACCGCGAGGATGCGGCCGTCGGCGCCCCAGACCATCGCGGTGGCCACGGGCATGTCGGCGTCGGACGTATGGATCCGCGCCGCGGTCAGGAGCTGTTCGCCATCAGCGGCAAGGACATTGCCAGCCAAGGCAAGCAGCACGCTTGCGATGGCGGGGGCGAGGATCGTGGTGGCGTTGCGGCGCATGCGGCGGGGCTCCGTGGATGGACCGCGCCGACTATGTCCGCGATCGCGCGGCGGGGCAACGTGCCGTTGCGGCCAGATGCCCGCCGCGTACCGCTGATGCTCCGGACCCTCAGGCGAGGAGTTCGGCCTCGAGCGTGATCGGCACCGCCGACAGTGCCTTGGACACCGGGCAGTTCTTCTTGGCGTCATCGGCGATGGCGCGGAACTTCGCGTCCTCGATGCCCGGCACCTTGGCCTTGGTGAACAGCCGGATCGCGCTCAGCGTCGGCCCGCCTTCCATCGACAGGTCGACCTCGGCACGCGAGTCCACCGAGTCGGCCGGATGCCCGGCTTCGGCCAGTGCGTTGGCCAGCGCCATGGTGAAACAACCGGCGTGCGCCGCGGCGATCAGCTCTTCCGGATTGGTGCCCTTCTCGTCGCCGAAGCGGCTGTTGAAGCCGTAGCGGGTGTCCTGCATCAGCCCGCTGGCGGGGGTGCTGATGCTGCCGCGGCCCGACTTGAGGTCGCCTTCCCAGTGTGCGGTGGCCTTGCGCGAGATGCCCATTGTTCGTGCTCCGTTCTTCATATGGACCCGACACGCTAGCGGCTCCATCGTTACGCCGGCGTTTGGCGGTGACGACGTTCGGCGCGCCCTGCCCAACGCGCATGCTGCGTCGCAACGCGACGCCCGCGCACGCGCCGCGCTACTGTGCCTTTCCGCCATGACCGCCCGCCGCGCGCAGGCCCGGTCGCAGGATGCGACGGACAGCCATGACGTCCTTTCCGCCCAGACAAGGGAGAAACGGACTCATGTCCCATGCAACCCGAGACATCCGCAACGTGGCCCTCGCAGGCCACCCCGGCGCCGGCAAGACCACGCTGTTCGAAGCCCTGCTGCATGCCGGCGGCGCGATCCAGGCGGCAGGCAACATCGAGCGCGGCAGCACGGTTTCCGACTTCGATCCGCTGGAACGCTCGCGCGGGCATTCCATCGATGCCGCGATCGCCGGCATCGACCATCGCGCGGCGGACGGCAACCGCGTCCACCTCAACCTGCTCGACACGCCCGGCTATCCGGATTTCCGCGGCGCCGCGTTGTCGGCGCTGTCGGCGGTGGAAACGGTCGCGGTGGTGGTCGACGCCGATACCGGGATCGGACACGGCACCCGGCGGATCATGCAGCACGCCGCGCGCCGGGGCCTGTGCCGCGCCATCGTGGTCAACCGCATCGACGCCGAGGGCGCGGACTGCGCGCGCCTGCTCGACGAGCTGCGCGAAGCGTTCGGCCCCGAAGTGCTGCCGGTCAACCTGCCGGCCGACGGCGGAACGCGGGTGGTCGACTGCTTCGACGGCGACGGCGACGGCGGCGGCGGCGACGGTGGCGACAGCGACCTCGGCCCGGTCGCCGACTGGCACCGGCTCATCCTCGACCAGGTGGTCGAGGTGGAGGAGTCGGTGATGGAGCACTACCTGGACGGCGGCGAGTCCGCGCTCGGCCGCGACGAGCTGCACGACGCCTTCGAGCAGTGCCTGCGCGAAGGCCACCTGGTGCCGGTGTGCTTCGTGTCCGCGCGCACCGGCACCGGCATGCGCGAGTTCCTCGACGTGGTCGCCCGGCTGTTCCCGCATCCCGGCGAAGCCAACCCGCCACCGTTCGAAAGCGGCAGCGGCGACGGCGCGGAGGCGGTCGCGTCGCGCCCCGATCCCGACGCGCATGTGATCGCCGATGTCTTCAAGATCATCAACGATCCCTTCGTCGGCAAGCTCGGCGTGTTCCGGGTGCACCAGGGCACGGTGAGGCGCGACCAGCAGCTGTTCGTCGACGACGCCCGCAAGCCGTTCAAGGTCGCGCACCTGTACCGGATCCACGGCAAGGAGCATCTCGAGATCGAGCAGGCGGTGGCCGGGGACATTGCCGCGGTGGCGAAGGTCGAGGAGCTGCATTTCGATGCCGTGCTGCACGACAGCCACGAGCATGACCACATCCATCTCGAGCCGATGGCCTTCCCCCGGCCGATGTTCGGCCTCGCGGTCGAGGCCGGCAGCCGCGGCCAGGAGCAGAAGCTCGCCACCGCGCTGCACAAGCTGTCGGAAGAGGATCCCTGCTTCCGGGTCGAGCACGACGCCGAGACCAACGAGACGGTGGTGCGCGGCCTCTCCGAACTGCACCTGCGCATCCAGCTCGAGCGCCTGCGCAAGCGCCACGGCGTGGACGTCTCCACGCGCCCGCCGCGCATCGCCTATCGCGAAACCGTCAGCGCCGCGGCCGAAGGCCACTACCGGCACAAGAAGCAGACTGGCGGCGCCGGCCAGTTCGGCGAGGTCATGCTGCGCGTGGAGCCGCTGCCGCGCGGCGCCGGATTCGAGTTCGTCGACGCGGTGAAGGGCGGGACCATCCCCGGCCAGTTCATCCCCGCGGTGGAGAAGGGCGTGCAGCAGGCGATGGCCGGCGGCGCCGTGGCCGGGCACCCGATCCAGGACGTACGCGTCACCGTGCACGACGGCAAGCACCACCCCGTCGACAGCAAGGAGATCGCGTTCGTGACCGCCGGGCGCAAGGCCTTCCTGGACGCGGTGGCGAAGGCCTCGCCCAGGGTGCTTGAGCCCATCGTCGACCTGGTGGTGACCTCACCCGAGGCGCACATGGGCGACATCAGCGGCGGGCTTGCCGGCCGCCGCGCGCGCATCCTCGGCACCGATGCGGCGCGCGGCGGCGACATCGTGGTCAAGGCACAGGTGCCGCTGTCGGAACTTGAGGGCTATCCTGCCGAGCTGCAGTCGGCGACCGCGGGACGGGGCCGTTACTCACTTGATTTCAGCCATTACGAGCCGGTTCCGGCGCAGCTGCAGCAGGCGCTGGCCGCTGCCTGGCATCCCGGCCAGGACGACGATTGAGCACGGGCCGGGCCCGTGCGCTGCAGGAAAGATCGGGTTTTACTGCGTTTTCCACTTGGCGTGGCCCCGGGCATGCCCTACATTGCGGTTGCCGACGGGGTCGGCCCGACTACTCCATTACCGATAAACGGAATCACAAAAACATGGCGAAGAAAGCAACCAAGGCGGTTAAGAAGGCCGCCCCGAAGAAAGTCGCTGCTGCCAAGCCGGCCGCGCCGAAGCCGATCAAGGAAGCCCTGACCAAGTCCGGCCTTGTCGCGCACATCGTCGAGGCCACCGGCCTTGCAGCCAAGGACGTCCGTGCCGTGCTGGTCTCGCTCGAAGGCGCGGTGCAGGGTTCGGTCAACAAGAAGGGCATCGGCAGCTTCACCCTGCCGGGCCTGCTGAAGATCACCTCGGTCAAGGTGCCGGCCAAGCCCAAGCGCAAGGGCATCAACCCGTTCACCAAGGAAGAGCAGTGGTTCGCTGCCAAGCCTGCCTCGGTGAAGGTCAAGGTGCGTCCGCTGAAGAAGCTGAAGGACGCCGCTGCCTGATCGCGACGCTCCAATGCTTCACCTGCTCGGGACGGCAATTGCCGTCCCGAGTCGTTTCAGAGCCACGACAACGTTTCCGCAACACGTCTCGGCGCATCCTCGTCCGTTCGCCGGCGGCATGCCGGCCCCCTCCACGCAGCACCAGGGCACACGCATGAACCTGCAAGGCTTCCTCGACCACCTCCTCAAGTCCCAGTCCGCCACCCAGGCATCGGGCGCGCAGCCAGCGGCGGGCGGCAGCCTGCTCAACGCCGATTTCGGCAAGGGCGCGATCACCGGCGGCGCGCTCGGCCTGCTGCTGGGCAAGAACAAGTCCACGCGCAAGCTCGCGACCTATGGCGGCCTGGCCGCGATCGGGGTCATGGCCTACAAGGCCTACGGCGACTACAAAACGCAGCAGGGCACCACCCAGGCCGCGCCGCCGCAGACCGTCGACCGGCTGCCGCCGCCGCAGGCTGCGTTGCACAGCGAGGCGATCCTGCGCGCACTGGTGGGCGCGGCGAAGGCCGACGGCCACATCGACGAGCGCGAGCGCGGGGTGATCGAGGGCGAGTTCGCACGCCTGAACCCGGACAGCGAAGTGCAGCAGTGGCTGCACGCCGAGCTGGCCAAGCCACTGGACCCGGCCGAGGTCGCCCGCGCAGCGACCACGCCTGAAATCGCTTCGGAGATGTACCTGGCCAGCCTGATGGCGGTCGACGAGCAGAACTTCATGGAGCGCGCCTACCTCGACGAACTCGCGCGCCAGCTCAAGCTCGACGAGGACCTGCGCCAGCGCCTGTCGAACGAGCTCCAGCGCAGCTGACGGTGCCCGCGCCCGTCCGCCTGGTTGCACGCCTGGTCGCCTGGCTGTTCGTCCTGGCGGCACTCGCTGCACTGGCGTACTGGGCCTGGGACCAGCCGTTCATGGCCAAGGCACGCGCGCAATGGGAACTCTCGCGCATGCCGCCGCCGGTTGCGGTGGCAATGCCGGTGCAGGGGGTGGAGGCCAACCGGGTTGCCGACACCTTTGGCGCACCGCGCGGGCGTGACCGCAGGCACGAGGGCGTCGATATCTTCGCGGCGCGCGGCACGGTGGTGTCGAGTTCCACGCGCGGCATCGTCACCGCGGTGCGCGAAGGCGGGCTCGGCGGCCGCCAGGTCTGGGTGACCGGCCCGGCGCGGCAGCGCCACTATTACGCGCACCTGGACGACTGGGCAGAAGGCGTCGCGGTCGGCGACGTGGTCTGGCCCGGCGATGCGCTGGGCATGGTCGGCGACACCGGCAACGCGCGCGGCACCCCGCCGCACCTGCATTACGGCATCTATGGCCAAGGCGGCGCCATCGATCCGCTGCCTCTGCTGCATGCGCACGCACGTGGCGGCATGGCACCGGACGCGGCGGTCGAGCTGCCGTGATCGACGGCTGCGCGGCACGGCGCTAGGCTTTGGCCATCGCGCGGCACGCCGCGCTCCATTGGACCGGCATGGACAAGCGCTTCTGGATCTGCGGGATCGTGGTCGGCGCGGCCGGCCTGCTGCTCGGCTTCCTGGTCCACGGACTGCTGCTGCGGCCCGGCTACCAGGCGCTCGCCCAGCTCTATCGCTCGTCGGAGCAGGCGAACGCGCAGGCCGCATGGATCATTCCCGCGTATCTGTCCCTCGGCCTGGCAATGACCTGGCTGTACCGGCGCATGCCCGCCAGCGATGGCGTCGACCTCGGCCGCGGCGCGCGCTTCGGGCTGGCGGTGGCCCTCGTCTCCTACGTGCCCTGGCATATCCTCGCCTTCGTCGGGCAACCGCTGCCGCTATCGCTGATGCTGCTCCAGGTGGCCCTGGACCTGGTTGCGATGGTGTTGCTCGGGATGCTGCTGGCGTGGCTGCAGCCGCACCGGCGGGTGCTCACCTCGCTGCCCTGAGGCGACGCTCCCGGAGCAGCAGCGGGCGCTGACGATGCGTTCATCGCCGGCGCGTATCGTCTGCCGCAGCCCCGCACACGCACACGCCGCCATGTACCCACTGCAACTGCTGTCCATTGCCGTACTGGCATTCGCCCTCGCGGGCTGCGGCGATGAGACCGTCACGCCTGCCGCGGTCACAGAGGAGGATTTCGAAGCCTTGCCAGCGCCCGCGCAGCCGGGCAGCGGTGGCGTGACCGGCATGCCCGATGCACCCGGTCCCGGCGCCGTCCCGCTTGCCGGTTCGGCCGCGCCGCTGGCCGATGTCGCCGAGCCGGGCGCAGCGTTGTTCTCGAATGGCATGGCGCTTCCCGCGCTGCCGGATGCGAATGGTGCGGGTTCCGGCCAGGAGACGCTGCCGCATTTCGCGGACGTCCGCGTGGGCCAGGGCACGCTGCCGCCGCTGGAAGACAATCCCGAGACAGGACTGGGCGCCGAGCCCCTGCCAGGCGCGGCCGCGATGCCCGCTCAGCCCTCCACCGAAGCGTCCGCGGAGCATGCGACCGCCGCGGTCCGCGCCTATTACGACGCGATCAGCGCCGGCGACTTCAATCGCGCATATGCCGCCTGGTCCGACGGTGGCCGCAGCAGCGGCCGCACGCCGGAACAGTTCGCATCGGCCTTCCAGGACACCCGCGTCATCCGCGTCTCGATCGGCACCCCGGGCCGCGTGGAGGGCGCCGCCGGCTCGCGCTACGTGGAGGTCCCGGTGACCATCACCAGCCGCGGCGCGGACGGCCGCGAGCAGCGCCAGGCCGGCAGCTTCGCCATGCGCAGCTCGGTGGTGGAAGGCGCGGTGCCGGGCTGGCACATCGTTTCGGCGGACCTGCGCGAACTGCAGCCGTGAGCCGCGCCAGGCCGGTCAACGCTTAGCCGGTCAGCGCTTTGGCTGCAGCATCGTCCCGGTGCATTCCGGCGCGCCGCAGCGGCAGCCCCAGAGCTTCTTCAGCTTCGGCGTGTGGCGTTCGTCCAGGGTGATGCCGTAGTTGTAGGTCAGCTCCTCGCCCGGCTCGATGCGTTGCAGCGCTTCGATGAACACCTTGTCCTTGTGCGGGCGACCCTTGTCGTCCTGTTCCACCAGCGCTTCGCAGTTGGGCGCGCAGCTGTGGTTGATCCAGCGCGCGACGCCGCTGTCCATGTTGCCGTCGATGACGTAGTCGTCGTTGAGCGTGAACAGAAAGGTATGGCCGTTCTCGTCGATCTCGCCGTACTCGGAATCGACCTCGTCATGGCTGCGCAGCCTGCCCTTGTAGCGGACGATGCGCTCGCCCTTCTCGATCAGCTCGGTGGCGAACACGCCGTTGCCGTGGATCTCCGATTGGCGGGCCTCGATCTTTTTGTCCTTCTTGCCGGACTTGTCCTTGCTCTTGGCCATCTGCGGCATCGTCTCGCTGGGAAACGGTCATTGTGGTGGAAGCGCGTGCGTTCTTCCATCGCACACGCGCCGCCACCCCCTGCAGGAGCAGCCACAGCTGCGATCTCGCGTGCCTCGCGCGCCGGCGGAAGCGGGTTGGACGCGACCGGCGCAAATGGTACAATTTCGGTCCTGATTAGAGGATCGCCACCCCCATGCTCCGCGTCACCCGCCTCACCGACTACGCCACCGTGGTGCTCACCGTGCTTGCCGCGGAGCCGGAGCGCGTGCTGAGCGCGGTCGAGCTGGCAGAGCGCGCGGGGCTGGAGCCGCCCACGGTCAGCAAGCTGCTCAAGCCCCTGGCACAGGCCGGGCTGCTCGAGGCCTTCCGCGGCGCACACGGCGGTTACCGGCTGTCGCGGCCGGCGTCCGAGATCAGCCTGATCGCCATCGTCGAGGCCATGGAAGGGCCGCTGGCAATGACCGAATGCAGCCTTGAAGACACCAGCTGCGGCATCGCCGATCACTGCGGCGCGCGCGCCAACTGGCGGCGCATCAACGACATCGTCGCCGACGCCCTGCGCGGCGTCAGCCTGGCGCAGATGCTCGAAGCGCCGCGCGATCCCCATCCCGGGGCCGGGCCTGGTGCGTCAAAGCGCATCCCCGCCCGCCTCGCCACCATATGAAGACCCAGGCAGCCCCCATGGCCACCCAGATCGAAGCACCCATCGAACCCATCGAACCCATCGCCAACGAGGCGATCCACGAGCAGCTCGGCCGTCGCTACGACGCCGGTTTCATCACCGACATCGAGTCCGATTCGCTGCCGCCCGGCCTGGACGAGGACACCGTCCGTGCCCTGTCCGCGATCAAGGAAGAGCCCGAGTGGATGACCGAGTGGCGCCTGGCCGCCTATCGCCACTGGCTGACCATGCCGGTGCCGCACTGGGCCAAGCTCTCGATCGCGCCCATCGACCTCCAGGCGATCAGCTACTACTCCGCGCCCAAGGGCCCGAAGTACCAGTCGCTGGATGAAGTGCCGCAGGAGCTGCTCGACACCTACGACAAGCTCGGCGTGCCGCTGCACGAGCGCGCCAGGCTTGCCGGCGTGGCCGTGGATGCGGTGTTCGACTCGGTCTCGGTCGGCACCACATTCCGCAAGGAGCTGGCCGAGAAGGGCGTGATCTTCTGCTCGATGTCCGAGGCCATCAGGGAACATCCGGAGCTGGTGAAACAGTATCTGGGCACCGTGGTGCCGGTGGGCGACAACTATTTCGCGGCGCTGAATTCGGCGGTGTTCTCGGACGGCTCGTTCGTGTTCATCCCGAAGGGCGTGCGCTGTCCGATGGAGCTCAGCACCTACTTCCGCATCAACGCCGGGCATACCGGCCAGTTCGAGCGCACGCTGATCATCGCCGAGGAAAGCTCGCACGTGTCCTACCTCGAGGGCTGCACGGCGCCGATGCGCGACGAGAACCAGCTGCATGCGGCCGTGGTCGAGCTGGTCACGCTCGATGACGCCGAGATCAAGTATTCGACCGTGCAGAACTGGTATCCGGGCGACGAGAACGGCGTCGGTGGCATCTACAACTTCGTCACCAAGCGCGCCGAGTGCCGCGGTGCGCGCAGCAAGGTCGTCTGGACCCAGGTCGAGACCGGTTCCGCGATCACCTGGAAGTACCCCAGCTGCGTGCTGCTCGGCGACGACTCGTCGGGCGAATTCCACTCGGTGGCGCTGACCCACCACCGCCAGCAGGCCGATACCGGCACCAAGATGATCCACCTCGGCAAGCGCACCAAGTCGAAGATCATCAGCAAGGGCATCAGCGCCGGCCGCGGCCAGAACACCTACCGCGGGCTGGTGAAGATCGGCTCGAAGGCGGAAGGCGCGCGCAACTACACGCAGTGCGACAGCCTGCTGATCGGCAAGGAATGCGGCGCCCACACCTTCCCCTATATCGAGGTGAAGAATCCCAGCGCCACCGTCGAGCACGAGGCCACCACGTCCAAGATCAGCGACGACCAGATGTTCTATTGCCGCAGCCGCGGGCTGGGCGAGGAGGACGCGGTCAGCCTGATCGTGGACGGCTTCTGCAAGCAGGTCTTCCGCGAGCTGCCGATGGAGTTCGCGGTGGAGGCGAAGAAGCTGCTGGAAGTGAGCCTGGAAGGCTCGGTGGGCTGAGGTCGCCCGGATCGCGCCCCGGTAACGGAGGTCAGGGTCGCAGCTATAGCTGCTCCTACAGACGCTTCCCCGAAATTCTGAAGGGCTGGCCCGCAGGCCGGCTGTTCCCACACACAAGAGACCGACATGCTGAAGATCGAGAACCTCCACGCCACCGTTGCCGGCGATCGCGAAATCCTCAAGGGCCTGAGCCTTGAGGTGAAGCCGGGCGAGGTGCACGCCATCATGGGCCCCAATGGCGCGGGCAAATCCACGCTGGGCAACATCGTCGCCGGTCGGGACGGTTACGACGTCACCGCGGGCACGGTGGAGTTCGAGGGCGCCGACCTGCTGGCGCTGGACCCGGAGGAGCGCGCCGCTGCCGGCGTCTTCCTCGCGTTCCAGTACCCGGTCGAGATCCCGGGCGTGAACAACACCTACTTCCTGCGCAGCGCGCTCAACGCGCAGCGCAAGGCGCGCGGCGAGTCCGAACTCGACTCGATGCAGTTCCTGAAGCTGGTGCGCGAGAAGCTCGGCGTCCTGCACCTGGATGACAAGCTGCTGCACCGCGGCGTCAACGAGGGCTTCAGCGGCGGCGAGAAGAAGCGCAACGAGATTTTCCAGATGGCGGTGCTTGAGCCGAAGCTCGCGATCCTGGACGAGACCGACTCCGGCCTCGATATCGACGCCCTGCGCCAGGTCGCCGACGGCGTCAACACGCTGCGTTCGCCCGACCGCGCCTTCCTGGTGATCACCCACTACCAGCGCCTGCTCGACTACATCAAGCCTGATTACGTGCACGTGCTGGCCGATGGCCGCATCGTCGAGTCCGGGGGGCCCGAGCTTGCGCTGCAGCTCGAGGCCCAGGGCTACGAGTGGCTGCGCGAGCGCAAGGTGCCGGAGGCGGTGGCGTAATGACCGCACTGCTCGACTCCCTCTCGACCGGCTTCAGCGGCAGCGGCGCACGCCGCGCCGCGCTTGATGCCGCGCTGCGCGACGGCCTGCCGCACGCGCGCAGCGAGGCCTGGAAATACACCTCACTGCGCGCGCTGGAGCGTCGCGGTTTCTCGCCGGCGCCCTTGCCGCATGCGGACGTGGATCCGGCACTCCTCGCCGACATCCCGGCACCGCGCCTGGTCTTCGCCAACGGCCGCTTCAATGCTGCGCTGTCCGACGCGTCCGGCCTGCCCGAGGGCGCCCGCCTGCTGTCGATGGCCGAGGCCCTGGCCGATCCCGATCCACGCGAAAGCAATGTGCTGGCCCGTAGCTACGAGCGCGCCGACGAGGTCTTCGCGCGCCTCAACGCCGCGCTTGCCGACGACGGCGCCGTGCTGCGCGTGGCCGAAGGCGTGGCGGTGGACGTGCCGGTGCACCTGGTGTTCCTGGGACTGCCGGCTGAAGGCGACCTCGCCTGGCACGCACGCCACCTGATCGAACTGCGCCGCGGCGCCTCGGCCACGGTGATCGAGCATCACATTGCCGGCGGCGACCACGCCCACCTCGGCAACGCCATCGCCCACGTGCATCTCGCCGCCGGCGCCGTGCTGCGCCACGCGCGCATCCAGGACGAGTCCAACCGCGCCACGCTGTTCACCCGCACCGACGCCGTGCTTGCCCGCGACGCCAGCTATCGGCGCCTGGACCTGGAGCTGGGCGGCGCGCTGTCGCGCCACGAGCTCAACGTACGCCTGGAGGGCGACAACGCCGAGCTGATCGCCAACGGCGTGCTGCTGGCCGCCGGCCGCCGCCACCTCGATACGCGCCTGGGCATCGAGCACATCGCCCGCGACACCCGCTGCGAACTGCTCTGGCGCGGCATGGCCGCCGGTCGCGGCCGCGCCGTGTTCCACGGCGGCATCGAGATCCGCGAGGGCGCCGATGGCACCGACGCGCAGCTGTCGAACAAGAACCTGCTGCTGTCCGACACCGCCGAGATCGACACCCAGCCGGTGCTGGTGATCCACGCCGACGAAGTCACTGCGGCGCACGGCGCCACCGTCGGCCAGCTCGACGACGCCGCGATCTTCTACCTGCGATCACGCGGGCTGCCGGAAGCGGAGGCGCGGGCGTTGATGACCGCGGCGTTCGTGCGTGAGCCGCTGCTGGCGGTGGTGGAGACGCCGGCGCACCGGGAATTGCTGCAGGCGAGGCTGGACCGGGCGGTCGAAGCGCAGGTACTCGTGTGATGGCTGATTGGGCCGCGGTGCGGAGGGACTTTCCGCTGCTGGCGCGCGAGGTCCACGGCAAGCCGCTGGTCTACTTCGACTCCGCCAACACCGGGCAGAAGCCGGCCGTGGTGATCGATGCCGTCGACGATTTCTATCGCCGCCACAACGCCAACGTCAGCCGCGCCGTCCACCAGCTCGGCAGCGAGGCCACCGAGGCCTTCGAGGCCTCGCGCGGCAAGCTGGCGCGCTTCATCAAGGTGCGGCCGGACGAACTGGTGCTCACCAGCGGCACCACCTTCGCGATCAACCTGGTGGCCTACTCCTGGGCGCTGCCGCGCCTTGGCCCCGGCGACGTGATCCTGCTCACGCGCATGGAGCACCACGCCAACATCGTCCCCTGGCAGCTGGTCGCCCAGCGCACCGGCGCGCGCATCGAGGTCGTCGACCTGCTGCCCGACGGCAGCCTCGACATGGACATGCTGCGCGCGAAGATGACCGGCGAGGTGAAGCTGCTCGCCGTCGCCCACGTCAGCAACGTGCTCGGCACCGTCAACCCGGTGGCCGACATCTGCCGCGAGGCGCGCCGCCGCGGCATCGTCACCGTGGTCGACGGCTCGCAGGCGCTGCCGCACCGCCCCGTTGACGTCACCGCCATCGGCTGCGACTTCTACGCGCTCACCGGGCACAAGATGTGCGCGCCCACGGGCACCGGCGCGCTGTGGGCGCGGCGCGAGCACCTCGAATCGATGCCGCCCTTCATCGGCGGCGGCGAGATGATCAAGGAGGTGCGGCTGGACGGCGGCACCGTGTTCAACGACCCGCCTCGCAAGTTCGAGGCCGGCACGCCGAACATCGCCGGCTTCGTCGGCATGGGCGCCGCGGTCGACTACCTGTCGGCGCTGGGCATGGATCGCGTGGAGGCCCGGGAGCAGGCGCTGCTGGCGCACCTCGACGAAGAATTCGCGAAGGTCGAGGGCCTGCGCGTCTTCGGCACCGCGCCGGGCAAGGCCGCGGTGGTCTCGTTCGCGATCGACGGCGTGCACTCGCACGACCTCGCCACCCTGCTCGACCTCGAGGGCATGGCCGTGCGCTCCGGCCAGCACTGCGCGCACCCGCTGCTGGAGTGGCTGGGCGTCACCGCCACCTGCCGCGCCTCGCTGGCGTTCTACAACACCCATGACGAGATCGACGCCTTCATCGCCGCGCTGCGCAAGGTCCGCAAGCTGCTGGCGTGACGCGAGCGCGAACAGGCAAAATCACGCCATGGATGAACTCCGCTTCCGCGCGGCGACGGACGCCGACATCGATGCCATCGTGCGCCTGGTCACCCGCGCCTACCGCGGCGAGGCCAGCCGCGCCGGCTGGACCACCGAGGCTGACTTCCTCGATGGCGAACGCATCGACCCCGACGTGGTGCGCGCCGACATCCGGCAACCGCGCAGCCGCGTGCTGCTGGCCCTGCGCGACGGCGCGCCGCTCGCCTGCGCGCACGTCGCCGACGCAGGCGGCGTCGGCTACTTCGGCATGTTCGCCGTGGAGCCGACCCTGCAGGGCGGCGGTCTCGGGCGCGCGGTGGTCGTCGAATGCGAGCGCATCGCGCGCGGGGAATGGAGCCTGCCGCGCATGCGGATGACGGTGATCGACCTGCGCGACGAGCTGATCGCCTGGTACGAGCGCCTGGGCTACCGCCGCACCGGCGAATACAGGCCCTTTCCCTACGGTGATACCCGCTTCGGCGTTCCCCGTCGCGACGACCTCAGGTTCGAGGTTCTGGAGAAGATGCTGTGAGCCAAGCCTGGACCTTCGTCTGCCCCGGCGCCGAGCTGCTGCCGGGCGAAATGAAGACCGTGTTCGACGAGGTCAGCGGGGCACCGATCCTGGTGCTCAACCTCGACGGCGAGATCTATGCGCTGGAGGACGTCTGCAGCCACGAGGACTTCGAACTCTCCGCCGGGACCTTCGAACCGGCTGACGGCACGATCGAGTGCGTGCTGCACGGGGCGAAGTTCGATGTCCGCGACGGCCGTGCGCTGTGCGCGCCTGCATACGAGCCCGTGGCGAAGTTCCCGGTCAAGCGGGAGGCGGATGGCGGGGTGTGGACGAGGGACGACCGGGACTGAGCCCCTGATGCACCTCGTCGGGACCCGCGGGGATCCGGTGTGGGAGCTGGGGTGAATGATTCCCCGTTGCGGTTGCTAATGGTTCTCATTACCATGGCGTTCCGCTGAATGCGTGCGGACGGCCCCCGGGTTGCCGCGCACGCCTTCCCCGTCAAGCCGCCGCCAGACGTGGACCCCCACTGATTTCCGGAGCTCGCCCGTCCATGTCCACCCTCGCCGCCCGCCTGAGCGTGCGCCGCGCGCCCGTGCGCACCGCCCTGTTTTCCGCAATCACCGTCCTGCTGCCGCTGTCGCCTGCCTTTGCGCAGGACGCGACGCCTGACGGCGGCGACGCCACCACCTTCGACACCCTGGTGGTGACCGCCGCCGGCTTCGAGCAGAAGCTCACCGACGCGCCGGCCAGCATCAGCGTGATCACCCGCGAGGACCTGGCCACGCGCCCCTACGTGACCCTGACCGACGCCGTGCGCGACCTCGAGGGCGTCGACGTCGGCGAGACCTCGGACAAGACCGGGCAGAAGACCGTCAGCATGCGCGGCATGGGTCCGGAATACACGCTGATCCTCATCGACGGCAAGCGCCAGAACAACCACGGCGACATCTACCCCAACAACTTCGGCGGCAACCAGTTCAACCACGTGCCGCCGCTGGACATGATCGAGCGCATCGAAGTGATCCGCGGGCCGGCGTCCACGCTGTATGGCGCCGACGCGCTGGGTGGCGTGATCAACATCATCACCCGCAAGGTCGGTGACCGCTGGATGGGTTCGGCCACCGTGTCGCACAACCTGCAGGAAAACGACGACTTCGGCAGCGACAGCACCTTCGACTTCGCGGTGATGGGCCCGCTGATCGAGGACACGCTGGGCCTGGGCGTGCGCGGCTCGTGGTACGACCGCAATTCGTCCACGCCAGAGTACGAAGTCATCACCGCGCCCGACGGCACGGAGTTCGAGCGTTCGCTGGGCTTCGGCGGCGGCGGCAAGACCGTCGACAACACCAACAAGAGCGCCGGCGTGACCCTGAGCTGGACGCCCGGCGAGTTCCAGAGCGTGGTGTTCGAATACGACAAATCCGAGCAGGTGTACGACAACACGCCGTACATCAACAACCTCGGTACCGAGACCTATCCGCTGGGCACGGTGGACGGGCTGGGCGGCATCTGGCGCGCCCCGCCGCGCGTCGGCTACGCCGCCGACCAGGAGTTCACCCGCGACCAGTGGTCCGTGACCCACCAGGGGCAGTGGGATTTCGGCAACAGCTTCCTGTCGCTGTCGCATATCGACACCGCCAACCACGGCCGCACCCTGCCCTTCACCGTCGCCGAGCGCCTGCTGCACGAGGACATCTACTGCGACAACGCCGCCGTCTGCGAAACCGGTCCCTACGCCGGCATGGGCCGCGAAGAGCGCCAGCAACTGGCGGTCGAAGCCTTCCTGCCGCGCCCCAAGCGCACCATGGAAAGCCGCCAGTACACGCTCGACGGCAAGCTCGACTTCGCGCTGGGCGCGAACCACCACGTGATCGTGGGCGGCCAGGTCGTCGACGGCGAGCTCGAGGACGGCGTGTTCGGCATGGAAGGCGGCGGTGACGGCGCCGGTACCGTGCAGGAGCACAAGATGTGGTCGGTGTTCGCCGAGGACAACTGGAATCCCGTCGACGCGCTGACCATCACCGTCGGCCTGCGCCACGATGACCACAACATGTTCGGCAGCCGCCTCAGCCCGCGCGCGTACGCGGTCTGGGACCTGGCCCCGGCCTGGACCCTGAAAGGCGGCGTCAGCACCGGCTACAAGACGCCCAAGACCACCGACCTGTACGACGGCATCATCGGCTTCGGCGGCCAGGGCACGTCGCCCTTCGTCGGCAATCCGGACCTCGAGCCCGAAACCAGCGTCAACACCGAAGTCGCGCTGTACTGGACCGCGCCCGAGGGCGGGCACAACTTCAACGTCACCATTTTCCGCAACGATTTCGACGACAAGATCGCCCGCGGCGAGACCAGCCAGAGCTGCGAGGAGACCGGCGGCGTCCGCCCCTGCGCAAACCTCGGCGACTTCGCGCTGCTCGGCTACACGACGTACGCGCAGAACATCAACATCGACGAGGTGCGCATCCAGGGTGCCGAAGTCGCCGGTCGCTGGGGCATCAGCGAGGCCTGGTCGCTGCGCGCCAACTACACCTTCACCGACAGCGAGCAGCTGAGCGGCGAGGACAAGGGCCTGCCGCTGACCAACACCGCGAAGCACATGGTCAACGCCAGCCTGAATTGGCAGGCGACCGACGACTTCAGCATGCAGCTGCTGTCCGAAACCCGCTCCAAGCGCTACCGCGACGTGATCGACGGCGTCCGCCACGACTACGAGGACTACACCGTCCTCCATCTCGGCGCGCAGTACCGTTTCAGCGAGAACGTCCGCCTCAACGCGCGCATCAACAATCTGCTCGACGAGGACTTCACCAGCTTCCGCACCGTCTGGACGCAGGATCCGACCGGCGCCTATGAGCCCACCTACTACGACGACTACAACAACAAGGACAAGTCGCGGAACCTGTGGCTCAGCCTGAACGTGCAGTTCTGACCCGCGACGCCGGCCCGACGTGACCCGACCCTCCGCACCTTCCGGCAACGCCGCGGCCCAGCGCCGCGGCTTCTGGCTGCGCACGCTGCACCAGTGGCACTGGATCAGCTCGGCGGTGTGCCTGGTCGGCATGCTGCTGTTCGCGGTCACCGGCATCACGCTCAACCACGCCGCGAAGATCGAGGGCAGCCCGGAGGTCGACAACCGCCAGCTTGAGTTGCCCGCGGCGCTGCTGCCGCAGCTCGACGCCCACGCCGAAGGCAACGCGCCGCTGCCGCGAGAGCTCGAGCGCTGGCTGCGCGACGAACTCGGCGCACCCACCGGCGGCCGCGAGGCCGAATGGTCGGAGGACGAGGTCTACCTGTCGATGCCCGGCCCCGGCCGCGATGCCTGGCTTGCCATCGACAAGGCCAGCGGTGCGGTCGAGTACGAACGCACCGACCGCGGCTGGGTCTCCTACCTCAACGACCTGCACAAGGGCCGCAATTCCGGGCCGGCGTGGGGCTGGTTCATCGATATCTTCGCCATCGCCTGCATCGTGTTCACGCTGACCGGGCTGTTCCTTCTGCAGATGCACGCGCGCCAGCGCCCCTCCACCTGGCCCTGGGTGGGGCTGGGCCTGGTGGTGCCGGTGCTGCTCGCCCTGCTGTTCATCCATTGATCCACGAGAGGCCACGCATGCGCATTCCCCTGACCATCGTCCTCGGCGGCCTGCTGGCCACGCCGGTCTACGCCGCGGAGCTGACCGTCGAGGTCGAAGTCCCGTCGATGACCGTGGCCGAATACCACCGTCCCTACGTCGCGGTCTATGTCGAAGGTGCCGACGGCAAGGCCGCGGCCGATCTTTCGGTCTGGTACATGATGAAGGACACCGCCGAAGGCCACGGCACCAAGTGGCTGCCCGACCTGCGCCAGTGGTGGCGCAAGTCCGGGCGCACGCAGCAGATGCCGGTGGACGGCGTCAGCGGCCCGACCCGTCCCGCGGGCCGCCATGCGCTGAAGTTCAACGCCCGCGACCCGCGGCTGTCCGGCCTCGCGCCGGGGCGTTACAGCGTGGTGGTGGAAGCCGTTCGCGAAGTCGGCGGCCGCGAGCTGCTGAAGATCCCCTTCGACTGGCCGGCGACGTCCGCGCAGTCGGGCAAGGCCCAGGGCAAGACCGAACTCGGCGCGGTGGGCCTCGCCATCAAGCCCTGATCCCACCCACCCGCCCACACGACACGCATTCCCTTCCGGAGACCGAAGATGAAGAAGACCATCGCAATCGCCCTTGCACTCGCCGCCGTGCTGCCCATGAGCGCATCCGCGCACAAGCAGTGGATCATCCCGTCGCAGGCCGTGGTCAACGGTAGTGACGTCTGGGTGACCTTCGACGCCGCGGTGTCCAACCAGCTGTTCTTCCCCGACCACGTGCCGATGCGCCTGGACGGCATCACCGTGACCGCGCCCGACGGCAGCAGTGCGGAGCTGGCGAACGGCGCCACCGGCAAGTACCGCAGCACCTTCGACGTGCAGCTCGTGCAGCAGGGCACCTACCGCATCGCCAACGCCGGCAGCGGCATGTCGGCGCGCTGGGACACGGCCGAAAGCCTGGCCGCGAAGGCGAAAGCCGAGGCCGAAGGCAAGCCCGCCACCGGTCCCGCCGCGCGCGGCGGCTTCCTGCGCAGCGCCACCGCCGAGGACCTGGCCACCAAGGTGCCGAAGGACGCGCAGAACCTGCAGGTCACCGAGACCGTCCGCCGCGTCGAAACCTTCGTCACCAACGGCGCGCCCAACGCGACCGCGCTTGTCGCCACCGGCACGGGCATCGAGCTGGAGCCGGTGACCCATCCCAACGACCTGTTCGCGGGCGAAGAAGCGACCTTCCGCATCCTGGTCGACGGCAAGCCGGCCGCCGGCCTCGAGTTCGAGATCGTTCGCGGCGGCACCCGCTACCGCAATGCCCAGGACGACATTGCCGCGACCACCGACGCCGGCGGCCTGCTCCGCGTGACCTGGCCCGAGGCCGGCATCTACTGGCTGGAAACCGGCCTGCAGGACGACAAGGCCAGCCTGCCGCAGGCCACCGGTCGCCGCCTCGGCTACGTCGCCACCCTGGAAGTGCTGCCGCAGTAATGGGTCCGCACGGCGCCGTCGACGCGCGCCCCGCCCTCGCGGTGCACGCGCTGGGCGGCGCCACCATGGGCACCCTCTGGCGGGCGTCGGTGGCGGCGCCGTCCGGCGCCGACCTGCACGTCCTGCACGACGGCATCCAGGCCTGCCTGGATCGCGTGGTCGCGCAGATGAGCACCTGGGAGCGCGACTCCGACATCAGCCTCTACAACCGCGCGCCCGCGGGTAGGTGGCAAGCGCTGCCGCAGCCGTTCTTCGACGTGCTGCACGAAGCGCTGGCGATCGCCGCGGACAGCGGCGGCGCCGTCGACCCGACCGTCGGGCCGCTGGTCGAAGCCTGGGGCTTCGGTCCCCGGGGCAGCGGCGGACGCGTGCCGGACGCAGAGACGCTGGCCGCGGCGCGCGCGCGTACCGGCTGGCAGCGGGTCGTTCTCGATCCGGCCGGCCAGCGGGCGCTGCAGCCCGGTGGCGCCGGACTCGACCTGTCCGGCATCGCCAAGGGCCATGGCGTGGACGCCGTGGTGGACTGGCTGCAGGCGCGCGGCGTGCCTGCCGCGCTGGTCGAGGTCGGTGGTGAATTGCGCGGCTACGGCCGCAAGCCGGACGGCACGCCGTGGAAGGTCCTGGCCGAAGCCTGGCCGGACGACGATGGCGCTGCCGCACCCTGCGTGATCCAGCTCGACGACGCCGCGGTCGCCACCTCCGGCGACCACTGGCACCGCTTCGAGCACGGCGGCCGCCTGTATTCGCATACGATCGACCCGCGCACCGGCGCCCCGGTCGAGCACGCCCCGGCCGCCGTGACCGTGGTCGCCGACACTGCGCTCGCAGCCGACGCCTGGGCGACGGCGCTGACCGTGCTGGGGCCGGGGCGCGGCTTCGAACTGGCGCAGGCCCGCGGCATGGCCGCGCGCTTCGTACTGCGTGACGCCACGGGCATGCACGAACGCGCCACGGACGCCTTCAGACGGCGACTCCCGCAGTGAGCAGAGCATCCGCCGCACGGCGCGCGCGCGCCGCACAGGCCTGCATCCTGCTCGCCCTGTCCGCGGCCGCGCTGGCCTTCGTCCCGCTGCACGACGAGGCCTGGTGGCCCGGCCCGCCCGGCGCCACGCAGGGATGGCTGGCCGTCCTGCTTGCGGCCGCCTATCTGGCTGCCAGCGCCGCGAAGCTGCGCCACGCCCGTCGCAGCGCGCGTGCGCAGGTCGCCTCCGAAGCCGCTGGCGCCGACGCGCCCGATGACGCTGACTGGCTCGTGGTCCACGCCAGCCAGACCGGCCAGGCCCTGGACTTCGCCCGGCGCACGGCGGACGCACTGCGCAGCGCCGGACTGCACCCCCGCCTGCGCGACATCGCCACGCTCGATGCCGCCTCGCTCGCCGCCACGCGGCAGGTGCTGTTCGTCGCAAGCACCACCGGCGAAGGCGACGCGCCGGACCCGGCGGCAGCCTTCATCCGCGACACGATGCACGCCGGCATCGCCCTGCCCGGCCTCCGCTACGCCGTGCTGGCCCTGGGCGATCGCAGCTACCAGAACTACTGCGCCTTCGGCCACGCCCTGGACCAGTGGCTGCGCGACGCGGGGGCCAGCCCGCTGTTCGACATCGTCGAGGTCGACAACGGCGATCCCGCCGCGCTGCGCCATTGGCAACACCACCTCGGCGTCGCGGCCGGTGCCCCGGAGCTGCCGGACTGGTCGCCCGCACGCTATGCGCCCTGGAGCCTGGCCGCGCGGCGCGAACTCAATCCCGGCAGCCTCGGCGGCGCCGTGCACGAAGTGCTGCTCTTGCCGCCCGCCGGCAGCGACCCGCAGTGGCGCGCCGGCGACATCGCCGAAATTGGTCCGCGCCAGGCACCCCGGGCCGTGGTCGCCCTGCTCGTCGCCACCGGCCTGGATCCCGCGACGCAGGTGCGCGTGGGCGACGGACGCGTGTCCCTGCGCGACCTGCTCGCGCGCTCCCACCTGCCCGATGCAGGCGAACTCGTGGGACTCGACGCCCAGGGCGTCGCCTCACGCCTGGAGCCGTTGCCGCACCGCGAATACTCCGTCGCATCGGTCCCCGGGGAAGGCAGGCTGCGCCTGCTGCTGCGGCGCATGCTGCGTCCGGACGGCAGCCCGGGCATCGGCAGCGGCTGGCTCTGCGACCACGCCCAGCCTGGCGGCATGATCGACCTGCGCATCCGCGCCAACCCCGGCTTCCACGGCCCCGGCGCCGGCACGCCGCTGGTGCTGGTCGGCAACGGCACCGGCATCGCCGGCTTGCGCGCACACCTGGCCGAGCGCATCGCCGCCGGCGGCCACCGCAGCTGGCTGCTGTTCGGCGAGCGCAGCGCCGACCGCGACTTCCACCTGCACGAGGACATCCTGCGCTGGCTCGGCGACGACGCGCTGGCGCGCCTGGACCTTGCGTTCTCGCGCGATGCCGAGGGCGCCGGACTTCCCGCGCCGGCGGTCGCCGGCGACGCCGCGGCCATCCATCATGGCTACGTGCAGGACGCCCTGCGCGCCGAATCCACGCGCCTGCGCCAGTGGGTCGACGACGGCGCCACGATCCTGGTCTGCGGCAGCCTGCAGGGCATGGCGCCGGGCGTGGACGCCGCGCTGCGGGACATCCTGGGCGATGCCGCGGTGGAGCGGATGCGCGTGGACGGACGCTACCGGCGGGATGTGTATTGAGGCCCGAGCCGTGCGTGGGTCGTGCCCTTGGAATGCCTGCGGCAGGGTCCGCGGGCGGTGCGGCCGTCCGGGTCGCAGCTGTAGCTGCTCCTACATGTTGTTCGGCGGCGATGGCTCGATGCGTATGAGCAGCAGCTCGCCGGCGCCTTCGATCAGGCAGCGCCGCCTGCGCGCGGCATCGGCATCCAGCAGGGCGCTGTCGCCCATTTCCAGGAGCGGCATCGGATGGTCGCCGCCGACGGTGGCCTGACCCGCGATCACGTGCACGACCCACGCGGCGCCCGGATCGACGAACAGCAGCATCGAACCCACCAGCGGCCGATGCCACAGCTGCGGTGCCACGCGCCCGTCCTGCCACATCAGGTTGAACACCTCGACCCGTCCCGCCTGCAGCCGGGCCTGCACCGCGGCCTCGCCGTTGAAGCGCTGGCGTCCGTGCGGTGGTGCCAGCACGCGCTCCGACCCTTCGCCGAAGTCCAGCACAAGGCCTTCGCCGGCCAGCAGTACCTGCTCGCGCTGCACGCCGGGAAAGATGGAATACGGCCCGTCGGCTTCGATCTCCGCGATCGACAGCCGCCAGTCCCAGCCTTCGCCGGCGCCACGAGAGGCTGCGTGGATCTCGCGCGTCCAGCCCAGGCCGTTGCGCCAGCGCAGGCGCCGGTAGTCATTGGCGGGAAGGTGGCGTGCGAAGGCCGCGTCGCTGGACATGGCGGCAGTGTAGCGCCGCCTGCGTGCCCTTCGAAGGCGCGCGGGACGCGTCCCTGCGTCCCGCTACGCCATTGCCGCGCCAGGTGCGTCCCTGCACCCGGAACACGAAGCCGTGTCAGGGCGTGGACGCAGCGACGGGCTTGGCGGGCGCCGGCTTCTTGGCCGCGGCAGCCTTGGCCGCGGCAGCCTTGGCCGCGTCGCCACCGACGACGATGCGGTCGCGGTTTCGCTCGACTGTCTTCAAGCCCACGCCCTTGACGTTGACCAGTTCGTCGGCGCTCTTGAACGCGCCGTTGGCCTTGCGATAGGCGACGATGGCCTCGGCCTTGGACATGCCGATGTTGACCAACACGCTTTCAATGGTCGCGGCGTCGGCGGTATTGATGTTGACCTTGTCACTGGCGAAGGCGCTGCCGGCCATGAGCAACGACAACAGCACGGGTGCGAGTACGGACTTCAGGGGAATCATGGCGCTCTCCTTGCATGGTTGGATTTCCTTTCCACCGGGCCATCCTGGCGCCGGCGTGGCCAGTCTCGACGCCTGCCGCAGGCCATGGCCATCGCCACGACGCCCGCGCAAGCGCCGGCCTGCAACGCATCGCATCGTCCGGAAACCCTGACGCCGGCGGCGTAGAATCGGGCTTTCCCCCCGAAAAAGGGCATCCGCGATGGACACCAGCCTGATCAACCCCGACAGCGCCGAGAAGTTCGTATCCGCCAAGTGGGACGACGAAATCGTGCCGCAGCTCGTGGAATACATCCGCATTCCCAACAAGTCGCCGATGTTCGATGCCGACTGGGTTGAACATGGCTACATGGAAGACGCGGTCAAGCTGATGGAAGACTGGGCGCGCGCGCAGTCGATCCCCGGAATGCAGCTGGAGGTGGTGCGCCTTGAAGGCCGCACGCCGCTGATCTTCATCGACATCCCGGCGACCAACGGCGGCAACGCCGACGACTGCGTGCTGCTCTACGGCCACCTCGACAAGCAGCCGGAGATGACCGGCTGGGACGACGACCTCGGCCCGTGGAAGCCGGTGCTGCGCGACGGCAAGCTCTACGGCCGCGGCGGCGCCGACGACGGCTACGCGATCTATGGTTCGCTGACCGCGATCATGGCCCTGCAGGAGCAGAAGGTCCCGCACGCGCGCTGCGTGGTGCTGATCGAGGCCTGCGAGGAATCCGGCAGCTACGATCTGCCCGCCTACGTCGACCACCTCGCCGACCGCATCGGCCAGCCTTCGCTGGTGGTCTGCCTGGACTCGGGCTGCGGCAACTACGACCAGCTCTGGTGCACCACCTCGCTGCGCGGCCTCGCCGGCGGCAATTTCAGCGTCAAGGTACTCGAGGAAGGCGTGCATTCCGGCGATGCCTCGGGCGTGGTGCCGTCCAGCTTCCGCCTGCTGCGCCAGCTGCTCTCGCGGATCGAGGACGAGGCCACCGGCCGCATCCTGCTGGACGGCCTGCACGTGGAGGTCCCGGCCGAACGGCTCGCGCAGGCGCGCAAGTGCGCCGAAGTGCTCGACACGGCCGTGTTCGACAAGTTCCCGTTCCTGCCCGGGATGACGCCGATGAGCGACGAGCTCACCGAGCTGGTGCTCAACCGTACCTGGCGCCCGGCGTTGTCGGTAACCGGCATCGGCGGCATGCCCTCGCTGGAATCGGCCGGCAACGTGCTGCGCCCGGAGACGGCGGTGAAGCTGTCGCTGCGCCTGCCGCCGACGCTCGATGGCAAGCGCGCCGGCGAGCTGCTGCAGGAAGCATTGCTGCGCGACCCGCCGAACGGCTCGAAGCTCGGGCTTGAACTCGAGAAGGCATCCAGCGGCTGGAACGCCCCGGCGATGGTGCCATGGCTGGACAGTGCCATCGACGCCGCCAGCCAGGCCTTCTACAAGCGCCCGGCCATGTACATGGGCGAAGGCGGCTCGATCCCCTTCATGGGCATGCTCGGCGAGAAGTTCCCGGGCGCGCAGTTCATGATCACCGGCGTGCTCGGCCCGCACTCCAATGCCCACGGACCCAACGAGTTCCTGCACATCGACATGGGCAAGCGGGTGACGGCCAGCGTGGCGCAGGTGATCGCCGCCCACCAGGCCGCAAGCGCGCGCGGCGAGACCACGGGCGCGGCCGTCGCCGCCGACAGCGGCACGCGGCACGGCGACCACGGTTGCTGCTGACAGGCGGCTGTTCGGCCGCCTTCGAGTCCAGCGACTCCGGCGGCCGATGTCGTGGCGGCGTCCGCCCGACCGGGCGCGCCGCGATGGAAATACATCCCATTCAGGAAGCGACAGGCAGCTTGTCCGCCGGCCGCGCTGAAGACGATCACTGCCCATGAGTCCCCAACGAAAGAGCAGCTTCCATCCGCTGCGAACCAACGGCCATCGCTGGAACGGCGAGGCATGACGCTGCCAACCTGGGTACCGGGAACCTGCGTGGCCCTGATGCTGGCGCTGTTGCTGATTGCCCCTGGCCGTGCCCGGATGCAGGCGGCATTGCTCAGCAGCTTCCTGTTGGCCTTAAGCCTGTGGTGGTTCGTTGACCAGCTTAGTGGCAATGGCTTCAACGCCGCCACGGTGTACCACCTCTCCAGCGGAATGGATGGCGCCGGGATCGGCGACTTCAAACGACCGATCGCGGGCCTGATCGCGCTGTCGCTGCTATCGCTCATGCCCCTCATGCGGCTGCGCCTCTGCCGACCTCCACAGCGCCGCCACCACGTCTGGGTGTCCGCCGGCTTCCTGACGGCATTCACCATGGCCGTGCTGGGCAGCCCGCTGGCCAGCGATGCGATGCGCCTGTACCAGGAGTCGCGCCCCGTCGACCCGACCCAGGTGGCATCCGAATACGTGGTCCCGGCCCGGCCACTGCGCCAGCGCAAGAACATCGTATGGATCTATGCCGAGAGCCTGGAGCGCACCTACTTCGACCCACGGGCGTTTCCCGGGCTGATGCCGAACCTGTCGCGCCTGGCCGGCGAAGCACTGGATTTTCGCGGTCTTGCATCTTCTCCCGGCAGCGGCTGGACCATCGCAGGAATGGTGTCGTCACTATGCGGCGTACCGCTGACCACGGCCCGTGGCGACGAGAACAGCATGGGCCGGATGGAGAGCTTCCTGCCCGGCGCCCACTGCCTGAGCGACTACCTCAAGCAACAGGGATATGCGGTGCATTTCAGCGGTGGCGCCGATACCGCCTTTGCTGCCAAGGACAAGTTTCTTGCCAGCCATGGCTTCGATCCGGTCAAGGACCAGCGTCATTTCCGCGACAAGGGGGTAGCACGCAAGCACTTCTCCAACTGGGGCGTGCACGACGACGTGCTGCTGGAGGACGTGTTCGAAGATTTCATGCGGCTGTCGGCCGCCGACCAGCCGTTCATGCTGACCGCACTGACGATGGACACCCACCATCCAGCCGGACATCTGCCGGTTGCATGCCACGACGTCCGCTACGACAGCGAACATGGCGACATCGACCTGTTGCACGCACTGGCGTGCAGCGACCGGCTGATCGCCGAACTGGTCGGGAAGATCCGCGGCAGCACCTACGCTGACGACACCCTGATCGTGGTGGCGTCCGATCACCTGGCCATGCCCAACGATCTCAGCCACGTACTGGCCGGGCTGGACCGGGAAAACCTGCTGCTGTTCCTGGGCTCCGGATTGGTGCCGCGGCAGCTCGTCCGCGCTGGCAGCACCCTGGACTCGGGCGCAACCCTGCTGCAGTTGCTCGACCCCGCAATGGGCAAGCTCGGCTTCGGCCGGTCGCTGCTCGCGCAGACGCCTTCGGCCAGCGCCAGCAGCGCAGCGCTGGCCGACGACGGCGCGCGCTATCCGCTCTACCTGGGCTTCGCCCGGCAGCTGTGGACCGGCACCCGGACGCGCACGCTGCGAATCGAAAACGACCTGGTCGTCGCTGGCCTGCAGCGGATCCAGCCACCGGTCATGCTCGAATACGACACCAGCTGGAACATCAAGTCGATCGTGCTGGAGGACGCGCCGCGCCAGTTCGCCGACAGCGATCCGGACAACATCCTGGCCTACGTCGACCGCTGCACCGCATTCCTCGACGATCCATCCAGCGGTGAATGGTGCGCAGTGGTGGTGGACCGCCGCAACGGCCTGACCCTGTATCCGGACACGCAGCTGCAGCAGGGCATCCAGGTCGACGCGCCACTGGAGACGGTCGCCGACGCGCGTCCGCGCCCACGCCGGCCCCTGACCCTGAGCGCGGAAAGCCAGCCGCTGGCGGCCGGCCGGTACCAGCTGCGCCTGCACACTCGCGGCCCACCCGGGCAATCGTTCTGGCTGGAAGCCGTATCCGATGACGGCAAGGTGATCCGCGCGCGCGAATGGGTGCAGGTTGAACCGCACGGCCGCGGCGGCCGGATCCGCCTGCCGCTATGGCTGGATTCGACAGCGGACCAGCTGGTGATTCGCGTGTGGCTGGATTACACCGAGGAGATCGACGTCGAACGGATAGCGCTGGTGCCGACGCCTGGAGACACCCAGTCCTGAGCCATGGTCCTGCCCGCTCCCTCCTCGTGGCGCGGTGCCACGACGCGACCGGTGAGGGCTGGCGCAGGCGCGCGAGCCCTGCCAAAGTGCGGGCTCAATCCACAACGAGGGGATCACATGGAAGGCGTATTCGGTGGCGACAGCTGGCTCTGGATCATCCTGGTGGGCTTCGTGGTCGGCGTACTCGCGCGCCTGATCAAGCCCGGCAAGCAGGGCATCGGCATCATCATGACGATCGTGCTCGGCATCGTTGGCGCGCTCTTCGCCGGCTGGGTCGGACGCATGCTGGGGTGGTACGCGGAGGGCGAACCGGTCGGCTTCATCGCATCGCTGGTCGGTGCGATCGTGCTGCTGTTCATCGCCGAGGCCATCAAGGGCAAGCGCAGGCGCTGAGCCGGCGCGAACTTCGCACACATGGAAAAGCCGGGCATCGCCCGGCTTTTTCCTTTCCCGGCCCGGCCTCAGTCCAGGAGCGCGGCGATCACGCGTTCCGCGAGGGCCTCGGGACTCCCGGACATCGTGTCCAGCACCAGCTCCGCATCTTCCGGCCGCTCGTAGGGCGAGTCGATGCCGGTGAAGTTGGGCAGTTCGCCCCGGCGTGCCTTGGCGTACAGGCCCTTGGCGTCGCGCCGCTCGGCCTCGGCCAGCGGCGTATCCACGAACACCTCGATGAAGTCGCCCTCGGCGAACAGCGCGCGCGCGGACCGGCGCTCGGCCCGGAACGGCGCGATGAAGCTCACCAGCACGATCAACCCCGCATCGGTCATCAACCGCGCGACGTGGGCGATACGCCGCAGGTTCTCGACGCGGTCCTCATCGGTGAAACCGAGGTCACGATTGAGACCATGGCGGATGTTGTCGCCATCGAGCAGGTAGGTGTGGCAGCCGCGCGCGAGCAGGCCGCGCTCGACCAGGTTGGCGATGGTCGACTTGCCGGCGCCCGACAGGCCGGTGAACCAGACGCAGCGCGGGCGCTGGCCCTTGAGCGCGGCGCGCACGTTGCGGTCCACGTCCAGCACCTGCCAGTGGATGTTGTCGGCGCGGCGCAGTCCGTGGCGGACCATGCCGGCACCGACCGTGGCACGGCTCAACATATCGACCAGGATGAAGCTGCCCATCGCCGGCTCGTCGGCAAACGGCGCGAACGGGATCGGTGCGTCGAGCGACAGCACCACTTCGCCGATATCGTTGGCCTGCAGGCGCTTTGCGGCCAGCGGCTGCAGGGTTTCGGGATCGAGCAGGTGCTTGATTTCACCGACGCGCGCGCCGACAACGCGGGCCCCCGCCTGCAGCTGATAGCGCCGCCCCGGCAGCAGCGCGGCTTCATCGAACCACAGCAGGTCGGCGACGAACTGGTCGGTGGCGGCCAGGGGCGCGCGGGCGGCGGCAAGCACGTCTCCGCGCGCGGCGTCGACGTCCTCCGCCAGGCGCACGGAGACGGCGTCGCCGGCATGGGCGCTGCCGACCTCGACGCCACCGCGGCGCAGGCCGGCAACGGTCGCGGCCACGCCGTCGGGTTCGATCCGCAGCGCATCGTCCACGCGCAGCGTGCCCGAGGCGATGGTGCCGGCCAGCCAGCGCCCGCCATCGTCGTCGCGCAGCACCAGCTGCACGGGCAGGCGCGCGGCAAGGTCGGCGTCGCGTGGTTCGACCTGCACGGACTCGAGGTGTTCGAGCACGGTCGGTCCCTCATACCAGGGCATCGCGTCCGAACGCGCGGTGACGTTGGCGCCGGTCGCGGCGGCCAGCGGGATCGCGACGGCATCCGCGATGCCGAGCTTCGCGGCGTGCGCGCGGTACGTGCCTGCGATCGCCTCGAAGGCGGCGCGATCGTGGCCGACGCGGTCCATCTTGTTCACCGCCAGCAGCACGTGGCGCACGCCGAACATCGCCGCGATCGCGGTGTGGCGGAAGGTCTGCGGCAGCAGCCCGCGAGTGGCGTCCACCAGCACGATCGCGAGGTCGGCGACGGACGCACCGGTGGCCATGTTGCGCGTGTACTGCACGTGTCCCGGGCAGTCCGCGACCAGGAAGCGGCGGCGCGGCGTGTCCAGGTGGCGCCAGGCGACGTCGATGGTGATGCCCTGCTCGCGTTCGGCTTCCAGGCCATCCAGCAGCAGCGCGTAGTCGACGTCACCGCCGCGGGTGCCGTGCATTGCACTGGCCTTCGCCAACGCGGCGCGCTCATCGTCGGGCACGCGGCCGGCCTCGGCCAGCAGGCGCCCGATCAGGGTGCTTTTGCCGTCGTCGACGCTGCCGCAGGCGACAAGGCGCAGGAAGTCACTCGCCATCAGAAATAGCCCTCGCGCTTCTTCTTCTCCATCGAGTCGCCTTCGGCGTGGTCGATCAGGCGACCGGCGCGCTCCGACTGCGTGCCCGCCTCCATCTCGGCGATGACCGCGTCGAGGTCTGTGGCGTCGGACTCGACCGCGCCAGTCAGCGGATAGCAACCGAGGGTACGGAAGCGCACGCGGCGCAGCATCGGCGCCTCGCCGGGTTCGAGCCGGAAACGCGCGTCATCGACCATCACCAGGGTGCCGTCGCGCTCGACCACCGGGCGCTCTGCGGCGAAGTACAGCGGCACCACCGGAATGCCTTCGCGGCGGACGTAGCGCCAGACATCGAGCTCGGTCCAGTTCGACAGCGGGAACACGCGCATGCTCTCGCCGGGATTCACCCGCGCGTTGTACAGGTTCCACAGCTCCGGGCGCTGCCGGCGCGGATCCCAGCGCTGGTTGGCGTCGCGGAAGGAAAACACGCGCTCCTTGGCGCGCGACTTTTCCTCGTCGCGACGCGCGCCGCCGATCGCGGCGTCGTAGCCACCGGCGTCCAGCGCCTGGCGCAGCGCCTGGGTCTTCATCACTTCGGTGTGGCGGCTGGCGCCGTGGCTCTGCGGACCGATGCCATCGCGCACGCCGTCGGGATTCACGTGGACGCGCAGGTCGACGCCGGTTTCCGCGGCGCGACGGTCGCGGAAAGCGATCATCTCGCGGAACTTCCAGGTGGTGTCGACATGCAGCAGCGGGATCGGCGGCCGCGATGGCGCGAAAGCTTTCAACAGCAGGTGCAGCAGCACCGAACTGTCCTTGCCGATCGAGTACAGCATCACCGGCTTGCGGCACTGTCCCGCGACCTCGCGCAGGATGTGCAGGCTCTCGGCTTCGAGCCGGTCGAGCTGGCGGTCGATCGCAGCCCCGTCGCTCATGAGCGCCCGTAGACGTCTTCGTAGCGGACGATGTCGTCTTCGCCCAGGTAGTCGCCCGACTGCACTTCGATCAGCTCCAGCACTTCGGTGCCGGGGTTCTCCAGCCGGTGCTTCGCGCCCAGCGGTATGTAGGTCGACTGGTTGGCGTGCAGCTCGAAGACATCGTTGTCACGGGTCACGCGCGCCGTGCCGCGGACCACGATCCAGTGCTCGGCGCGGCACCTGTGCGACTGTAGCGACAGCCGGCCGCCGGGCTTGACCTTGATGCGCTTGACCTGGAAGCCCTCGTCCTGGTCGATGGAATCGTAGCTGCCCCAGGGCCGGTGCACCTCGCGATGGAGCACGGCATGGCTGCGGTCATCGGCCTTGAGCCGCGCGACCACGTCCTTGACCTCCTGTACCCGGTCCTTGTGCGCGACCAGCACCGCGTCGTCGGTCTCCACCACCACCAGGTCGTCCACGCCCACAAGCGCCACCAGGCGCCGCGACCAGGCATAGCTGTTGCGGCTGCCGATCGCGATCACGTCGCCATGGCCGGCATTGCCGTCCGCGTCCTGCTCGCTGACCTGCCATAGCGCCGACCACGAGCCGACGTCGTTCCAGCCGATGTCCACGGGCAGCACCATGGCGCGGTCGGTCTTTTCCATCACCGCATAGTCGATGGAGTCCGACGGCGCGGCGGCGAAGGCGTCTTTGTCCAGGCGCACGAAGTCGCCGTCACGGGTGGCGCCGTCGCTGGCGCGGCGCACCGCGTCGAGCATGTCCGGATGGAAGCGGCCCAGCTCTTCCAGGTAGCGCGAGGCGCGGAACAGGAACATGCCGCTGTTCCAGTAGTAGCCGCCGGCATCCAGATAGTCCTGGGCGGTGGCGGCGTCGGGCTTCTCGACAAAGCGCAGCACCTCGCGCACGCCGTTGCCCGCACCCGCTTTGCCCGCACCGGCCTGGATATAGCCAAAGCCGGTTTCCGGCGCCTCCGGCACGATGCCGAAGGTAACCAGCGCACCGGCTTCGGCGGCCGCGCACGCTTCGCCCACGGCGGCGCGGAACGCCCCGGCATCGCGCACCACATGATCCGACGGCAGCACCAGCAGCAGCGGATCGGCGCTGCCGGCCATGGCCTGCAGCGCCGCGGCGGCAATCGCCGGGGCGGTGTTGCGGCCGACCGGCTCGAGGATGATCGCCGCGCCTTCCACGCCCACCTGTCGCAGCTGCTCGCCGGCCAGGAAGCGATGCTCCTCGTTGGCCACCACGATCGGCGCCAGTGCAGCCAGCGGCGCCACCCGCAGCCAGGTGTCCTGCAGCATGGTGTGCTCGCCGGTCAGCGCCAGGAACTGCTTGGGATACGCCTCGCGCGACAGCGGCCACAGGCGCGTGCCGGAGCCACCGGAGAGGAGCACGGGTTGCAGCTGCGTCATGGCAAGGTGCCTGGCTGTCTAAGGAGGAGCGCGAAGTTTACCCTGTGCTCACCGCCGCCCCGCCGGCCACGGACCGCAACCCGCATGACCACAGCCAGTGACGAAACGCACGCGACCGGACGCCTGGCCTGGGCGCGCATGGCCGCCGGACGCCCCGGCCTTGCGCTTGAACGCGCGTCCACCGACGCCGGCTTCCGCAGCTACTGGCGCACGGCTGGCGCCGGCGACGCCAGCCTGATCGTGATGGACTCGCCCCCCGCGCTGGAGGACGTCCGGCCCTGGCTGAAGATGCACGAACTGCTCGAGCGCGGCGGCGTGCGCGTGCCGCGCGTGCTGGCGCGCGACGTGGAGCGCGGCTTCCTGCTGCTTGAAGACCTTGGCGTGGACACATTGCTCCACGCCATCGACACCGGCAACGCCGATGCCCACTTCGACGCCGCCATCGACCAGCTGCTGCGCATCCAGGCGATCCCCGCGCCCAGCGACCTGCCGGACTACGACGAAGCCCTGCTGGCGCGGGAGCTTCACCTGTTCGACGAATGGTTCCTTGGCCGCCACCTCGGCGCCACCCTCGACTGCGCCGACCTGGAGGCCCTCGACCTGGTCTACCGGGTGTTGATCGACAGTGCGCTGGCGCAGCCGCGCGTGCTGGTGCATCGCGACTACATGCCGCGCAACCTGATGCCGGTGGCCGGCGGACTGGCCGTGCTGGACTTCCAGGACGCGGTGCTGGGCCCGGTGTCCTATGACCCGGTGAGCCTGTTCAAGGACGCCTTCCTCAGCTGGCCGCAGGCGCGGGTCGATGGCTGGCTGGCCGGCTACCACGCGCGTGCGCTGGCGGCAGGCGTGCCGGTGCCGGCGTCACGGGAGCGCTTCCTGCGCGACGCCGCACTCGTCGGCGTGCAGCGCCACCTCAAAGTCCTTGGCATCTTCGCCCGCCTCCACCACCGCGACGGCAAGCCGAAATACCTCGCCGATGCGTCGCGCTTCCTCGCCTACCTCGACGAAGTACTGCCGCGACACCCGGAACTCGCACCGCTGGCCGGCGTGCTCGACCGCCATGTGCGCCCCGCGCTGGCCGCGACGGCGGCCGGCTGAGGGCGGCGCGTTGAAAGCCCTCGTCTTCGCGGCCGGCCTTGGCGAACGCATGCGCCCGCTGACCGACACCACGCCCAAGCCGCTGCTTGATGCCGGCGGCAAACCATTGATCGCCTGGCACCTGGAAAAGCTGGCCGCCGCCGGCGTACGCGACGTGGCGATCAATACCTCGTGGCTGGCGCCGCAGTTCCCGCTGGTGCTGGGCGATGGCTCGCGCTGGGGCCTGCGCCTGCACTACTCCCACGAGGGCGACACGCCGCTGGAGACCGGCGGCGGCATGCTGCACGCGCTGCCGCTGCTGGGCGATGAGCCCTTCATCGCGGTCAATGGAGACGTGTGGTGCGACTACGATTTCGCGCGCCTGCCGGAGGCACCCGAGGGCGAGGCCTGGCTGGTGCTTGTCGACAACCCCGATCACCATCCACGCGGTGACTTCGCGCTCGACGCGGAAGGACAGGTGCATGCGGACGGTGCGCCGCGCCTGACCTTTTCCGGCATCGGCGTGTACCGGCCGGCGCTGCTTCGCGACTGGCGCGACGTCATCGGCGATGCACAGGGCGCGGATGCCCATCCGCCGCGCTTCAAGCTCGCACCCTTGCTGCGCGCGGCGATGGCCCGGGGCATGGCCGCGGGCGAACACCACCGCGGCCTCTGGACCGATGTCGGCACGCCGCAGCGGCTGGACGCGCTGACGCGGGAGATCGAAGCGGACGGGTGACCCCCTGGCTCACGTCCACGCGTGCCTGCCCTGTTTCCACCGGGAATGTGACGAATACGACGGAAACAGCCTCCGGGATGCAGCAAACGTGACGCACGTCACGGATTTTGTCGCGCCGCACAAGACAGGATCAAACGAGGCGCACATCGATCCGTGCCGCCCAAGGGGGAGGAACCATGAAAGCAACCACCGTGCTGGCCACGGCTTTTCTGCTTGCGGCAGGCAGCGTGCATGCGCAGTCCGGCAGTGACTGTCCCGCGCTTCCGGCAACCAGCGGCCTCGCCTGGGAAAAGCTCGACGGCAAGGATTACACCTTCTGCAAGGCCATCCGCGCCAGCGACGGCACGCAAATGCTTGCGGTGATGATCACCGGCGACGCGCCGTTCCGCCCGCGCCGTGGCAACCGGACGGTGGAAACCGTGATCGACGGCCAGGACACCTGGTGGTACCGCAGCGAGCTCTCGGGACCCTCCGGCATCGAAGTGCGCGAGACACTGGTCGAACTGGATCGCGACAGCGTCGCCCACATCTCGTTGCGCGGCGACGAAACACAGCTGTCCGAGGCCATGTCACTGGCCGAGCAGCTGCGCTTCGACGTCATCCGCCTCTCGACCAACTGAGTCAAGCCGCCCGGTTCGACGGAGCGCGGACATGGCCTCCGGCGCTGGGCGCCGACGTTCTGCAGCAGGCGAGTGGCCATCCCGGCCACACGACCACTATTGAGGAGGAACGCATGACCAGGAAGCTGGCAGCGGAATTCATCGGCACGTTCTGGCTGGTGCTCGGCGGTTGTGGCAGCGCGGTGCTGGCCGCGCATTTCGGAGGCGACGGCAATCCGCTGGGCATCGGCTTCCACGGCGTGGCGCTGGCGTTCGGCCTGACCGTGCTGACCGGCGCCTACGCCTTCGGCCATGTCTCCGGGGCGCACTTCAATCCGGCGGTGAGCGTGGGGCTTTGGGCCGGCGGCCGTTTTCCGGCGTCCGAGCTGCTGCCCTACATCCTGGCGCAGGTCGCCGGCGGCGTGTTCGCGGGCTGGATCCTGCTGCTCATCGCCAGCGGCAACGCCGGCTTTGCGATCGACCCGGCAGCGGCGGGCGCGTTCGCGAGCAACGGCTATGGCGCGCTCTCCCCGGGAGGCTATTCGCTCACCGCGGCCGCGCTCTGCGAGGTCGTGCTGACCGCGATGTTCGTGGTGGTGATCATGGGCGCGACCCATGGCCGCGCGCCGGTGGGCTTCGCACCGATCGCGATCGGCCTGGCCTTGACCCTGATCCACCTGATCAGCATCCCGGTCACCAACACCTCGGTAAACCCGGCGCGATCGACCGCGGTGGCGCTGTTCGCGGGCTCCGGTGCGCTCGGCCAGCTGTGGCTGTTCTGGGTGGCGCCGATCGTCGGCGCGATCATTGGTGGCGGGATCTACGGCTGGCTGGGCCGCGAAGACACGCCGATCACCGGCAATCCCCGAGCGTGACCGGGGCGGCGGCCCACCGCCGCCCCGTACTCCTCAGAACCGGCCCTGCTGGAAGTCGACGAAGGCCTGCATCAGCTCTTCGCGGGTGTTCATCACGAAGGGCCCGTGGCGTGCCACCGGCTCGCGCAGCGGCCGGCCCGAGACCAGCAGCATGCGCGCGCCGGCCTCGCCGGCCTCCACGCGCAGCCCATCGCCGCCGCCAAGGATGCCAAGCTCGTGGCTGGCCAGCGTGCGCGCCTCTTCGCCGCGGCCGATACCGGCCTCGCCTTCGAATACGTAGACGAACGCGCTCTGGCCTTCGGGCAGCCGGTGCTCCCAGGCCACGCCGGGCGCCAGCGACACATCCAGGTACAGCGGGTCGGTGGCCGGCTGTTCGATCGGCCCGCGCACGCGGCTTCCATCGGCGGCGGCGATCTCCCCGGCCACCACGCGGACGTCCACGCCGTCCGCCGGCGCGACCCGGGGGATGCGGTCGGGCGCGAACTCCTGGTAGCGCGGCTCGATCATCTTGTCCTTCGCAGGCAGGTTCACCCACAGCTGGAAGCCGCGCATGCGGCCTTCTTCCTGCTCGGGCATCTCCGAATGCACCAGGCCGCGGCCCGCGGTCATCCACTGCACGCTGCCGGGCACCAGCAGGCCTTCGTTGCCGTGGTTGTCGCGATGGCGCATGCGGCCGTCGAGCATGTAGGTGACGGTCTCGAAGCCGCGGTGCGGATGCTCCGGGAAGCCGGCGATGTAATCCTCGGCGCGATCGGTGCCGAATTCATCGAGCAGCAGGAATGGATCGAGGTCGGGCAGCTCGGTGCTCCCGATCACCCGCGTCAGCTTCACGCCGGCGCCATCGGAGGCGGCATGGCCGCGCACCTTGCGCACCACACGGGTGGAATCAAACGGGGTAACGGTCATGGGGAACTCCTCGTCGGGACTACCCCAATCATGGTGCCGCATCGCCCCCGGGCACAGCACCGTCGGCGAAACGCTGCGGTTCCGCTGCCGACGCCCGGGCCTCCAGGGCCTGGGTCAACCGTCGCGCCGGGTCAGCCGCCAGGCCTTGTGGATCCGCGGATTGCGGGCGAAGTCGGGCGGGATCGTCTCCGCGGTGATGTCCTCGCACAGGGCGAACCCGGCCACCGCCTCCTCGTCCAGGCGGAAGCGGCGGTAGTTGTTGGAGAAATACAGCACGCCGTCGGGCGACAGTCGCGCCACCGCGGCCTGCAGCAGCTGCACGTGCTGGCGCTGCATGTCGAAGTCGTCGGCGCGCGCTGAATTCGAGAACGTCGGCGGGTCGCAAAACACCAGGTCGTATTCGCCGGTATCGGCCTCCAGCCAGGCAACGGCATCGGCCTGCACCAGGCGGTGGGCGCTGCCGCCCAGGATGCGGCCGTCGACGCGGTTGCCGCGCAGGTTGTCCGATGCCCACTGCAGGTAGGTCGCCGACAGGTCGACGCTGGTGGTGCTGGACGCCCCGCCCACCGCCGCATGCACGGTGGCCGCGCCGGTGTAGCAGAACAGGTTGAGGAAGCGCTTGCCGTGCGCCTCGCGCTGCAGGCGCGCACGCAGCGGGCGGTGGTCGAGGAACAGGCCGGTGTCGAGGTAGTCGAACAGGTTCACGCGCAGCAGCGCCGCGCCCTCGCGCACCGTGATGTACTCGCCGCGGCGCAGGGCCGAGGCATCCGCGTACTTGCTGCCGCCCTTGCCGCGCGCGCGGACCTTGGTCGCCACGCGCTCGCGCGAGACGCCGAAGACTTCGCGCGCGGCCGACAGCACCTCGCCGAAGCGGCGGCGCACGTCGGCATCGGGGATATCGGCCGGCGCGGCGTATTCCTGCACGTGCAGCCAGGTGGCGTCGGGGTCGTCGGCCTCGGTGTAGACATCGATCGCGGCCGAGTATTCGGGCAGGTCGGCGTCGTAGGCGCGGTAGCAGCCGATGCCCTCGCGCACCCGCCAGGACTTCAGCGCGCGCAGGTTCTTGCGCAGGCGGTTGGCGAGCATCTGCGCGCCCGGCGACAGGGGGCGCGGCGTGGCGTCCTCGCGCAGCGGCGGCTGCACCGGGTCGACAACCAGCAGCGAACACTCCAGCGCACCGTTGAACACCTGGTAGACCTTCTGCGGACGCAGGCCGGTGGCACGCGCCAAGTCCGGGCTTCCGCACAGCAGGCTCGCGCGCCAGTACGGCGCGATCCGGCGCAGGGCATCGCCAAGGCCGCGGTAGAGCTGGGCGTCGGCGGCCAGGCGCGCGTCGTAGGGCGGATTGCTTGCGACCAGGCCGCGGACCTGGGCCATTGGCCGCAGCGCGGCGACCTGGCGCTCTTCCAGCTGCAGCACGTCACCGAAGCCGGCGGCGATCGCGTTTTCATGCGCGGCGCGCAGCGCGGCCGGATCGACGTCACTGCCGTAAAACACCGGTCGCAGTGACTCCCGTCCCGCGCGCTCACGTGCCAGCGCGTCCTCACGCAGCGTGGTCCAGGTGCCGGCGTCGAAACCGCTCCAGCGCGAAGGCTGCACCTCGCCATGGCGCAGCAGGCCGGGCGCCACGTCCGCGGCCATGGCCGCGCCTTCGACCAGCAGCGTACCGCTACCGCACATCGGATCCAGCAACGCGCCGCCTTCGGCATGCACCTGCGGCCACTGGCCGCGCAGCAGGACCGCGGCGGCGAGGGTTTCCTTCAGCGGCGCATCGCCCTGCGCGCGGCGCCAGCCACGACGGTGCAGGGAGCCGCCGCCCAGATCGACGGAAAGGATTGCGCGGCCCTTGCGCACCACCAGGTTCAGGCGCAGGTCGGGCGCATCCAGGTCGACGTCCGGGCGCGCGCCAGTCTCCGCGCGCAGGCTGTCGACCACGGCATCCTTCACCCGCAGCGCGGCATAGCGGGCATGCGTGATGCCTTCGCCGGACACGCGGGCATCGACCGCCAGCGTGCGGCCGGGCGCCAGGTGGCTGGCCCATGGAAGCGCGACGACATTCCGGTACAGGGTGCCCTCATCGTCGCAGTAGAACTCGGTCAGCGGCCACAGCACGCGGCTGGCCAGGCGCGACCACATCACCGCGCGCTGGGCGTCGGCCAGCTCGCCCTCGACGTTGACGCCGGCGACGGTGGCGGTGGCGCGCGCGCAGCCGAGCGCGACGAGTTCATCGGCCAGCAGGTATTCCAGGCCCTTGCCGCAGCTTGCGAAGAATTTCACGGCGAAAGCGCGCCCAGCAGGTCGGCGAACAGCGCGGCCGAGGCCTCGACATTCGCGGACAGGCGGTGGCTGTCGTCGACCAGCAGCAGGCGGTCGCGGCGCGGCATCGCCCAGGCGACGACGTCGGCGGCCGGAATCAGCTCGTCGTGCCAGCCGTGGATGATCGCGGTCGGCACCGCGGCGGCCTGGAGCGGGTAGGCCTTGGCCAGGTTCACCGGCGGCGCCATCAGGAACAGCGCGCGCGCGGGCACTTCAAGCGATACCCGCCCGGAGATCCAGGCGCCCAGGCTCGAGCCCGCGAGCACGAGCGGGCCTTCGGCGGCGCGTGCGGAGGCGAGCGCCTGCAGGTGGGCCAGGCGCCTGGCGACGTCGCCAAGGTCGCTGACGTCATGCATGGCGTCGAAGCCGGTGTAGTCGGGGCGCTCGTGGCTCCAGCCCAGGCGTTCGGCGACCTCGGCCAGCGCGGTGACCTTGGTGGCGTCGGGGCCGCTTTCGAAGCCGTGCGAGAGGATGCAATGGCCGCGTGCGGTCATGGGGTCCGGGGAGGTTCGGGGGAACGTGAATGCTAGCATCGCGCCGTCCCCCGCCCCGGCCGCGACGTGCGCATCGACCCCCTGCCCTACGAGTCCCTGCTTGAGGCGCGCCCGCTGGCGCAGGTCGACCTGGTGGTCATCCACTGCACCGAGCTGCCGGACCTCGCCACCGCGCGCGAGTACGGCGAACGCGTGCTGTACCCGGCCAGCGCCACCGGCAACAGCGGCCACTGGTACGTGGACCGCGACGGGGCCGTCGAGCGCTGGGTGGATCCCGCGCGGGTCGCGCACCATGTCCGCGGCTTCAACCCGCGCTCGGTGGGCGTCGAACTGGTGAACACCGGGCGCTGGCCGGACTGGCTGGATTCGCGCCACCAAGCGATGGAGGACGCGTATCCGGAGGCCCAGATCGAGGCGCTGGTGGCGCTGCTGGCGGCGCTGGCCCGCGACCTGCCCGCGCTGCGCTGGATCGCCGGCCACGAGGATCTCGATGCGGGTCTGGTTGCCGCGAGCGACGATCCGGCGCAGCAGGTACCCCGGAAGCGCGACCCGGGACCGCTGTTCCCATGGCAGCGCGTGCTGGAAGCCACGCCCTTGCAGCGCCTTCCCCTGCACCTGCCCCTGCCTTTGTAGGAGCAGCCATGGCTGCGACCGCGCCACTGCATGACCGCCGTGGCGCGGGGTCGAGGTCGCAGCTATAGCTGCTCCTACAGGGAGTGCAGTCGCGGGGGGCATCGCAGGGCCGGGGTTCACCGCACGCCACCGTATAATCGGCGGATGCCCAACAGCACCCCCGCCCCCGCGTCCGAACTCCTGGAACTGCTCACCCTCGAGCGCCTGGAGGACAACCTGTTCCGCGGCCAGAGCCGCGACATCGGCACCAAGTACGTCTTTGGTGGCCAGGTGCTGGGCCAGGCGCTGTCGGCGGCGCAGAGCACGCTGACCCAGCCGCGCGGCGCGCATTCGCTGCACGCCTACTTCCTGCGCGCCGGCGACATCGAGCATCCGATCGTCTACGACGTCGACCGCACCCGCGACGGTGGCAGCTTCTCGGTGCGCCGGGTGACCGCGATCCAGCACGGCAAGGTCATCTTCTTCTGCGCCGCGTCGTTCCAGGAGCCGGAGGGCGGCGCCGAGCACCAACTGTCCATGCCCGAAGTGCCGCAGCCCGAGGACCTGGAGCCCGCGCCCGCGATCCCGGACAAGGTGCTCGCGAAGCTCCCGACCAAGATCCAGCGCTGGCTCGACCGTAGCGGTCCGTTCGAGTTCCGCCACGTCTATCCGCGCGACGAGCTCGACCCGCCCAAGCGCCCGCCCTACCAGCAGGTCTGGTTCCGCCTGGCCGAGAAGGTCGGCGATGCGCCCGAGCTGCACCGCGCGCTGCTCGCCTACGCCTCGGATTTCCACCTGCTCGGCACGGCCACATTCCCGCACGGCATCAGCTACTACCAGCCGAAGGTGCAGATGGCTTCGCTCGACCACGCGCTCTGGTTCCATCGTCCGTTCCGCGCCGACGACTGGCTGCTGTATTCCATCGACAGCCCGAGCGCGCAGGGCTCGCGCGGGCTGGCCCGCGGCATGATCTACGACCGCGCCGGCCGGCTGGTGGCCAGCACCGCGCAGGAAGGGATGATCCGGGTGGTCGAAGGGCAGCCCGGGCAGGTCCCGGCACGGAGCTGACGCCGTGCGCCAGGTGTTTTCCAGCGCCCGCATCGAGAACGTCGAAGCGGTGGCCCGGCTGCTTGAAGAGGCCGGCATCGAGGTCCGGATCAGCAACGGCCGCTCCTACCGCGGCGCCATCCGGGGCAACTTCAGCTATCGCGACGGCAACAACAGCGGCCCGCGGCCGGCTGTCTGGGTCATCCGCTCCGACCAGCAGCCCGAGGCGCGCCGCATGCTGCGTGAAATCGGCCTGCTGCAGGACACCACGCCCCGCAGCGAAAGCTTCATGCCGCCGCCGCCGTCACTGGCCGGAGGCACCAGCTCACCGCTCTCCGCGCGCGGTGGCGGACGCTTCCGCTACGGGCTGCTGCTCGGGGTGGCGGTGATGGTGGCGTTGGTGATGATCGCCTACCGCGCCAGTCGTGGTGGTGGCGATGGCGATGCCTTGGCCTCCGGAGCGGCGACCTCAGTCCCGGGCGCGTCCACGCCGGCCCGCACGCAGGCTCCCGCGACGGCGTCCGCTCCCGACATGCCGCTTGTCGCCACGCTGCCTGACGAAGCCTTCGTGATCGCCACGCCGCCCGCGCTGGCGGCCACCCTGCTGCGCGAAGCGCTGGTCGCGGCCGGCACGCGGCGCGGCTGCCTCGGCATCGACGGTGCCGACCCGGACCCCGCCTTCCTGCAAGCGCTGGCCACCGAGGGCCTCGACGTGGCGCCGGCTTCGGACTGCGGCGATGAACGCCTGCCGGTGGAGGTATCCGATTACGCCACCGACGGCTCCGGCAGCGGCACCGTGCACCTGGCCGTGGGCGGAGACGAGCCGCGCGAACTGGCCGTGCGCCGCGAAGGCCAGGACTGGCTGCGCGAAGACCCACGCTGAAGGTCACGTTTCCAGCGCGGCTGCGTCTGGATAGGATGGCGCCCCACCGGTGCCGCCACGCGAGCAGCCCATGACCACCTGCGCCATCGATGCCCTGATCCATCGCGACCTGCCCGCCGCGGCCGGCGGCTGCCAGCAGGCCTACACCCGCATCATCGTCGCCAGCCAGAACACGGTGACCGCGGTGGCCCTGGCCATCACCCGCGACCCGACCGCCAGCGAGGACATCGCCCAGGAGGCCTTCCTCTCCGCCTGGCAGAACCTCAAGCGCCTGCAGAACCCGTCAAGCTTCCTGCCCTGGCTGCGCCAGATCACCCGCAACCTGGCCTATGACCACCTGCGTCGCCACCGCCAGCGCGTGATCGGCGGTGAGGCCGCGGAAATCGCCATCAACCATGCCGCCGATCCTTCGGCGCTGCCGGAAGAGCAGCTGATCGATGCCGAGCGCGAGCGCATGGCCGCCGAATTGATCTCCGAACTCCCGGAAGAGAGTCGCGAAGTGCTGCTGCTCTATTACCGCGAGGGCCAGAACTCGCGCCAGGTGGCCGAACTGCTGGGCCTGTCCGACGCCGCCGTGCGCAAGCGCCTCTCCCGCGCGCGCAAGAGCCTGCGCGAAGACCTGCTGTCGCGCGTCGGCGAATTCGCCCGCTCGACCGCGCCCGGCACCGCGTTCGCGGTGGGCATCACGGCGATGCTCGGCTTCAGCCGCCCGGTCGCCGCGGCCGGCTTCGCCAAGGTCGGTGGCAGCGTCATCGGCAGCGTGTTCGGCAAGGGCGTGCTTGGCACCGCGGGCGCGCTTGGCGGCGGCCTGCTCGCCGGCCTCGTCACCGCATGGCTGTGCCGGAAGATGCTCACCGCATACGCCGACGACGAAGCGGAGCGCGGCGGGATCCTTCGCGTCTACAACACCTACATCTGGAGCTCGTTGCTGGCTGTCGGCCTGACCCTGGCCTCGGCCTTCACCTTCGACAGCCTGGTGCCGACCTATGCACTGGCACTGGCCGCGATCGCGGTGCTGAACTACCAGCTGCTCGGTCCGTTGGCGCGGACCATGCAGCCGCTGCTGCGGCGCGACGCCATCCGCAACCCCGAAGGCGCGCGCTCGAGGCAGCTGTTGTATCGGCTGACCTTCGGCACCAGCGGCGTGGTGATCAGCAACGTGGCGATCATCGGCGGGCTGGTGTTGCTGTATCTCAAGGGCTGAGGCCATGAAAAAGGGTTCTTCTCCCGACTGAGGGAGAGGCGCATGGTCGGCTCGACGGAGTGGCTGGTTCTTCTCGAGGCTCCGAGATGCTGACGTGACAGTTGGGCCGGGAGCTTCTCCGTTGGGATGCGCGCTGCCCGTCCCGTGCACAGGGGGTGTGCTCCCCCGGCAGTCTCCGCGTCCTGCTCCCACTGCCGGCCGCCGGCCATCCATGGCCGGCTGTACGCACACCCCCTGTGCACGGGACGGGCCGTGGAGTTTTTCTGCTTCGGGACGAAGGTCAGGAGCGGGCGCGCTCGCGCTCGTAGGGGTCGCCCTGGCGTGGCCGTGCCGCTTGTCCGGTGACGATCCGAGCGGGTTCGCTGGTGACCGAAGCCTGGCTCCCGACCGCGACGAAGGTCCGGGCCCGCCGAGGATGCAGGCGGGCAGCGCGCACCCTCCCGGAGCCCCTCAATCAGGACAAGAACCATGAAAAAAGCCCGCGCCATGAGCGCGGGCCCGGCACCGGCTGAACCGGCGCCACCCCATCAGCGGAACGCTTGGCTCAGCGGCGCTTGTCGGCTTCCAGTTCCACGCGGCTCAGGAAGCCGTCGCGGTTGTCGTCCATCCATGCGAAGCGCTTTGACAGCCGCGGCATCTTTTCGTCGATCTCGACGCGGCTGAGCTTGCCGTCCTTGTTCAGATCGGCCGCAGCGAAGGCTTCGGCGAAGCGCTCGGCGCGCTTGCCGCGCATCTGCTCCTGCATGCGGTCGCGGTGGGCCGCCACTTCGCTGCGGACGATGTAGCCGTCCTTGTTGGCATCAATGGAATCGAAATCGAAGCCCATGCGCGCACCTTGGCCGATCCCGCCGCGGCCGGAGCGACCAGCGTGGTCGGCACGGGCGCGACGCGGGGATTCGCCGGCACCGGCCTGCTCGCGCTCGGCGATGCGGGCGGCGCGACGGGCCTCCCCCGCGGCCTTGGCGGCGTCGAACTCGGCACGGCTGATGCGGCCGTCCTCATCGCTGTCCATGCGCTCGATGCCGCCGCGCATGGCATGGCCGCCGCGGTGGCCGGCGTGGCCCTTGCCGTGGCGCATCGGGCGCTCACCCTTCGCGGCGCGCGGAGCATCGCTGCCGGCCTCGCCCGCGGCGGTGGCCTGGGTGGCGCTGGCGGCCGGCGCGGACTGCGCGGCGGCCAGGCCGGTGGCGCCAAGGGAAGCCACGGCCAGGGCGGTGGCGAAGAACAGGGCATGACGCTTCATGCGTGACTCCTTTGCTGGCAGCGGCATTGCTGCATGTGCATCGGTCAACGCATGGCGCCGGATGCGGTTGACGGTTGCCCGGCGGCATTCAGCTGGCAGCCGGTTCGCAGCCGCTGCGACACGGCGCAGTATCCTGCCTGCATGCTTCGCGCCGTCCATGCATCTCCGCGCCGGGTTCGCCATGGCTGAGCCCGCGCCCCTGCGCCTGTTCCACACTGCGGAACACCCCTGCGGCTACTGGCCGGAGCGCGCCGCACGCGACCTGGTGCTCGATCCCGGCGACCCGCGCCTGGCCGAATCCTATGCCCGTGCGCTGGCCTGGGGCTTCCGCCGTTCCGGCGACCTGGTCTATCGCCCGCACTGCCACGGCTGCCGCGCCTGCGTGCCGGTGCGCATCCCCGTGGCCGACTTCGTGCCCAACCGCAGCCAGCGCCGCTGCCTGGCGCGCAACGCCGACGTGCAGGCGCGGATCCTCCCCGCCGACGAGAACGCCGAGCGCTTCGAGCTCTACCGCCGCTATCTGGTCGGCCGCCATCCCGGCGGCGGCATGGACGATCATGGCAAGGCGGAGTTCGCGCAGTTCCTGGTCGGCAGCTGGTCGCAGGGGCGCTTCCTCGAACTGCGCGCCGGTGGGCGCCTGCTGGCGGTGGCTGTCACCGACCTGGTGGATGATGCGCTGTCGGCGGTCTACACCTTCTACGATCCCGACGAGGCCGCGCGCGGCCTGGGCACGCTGGCCATCCTGCAGCAGCTCGCCTGGGCCCGGCGCGACGTCTACCGCCACCTCTACCTTGGCTACTGGATTCAGGGACACACGAAAATGGATTACAAGCGCGGCTTCCAGCCCCTCGAACGCTTTGACGGCCGCGATTGGCAGGCACTCGCCCGCGCGGGTGACGCATGACCGCGCGCCTTGCCGCGCTGCTCTGCTGCGCGCTGCTTGCCGGCTGCGTTCGCGTCAACACCCACGGAGATCCCGGACAGTCCATGACCCCGCCCCAGACCCTCCGCGTCGCCAGCTACAACGCATCGCTCTATTCCGATGACGCCGGCGGCCTGCTGCGCCGGCTCGAATCCGCCGACGCCGATGCGCGCAAGGTCGCCGCGGTGCTGCAGCGGGTCCGGCCCGACGTCGTGCTGGTCAACGAGTTCGACTACGACGCCGGCGGCCTGGCGGCCGATGCCTTCCAGCGCGACTACCTGGAAGTCCCGCAGCCCGGCGGTGGCGAGGCATTGCACTATCCCTACCGCTACATCGCGCCGGTGAACACCGGCGTGCCCAGCGGCCTCGACCTCGACCGCAGCGGACACGTCGGCGCCGACCTGCCCGCGCCGGGCGAAGACGCGGCGGCCGCGCGCGGGCGCGGCAACGACGCCTGGGGCTATGGCCTGCATCCCGGGCAGTACGGGATGCTGCTGCTGTCCATGCATCCCATCGACGCCGGAGCCGCACGCACCTTCCAGCGCCTGCCCTGGAGCACCCTGCCCGGCGCCGCGCGGCCGGTGGATCCGGCAACCGGTGCGCCCTGGTACGCCGACGCCATCTGGGAACAGCTGCGGCTGTCGTCGAAATCGCACTGGGACGTGCCGGTACGCACCCCGCTTGGCACCGTGCACATGCTGGCCTCGCACCCGACGCCGCCGGTGTTCGACGGCCCGGAGGACCGCAACGGCGCGCGCAACCACGATGAAATCCGGCTGTGGAGTGAATACATCGGCGCTGACGAGGCGTCGTGGCTCTGCGACGACGCGGGCCACTGCGGCGGACTGGCTGCAGACGCGCGCTTCGTGATCCTCGGCGACCTCAACAACGATCCGGTCGACGGCGACGGCCGCCATCAGGCCATCATCGAGCTGCTCGAACACCCGCGCGTATTGCGCATGGCGACCCCGCGCAGCGAAGGCGCGGCGCACGCCGCCGGTGCCGACCACTCCGGCCGCCGCGGCAGCGTGGCCCATGCCACTGGCGACTTCGGTCCGCGCACGGGTCCGTTGCGGCTGGACTACGCCCTGCCGTCCACCGGTTTCCGAGCGCTGGATTCAGGCGTGTACTGGCCGGCCCCCGGCACTGACGGCGCCGGCATCGTCGATGGCAGCGACCACCGCCTGGTCTGGATCGACCTCGGCAACTGACCAGCGTTCCCGCGCCTGGCCTCAGGGTGCGGGCTTGGCGGCGGCATCCCCTTCGGCTGGGGCCACCACTGCCGGCGAGCCGGTCCCGGCGCTTGCCGGCACTGCTTCGGTCGGCGCTTCGGCCGCCGGCGCCGAGGCGCCAATGACCGGCAGCGCCACCGGGGCAACCGCCTCGTGGCTGCGCGGCCCGAAGCCGAACATGCCGCCGCTTTGCCGCGACACGATCATCCGCACCATCGACGTCGGCACCATCAGCTCCAGGGTGACATCGTCACCCGTGGGCATGCGGCCTTTCATGGTGAGCTCGATCAGTGACCCGCCGGTATCGACTTCGTCGCAGGGCACGTGCGCGCCGACCACCGGACTGTCCTGGATATACGGCTTGATGGCATCCCCCAGGGCTTCGATCGCCTGCGGGAAGAAAAACACGGCATAGCCGTCGCGGCCTTTCATCGGTGGCTGGCTCCCTCGGATCACAAGGCCGCCATCATCGCAGGTCGGACCGCCGTGGCCGCGATCCTCTTGACATATAGATATCATTTAGATATCACTAGTCGACACCAGCCCACCACCCGCCCCCCGGAGAACGCCATGAAGGAAAACCCGATCCGCTCCATGCACGGCATTCCAGTGCTGTTGCTCCTGCTCGTGGTCGCGCTGGCCTGCGGCTGGCTCTTCTTCCAGACGCTGGTCAACGGCGGCGCCGTGCTCCAGCTGGCTGCGCCGATCGCGATCGGCGGCATCGCGCTGTTCTGCCTTGCCGGCCTGTACATGGTCGAGCCCAACCAGTCGGCGGTGCTGAGCCTGTTCGGCAAGTACGTCGGTACCGTCCACGAGAACGGCCTGCGCTGGAACAACCCCTTCCTCGCCAAGCGCAAGGTCTCGCTGCGCATCCGCAACTTCGAGAGCGGCAAGCTCAAGGTCAACGAGCTCGAGGGCAGCCCGATCGAGATCGCGGCGGTGATCGTGTGGAAGGTGGTGGATTCCGCCGAGGCGGTATTCAACGTCGACGATTACGAGAGCTTCGTCCATATCCAGTCCGAGGCGGCGCTGCGCGCCATGGCCACCACCCACCCCTACGACCAGAACGAGGAAGGCCAGATGTCGCTGCGCAGCCATCCCGTGGAAATCTCCAACGAACTCAAGCAGCACCTGGACGAACGACTGGGCTCGGCCGGCGTCGAAGTGCTCGAGGCGCGCATCAGCCACCTCGCCTACGCGCCCGAGATCGCGCAGGCCATGCTGCAGCGGCAGCAGGCCAACGCCGTGGTCGCCGCGCGCACGCGCATCGTCGCCGGCGCCTGCGGCATGGTCGAACTGGCCTTGGCCGAACTGGAGAAGAGCGGCGTGGTCACGCTGGACGAAGAGCGCAAGGCGGCGATGGTCAGCAACCTGCTGGTGGTGCTGTGCAGCGACCGCGGCGCGCAGCCGGTGGTCAACTCCGGCTCGCTGTACTGATGGCGCGCCGTGGCTGAGAAGAAGGCCTATCCGCTGCGCATCAATGCCGCGATCCTCGCGGCCGTGCAGCGCTGGGCGGACGATGACCTGCGCAGCGCCAACGCGCAGATCGAATACCTGCTGCGCGAGGCGCTGCGCAAGGCGGGACGGCTGCCGGAACGGGCCGCCACCGGCTCCACGAAAAGGGAAGGCAAATGACAGTGAGCGATGACCGCGGCCGCCACGGCGTGATTCACGGCAAGGATGCCGCCACGGCGCTGGTGCCGGCCTCGGCGCGCGCGCAAGCCTGGCTGTTCGCGCTGGTGGTGGGCCTGCCGCTGGTGCTGGTCGGCCTGACCGAGCTTTCGGGCAGCGGCAGCGGCGATGGCCAGGGCGCGCTTGCGGTCCGCGCCTTCGCCAGCGTCGCTGCGCTCTGCGTGGTGCTCTGGGGCGCGCTGGCCGCGCTGGTCCGCCGCCATCGCCTGCGCCTGGACGCAGGCGGGCTGGAGCTCGCCACCACCTTCTATCGCCGGCACTTCGGCCTCGATGCGCTGGACCTCGCGCATGCGCGCGTGGTCGATCCCGACGAGCGGCCCGAATTCCGCGCGATGCTGCGGACCAACGGCGTCTCCATCCCCGGCTTCCGCAGCGGCTGGTTCCGCCTGCGCAGCGGCGAACGGGCGTTGGTGGCCACCGCCGGCGGCAAGCGCCTGCTGTGGATCCCCACGGCCGCCGGGCACGGGCTCCTGCTGCAGCCGGTGAATCCGCAGGCGCTGCTCGATCGGCTGCGCGCCATGGCGGACGCCGGCACCAGGCGCTAGCCTTCCAGCCATGCGCGGTCGCGACGCCATCCTTGCCAACACCCCGGACATCGAACTCTGGCCGGGCGGCGTACTGCGCGCCCGCGGCAACCGCGACGCCCGCGCCCTGGCCCGCGCACGCACGGTGCTGCGGCGCAAGCGCGACGGCACGCTGCTCGCCGCCGACCTGCCGGAAGGCCTGCTGCCGCTGGTCCCGCGCCTGGCGCGCGAACCCGGGATCGATGCCGCCCTCGAGGCGCTTGAGCATCCACCGCACGCCGGCCTGCGCGCCGGCATCGACGTGGTGCCGACCCTGCCGCCCCTGCGCCTGGCCGGGCGCCTGGAGGCCCTGGGCATCGATGGCGAGGCCTATGCCGCGCGCACCGGGCTGGCACTGGAGGCCGAGCCCGCCTGGCTGGACCTTGCCGGCCACGACCGCTATCGGCGGGCGCTCTGGCTGCGCGTGGACGCCGCCCGCGGCTGGCGCCACCTGAAGGCTGCGGCGGCCCGCGACGGCATCGTGCTGGACGCCGTGTCCGGCTACCGCAGCCACGCATACCAGGCCGGCATCATCGAGCGAAAGCTCGCGCGCGGGCTCGCCATCGACGACATCCTCGCCGTCAACGCGGCCCCCGGCTGGTCCGAACACCATTCGGGCCGCGCCATCGACATCAGCGCGCCCGGCGAGCCGGCGGCCGAGGAATCCTTCGAGCAGACCGCGGCGTTCGCATGGCTCCGCTCCCACGCCGCGGCGCTCGGCTTCACGATGAGCTATCCGCGCGACAACCCGCACGGCATCGTCCACGAGCCCTGGCATTGGCGCTACGATGGGATCGCGCGGACCGATTGAGATCGTGGCCGGCTGCAGCTACATTGACGGCAACGAACACCAATAGCCGCCAGCCCACCCGCGCCCCGGCCGACGCGAGACGTCGCCCGGGGCGCGTTGCTGGCGGAAAGCGCATTGTCAGGAGACGCACGCGTGAACACCCGACCCAAGATCACCATCTCGACGCTGGATTCCGAGCGCCTGGAGAGCCTGCTCGAATCCCTTCCCGACGGCGCCTTCCCCGGCCGCGACGCGCTCGAGGCCGAGCTGCTGCGCGCCGACGTGGTCGCCCCCAAGGACGTCCCCTCCACCACGGTGACCATGAATTCCACGGTCCGCTTCCGCGTGGGCCCGGATGAGAGCTTCCAGCTCACCCTGGTCTATCCGCGCGATGCCAACGGCAGCGCCGACCGCATCTCGGTGCTGGCCCCTGTGGGCAGCGCCCTGCTCGGCCTGTCCCAGGGCGACGAGATGGAATGGCCCAAGCCCGGCGGCGGCGCCATCAAGGTGCTGATCGAGGAAGTGACCTACCAGCCCGAGCGCGCGGGCGAATACCACCGCTGAGCACCGGTCCGCGCATCGGAGCCATGGCCCCTGCCAGGCATCCTCCCCAGCGGAGTGCTCACGACTCCTGAAGCGGCCCGTGGCCGACATTCGGCCCGAGCACTTCGCGCAGGAACGGCACCGTCACCCGCCGCTGCGCCGCCAGCGACGCCCGGTCCAGCGCATCAAGCTGGGTCGTCAGGCCAGCCAGGTCACGTCCGGCACGCCTGAGCAACCAGCCGATCGCGGCCTCGTCGAACTGCAGGCCGCGCCGTCGCGCCCGCAGGCGCAGCACCTCGGCGCGGCCGGCGTCGTCCAGCGGCTGCAAGGGGATGCGTACGCACTGGGCCAAGCGTGAGCGCAGGTCCGGCAGCCCCGGAGGCAGCGCCGCCGGGGCCGCGGACGCGGTGTAGAGCACGCTGCTTCCCGCGGCGCGGGCGCGATTGTGGAACTCGAACAGCGCGACCTCGTCGTCACGCCGGCCGGCGATCGCCTCGAGTCCGTCCAAAGCGACCAGCCCGGGGCCGTCCCCCAGCGATTCCAGCGCTTCATGCAGGCGCCCCGCGGCTAGCGCCAGCGGAAGGTAGGTTGCGCGGCGTCCCGGGACATCGGCTTCCGCACACGCCGCCAGCGCCAGGTGCGTCTTGCCGGTGCCCGCCGCGCCATCGAGATACAGCCACTCGCCGCTGCCGGCGACCAGCATGCGCAGCTGCCCGATGGCACCAGGCGGCGCATCCACGAAGGTGTCGAAACGCTGGTCCGGGGGATAGCGCAGCGCCAGCGGCAGCTGCCGGTTCACGCGCCGTCGCGGGCCGGCCCGGGCTCGACACCCCCCGCGGGCATGTCGGCGGGGTCCATCGGCGCCCCGGCCACGGCCGTGGCCGGAACCAGCAGGTGCGCCGGCAGCCCACCGGCCACGCCAACGCTGGTGTCCACCAGCACGCCCGTGTCCGCCTCGGCGGCGCGGCCGGCATAGAGCTTGCTGGCGGTGTAGCGCTCATGCGCGAAACGCAGCATGACGTTGACCACCGCCGCCCCCGGCAGCGCGATCAGCATGCCCACGAAGCCGAACAGCACGCCACCGGCCATCACCGCGAAGATCACCGCCACCGGATGCAGCCCGATGCGGTCGCCGACCAGCTTCGGCGTCAGCCAGTAACTCTCGATCAGCTGGCCCAGGCCGAACACCACCGACACGCCCAGCAGGTGCTGCCAGTCCCCGTACTCGATCAGCGCCGCGATGATGCCAAGGACGATGCCGGTGGCCGGGCCGATGTAGGGAATGAAGGTGAACAGGCCGGCGATCAGGCCGATCAGCAGGCCCAGTTCCAGGCCCACGAGCCACAGGCCGAGGCCGTACATCACGCCCAGGATCACCATCACCAGGAACTGCCCGCGCAGGAAGCCGCCCAGCACGTCGCTGGACTCGCGCGCCAGCCGGCTCGCCGTGTCCACATGGTCACGGGGGATCACCGAGGCCACGCGCTCGACCATGAGGTCCCAATCGCGCAGGAAGAAGAAGGTGATGACCGGGATCAGCACGATGTTGACCGCCCAGGTCACCATCGCCATGCCCGAACGCGAGACCACGCCCAAGGCGGTCGCGGCGATGCCGCCAGCGCGCTCGGAGTGTTCGCGGAAGAAGTCCAGCATCCGCGCCGGATCCATCCAGGCGTCGATATCGACCCCGGTACGCGCCTCGAGCCACGGCAGGGCGCTCTGCAACAGCCAGTCGCGATAGCCCGGCAGGGCTTCACCCAGGATCCTGATCTGGCCCGCGATCATCGGCACCAGGATCACCAGCGCAAGCACCAGGAACAGCACCATCACGGTGAACACCATCACCACGGCGATGTTGCGCGAGCGCCCGGCCTCCTCGAGGCGGTCGACCAGCGGGTCGCCCATCCAGGCCAGCAGCGCCGCGAACACGAACGGCGTCAGCACCGGGCCCAGCCGCCACACCAGCCAGCCGATGGCGCAGAGCAGCAGCGCCCACTGCAGGCGCATGAGGAAACGCGAAACCACCACGTCAGCGTGTTCGTCCATGATCCAGGTCCTCAGCGCAGGTAGAACTCGGGCGGCACGCCCTCGATGTTGCCGCCCGACTCGACCAGCACCGCTTCATCCAGCACGCGACGGAAGCCCGCGAGGCCGGTCAGCAGGTCGAGTTCGAGCTCAAGGCTGTTGGGCGTCGCCCGCAGCGGCCGGATGCCGCGCACCACCGAAGTGGACTGCAGCCAGGAGGACAGGCGCACGAAGTCGTTGGCGCTGTTGATGCCGGTCACCACCACGCGTTCGACCGCGGGCTCGCCCACGGGGCTGGCCTTGGCATAGCGACGCACCAGCGCATTGGCTGCACCATCCGCGCCCGAGGCAATGGCGCGGCGCGCCTGCGCATCTTCTTCGGACCAGGTCGCGAGCACGCGGCCGTTGTCGATGAAAGTCCAGTCGGCCTTCCAGCCGCCACCGGCGCGATAGAGCTTGCCGACCAGCTGCATCGGCGGGCTGTAGCGCGCGGAAATGCGCGAGATCGCCGCGGTATCGCCACGCCAGATCGCGCCCACTGCGGCCTTCTCGGCCGCCGTGCCGTTGGGCAGGCCGAGGCGGTAGCCGCGCTCGATCGCCCGGTCCAGCACCGGCCGCGCCACGTTGTTCTGCCCCAGCGCAACCAGGCGCGGGCCGCTGCCGTCGTCGATCGCCAGCCACAGCACGGGCTTCGGCCGCGGCTCCGGCCACAGCGGCAGGCCGAGCGCGCCGGCGACGGCCTGGACCTCGTCCTCGCGGAAACGCACCACCAGCACCGTGCTGTAGGTCGGCGAACCGGCGGCCGAACGGCCTTCGTCCTGGCGGTAGTCGTAGCCTTCGACGAAATCACCTGCGCGACGCAGTTCGCGCGAAACCCCCGGGCGCCTGGCGACGCCGGCATCGCCCGAAAGCTTGCCCAGGACCTGCGCCAGCGCGCGCGAAAAGCCGGATTGCCGCGCCGCCTCCGCCTGGCTGCCAACCGTGACTTCGGCCTGGTACAGGCCACTGGCCCCGGCGCGATCGCCCTCCACGCGCTGGGCATGGGCCCAGCCCGGGAGCAGAAGTGCGAGGAGCAGCGCGAGCAGCAACGCCTTGGGCATCGTCGTTCCCTGGACCAGTGTCAGGCAGGAATGGTGCCGCAGCCGCGCCGCCGCGTCCATGAAGTTGGCCTCGAGGCTGCTAAAATCGCCGTTTTCCTGCGCGGCGAGCCATCGTGACCAGCCCCACTCCGCTGACCTACCGTGACGCCGGCGTCGACATCGACGCGGGCAATGAAGTCGTCGAACGCATCAAGCCGCTGGTGAAGCGCACCTTCCGCCCCGAGGTGATGGGTGGGCTGGGCGGCTTCGGCGCGTTGTTCGACCTGTCGGGCAAGTACCGCGAGCCGGTGCTGGTCTCGGGCACCGACGGCGTCGGCACCAAGCTCAAGCTCGCGCAGCAGCTCGGCCGCCACGACACCATCGGCATCGACCTGGTCGGCATGTGCGTCAACGACGTGCTGGTGCAGGGCGCCGAGCCGCTGTTCTTCCTCGACTACTTCGCCACCGGCAAGCTCGACATCGACACCACGGTGGCGGTGGTCGGCGGCATCGCGAAGGGCTGCGAGCTGGCGGGCTGTGCGCTGATCGGCGGCGAAACCGCGGAGATGCCCGACATGTACGCCCCCGGCGAGTACGACCTGGCCGGCTTCACCGTGGGTGCCGTCGAGAAGTCCGAACTGCGCGACGGTGGCCGCGTCGCCGCCGGCGACGTGCTCATCGGCATCGCCTCCAGCGGCCCGCACTCCAACGGCTATTCGCTGATCCGCCGCATCTACGACCGCGCCGGCCGCCCCGGCGACACCGACCTCGGCGGCGTGCGCCTGGAAGACGCGCTGATGGCGCCCACCGCGCTGTACGTGAAGCCGGTGCTGGAACTGCTGCGCGGCGCCGAAGGCGCGTCCATCCACGCCATGGCACACATCACCGGTGGCGGCCTGACCGAGAACATCGTGCGCGTGGTGCCCGACGGGCTGGGCGTCGACATCGATGCCGGCGCCTGGGCGATGCCCGCGGTGTTCGAATGGCTGCAGCGCGAAGGCGCGGTGGCTCCCGAAGAGATGTGGCGCACCTTCAACTGCGGCATCGGCTTCGTGCTGGTGGTGGACCCGGCGCGTGCGCCCGCGGTTTCGGCCGCGCTCCAGGCGCTGTCGCTCGCGCACTGGACGATCGGGTCGGTGGTGCCGGCAGATGCCGGCACGCCCCGCGTGCGCATCGGCTGAGCGCAGTATCCGTGGCCGCAACCCCCCGCCTGGCAGTGCTGGCTTCGGGCCGCGGCAGCAACCTGCAGGCGATCCTCGATGCGGTCGCCGACGGTCGCCTGCATGCGCGGGTGGCCGGAGCCTTCGGTGACCGCACCAGGGCTTTTGCGCTCGAACGCGCACGCGACGCGGGCATCCCGGCGCGCGCGCTGCGCCCTCGCGACTTCGCCAGCCGTGGCGAGTTCGACGCTGCGCTGTTCGCCGCGGTTGCAGCCGTGGAGCCGGACTTCATCATCTGTGCCGGATACATGCGCCTGCTCGGGGCCGACGCGATCGCGCCCTGGGAGGGACGGATCGTCAACATCCACCCTTCGCTGCTGCCTGCGTTCAAGGGCCTGGACACGCATGCACGGGCACTGGATGCCGGAGTGGCGGAGCACGGCGCGAGCCTGCACTTCGTCAGCGCCGACCTCGACGGCGGCCCGGTGATTGCGCAGGCGCGGGTGCCGGTGCTGCCGGACGACGACGCCGACGCCCTCGCGCGCCGGGTCCTCGGGGTCGAGCATCCGCTGATGATCTCGGCGCTGGAGCTGCTGTGCTCCGGCCGCATCCGCCTTCGCGGCGCCACGGTCGAGCTCGACGGCCAGGCCCTGCAGGCGCCGCTTCAGCTGGCAGCCAACCGCCTGTGGGCATGATCCGCCGGTCATGAACACCTTCTTCCATATCGGGCTGGCGGCCTTGCTTGCCGTCTGCGTGCCAGCGCCCGCGGCGGCCAACCAGGTCCCTGCCCGCGAAGCGTCGGCGGCCTCGCTGGACGCGGCCGCGGCCCCCGATGACCACGGCCCACCCGCGCTGCAGCCCTTCGTCGCGACCTACGACGCCTGGAACAAGGGCAAGCCCGCCGGCACCGCCAGCATGCGCCTCACGCGCCTGGATGGCGGGCACTGGCAGATCGACCTCGACGTGACAGGAAACCGCGGCCTTGCGCGCTGGGTGCGCCTGGATATCGACCAGGGCACCGTGTTCGACGTGGTCGACGATCGCTACCGCCCACTCCGCCAGAACACCCGGCGCAAGGCCCTGTTCATGGGCCGCGAAATCGAGGGCGTGTACGACTGGGATGCGGGCGTCGCCAGGTGGAGCGGTGACATCAAGGAAACCCGCCGGGAGCCGGTGGCGCTGCAGCAAGGCGACATGAGTGGCCTGCTGATCAACCTCGCGATCGTCCGCGATGCCGAGCCCGGGCGCAGCCTTGGCTACCGGTTCGTGGACGGCGGCCGCGTGCGTGACCACCAGTACTCGGTGGCCGGGGTCCCCGAGCACGTCGAAGTCGACGGTCTGTCCTACCAGGCCCTGCGGGTTTCACGCACCAACGGCGGCAATGATGAAACGATCTTCTGGGTAGCGCGCGGCGTACCCACGCCGGTCCGCATCCTGCAGAGGGAAAACGGCGAAGACGCCATCGACCTGCGGCTGGTCGAATACCAAGGAGTCCAATAGATGCAGTACATGAAATCCCTGCGCGGCCGTGCCGCGATGATCGGTGCCGGCCTGTCGCTGGCCCTCGCATTCACGCCCGCCCTCGCGATCGAAGCGTTCAGCGCCGATTACCAGGCCAAGTACATGGGCATGGAAGCGACCGCGAAAATGACCTTGGCCAGCGTCGGCAAGGATCGCTGGGAATACCGCATCGATATCGGCGGCATGGGCGCGGAGCTGGAACAGAGCACCACGTTCGAGGTCGACGGCAAGCAATGGCGTCCGCTCAAGAGCGTCGACAGCCAGCGTGGCACCAGCGGCCTTGCGGCGATGCTGGTCAAGAGCAAGACGGTGACCGCGGACTACGACTGGGACCGGGGCGAAGCGCGCTGGACCGGCGACGTCAAGGACGATCGCGCGGGGCCGGTGAAACTGCGCGCCGGCGATCTCGACGGCATGCTGATGAACCTGGTCCTGGTGCGCGACGTGGCCGCGGGCAAACCACTCGACTACCGGCTGGTCGAGGACGGCCGGGTCAAGCGCCAGACCTTCCAGGTCGCCGGCGAAGAAACCATCCAGGTCGGCGGCAAATCGCACCAGGCCACGCGCGTGGTGCGCAAGGACGGCAAGCGCGAAATCATCGCCTGGGTCGTGGATGGCCTGCCGGTGCCGGCGCGGGTGCTGCAGCGCCGGGATGGTCGCGACCATGTGGACCTGCAGCTGACGTCGGTCGACTGACCGGCGCCGCTGGACGAAAAGCCGCGGCACCCATACGACAAGGGCCCTGCATCGCGGGGCCCTTTTGTATGGTTCTTATCCCGATTGAGGGGGCTTTCGATTGATTGCTTCGGGAGGGTCCGCGCTGCCCGCTCTTGACCTTCGTCCCGAAGCCAAGAAACGCCACGGCCCGTCCCATGCACAGGGGGTGTGCGTACAGCCGGCCATGGATGGCCGGCGGCCGGCCTTGGGAGCAGGACGCGGACAGGCCGGGGGAGCACACCCCCTGTGCGCGGGACGGGCTGCGCGGACCAGGACGGAGCAGCTCCCGGCGCAACAACGCCCCAACTGTCACGTCAGCACCGCAGAGCCTCGAGAAGAACCAGCCACTCCGCCTAGCCGGCCGTAGGCCTCTCCCTCAACCGGGATAGAAACCTTTCGTATCCCCTCAATCGATGCGGCGGATCCGCGCGCCCAGCCCCGACAGCTTGCGCTCGATATGTTCGTAGCCGCGGTCCAGGTGGTAGACCCGATCAATCACGGTCTCGCCCTCGGCCACCAGCCCGGCCAGCACCAGCGACGCCGACGCACGCAGGTCGGTGGCCATCACCGGTGCGCCGCTCAGGCGCTCGACGCCGGTGACCGTGGCCCGGTTGCCGTCGACGTGGATCTCCGCGCCCAGGCGCATCAGCTCGTTCACGTGCATGAAGCGGTTCTCGAAGATCGTCTCGTCGATCGTCGCCATGCCTTCGGCGATGCAGTCCATGGCCATGAACTGCGCCTGCATGTCGGTCGGGAACCCGGGGTGCGGGGCGGTGGTGATGTCGACCGCGCGCGGTCGGCGGCCGCGCATGTCGGCGGTGATGCGGTCACCGTCGATGGTGATGTCGGCGCCGGCGGCGGCAAGCCTTTCCAGCACGGCGTCCATGGTGTCCGGGCGCGCATGGGTCACCGTGATCCGGCCGCCGGTGATGGCTGCGGCCACAAGGAACGTCCCGGCCTCGATGCGGTCGGCGACCACGTCATGGCGCGCACCGTGCAGGCGGTCGACGCCGCGCACGACGATGCGCGAATCGCCCGCGCCTTCGATATCGGCGCCCATCGCCATCAGGCAGTCGGCAAGGTCGACGATTTCCGGCTCGCGCGCGGCGTTGTCGATCACCGTGGTGCCCTGCGCGAGCGTCGCCGCCATCAGCAGGTTTTCGGTCGCGCCGACGCTCACCGTGTCGAAAACCACGTGCCCACCCTGCAGGCGGCCGGCACGCGCGTTGATGAAGCCGTGTTCGACCGTGATCCGTGCCCCCAGCGCTTCCAGCGCGCGGATGTGCAGGTCGACCGGGCGCGAGCCGATGGCGCAGCCGCCCGGCAGCGCGACCTCGGCGGCGCCGTGGCGGGCGACCAGTGGGCCCAGCACCAGCACCGACGCACGCATGGTGCGTACCAGTTCGTAGGGCGCGATGTGGCTGTCGACGCTGCGCGGGTCGACCACCATGTGGCTGCCGTCGGCGTCGTGGGTGACGCCGGCGCCAAGCCCGTCGAGCACGCGCGCGGTCGTGACCACGTCGTGCAGGTGCGGCACGTTGCGGATCTCCACCGGCTCATCGGCCAGCAGCGTCGCGCACAGGATGGGCAGCACGGCGTTCTTGGCGCCGGACACGCGGACCTCGCCCTCCAGGGGCACCCCGCCTTCGACAACGATCTTCTGCATCAGGCCGGCCGCTGCTCGTCCGGCGTCAGGGTGCGCAGCGCCAGGGCGTGGATCTCGTTGCCCATCAGCGCGCCCAGGGTGGCGTAGACCATGCGATGGCGCGCCAGCGGCAGGCGACCGGCGAAGTCCGGATGCACCACCAGCGCCTCGAAATGCACGCCGTCATCGCCGCGCACCTCGACCTCCGCGCCGGGCAGGCCCTGTTCGATGAGATTGCGGATGGTGTCTGCGTTCAAGGTGTCGTCCCGGTCATGAAGGGCATGTAAGCGGCCTGCCGCCGGCGGCGCGGGGGGCCGCAGGCCGGGGGACAAATCCGCGTAAGATGAACGGGTTAGCATAACGAATAAGGGCCCGGCCCGTAATGTCCGGCACCAGAAAACAGTCCGAGAACGCCGCGGCCGCGCATGACTTCGCGGCCAGTGGCCACCGTGTGTTCGCCATCGAGGCCCGCGGCCTCGCGGCCGTGGCCGCGCGCATCGATGGCGATTTCTCGCGCGCCTGCAGCCTGCTCCTGGCCTGCCGCGGCCGCGTGGTCTGCACGGGAATGGGCAAGTCCGGCCACGTGGCGCGCAAGATCGCCGCCACCCTGGCATCCACCGGCACGCCCGCGTTCTACGTGCACCCCGGCGAAGCCGGCCACGGCGACCTCGGCATGGTCACCGACGCCGACATCGTGCTGGCGCTGTCCTACTCGGGCGAATCCGACGAACTGCTGCAGTTGCTGCCGGTGCTCAAGCGCCAGGGCAACGCACTGGTGGCGATGACCGGGCGCCCCGGCTCCACGCTCGCCCGGGCGGCGGCCGTGCACCTCGACGTCAGCGTGCCCGAGGAGGCCTGCCCGCTGCACCTGGCGCCGACATCCAGCACCACCGCCTCGCTGGCGATGGGCGATGCGCTCGCAGTGGCCCTGCTCGAGGCGCGCGGCTTCACAGCCGACGACTTCGCCCGCTCGCACCCCGCCGGCGCGCTCGGTCGACGCCTGCTGCTGCACATCGCCGACGTCATGCACACCGGCGACGCCGTGCCCCGCATCCACGCCGACGCGACCGTGAGCGAAGCGCTGGCCGAGATCAGCCGCAAGATGCTGGGCATGACCGCCGTGGTCGATGGCGACGGCCGCCTGCTCGGCCTGTACACCGACGGCGACCTGCGCCGCAGCCTGGACGCCGGCATCGACGTGCGCACCACGCCGATCTCGGACGTGATGACCCGCGACCCGCGGACCATCGGTCCCGACGCGCTCGCCGCCGAGGCCGCGCAGCTGATGGAAGCCCACAAGATCGGCGGGCTGGTGGTGGTGGACGGCGATGGCCGCGCGGTCGGCGCGCTGAACATTCACGACCTGTTGCGCGCGCGCGTGGTGTGATCGCGCGTCCATGTCGACCTCGCCTCCCGCCTCCCCCTCCCCCGGGCTGCTCGCGCGCGCCGCGCGCATCCGGCTGGTCTGTTTCGACGTCGACGGCACCCTGACCGACGGCCGCCTGTACATCGCCAGCGACGGCACCGAGACCAAGGCCTTCCACGTCCATGACGGCCTGGGCATCTCGCTGCTGCGCCGCTCCGGCATCGCGGTCGCGTTCGTTACCGCGCGCACCAGCCCGGCGGCGGAAATCCGCGCCCGCGACCTCGGCGTCGAGGCCCACACCGGCATCAAGGACAAGCAGGCCTGCGTGGACGGCCTGCGCGAGCGCCTGGGGCTGGCCGCCGACGAGGTGGCGTTCATGGGCGACGACCTGACCGACCTCGCCGTGCTCTCCGGCGCCGGCCTGGCCGCGGCGCCGGCCGACGCCCATCCCGCGATCCTCGGCCGCGTGCACTGGCAGGCCTCGGCCCGCGGTGGCCGCGGCGCGGCGCGCGAGTTCTGCGACCTGCTGCTGGCCGCGCGCAGCGACGACGCCGTCGATGACGCCGGGACGGCGCGCCAATGAACTGGCGCGCCGCGATGATCCTCGTGTTGCTGGTTGCCGCGATCGCCAGCGGCTGGTCGGCATGGCGGCAGCACGCCGAAGTCGACGATGCGACCACGACCAGCGACCGCTCCGACTACATCCTCGAGGACTTCCAGCTGGTGTCGCTCGACAGCGATGGCCGGGAAGCCTTCACCCTCCGCGCCCCGCACCTGCATCGCAATCCCGTGGACGAAACCATGTCGCTGCGCGAACCGGTCTTCCTGCTGCCCGAAGAAGGCAGCGAGTTGTACTGGGACCTGCGCGCAGCCACCGGCTGGATCAGCGCCGACAGCGAGGAGATGCGCCTGCGTGGCGAGGTGGTGGTGGTATCCGACCCCGCCGGCACCCGCGAAATGCGCATGGAAACCGAGGCCCTGGACGTGTTCCCGGGCCAGCGCCGGGCCCGCAGCGACGCCGCCGTGACCATCACCCAGCCCGGCACTACAATGCGCGGCACGGGCATGGAAGCCGACCTGGCCGACAAACGCTTCCAGCTCACCTCCAAGGTCCAGACCCGCTATGTCCCCACGCGCCGCTAGCCTCACGACGCTTCTCGCCATCGCCGCGGCGATGTCCGCCGCGCCCGCGTGGGCGAAATCCAGCGACCGCAGCCAGCCGATGGACCTGACCTCCAACAGCCAGGACTGTTCGCTGGCCGACGACGGCAGTCCCTGCGTCTTCACCGGCAACGTGCGCATCGTGCAGGGCACCCTCGATGTGCGCGCCGCCAAGGCCGACGTGCGTCGCGGCGGTGGCGACATCCAGAAGGTGATCCTGACGGGGTCGCCGGTGCGCCTGCAGCAGGACCTCGACGACGGCGGCGCGATCGATGCCACCGCCAGCACCGTCGACTACAACCTGCAGACCGAAACCGTGGTCTTCACCGGAAACGTCGAGATCAACCAGCCCGGCCGCGGCACCATGGCCGGCGGTCGCATCGTCTACAACATGGCCACCGGCCGCGTGCAGGGTGGCGGCCAGGACGGCCAGCAGATCCGCACCCGCATCCTGCCCAAGGGTGCCAAGGACGGCCAGGACGGCCAGGACGGCGGCTGATGCTGGTCGCCGAAGGCCTGCGCAAGCGCTATGGCCAGCGCGAAGTGGTGCGCGAGTTCGGGCTGACCCTGGAAGCGGGCGAAGTCGTCGGCCTGCTCGGCCCCAACGGCGCCGGCAAGACCACCTGTTTCTACATGATCGTCGGCCTGGTCCCAGCCGATGCCGGACGCATCGTGCTCGACGGCCGCGACATCACCGGCGAACCGATGCACCGGCGCGCGCGCCTGGGCGTCGGCTACCTGCCGCAGGAACCTTCGGTGTTCCGCAAGCTCAGCGTGGCCGACAACATCATGCTGGTGCTCGAGCTGCGCGAAGACCTGGACCGCAAGGGCCGCGAGGCCGAACTCGCCTCGTTGATGGACGAATTGCAGGTCACCCACGTGGCCGGCCAGCATGGCGCGAGCCTTTCCGGCGGCGAGCGGCGGCGGGTGGAAATCGCCCGCGCACTCGCGGCCCGTCCAAGCCTGATCCTGCTCGACGAACCCTTCGCCGGCGTCGACCCGATCTCGGTCGGCGAGATCCAGCGCATCGTCCGCCATCTGAAAAATCGCGGCATCGGCGTGCTGATCACCGACCACAACGTGCGCGAGACCTTGGGCATTTGCGACCGCGCGTATATCCTCAGTGATGGTGGCGTGCTCGCGCAGGGGGCTCCGGACGCGCTGCTGGCCGACCCGGACGTGCGCCGGGTCTACCTCGGGGAGTCCTTCCGACTGTAAACCGGAGGGTGCGTCCCCGCTTGATCGGGAACGCCGTGAAGCCTCGTTTGCAGACATCGCTGGGACAGCACCTGGTACTGACGCCGCAGCTGCGTCAGGCGCTGCATCTGTTGCAACTCCCGATCCCCGAACTTGAAGCCGAGATCACTGCGGCCGTCGAGAGCAATCCGCTGCTGGAATGGGACGAATCCTCGCCACTGTCCGCATCGGCGGAAGACGGATCCGGCAGCGACGACCAGCGCGCCGGGACCGAAAGCGCGGCAAGCGACCATGACTGGGATGTCGAGCGCGACAGCGCATGGGCCGACAGCGGGCGTGGAAGCAGTGGCGGCGACGGTGATGCGGGCAGCGACGCCTCCGAGCGCATCGCCCAGTCCGAAACCCTGCGCGGCCATTTGTCATGGCAGCTCAACCTCAGCCACCTGTCGCCGCGCGAACTCGCCATCGGCGAGGCCCTGGTCGACGCCATCGACGACGATGGCTACCTGCGCGAGCCACTTTCCGCCATCTCCGAAGCGATGGCCCCCGACCTGCAGTGCGATGAAGCCGAGATCAGCGCCGTGCTGCAGCGGGTGCAGCGACTGGACCCGACCGGCGTCGGCGCGCGCGACCTCGGCGAGTGCCTGCTGCTGCAGCTGGACGCCCTGCCCCCCGACACGCCCGGCCACGCGGTGGCACGGCGCGCGGTGGCCACCCTGATCGAACGCATCGCCAAACTCGGCGCCCCGGGCCTCGCCGACGCCCTGCACTGCAGCGAGGACGAAGCCAACATGGCGCTGCAGCTGATCCGCAGCCTCGACCCGCGGCCCGGCTCCAGCATCGGCGGCATGCCGCACGACACCTACGTGGTGCCCGACTGCAGCATCTCGCGCCATAACGGCATCTGGAAGGTGTCGCTGGCCGGCGGCCGCCACGCCAGCCTGACCATCCATCGCGGCTACGAACAGATGCTGCAGCACACCGTCGGCGCCGACGCCGGCTACCTGCGCGGACGGCTGCAGGAAGCGCGCTGGCTGCTGAAGAACCTCGCGGCCCGTGGCGAAACCCTGCTCAAGGTGGTCCACTGCCTGGTGCGCGAGCAGTCGGGCTTCCTCGAGTTCGGTGCCCAGGCGCTTCGCCCGCTGACCCTGCGCGAAGTCGCGGCGCAGATCGGCATGCACGAGTCCACCGTGTCGCGCGCGGTTGCCCGCAAGCACGTACACACGCCGCGCGGCACCATCCCGCTGCGCGCATTCTTCGCCTCGGGAATCGACACCGGCGGCGGCGGCGAAGCCTCCAGCATCGCGATCCAGGACATGATCCGGCGCCTGGTAGATGCGGAAGATCCGCGCAAACCGCTCTCCGACGCACGCTTGGCCGAACGCCTGAAGGACAGCGGCATTCCCGTGGCCAGGCGCACCGTGGCCAAGTACCGCGAGGCGCTGAACATCCCGTCCTCGCACGAGCGCGTGCGGATCGCCTGAACGCCACGTCGACGCTTCCCGCCCCCCGGAGGCTGGGTTAACCTGTCCATGACACCCACTGCGCCGCCATGCGCGATGCTGTGGCTCCCACCGAGAAGGAGGTTGCGATGCTCATCGAGACCCACGGCCAGCAGATGGACGTCACCCCGGCACTGCGCGACTACGTCGAGACCAAGCTTGGCCGCCTGTCGCGGCTGTATGACCCGCCGCTGCAGGTCCGCACCCAGCTCAGCATCGACAAGCCCGACCACCGCGCCGAAGCCACCGTCAGCGTGGCCGGCAAGACGCTCCACGCCGATGCCCGCGCCGCCGACATGTACGCGGCCATCGACCTGCTCGCCGACAAGCTCGACCGGATGCTGGTGAAGGAAAAGAAGAAAATGATCGACCACCATCGCCGCGGCGGGAATCCCGTGCGCGACGGCGAGTTCGGCTGAGGCACAGAAGGCCCGGGGATGCCATACACCGACCTGCTCTCCGCCAGCCGCATCGTGCAGGTGGTGTCGCCCGGCAGCCGTGACCAGGTCCTGGATGTCGCCGCCCGCCTGTTGGGCGGCGACTCTCCGGAATGGACCCTGCTGATCGCCAACGGCCTTCGCGGCCGCGAAGCCGTCGGCAGCACCGCGATTGGCCACGGCGTCGCCATCCCGCACTGCCGCAGCGACTCCTGCAGCGAACCGCTTGCCGCCTTCCTGAGGCTGGCGAACCCGGTCGATTTCAATGCGCGCGATGGCGAACCGGTGGACCTGGTCTTCGCCATGGCGGTGCCCGGCGATCGCACGCAGCAGCACCTCGATACCCTGTCGGAACTGGCGGGCCGGTTCGCCGATACCGACTTCCGCCAGTCAGTACGCCACGCACCGGACATCAACGCGCTGCGTGCGCTGCTCCTGCGCTCGGGTGGGTCGTCCGAGGCGCGATCGGCATGAAGGCGGTGATCACCGCGCAGGCGCTGTTCGACCAGCTCCGCGAACGGCTTGAACTGAAGTGGCTCGCCGGCCGGGCCGGCGCCACGCGCCAGCTCGAGTCGGTCGACACCGTGTCGCGCCGGCCGTCGCTGGCCGGATACCTCAACATCATCTATCCCAACAAGGTGCAGATCCTCGGCAGCGAGGAGCTTGCCTGGCTCGACGGCCTGGAACCCAGGCAACGCTGGGAAACACTGGAAAAGATCCTCCAGTTCGGGCCGCTGGCGCTGGTGGTCAACAAGGGCCAGCCCTGCCCCGAGGACCTGGTGGAGATGGCCGAAGAGTCGGGCATCGCGCTGTGGTCGTCGCAGCGCCGCGGCCATGAGCTGTACAACGTGCTGCAGTACCACCTGGCCGGTGCGCTGGCAGCCAGGGTCACGCTGCACGGTGTGTTCATGGAGATCTACTCGATCGGCGTGCTGGTCACCGGCGAGTCCGGGACCGGAAAAAGCGAGCTCGCGCTGGAGCTGGTGACCCGCGGCCATCGCCTGGTCGCCGACGACGCCCCCGAGTTCGCGCAGATCGCCCCCGACGTCCTCGACGGCACCTGTCCCGAACTGCTGCAGGACCTGCTGGAGCTGCGCGGCCTTGGCGTGCTCAACATCCGCGAGATGTTCGGCGACACCGCGGTGAAGCGGAACAAGTACCTGCGCCTGATCGTCCATCTCGCACGGCCCGAGGACACCCGCGAGGCACGCGACCCCAGCGGCATGGTGCGCCTGACCGGCGACCTCGGCGCGCGCCGCGTGCTGGACCTGGACGTGCCGATGATCACCCTGCCGGTGATGCCCGGCCGCAACCTCGCGGTGCTGACCGAAGCCGCGACCCGCGTGCACGTGCTGCGCGCCAAGGGCGTGGACCCGGCCTCGGCCTTCCTCGCGCGCCACTCCCACTTCCTTGAGCGGGGCATGTAATGAACACCGCCAACAACTCGCTGATCATCGTCAGCGGCATGTCCGGAAGCGGCAAATCCGTTGCCCTCAACACCCTCGAAGACCTCGATTTCTACTGCGTCGACAACCTGCCGGCGGAGCTGCTGCCCGACTTCGTGCGCAGCGCCACCCATCCCGAGCGCGCGTCGCAGAAGCTCGCGGTTGGAGTCGACGTGCGCAGCCGCGGCGACCTTGCCAGCATCCCGGAGTGGCTGTCCGCGGTCGGTGCGATGGGCTTCGACCCGAAGCTGGTGTTCTTCGACACCATCGACGACATCCTGCTCAAGCGCTACGCCGACACCCGCCGCCGGCACCCGCTGACCCGGCTTGGACTGGCCCTGTCGGATGCCATCGCGCTGGAACGCCAGGTGCTGCGCCCGCTGGTCTCGCTGGCCGACGTCATCATCGACACCAGCGAATTGAACGTGCACCAGCTGCGCCGCCGGGTCCTGACCGACCTCGGGCTGAGCATGGATTCATCGCTGTCGTTGCTGTTCGAATCCTTCGCCTACCGCCGCGGCGTGCCGCCGGACGCGGACTTCGTGTTCGACGCCCGTGCCCTGACCAACCCGCACTGGGATGCCCGCCTGCGGCCGCTGTCGGGTCGCGACGGCCCGGTGCGCGAGTTCTTCGCGGCACAGCCGGAGGTCGCCGAGTACCTGCAGCATGTCAACGGGTTCCTCGACGCCTGGCTGCCGCGCATGCATTCGTCCACGCGCAGCTACGTCACCGTCGCCTTCGGCTGCACCGGCGGCCGCCACCGCTCGGTCTACCTGGCCGAGGCCGCCGCGGAACACGCGCGCGCGCAGGGCTGGAAGGAAGTCGCCACCCATCACCGCGGGCTGGATTGATCTCCGGACCCGGCGCGGACCGCCCCTGCGCATCGCTGGAACCCGTGGCTTCCGCACGCGCCGCTTCCTGAGGGTCATGCGGCTCTGTTAATTTGTATCGATGGCCGTCGGCATCCTGCTCATCACCCACGTTGGCATCGGCACCGCGTTCAAGGCGGTGGCGGGCCGGCTTCTGGGTACGCTGCCGCTTGCGATCGAAGTCTTCGAGATGTCCTATGACGCCGATCCCGACGCCATGCTGGCAACCGCCAGCGCCGCCCTGCGTCGCGCCGACAGCGGCGACGGCGTGCTGCTGCTGACCGACGTCTATGGCGCCACCCCCGCCAACCTCGCCGCGCGCCTGGCGCACCTGGGCACGCCGGTGCGCCGCGTCTCGGCGCTGAGCCTGCCGATGCTGCTGCGGGTATTGAACTATCCCGAGCTGCCGCTCGACCAACTGCCTGCGGTGGCCGCCGCGGGCGCGCGCAATGGAGTGGTGCACGATGACGCCTGAGGCGGGACTGCCATGATCGAACGCGAACTCACCGTCTCCAACCGGCTGGGGCTGCATGCGCGCGCCACCGCGCGCCTGGTGCAGCTGCTGTCGGACTACGACGTCAACGCGACCCTCACCGCCAAGGGCCGCGAGGTCAACGCCAAGAGCATCATGGGGGTGATGCTGCTCGCAGCCGGCACCGGCACCGCGGTCAAGCTGGGCGTCGAAGGGCCGGACGAAGTGGCCGCCGCCGACGCCGTGTGCGGACTGTTCGAGCGGCGATTCGACGAGGACAGCTGATGCGCCAGCTGCTGCCCGGCCATGGCGCATCGCGGGGCAACGCCCTGGGCCGCGCCCGGGTGCGGCAGCCGCATGCGCTGGAAGTCGCCGAAGAGCGCATCACCCGCGCCGCGGCACCCGGCGAGGTGGCGCGCCTGCATGAAGCCATCGACATGGTGCGGGCCGATCTCCGCGACCTGCGCTCGCGCCTGCACGGCGCGCTCGCCAAGGAAGTGGGCGAGTTCCTCGACCTGCACGCCCTGCTGCTTGACGACCCCGAACTGCTGCAGGGCCTGGACGATCTCATCACCCGTGACCTCTACGGCGCCGATTACGCGCTGCGCATGCAGCGCAACCGCCTGGCCGCGGTGTTCGAGAGCATGGACGACCCCTATTTCCGCAGCCGCATCGAGGACATCGACCACGTCATCGGCCGCATCCATGCAGCGCTGCACCGCCACGACGCCAGGCCGACGGGCGTGGCCGGCGAAATCCTGGTGTCCGACGCCCTGGGGCCGTCGGAAGTCGCGCGGCTGCATGCGCGCGGCGTGATCGGGATCGTGACCGCGGGCGGCAGCATGCTGTCGCACAGCGCCATCCTCGCGCGCAGCCTGCACATCCCGCTGGTGGTGGGCGCGCCGCAGGCGTTGGCGCAGGTCAATGACGGCGACGTGCTGATGATCGACGGCACGACGGGGCTGGTGATCGTCGATCCCGGCGCCGACGACCTGCTTGCGCACCGCGAACGCGTGCGCGAAGGCAAGCGCGAGCGGCGCCAGCTGCACCGCCTGCGCCGCGAACCCTCGCGCACCCTGGACGGTGTCGACATCCGCCTGTATGCGAATGCCGAGGCCCGCGAGGACGTGGCCGAAGCACACGCCCTCGGTGCGGCCGGCATCGGCCTCTACCGCACCGAATACCTGTTCCTGCAGCGCAGCGAGCTGCCCTCCGAGGACGAGCAGTTCGTCGCCTACCGCGATCTGGTCCTCGGCATGACCGGGCGCATCGCGACCATCCGCACCCTGGACGTCGGCGCCGACAAGGCCGACGACAGCGGGCTCGTGCTGCCCGGCGAGCCCAACCCGGCGCTGGGCGTGCGCGGCGTGCGCCTGGCCCTGCGCCGGCGCGAGGTGTTCGCCACCCAGCTGCGCGCGATCCTGCGCGCATCGGGCTATGGCCCGCTGCGGATCCTGCTGCCGATGGTGGCGCGGCGCGAAGAGCTGGTCGCCGCACGCCGCCTCGTGCGCCAGGTCGGCGCGCGCCTGCGTCGCGAGGGACATGCGGTGGCCGACAACATTCCCCTGGGGGCGATGATCGAGGTGCCGGCGGCCGCGATCGCGCTGCCGGCGTTGATCGACATGGTCGACTTCATCTCGATCGGCACCAACGACCTGGTGCAGTACCTGCTCGCGGCCGACCGCGGCAACGACGCCCTGCAGGAACTCCACAGCCCGCTGCACCCGGCGGTGATCCAGCTGCTGCACCAGGTGCTGGCCACCGCGCGGGCGCACGGCCGGCCGGCCGCGGTCTGCGGCGAGATGGCCGGCGACCCGCTGTTCACCCCGCTGCTGCTGGCACTGGGGCTGGAAGAGTTCAGCCTGCATCCGTCGACGCTGCTGGAAGTGCGCCGCGAAATCCGCAGGCTCGACCTTGCCGGGCTGCGGCGGCGCACGCCCGCGCTGCTGCGCGCGCGCGACGAGGCCGGCATCGCGCGCTGGCTGGCGGCAGCGGCGGCCGCGCCGTGACGGCCGGCGACGCCCTCGCCGGGATCGTCGCGCCCGGCGTCGTCGCGGAGGCGGCCGCGATCCGGCAACGCTTCCTCGCCGCCGCGCCTTTCCGCCACTGCGTGATCGAAGGCTTCTTCGCGCCCCCGTTCGTCGAGGCGCTGCTCGCGCAGTTCCCGGCCTTCGAGCACGGCAACGCGTTCAACGAGGACGGAGTCGCCGGCGGCAAGTCGACGGTCGAGCGGATCCGCGGGCTGGGCGAGGCCTACGCCCGGCTGGACGCCTGCATCCAGTCGCCCGCGTTCCTCGAGCTGGCCGGACGCCTGACCGGCATCGACGGACTGCTCTACGACCCCGGCTATTTCGGCGGCGGCACCCACGAGAACCGCGACGGCCAGAGCCTCGACAACCACATCGACTTCAACCACCACCCAGCAACCGGCTGGCACCGGCGCCTGAACCTGATCGTGTACCTCAACCCGGAGTGGCAAGACGACTGGGGCGGCGCGCTCGAGCTCCATCGCGATCCCCACGACCCGGCGGCCGACGAAGTGGTCTCGGTCGCGCCGGCGTACAACCGCTGCGTGATCTTCGAAACCACCGAGCACAGCTGGCACGGTTTCCCGCCGATCCGCCTGCCGCCGGAGCGGGCCGTGCTCACCCGGCGCTCGATCGCGCTGTACTTCTATACGCGCGAGCGGCCCGCGGACGAGGCGGCATCGCCGCATTCCACCGTGTATGTCGATCGCCCGCTGCCTGCCCACATCGCACCGGGACGCGTGCTGACCGGTCGCGACGTCGAGGAGCTGCGCGAGCTGCTCGCCCGTCGCGACGCACACAACCGCCGCCTGTACGGCGACATGCGTGTACTGCAGGCGGAGCTTGACCGCAGCTTCGCGGGCCGGCTGTTCGCCGCCGCGCGGCGGGTCCGCGCACGCCTCTGGCGCTGAGCGGATCGCCGAGCGGGTCGCGGGGTGGGCAGCGGGATCGGCGCGGGCGATAATGCAGGCATGAACGCCTGACCCCTGTCGCGCATCACCGTTCCGCGACGCGCCCCCTCGGAAGCATTCCATGGCCGAAGCCGTCCGCCACGACAAGACCGCGCGCCAGCTTCGCCTGCTGTCCGATGCGCTCGACAGCGGCCGCCTGGGGCCGGTGCGGCGGCTGGTCAACACGCTGGCGCCGGCCGAGATCGGCAACCTGCTCGAATCGCTTCCGCCCGACCGCCGCATGGTGGTCTGGGGCCTGGTCGATGCCGAGGACGACGGCGAGGTCCTTGTCCACGTCGGCGACGAGGTGCGCGAAAGCCTGCTTGCGGACATGGATCCCGACGAGATCGTCGCCGCGGTCGAGGACCTCGACATCGACGACCTCGCCGACCTGGTCGAGGACCTTCCCGACACGGTGATCGACGAAGTCCTGAAGTCGATGGACCGCGAGAACCGCGAGCGCCTGGAGCAGGCCCTGTCCTACGCCGAGGACACCGCCGGCCGCCTGATGAACCCCGACGTGGTCACCGTGCGCGCCGACACCACGGTCGACGTGGTGCTGCGCTTCCTGCGCCTGCGCGGCGAACTGCCCGAGCACACCGACCACCTGTACGTGGTCAACCGCCGCCACCAGCTGCTGGGCTGGGTGGCGCTGCAGGACCTGGTGACCCGCGATCCGGGCAGCCCGATCAACAAACTGATCGACGACGCGCTGACCGCGATCCACGTCGGCGAGTCCGCGGAATCGGTCGCGCGCCAGTTCTCCGACCATGACTGGGTGTCCGCGCCCGTGGTCGACGAGGGCAACGTACTGCTTGGCCGCATCACCATCGACGACGTGGTCGACATCATCCGCGAGCAGGCCGAGCACCAGGCGCTGGGCGCCGCCGGCCTGGACGAGGACGAGGACCTGTTCTCGCCGGTGAAGCGCGCGGTGCGCGGGCGCATCGTGTGGCTGGGCGTGAACCTCGCCACCGCCTTCATGGCGGCGGCGGTGATCGGGCGCTTCGAGGCCACCATCGAACAGATCGTGGCGCTGGCGGTGCTGATGCCGATCGTCGCCGGCATCGGCGGCAACGCCGGCATGCAGGTGCTGACGCTGATGGTGCGCGGCCTTGCGCTGGGCCAGGTTGGTGCGAGCAACGCCAGCGTGCTGCTGTGGAAGGAGCTGCGGGTGGCGCTGATCAACGGCCTGCTGATCGGTGGCTTCGTGGGACTGGTGGCCTTCGCCTGGTTCCAGGACTGGATGCTGGGCCTGGTGATCACCGCCGCGCTGGTGATCAACTTCGCCTCGGCCGCGCTGGCCGGGGTGCTGGTGCCGCTGGCGATGAAGCGCGCCGACGTCGACCCCGCGGTGGCCGGCGGCGTGGTGGTCACCGCAGTGACCGACGTGGTGGGCTTCTTCAGCTTCCTGGGGCTCGCGACAGTCGTCCTGCTGCGCTGACGAAACCCCCTCCGTAGGAGCAGCTATAGCTGCGACCGGGATCCACGATCGCAGCTATGGCTGCTCCTACAGTGAAGATTGCCGCGTCAGGCGGGATCGCGGCGCCAGCTCAGGCCAGCAGTGCCTCCAGCACGGCCATCCTCACCGCCACGCCATTCGCCACCTGGCGCAGGACCAGCGACTGCGGGCCGTCGGCCACGTCGTCGCTGATCTCGACACCGCGGTTCATCGGACCCGGATGCAGCACCACGGCATCCGGCGCGGCTCGGCGCAGGCGCGCGGCCGTCAGGCCGTAGTCGCAGTGGTAGGCCTCGAGCGAGGGCACCAGGCCCTCCTCCATGCGCTCGCGCTGCAGGCGCAGCATGAACACCGCATCCACGCCCTCGAGCGCGGCGTCGAGGTCGCTGCCGACGCTGCAGCCGGCCAGGGTCGCGTCGTCGGGCAGCAGGTTCGCCGGCCCGCAGGCGCGGATCTCATCGACGCCCAGTACGCGCAATGCATGCAGCTCCGAGCGCGCCACGCGCGAATGGCGGATGTCGCCGACGATCGCGACCTTCAAGCCGCTGAAGTCCGCGCCCTTGGCCTGGCGCAGGCTCAGCACGTCCAGCAGGCCCTGGGTCGGATGCGCGCTGCGCCCGTCGCCGGCGTTGACCAGGGCCGTGCCCGGCTGCGCCGAGGCCGCGAGCATCGCCACCGCGCCGTCTTCGCGATGGCGGACCACGAAACCGCGCACGCCCATGGCCTCGATGTTGCGCAGTGTGTCGAGCGCCGTCTCGCCCTTGCTGGTCGACGAAGTGGAGGCGTCAAAGGCCAGCGTGTCCGCACCCAGGCGCTGCGCCGCGCGCTGGAACGACAGCCGCGTGCGCGTGGAGGGTTCGAAGAACAGCGTGCATACCGCGGTGCCGGCCAGGGCCGTGCGCGGATCGGCGCCGCCGCCGTGGTCGACGAAGGCCTGGGCGCGGTCGAGCAGCCCGACCAAGGTCGACCGCGGCATGCCTTCCAGGGTCAGCAGGTGGCGCAGGCGGCCGTCGCCGGTCGACTGCAGGGTCATGCGGATGCGTCCGGTTCGGCGGCGTCGGGATCGACCACGGTGGCGTCGCCTGGCGCGGCCAGCCAGCGCTCGACGATGACCGCGGCGGCCACCGCGTCCAACGCGGCCGCATCGCGCCGGCGGCGACGCCCTTCGGCGCGGTCCACGGCGAAGCGCTGCGCGGCTTCGATCGAACTCGATCGTTCGTCGACCATCACCACTGGAACCGCATAGCGGCGCGCCAATTCGTGCGCGAACGCACGCGCGCGCAGCCGGATCGGCTGGTCGCCGCCGTCCAGGGTCATCGGATCGCCGACCACGCAGCCATCGGGGCGCCACTCCTTCTGCAGCTTGTCGATCGCGGCCCAGTCGACCTTGTCCGCATGTACGTCGACCACTTCCAGCGCGCGCGCGCCGTGGCCGAAGGCGCTGCCCACGGCCACGCCGATGCGGCGCGCGCCGACGTCGAAGCCGAGCACCGTGCCGTCGTGGCGGATGGTGGCCATCAGGCGTGTCCGGCGTAACCGGGCATGTGCGCCAGGTCCACGCCGATGCGGCCCGCCGCGGCCTGCCAGCGCGCGTCAAGCGGCAGCGCGAACAGGAGCTCTTCATCGGAAGGCACGGTCAGCCAGCTGTTCTCGGCCAGTTCCGCATCCAGCTGCCCCGGGCTCCAGCCGGCGCAGCCAAGCGCCACCACGACCTTGCCCGGACCGTCACCCCGCGCCATCGCCTCGAGCACGTCGCGCGAGGTGGTGACGCGCAGCCCGTTGGCCACGGTGAGGCTGGAATCCCAGTCGCGCTCGCCATCGTGGATCACGAAGCCGCGTTCCGGGTGCACCGGGCCGCCGGCGAGCACCGGGGTCGCGCACAGCGCCTCGTCTCCGCAGGCGATGCCCATCTGCGAGAAAATCTCGCCCAGGGTGTAGTCCGAGCGCCGGTTCACCACCACGCCCATGGCGCCGCCCGCATCGTGCTGGCAGAGCAGCGATACGGTGCGCGCGAAGTTGCCGTCGGCCAGCGAGGGCAGCGCGACCAGCAGCTGGTTGGCGAGTGGCGTGGACTGGACCGGCATGGCGTCATTCTATCCAGTGGCGACGCCACGCGCGCGCTGCCGGCTACCATGGCGCCTTCACCACCGCCGCGGAAAACCTCCATGTCCGTAGACGCCCCCCTGCCGCGCAACGAGCGCGCCTTCATCGTATTGCTGGCGGTGCTCCAGGGCGGCCTGCTGTACCTCGCCGAGAAGGGGCACGACGCGGGCTGGTGGCCGTTCGCGGAGCTGGCCGGCCGGGTCTGCTGGTACACCCTGGTGCTGGCCGTGCCCACGATGATGGCTCTGAGCGTGGTGCGCCTGCGCGACGCGCGCTTCTGGCAGCACGCGATCGCGGCGACCGTGGTGTTCGCCGGGCTGGCCACCTGGGCGTCGTGGAATGCCACCGGCGGGCCCGGGATCAACGCCGGCAGCGTGCTGGGACCATTCGGTGCTTCGATGGCCATCGGCCTGTTCGTCGCCCTGCCCTGGTTGCAGTGCCGTCTGGCCCACGGCCACTGGCGCGCACCCTACCCCTGCCTGTTCGAACATGCCTGGCAGAACGCGCTGACGCTGGCGCTGGCGGGGTTGTTCACCGGCATCTGCTGGCTGGTCCTGTGGCTCTGGGGCGCGCTGTTCGCGCTGGTGAAGATCGACTTCTTCCGCGAGCTGTTCCGCGAGGACGCCTTCATCTATCTCGCCACCGGCGCCATGGCCGGCCTGGGCGTGCTTATCGGCCGGACCCAGCACCGCGCCGTGCAGGTGGCGCGACAGATCCTGTTCGCGATCTTCACCGGCCTGCTGCCGCTGCTGGCCTTCATCGCCGTGCTGTTCGTGGCCAGCCTGCCGTTCACCGGGCTTGCCCCGCTGTGGGACATGCGTTCGGCGGCGGCGACGCTGGTTGCCGTGGTCGCCCTGCTGGTGGCGTTCACCAACTCGGTGCTGCAGGACGGCCAGGGCGAACGCCCCTATCCGGGCTGGCTGCGGCGCCTGGTCGATGCCGGCCTGGTGCTGCTGCCGGTGTACGCGCTGCTGGCGCTGTATGCGCTGTGGTTGCGCATCCACCAGCATGGCTGGACCGCGGAGCGGTTCTGGGCCGTGCTGCTGGCGGTGGTGGTGTGCGGCTACGCGTTCGGCTACGCCTGGGCGACGCTGCGCAACCGCTCCGACTGGCTGGGCACGATCCGGCCGGTGAACCGGATGATGTCGCTGGTCGTGGTGGCGCTGGTGATCCTCGCCAATACCCCGCTGCTGGACGCGCAGCGGATCGCGGTGGGCAGCCAGATGCAACGCCTGGCCGACGGCCGTACCGAAGCCGACGACTTCGACCTCGACTGGTTGCGTCACGACAGCGGCCGCCGCGGCTACGAAGCCACGCTTGCACTGCGCGACCACGCCGCGTGGGCAGGCAACGAGGAACGGCTCGCGGAGCTCGAGCGGGTGATTGCGCGGACCAGCCGCTGGGGCACGCCGCAGAGCGACGACGCCGGACGACCGGTGCGCGATATCGCGCAGCTGCGTGCGCAGGTCCAGCTGGCCGAGGGAGCGGATTCGCCCGACGGCGACTGGTGGGAGGCGCTGGCCACCGGACGCCCGGGCAGGAACGAGTGCGTCGGGGTGGCCGACGACTGCATCCTGCTGACCCCGGACCTGGACGGCGACGGCGTCGCCGACCCGCTGCTGTGTACGCTCGGGGACGGCTATGGCGCGCGATGCGCGCTGTTCGCCCGCGACGACGCGGGCGAGTGGAGCATCACGGCCAACCTGCAGGCGTGGCCACCGGGGACATCGGAGCGGGCCTGGCGTCGCGCGCTGCGCCGTGACCTGCTGGGTGGCCGGGTGCAGGCGGTTCCGCAACGCTGGCCCGACCTGCGGATCGGCGATGACCAGCCGAGGCAGTTCGACAACGCCGGCCCCGCTGGTCCCTGAGCAGGCAGCGGTGGCGCCTCAGCCGAGGCCGAACTGCACCTCGTCCGGCGTCGGCACCCGCACGGCGACCACTTCGACCTCGGCACGGACGCGACGCCCGGCCAGCGGATGATTGCCGTCGACGGTGAGGGTATCGGCATCCACCGCCGTGACCACCACCTCCAGCGGCCCCTTGGCGGTGGTGGTCTCCAGCCGGTCGCCGACGTTCGGCTCCGACGGCGCGCGCCACATCGTTCGCGGCAGCGTCTGCAGCAGCGCCTCGTGGCGAGGGCCGAAGCCGTCTTCCGGAGCCACGATGACGTCGAAGCGGTCGCCGGCCCTGCGTCCTTCCAGCGCATTCTCCAGGCCGCGGACGATGCCGCCACTGCCGTGCATGTAGGTCAAGGGCTCGTGCCCACGCGTGCTCGTGATCTGCTCGCCGCTGTCAGCGTCGGTGAGAGTGAAGTGCACGGTGGCGATGCGGCTGTCGGCGATGTCCATCTTTGGCGCGATCCTCCTCGGGTACCGCAGCATCGTCGCCAGCACCACGCGGCCGCGCAAGCCCGGATACGCATCGGCGTGACCGGCTCCATGAAAAAACCCCGCAGGATCGCGGGGTTCTTCCGTTGGGCCTTGCGACCGGGCGCGGATCAGCCGGCGACGGCGGCCTTGTAGCGGCGCTCGACCTCGTTCCAGTCGACCACGTTGTAGAACGCGCCGATGTAGTCCGGACGGCGGTTCTGGTACTTCAGGTAATAGGCGTGCTCCCACACGTCCAGGCCCAGGATCGGGGTATTGCCCGAGCCGACGCCCTTCATGAGCGGATTGTCCTGGTTGGCACTGCTCTCGACCTTGAGCTTGCCGGACGCGTCCGTGGACAGCCAGGCCCAGCCGCTGCCGAAGCGCGTCAGCGCGGCCTTGGTGAATGCTTCCTTGAACGCGTCGAAGCCGCCGAGGTCGCTGTCGATGCGCTTGGCCACTTCACCAGTCGGGTTGCCGCCGCCCTTGGGCGACATCACCGTCCAGAACAGCGAGTGGTTGGCATGGCCACCGGCGTTGTTGCGCAGCGGGCCGCGCTTGTCCTCGGGGAGCTGGTCGAGGTTGGCGATGATGTCCTCGGCGCTCTTTTCGGCCCACTCCGTGCCCTCGAGCGCGGCGTTGGCGTTGTTGATGTAGGTCTGGTGGTGCTTGGTGTGGTGGATTTCCATCGTCTGCGCGTCGATGTGCGGCTCGAGCGCGTCGTAGGCGTAGGAAAGCTTGGGCAGGGTGAAAGCCATGGGGATCTCCAGAGGTGGATGGATCGGCCAGCCATTGTCGCCGCTGCAAGGTAAAAAGTGCGCAAAGGCAAGGGCGCCACGCGGGCGCCCTTGCCGGTACACCACGGAACGCTGCATCCCAGGCCAACCACGCCGCCCAGGTCTTGCGCCAGCTTGACGTGCAGGCCTACCCCTTGGCGGATCGAGCAACGAAAACGGGGCGCTTGCGCGCCCCGTCGGCATGTCGTGCGGCGAAACCTCAGACCGGGTCGTCGACGCCGTTGTCTTCCACGTACGCCACTTCGAGCACGTTGAGGGCCACGCCTGCAGGCAGGCTGCAGCTCACGTTCGCCAGGGAGCTGAAGGCCTGACCCTCCGGGGGGAGCCACTCGCCGATGTTGGCACCGTTGGCCGCCACCGTGATGGTCTGCGGGTAGTAGGCCGGTGCGTCGAATGGCGGCGTCATGCCGTCGACGAACGTGCAGTTGACGTCGACGGGCGCGGCGTTCTGGTTGGTGAATGCCGCTACCAGCATCAGGTTAGCCGACGCGTAGAAGTCGCCAGGCAGCGAGCAGGTCACGAACGCCGGCGCGGTGCCCTCGTTCTGCACGCCGAGCGGACGCTTGCGGAGTTCACCCTCATACGACGGCAATGCGCCGTTGCACGCGCCGGCAGCGTTGACCGTATGGGCGCGAATCACCGGCGCAGCCGACGCGGATGCAGCAACCAGCAAGCCAGCCGCGATGGCCGTGATTCCAAACGTGAAACCCTTCATCCAAACTTTCCCCTGTTTTGTTTTTTGGCACTGCTGAAGGACGGGCAATGCGTCCGTTTGACTCTTACCTGGATGCAGGGTCGCAATCGCAGCGATGCGCCGCCGCACCCGATCCGCCGCGTCAGGTTACTTCGGCCACCTCGACGCCATCCAGCCCCTGCGCCAGCGTGCGCGCATCGCCGCCCTGGGCGAGCTTGATGCGCAGGCGCACCTCGTTGGCGGAGTCGGCGTAGCGCAGCGCGTCCTCGTAGGAGATCTCGCCGGCCTGGTAGAGCTCGAACAGACTCTGGTCGAAGGTCTTCATGCCGAGGTTGGTCGACTCCTTCATGACTTCCTTCAGCTTGTGGATCTCGCCGTCGCGGATGTAGTCCTGCACCAGCGGCGTGCCGAGCAGGATCTCCATCGCCACGCGGCGCCCCTTGCCGTCCGGCGTCGGCAGCAGCTGCTGCGCGACCACGCCCTTGAGGTTCAGCGAGAGGTCCATCAGCAGCTGGCCGCGACGGTCCTCGGGGAAGAAGTTGATGATGCGGTCCATCGCCTGGTTGGCGTTGTTGGCGTGCAGCGTGCACAGCACCAGGTGGCCGGTTTCGGCGAAGGCGATGGCGTGGTCCATGCCCTCGCGGGTGCGCACCTCGCCGATCATGATCACGTCCGGCGCCTGGCGCAGGGTGTTCTTGAGCGCGTTCTCCCAGTTGTCGGTGTCGATGCCGACCTCGCGCTGGGTGATGATGCAGCCCTGGTGCTTGTGCACGAACTCGATCGGGTCCTCGATAGTGATGATGTGCCCGGTGGAGTTCTGGTTGCGGTAGCCGATCATCGATGCAAGCGAGGTCGATTTACCCGTGCCCGTGGCGCCGACGAAGATGATCAGCCCACGCTTGGTCATCGCCAGGGTCTTGATGATCGGCGGGAGGTTGAGCTCTTCGATCGACGGGATCCGGGTCTCGATCCGGCGCAGCACCATGCCCACCTGGTTGCGCTGGTAGAAGCACGACACGCGGAAGCGGCCGACGCCGGACACGCCGATGGCGAAATTGCACTCGTGGGTGCGTTCGAACTCCTCGCGCTGCGGCGGCGTCATCACGTTCAGCACCAGGTCGCGCGCCTGTTGAGGCGTGAGCGCGTTCTGGGTGATCGGCGAGATCTTGCCGTGGACCTTCATCGACGGCGGCATGCCGGCGGTGATGAACAGGTCCGAGGCCTTTTGATGGGCCATCAGCTTGAGGTAGGAGGTGAAGTCGATGGCGCTCATGTGGTGCTCCGGTTACTCGAACAGCCGCTTGTCCTTGGCGTAGTCCCGGGCCTGCTGGCGGGTCACCATGGCGCGCTTGACGAGGTCCTGCAGGTGCTGGTCCAGGGTCATCATGCCGTGCTGCTGGCCGGTCTGGATCGAGGAATACATCTGCGCGACCTTGTCCTCGCGGATCAGGTTGCGGATGGCGGGGATGCCGACCATGATTTCCCAGGCCGCGGTGCGCCCGCCGCCGACCTTCTTCAACAGCGCCTGCGAGATCACCGCGCGCAGCGACTCCGACAGCATCGAGCGCACCATCGGCTTCTCGCCGGCGGGGAACACGTCGATGATGCGGTCGATGGTCTTGGCCGCCGACGAGGTATGCAGGGTGCCGAACACCAGGTGGCCGGTCTCCGCGGCGGTCAGCGCCAGGCGGATGGTCTCGAGGTCACGCAGCTCGCCCACGAGGATGACGTCGGGGTCCTCGCGCAGCGCCGAGCGCAGGGCCTCGTTGAAGCCGTGGGTGTCGCGGTGCACCTCGCGCTGGTTGATCAGGCACTTCTGCGCGGTGTGCACGAACTCGATTGGGTCCTCGATGGTGAGGATGTGCCCGTACTCGGTCTTGTTGACGTGGTCGACCATCGCCGCGAGCGTGGTCGACTTGCCCGAACCGGTCGGGCCGGTGACCAGGATCAGGCCCTGCGGCTGGTCGATCAGCTCCTTGAAGATCCGCGGCGTGCCGAGGTCCTCGAGCGTCAGCACCTCGGACGGAATGGTGCGGAATACCGCGCCGGCGCCGCGGTTCTGGTTGAAGGCGTTTACCCGGAAGCGCGCCAGGCCGGCGATCTCGAACGAGAAGTCGACCTCGAGGAATTCCTCGTAGTCGCGGCGCTGCTTGTCCGACATGATGTCGTAGACCAGCGCGTGCACCTGCTTGTGGTCGAGCGCCGGGATGTTGATCCGGCGGACGTCGCCGTCGACGCGGATCATCGGCGGCAGGCCTGCCGACAGGTGCAGGTCCGAGGCCTTGTTCTTGACCGAGAACGCCAGAAGTTCGGCGATATCCATGCATGCTCCCCAGCGGCAGTGCACAAGTTGATTGCGGGACGCCCAACCGCGTCGCGGCTGGCGCCAGAGTACTCCCCGGAGGCAGTATAGCCCCGTAAACGCGTCACAGAACCAGCGGTGCTGGAGGAGCAGGCAGATGCCGGATCGACCCCTCGCGCGCGTCCTTGAAGCCATGGCGCGCGCCTCGGAAGAGACCGCTTCGGGAGAGAACGCGATCCGCGGCGCAACGCGGCCGGCGCCGCGCCTGGTCGCCGTGGGCAAGACCCGCGAAGCCGGCGCGATCGCGGCCCTGGCCGCGGAGTGGGCGGCCCTGCGTCCCGGCGCCGCGCTCGCATTCGGCGAGAACTACGTCCAGGAGGCGTCGGCCAAGGTCGCCGCCCTGGAGGGCACCGGGATCGAATGGCACTTGATCGGCCACCTGCAGTCGAACAAGGCGGCACAGGCGGCGGCGCTGTTCGACTGGGTGCAGTCGGTCGACCGCCCGAAGCTGGTGGCGGCGCTGGCCGCGGCCCGCGATCCGCAACGGCCGCCCCTGAACGTGCTCATCCAGGTCAACATCGATGGCGAAGCCGGCAAGCACGGCTGCGCACCCGCCGACGTGGCGGAACTCGCCCGGGCCATCGCCGCGCAGCCCGCGCTCGCGCTGCGCGGGCTGATGGCGATCCCGGAACCGCATCCCGACCCGGGGCACCGCCGCGCCGGCTTCGCGGCCATGCGCGTGCTGCACGATGAACTGCTGGCGGCGCATCCCGGCGCCGACACGCTGTCGATGGGCATGAGCGGGGACTTCGAACTCGCGATCGCCGAAGGCGCGACCATGGTCCGCATCGGCAGCGCGCTGTTCGGACCGCGCACGCCGGCCTGAGCCGGGCCACGCCCGCCCGGGTGCGACGGTCGCGGCGGCGCCGGCGCTCGGCGACAATGGCCGGCCCCGTCGCTGCAGGAGCCACGCCATGACCGATCCACGGACCGATGCCCGATCCGCCACGCCGCGGGCCACCGCGTTCATCGGTGGCGGCAACATGGCGCGCAGCCTGATCGGCGGCATGGTGTCCCGCGGCGCGGATCCGGCGGGCATCCACGTAGCCGAACCGGTGGACGCGCTTCGCGATGCGCTGGCCCGCGACTACGGCGTGCAGGTCCACGCCGGCGCGGCCGATGCCGTGGCCGGCGCCGACGCCTGGGTGTTCGCGGTCAAGCCGCAGGTGATGCGCGAGGTCTGCGAAGGCCTGGCTGGCCACGCCCGTGCCTCGCGCCCGCTTGCGATCTCGATCGCCGCCGGCATCACCGCCGGCCAGCTCGCGTCCTGGCTCGGCGGCGATGCCGCGGTGGTCCGCGCCATGCCCAACACCCCCGCCCTGCTCGGCGCCGGCGTCACCGGCCTGCACGCCAACGCCGCCGTCGACGCTGCCGGCCGTGAACGCGCCCAGGCGCTGCTGGCGACCACCGGAAAGACGGTCTGGGTCGAGGACGAGGCGCTGATGGACGCGGTCACCGCGGTTTCCGGCAGCGGCCCGGCCTATGTGTTCCTGCTTGCCGAAGCGATGGAGGACGCGGCGCGCGCCCAGGGCCTGCCGGCGGATGCCGCGCGCACCCTGGTGCAGGAGACCCTGCTCGGCGCAGCCCGCATGCTCACAGGCTCCGACGAAGCGCCGGCTGAGCTGCGCCGCCGCGTCACCTCGCCCGGCGGCACCACCCAGGCGGCGATCGAAACCTTCGAGGCCGGCGGCCTGCGCACGCTGGTCGCGGCAGCGATCGATGCCGCCGCCGCACGCGGCCGTGAACTTTCGGCCGCGAACGACTGAAACGGCGGCTCAGCGCTGGTTGATGCCGTAGCGCCCGGGCCCCAGCAGCGCGATGGCGATGGCCGTGGCCAGGAACATGCCCTGCAGCTCAAGCGCCCAGCCGCCGCTGGCATTGAGCTGGCCGAGTTCGCCAAGGTGCGCCAGTGCGATCGCGAACAGCATGTTGATCGCGACCAGCACGGCACCGATGCGCGCGTGGAAGCCGGCCAGCAGCATGAGTGGCGCCAGCACCTCGCCGACCAGAACGCCATAGGCAAGGAAGCCGGGCAGGCCCTGCGCCACCACCATGCCCTCGATGCCGGACATGCCGCCGCGCAGCTTGGTGATGCCGTGCAGCAGGATCAACACCCCGAGGGTGATGCGCAGCAGCAGTCGTGCGAGGTCGTGCATCGCAGCCTGGTTCATGACCGGTCCCGTTGTCTGGAGTCGGGATCATGGCAGACACGCACAGCGGCCGTCAGCCCGCTGCAGTCGCGCGAGCCGGCCCGCCGTTGCCGAACGTCGGCCGCATTCCGGCGTGCTCCTGTCGAGCGCGCTCCTGTCGAGCGCGCTCTTATCGGGCGCGCTCCTGCTGTCGCTCTGCCCAGCCATGCACGATGTCGGCCAGCGCAAGCAGGCCGTCGGTCAGCGCCGCAGGGCCGGGCTGCAGGATGAGCGGCGACTTCACTTCGTGAAGCTCGCCGTCGCGGACCGCCGGGATCGCGTCCCAGCCCGGCCGCGCCGCGACCCGGTCGGGGCGGAACTTCTTGCCGCACCAGGAGCCGACGATGATGTCCGGCGCGCGACGCACCACCTCGGTCGCGTCGGCGAGGATGCGCTGCTTCGCCAGCGGCTCGGCGGCAAGCTCCGGGAACACATCGTCGCCGCCGGCGATGCGCATCAGCTCGGCCACCCAGCGGATGCCGGTGATCGGCGGCTCGTCCCACTCTTCGAAATACATGCGCGGGCGCTGCGACAGCGTTGCCGCGCGGGCCTCGACGTCCTCGACGCCACGCTGCAGGGCATCGGCATAGTCGTTGGCACGCTCCGGCACGCCGACCAGGGCGCCCAGGCGACGCACATAGTCGACGATGCCCTCGACGCTGCGATGGTTGCTGATCCAGACCTCGACGCCGCGGCGCACGAGCTCGGCGGCGATGTCGGCCTGGATGTCGGAAAAGCCGATTGCGAGGTCGGGCGCGAGGGCCATGATCGCGTCGATCTTCGCGCTGGTGAATGCGCTGACCTTCGGCTTCTCGCGGCGCGCCCGTGGCGGGCGCACGGTGAACCCGCTGATGCCGACGATCCGGTCCTGTTCGCCCAGTGCATACAGCGTTTCGGTGGGCTCTTCGGTCAGGCAGACGATGCGCCTGGGGCCGCGCATGGCGGAGGCGGCGCGGCTCACGGATAGAGCATCCGCTTGCTGCAGCCACCGGCGAGGTCGCGCTCGTACAGCCAGCGCTCGTGCCAGCGGTATTCAGCGGCGTACCAGAACTCGATGCGCTCCGGGTCCACGCGCAGGCCGGTCCAGCGCGGCGGCCGCGGCACGTCGCGGCCTTCGAACTCGCGCTCGCAGTCGGCCAGGCGGCGATCGAACTCCTCCCGCGACTCCAGCGGCTCGGACTGCAGCGAAGCCCAGGCGCCGAGCTGGCTGCCGCGTGGACGGCTGGCGAAATAGGCGTCGGCTTCGGCCTCGTCCACGATCACCACGCCGCCCTCGATGCGCACCTGAACCCCCAGCCGTACGCGCGGCCAGTGGAACAGCAAGGCCGCCCGCGGGTTGGACTTGAGCTCGCGGCCCTTGCGGCCCTCCAGGTGGGTGTAGAAGACAAAGCCGCGCGCGTCGTGCGCCTTCAGCAGCACAGTGCGCAGCGAGGGGCGGCCGTCGCCGGTGGCGGTGGCCAGCTGCATGGCGGTGCGATCGGGTTCGCCGGCAGCCAGCGCCTCGTCAAAGAGCGTGTCGAAGGTGTGCAGGGCTTCGGCGTAAAGGTCGGTCATAAGCTGGGGGCTCCGCGGTTCTGCTGTCGTCGGCGTGCGCGGGACGCGTGCGCACCTGCGCTATCGTGCCCGGATGGCGACGCCGATGCACAGGCCCACCCCGGGTTTCGACAGCCGCCTTGTGTCCACGACACTGGACGACGCGCTGCGCCAGGGTGTCCGCATCCTCGGCATCAGCGGCCTGCAGGGCAGCGGCAAGTCGACCTTCGCCGCACAGCTGGCCGCGGAAGCCCGGAGCCGCAGCCTGCGCTGCGCCGTTCTGTCCATCGACGATGTCTACCTGGGCCACGCGGACCGGCAGCGCCTGGCGCGCGAGGTCCATCCGCTACTGGCCACGCGGGGACCGCCGGGCACTCACGAGGTCACGCTCGCGATCGACGTGCTCGACGCCCTGCGCGAGGGCCGCGATGTCGCCCTGCCACGCTTCGACAAGCTTGCCGACGACCGCCTGCCGGACGCGCGATGGCCGGCGTCGGGCGCAGTGGACCTGGCCGTGTTCGAAGGCTGGTTCCTGGGTACCCCGGCAGAGGACGACGCGACGCTGGCCGCGCCGGTCAACGCCCTGGAACGCGAGGAAGACGGCGATGGCCGCTGGCGGCGCTGGTGCAACAACGCGCTGGCACGCGACTATCCCGCTCTGTGGCAGCGAATCGATCGCCTGCTCCTGCTTCAGCCGCCCTCGTTCGAGATCGTGCCGGAATGGCGATGGCAGGCGGAACAGGGCTTGCGCGACGCGATCAGCGCCGGCGGCGGCGGCGGCGGCATGGACCGTGCAGGCGTCGAACGCTTCGTCCAGCACTACGAACGAACCAGCCGCCAGGCCTTGCGCACCCTGCCGGGCATTGCCGACCACGTCATCGCGCTGGACGCGCGGCGGCGGCCGACCGCTGCGGCCTCCGCGGTCAGTCGACCACGAAGCTGATGCGCAGGTTCACGCGCCACTCGGTGATGGTGCCGTCACCGTCGGTGACGACCTTGGTTTCGTTGATCCAGGCACCCCTGATGCCTTTCACCGATTCCGCGCACTTGGCCAGCCCCTTGCGCACGGCGTCCTCGACGCTGGTGGGCGAGGACGCATTGATCTCGATGACCTTGGCAACCGACATGGTGTTCTCCTTTCGCATTGGCCACCGGACTGGTGGCGAACGCCATCCTCGGCTCGCGACCGTTAAGGGCATGCCTTCGCCGGTGGCCGGCTGCTAGCATCGGCACACCCTGGACGCCGCCACGCCAACGCCCATGAATCCCGCCCGCCATCTCGTGCTCGTCGGCCCCATGGGTGCCGGCAAGACCTCGATCGGGCGCTGCCTGGCGCGGCATTTCGACCTTGCCTTTGCCGACAGCGACCAGGAAATCGAGCAGCGCACCGGCGCCACCGTCGCGACCATCTTCGAATGCGAGGGCGAAGCCGGCTTCCGGGCGCGCGAACGCGACGTGCTCGCCGCCCTGCTGGCCGGGCCGGACGCGGTGATCTCCACCGGCGGCGGCGCGGTGCTGGATGAAGGGAGCCGGCGCTGCCTGGCCCGGGACGGATTCGTGGTGCACCTGCATGCGGACGTGCCCGCGCAGCTGCAGCGCCTGGCCCGCGACCGCAGCCGCCCGCTGCTGGCGCACGGCGACCGCGCGTCGATCCTGGCGCGCCTGGCCACCGAGCGCGATCCGCTCTATGCGGAGGTGGCGGACCTCGTCTTCGAGCCCGCCCCGGCACCGGCCCAGGACGCCGCACAGCGCTTGGCGGCGCTGCTGGAGTCCACGTGGCGCCGCGGCACCGCGGCCGCGGCGACGCGGGCCACGCCGGAGCCGGCGGCGTGAGCGCGCGCCAACGCATCGACGTGGGCGGCCCGGCGCCCTACGCCATCACCATCGGTCCCGGCCTGCTGGCCGACGGCGCGGCACTGGCCATGCCGCTGCGCGGGCGCCAGGCGCTGGTGGCCAGCGACAGCCACGTCGGTCCGCTGTATGCGCGCCAGGTCTGCGACGCCCTGCGCGATGCACGCCCGGATGCGCGCGTGGACGCCTTCGTGCTTCCCGCCGGCGAGGCGAGCAAGACACTCGACGGCTTCAGCGCCGCCATCGACGCCCTGGCCGCCCTCGGCGCCACCCGCGACGCCTGCGTCTACGCCCTCGGCGGCGGCGTGGTCGGAGACCTGGCGGGATTCGCCGCCGCCTGCTGGATGCGCGGCATCGACTGCGTGCAGCTGCCGACCAGCCTGCTGGCGATGGTCGACTCGTCGGTGGGCGGCAAGACCGCGGTCGACCTTGCCGCCGGCAAGAACCTGGTCGGCGCCTTCCATCCGCCGCGCGCCGTGTTCGCCGACACCGGCGTGCTGCGCACCCTGCCCGACCGCGAGCTGCGCGCCGGCCTGGCCGAAGTGGTGAAGTACGGCGCCATCGTCGATGAAGACTTCCTGCATTGGCTGTGCGGCCACGCCGGCGCGCTGCTGGAGCGCGAGGACGCCGCGCTGGCCACGGCCATCGCCCGCAGCTGCGCGCACAAGGCGGCGATCGTCGAGCGCGACCCGTTCGAGCACGGCGAGCGCGCGCTGCTGAATTTCGGCCACACCTTCGCCCATGCGATCGAGGCCGAGCAGGCCTACGACGGCCTCAACCACGGCGAAGCGGTGGCCGTGGGCATGGTGCTGGCGGCCCGGCTGTCGGCCGGACTGGGACTCGCGGACGCGGCCCATGCCGACGCGCTGTGCGGCGTGCTCGAACGCTTCGGGCTGCCGGTGGCGCTTCCCCGCGGCCTGGACCCGGCCGCGCTGGTGGCGCGCATGCGCCTGGACAAGAAGGCCCAGGCCGACGGCCTGCGCTTCGTGCTGTGGGACGGGCCGGGCCGGGCGCGGGTCGTGGCCGGCGTTCCCGAGGCGCGGGTGCTGGACGTGCTCCGGGCGGGCTGAACCGCCGCCCGGCTACAATCCCCGGATGCGCCTGCTCCTCCAACAGCGACCCGGCGGCCCCGAGGCCCCGCGTTTCGTGCAGCTCATGCTCCAGCCCGACCTCCTGGGTGGCTGGATGCTGGTGCGCGAAAGCGGGCAGATCGGCGGCCGCAGCACGGTGCGCCGCGAGCAGTTCCTCGACCAGGCCAGCGCGACACACGCGCTGGAACAGGCGCGCGACCAGCAGCTCAAGCGCGGGTTCCAGGTGACGTTCGCGCAGGGCGCCGACGTTCCCCGGCCCTAGAGCAGCCCCGCGCGCCGGCACTACAGGATCCCGACGTGACCCAAGCACTCAAGAACGACCGTTTCCTTCGCGCACTGCGCCGCGAGCCCGTGGACCACACCCCCGTCTGGCTGATGCGCCAGGCCGGCCGCTACCTGCCCGAATACCGTGCCAGCCGGGCGAAGGCCGGCAGCTTCCTGGCCATGGCCAAGAACCCGGAGCTGGCCTGCGAGGTCACCCTGCAGCCGCTGGAGCGTTTCGAACTCGACGCCGCGATCCTGTTCTCCGACATCCTCACCATCCCCGACGCGATGGGCCTGGGCCTGTACTTCGTCGACGGCGAAGGCCCGAAGTTCGAGCGCCCGCTGCGCGACGCCGCCTCGATCGCGAAGCTCGGCGTGCCGGACATGGAGGGCGAACTCGGCTACGTGATGGACGCTGTGCGCGTGATCCGCCGCGAGCTCGACGGCCGCGTGCCGCTGATCGGCTTTTCCGGCAGCCCGTGGACGCTCGCCTGCTACATGGTCGAAGGCGGCGGCAGCAAGGATTTCGCCCGCATCAAGGCCATGGCGCACACCGACCCGAAGGCGCTGCACGCGCTGCTCGAGGTCAACACCCGGGCGGTGATCGCCTACCTCGCCGCGCAGCGCGCGGCCGGCGCCCAGGCGCTGCAGGTGTTCGACACCTGGGGCGGCGTGCTGTCGCCGGCGATGTACCGCGAGTTCTCGCTGCCCTACCTCACCCGGATCGCGCGCGAGCTGGAGCGTGGCGAAGGCGCGGACCGCACGCCGCTGATCGTGTTCGGCAAGGGCAATGCCGCCTACCTTGGCGAACTGGCCGACTCGGGCGCCGAAGGCCTCGGCGTCGACTGGCTGATCGAACTGGGCGACGCCGCGCGCGCCACCGGCGGCAAGGTCGCGCTGCAGGGCAACCTCGACCCGACCACGCTGTACGGGACGCCGGACGCCATCCGCCGCGAAGTGCGGCGCGCACTCGACAGCTACCGCGACGGCAACGGCGGCTCGCGCGAGGGCCACGTGTTCAACCTCGGCCACGGCATGTCGCCGGGCATGGATCCGGAGCACGTGCGCGTGCTGGTGGACGAGGTGCACGCGCACAGCCGACGCTGATCAGTTTGCGTTGTTGACCAGCACCGTGCTGGTGATCCCGATTCCGGGCAGCAGGTTGCACGAGATACTGACCGCATCCCCCGGCAGCACGAATGCGCCCCCGACGAAGTCGCCGGGCTCGAAGACCAGGGCGGTGCTGCCGTCCTGGTCGCGTGGCACCCGGATCGACTTCGTAGCGTAGAGGGCATCGCTGCCGTTCGCCCCGGCGCCGGAGTTGACGGCGGTGCAGGAGACGGTGCGCGCGGACGACATGTTCTGCAGGTACACGGTGAATCCGCTGACGCGGCTGCCGCCGCTGTTGTTGCCGGGGTTGTTGAAGGAACAGGTCACGTAGGCGTTGGTGCCGCCTTCGTTCTGCAGCGCCAGCGGGCGCTTGCGGATCTGGGTCTCGAAGGCGGGCAGCGCGCCCTGGCAGATAGCGGTGGCCTGGGCGACGACCCGGGTGGCTTCGGCCGGCAGGGGGGCGAACGCTGCCGCGGCGACGAGCACCACTGCGATCACGAAGTGGACGCTGGGCGTGGCTCGATCAGACATGGGAACTCCTGCGACTGTCGGGATGGACCGCCGACGATAGCGCGCCACGACCCCCGCGTCCGTGGCGCGCGTCACCCCGGCGCAGAAGACCCGGACTCCGGAACCGCCGCACAGCCGGCTGCGAGCGGGCGACGCAGCGCATCCACGGCGCCGGCCAGCATCGCGCCGGTCACCGGCTTGCGCAGGAAGCCGTCGAAGCCGGCCTCGCGCGCCAGCGGTTCGGCCTCGGCGTCGGCGCGCGCGGTGACCGCCAGCAGCGGCGCGACGAACCCGCGCGCCCGCAGCTGGCTGGCCAGCGCCAGGCCGGTGATCCCGGGCAGGTCGAGGTCCAGCAGCGCCATGTCGAATGATGTGCCCGCCACCTCGCCGAGTGCCGCCAGCCCGTGCGGCACCTGCACGACCTCGTGCCCTTGCGCACGCAGGAGCCCGGCGATCACGCGCGCGACCGTGGGGTCGTCCTCGACCAGGAGCAGCGACAGCGGCGCCTGCGCGCCCCGCGGCGCGGGCGATGCGGCATCGGCGGCCGGTGCCGCCGGCGGCGACGCAGCCGGCGGCGACGCAGCCGGCAGCGGCAGGTCCACGGTGAAGTCCGTGCCCTGGCCCGGCGTGCTGTCGAGTTCGATCCGCCCCTTCATCGCCACCGCCAGCTCCTGGCAGATCGCCAGGCCCAGGCCACTGCCGCCATAGCGCGCGGCGGTGCGCGCGCCTTCGGCCTGCTCGAAGCGGCGGAACAGGTGCACCTGCTGCTCCTCGTTGAGCCCGGGGCCGGTGTCCGACACCACCAGGCGCACGCCACCGGAGGCGATCGGCGCGGCCTGCAGCGAGACGCTCCCGGCTTCGGTGAACTTCACCGCGTTGCCGAGCAGGTTGAGCAGGATCTGGCGCACGCGCCCGGGATCGCCGAGCAGCCAGCGCGGCGTGCCCGCATCGACGTGGCAGCGGAAGCGCAGCCCGCGCTGCCGTGCCATCGGCTCGACCAGGCCGCCGACCTCCTCCAGCAGGGTCACGAGATCGAAGGGCTGAACCACGAGCTCCAGCTTCCCGGATTCGATCCGCGCAAGGTCCAGGGCATCGTTGACCAGTCGCATGAGGTGCTCGCCGGCGCGGCGGATGGCATCGGCATAGCTGCGCTGGTGCGTGTCCAGGGACGTTCCCAGCAGCAATTCGCTCATGCCCAGCACGCCGGTCATCGGCGTGCGCACCTCGTGGCCCAGCGTGGCCAGGAAACGCGTCTTGGCCTGCGACGCGTGCTCGGCGAGCTCGCGCTTCTGCTTGTTGAGCTGCCAGGCGTGCCGCCGCTTCAGGCGATACCGGTAGGCATGCACGATCCACAGCACCAGCAGCGCGCCCAGGGTCGCGAACGCCACCACCGCCCAGGCGGCCTGCCACCATGGCGGCTGCACGCGCAGCTGCAGGCCCTGCACGGGAGTCCACTGCTGGTCCGCGGTGCGCGCCTGGACGCTGAGCCGGTAGGTGCCCGGCGCCAGCCGCGCGAAGATCCGCTCCCCGCTGGCACCGGTCTCGACCCAGCCGGGATCGTAGCCATCGAGGCGGAAGCGGTAGCGGTGGGCATGGGCATCGGTGAACGACAGCAGCCGCGCGACCACCCGCAGGTCGCGGTCGTCGTGGCGCAGCGGGATCTCGTCGTGCGGCGGCATGACGATGCGTTCGTCGCCGCGCCTCAGGTCCACCGATTCGATCGCAAGCGTCGGCGTGCGCTGGCTCCACTGCACCAGGCCGGGCTGGAACAGCAGCAGTCCATCCGCGGTGCCGGCGGCGACATAGCCCTGGGCCGAGACCACCACGGGGTATTCGCTGAATTCGTGGCTGGGCAATCCGTCGTGCACGCCATAGACACGAAGGCGGCCGCTCTCCGGATCGATGCGCACCAGGCCGCGCACCGTGGTCAGCCAGACCACGCCGGCATCGTCCACCACCACGCCGCCCGGGGCGACCATCGGCAGGCCCTCGGCGGCACCGAATGTGCGCATCGGGGCCAGTGCGTCGCCGTCCCAGGCATAGGCACCGAGCTCGCCATAGCCGGCCAGCCATGCCACGCCCTGGCCATCGAAGGCGATGCTGTAGAGCGCCGCCTCCGGTGCGCCGCGCACGCGCTCGAACCGGGCCGTGCCGTCGTTCCAGGCGAGCAGGCCATCGGTGGTGGCCAGCCACACCCCGCCGTCCGGCGCGCGCACCATGTGCTCGACCACGGTCGACGCGGCCAGCCCGCGGCCGTCGCCGCGATGGAGGGTGTCCAGCACCGTTCCATCCGCGTCGCGCACCTGGATGCTCTGGTGGCTCGCCAGCCACAGGCTGCCGTCGCGCTGTTCGACGAACTGGGCGATGCGCCCCGGCGGAGCCGCATCCGCGCTGCCGTCGGCATGCCAGCGGCGCACGTTCCCGGTGTCCGGGTCGAGGTGCACCAGCTGGTCCTGGCAACCGAGCCAGACGCCGCCATCGGTGGCCTCGGTCACCCCGGTGATGAACAGCGCGCCGCAGGCCGCCGCCAGCCGGTGTTCGATCACGCCGGTGTCAGGCGACAGGTGGTCGAGCGTGCCACCGCTGCCGACCAGCCACAGCCCGTTGCCCGCGTTCGGCGACGCGGGCGCGGCGCTGTAGACGAAGGCGTTGGCCGGCGATGACGGATCGCCCAGGCGCCGCTGCAGCACGGTGAAGTTCCGCCAGTTGGCCGGCAGGTGCCACAGGCCCGAGTCGGAGCTGGCGAACCACAGCCCGCCTTCGCGATCCTCGTATGCGCTCGACCAGGCCGGACGCACCAGGCCGCGGCTGGTGGTGCTGTACAGCGGCACGTTCCGGACATGTCCCTCGTGGACCCAGGCCAGCCCGCCGCGCGTATCCAGCCAGCGCGCGCCCCGCGAGTCCTGGATGAGCATGTTGAGCGCCACCTCGCCGAGCATCGGGTCGGTCCACGGCAGGGGTTCCAGGCGGCCGTCGGCGTGGCGGACCATGCCGCCGCCGTGGATGCCCATCCACAGGCTGCCGGCGTCGTCGATGGCCATCCCGTCGACCATCTGCGTGCCAAGCATCTCCGCTGGCAGCCTGTCGAAGCCGCTTCCGTTCCAGCGCGCGACGCCACCCTTGGTGCCGACCCACAGGGTGCCGTCGCTGCGGTCCACGACCAAGTGCGAGACGCCATCGGAGGGCAAGCTGGAGCCGTCGTCGGGATCGCGCTGATAGCGCCGCAGCGCGCCGTCCGCGGACAGCCGGTGCAGGCCGCCCCCCGAACTGCCGAACCAGATGTCGCCATCGGGCGTGCCGTTGATCGACCAGATATCGTTGCTCGCCATCTCCGGCTGCGTTTCACGGTCGTACCAGGTGAAGTGTTCGCGGTCGACGTCGAGCATGGCCAGGCCGGACGACGCCGTGCCGATCCAGACCCTGTCCCGGGTGTCGACGTGCACCGACCACACGAAGTTGTCGCGCAGCCCGTCGCCAACGCGCCAGATGCGGAAGCCGACGCCGTCGTAGCGCGCCAGGCCGTCGCGGGTCGCGATCCAGAGATAGCCCTGCCGGTCTTCGGCGATGGCGTTGACGCGGTTGGACGGCAGCCCGTCGATCACGCTGACCTGCCGCGGCTGCGGCAGCTGCGGCACGCTGGCGCCGGCCGCACCCGCAAGCAGCGACAGCAGGCACAGCCACCAGCCCCTTGCCCAACCCCGCATTGAACTCCCCATGTCCACGGTGCGCCGGGCACCGATCGACCCCCGGGGCATCCTCGCAATGCCCGCACGCCGGCGCAAGTTTCGCCGCGCGCCGGAGCTGCCTAGAATCGGGCCACCGGTCCATGCGGCCACACCCTGGGGACGCCATGCCTGCCATCCACCGGCGACCTGGCCTGCGACCTGCGGCACTGGCTGCGCTCTGCGCGCTGGCCGGCGCATGTGCGCAAGCACCATCGCGCGATGCAGCGGTGGCCGGCGCGTCGCCGGCAGTCGACCCCGCGACCGGTTCCGTGCCGACCCCTCCGAACCCGGCCCCGGCGCTGCATCCCGATGCCCATGCCTACACGCTGGACCCGGTGCACACGAGGATCGCGATCGCGGTCGACCACGCCGGATTCTCGAAGGCCATCGGCACGGTGTCGGGAGCCACGGGCACGCTGCACCTGGTGCCTGGATCCTGGGAAGGCGCGCACGTGGAGGTCGGGATCCCGCTCGCGCAGCTGGATTTCGGCGATGCCGCGTGGAACCGCGCGGTCGCCGCGCGCGGGCTGCTCGACACCGGGCGGCACCCGATCGCGGCCTTCCACTCCACGCGCATCGAACCGCTGGACGCCGGGCGCGCCCGCATCCACGGTGGGCTCACGCTGCGCGGCGTCACCCGCGGGGTGGTGCTTGATGCCGTCCGCAACGCCGAGCGCCGCCACCCGCTGCCGCCGTTCCGCCACACCGTCGGGTTCTCCGCCACCGCCACGCTGAGCCGCGCGGACTTCGGCAGCACCGCATGGGATTCGATGATCGGCGATGCGGTCGAAGTGCGGATAGAACTCGAAGCCACTCGCTGAAGTACACCGCGCCTCAGCGGCGCAGGAAATCCCCCAGCTTCGCCGGATCGAACGGCCAGGCCAGCTCGCGCCCGTCGCCATCGTCGCGCAGCACCGGCACCCGGTCGCCGTAATCGGCCTCCAACGCTTCGTCGCCGTCGATGAACACGCTCTCGAACGCCGGCACCCGCGCCGCGGCCAGCACCTCCAGGGCCAGGTCGCAGAGATGGCAGTCGTCGCGCTGGAACAGGATCAGGGGCATGCGGCAAGGCCTCGCTTCGGGTACGCCGACGCACGGGCCCGTACGCGGCGACGGCTATCATAGGCAATACCCCAGCCCTTCCGGGACGCCATGGCCGTCAGCACGTTCGACCTCTACAAGATCGGCATCGGGCCGAGCTCCTCGCATACCGTCGGCCCGATGCGTGCCGCCGCGCGCTTCGTCGAGCACTGGCTGGATGAACCCGGTCGCCTGCAGGACGTTGCCCGCATCCGCGCCGAGGTCTTCGGCTCGCTGGCGCTGACCGGCCGCGGCCACGGCACCGACAAGGCCGTGCTGATGGGCCTGGAAGGCCAGCACCCGAACACCATCGACCCCGACATCATCCCCGCCGCGCTCGAACGCATCCGCGGTAAAAAGCAGGTCCATCTGCTGGGCCGCCACCCGGTGGCCTTCAACGAGAAGCGCGACCTGGTGATGAACAAGCGCCAGAAGCTGCCCCACCACACCAATGGCATGCGCTTCACCGCCTACGACGCCAGCGAGGAAGTGATCGCCACCCGCGACTATTACTCGGTCGGCGGCGGCTTCGTGGTCAACCAGGACGAGGCCGCCGAAGACCGCATCGTCGCCGATACCACGCCGGTGCCCTACCCCTTCAGCAGCGGCGACCAGCTGCTGGCCCAGGCGGCGGAACACGGGCTCAGCATCGCCCAGCTGATGATGGCCAATGAAACCTCCTGGCGCAGCGAGGATGAAGTGCGCGCCGGCCTGCGCGAAATCCACGATGCCATGCAGTCGTGCATCCAGCGCGGCATCGCCAACGGCGGCACCCTGCCCGGCGGCCTGCGCGTGTCGCGCCGCGCGCCGGCGCTGTATGCCGAGCTCTCCGAACGCCCCGAGGCCGGGATACGCGACCCGCTGACCGTGCTCGACTGGGTCAACCTGTACGCGCTGGCGGTGAACGAAGAGAACGCCGCCGGCGGCCGCGTGGTGACCGCACCAACCAACGGCGCCGCCGGCATCCTGCCCGCGGTGATGCGTTACTACGAGCGCTTCTGCCCCGGCGCCAGCGAGCAGGGCGTGTTCGACTACCTGCTTACCGCGGCCGCGGTTGGCATCCTCTACAAGGAAAACGCATCGATCTCCGGCGCCGAGGTCGGCTGCCAGGGCGAGGTCGGCGTCGCATGCTCGATGGCCGCGGCGGGCCTGACCGCTGCGCTCGGCGGCACTCCCAGCCAGATCGAGAACGCGGCCGAGATCGGCATGGAGCACAACCTGGGCCTGACCTGCGACCCGATCGGCGGCCTGGTGCAGATCCCCTGCATCGAGCGCAATGCGATGGGCTCGGTGAAGGCGATCAACGCTTCGCGCATGGCCATGCGCGGCGACGGCAAGCACAAGGTGACGCTGGACGAAGTCATCAAGACCATGCGCGACACCGGCCGCGACATGCAGGACAAGTACAAGGAAACCAGCCGCGGCGGGCTGGCGGTGAACGTCATCGAGTGCTGAGCGACCGCACGGTCCTCAGCACGTCATCCAGCAGCGCCGCAGCCGTCACTTCGGCACCCGCCCCAGGGCCGCGGATCACCAGTGGCTGCGTGGCATAACGACAGCTGCTGATCGCCACCAGGTTGTCGGTGCCTGCGCCCGCACAGAGTGGATGCGACGCGGGCAGCGCGCGCAGGCCCACCTCGGCGCCGCCGGCGTCGAATCGACCCACGAAGCAAAGCCGCGCGCCGCTGCCCCGGGCCTGCAGGAGGCGCCTGCGCAGGCTTGCATCGAGCGCTGGCAACAGCGCCTCCACCTCGTCGGGGCCGGCCGCGGCCAGCGCACCGTCAAGCAACGACTCCACCCGCACCTGCCGCAGCTCCAGCGGCAGCCCGGCCGCGCGCGCCAGTATCAGCAGTTTGCGGCGCACGTCCTCGCCGGACAGGTCAACGCGAGGGTCCGGCTCGGCATAGCCCTGTTCGCGCGCTTCGCGCACCAGCGTCGAAAATGGCCGGGAGCCGTCGTAGCGTCCGAACAGCCAGGCCAGTGAACCCGAAAGCACGCCCTCCACGGCGTGGATGCGGTCGCCACCGGCCACCAGGTCCGCGATCGAGCGCAGCAGCGGCAGGCCTGCACCCACCGTGGCGCTGTCGCCATAGTGCGCACCGCCCTCGGCCTGCGCGACGGCGATGGCTTCCGCCCGCGCCAGCTCCGAACCCTTGCCGAGCTTGTTGGCGGTCACCACGTGGACGCCGCGTGCCAGCCATTCGCCGTGCCAGCCGGCCACGCGGTCGCTCGCCGTGGCGTCAACCACGACGTCGCCGCGGCGCAGGCCTTCGCGCTCCACCCATGGAGCCCAGGCGCCGTGGCGCACCGGCGCCGCGGCGATCTCGGCCAGCGCCTGCAGCGGCCGATCCCCGGTTTCGCTCACTGCACGCGAGTTGGACAGCCAGGCAAACGCGGGAACATCCACGCCTTCGCCACGCAGGCGTTCGCAGCGGGCGACGAAGGCGCTGCCTACCGTGCCCGTGCCCAGCAGCGCCAGCCGTGGCGAGGGGCGCGCGGCACCCGCGGATCGCCCATCCGGGCGTGCCGGCGGTGGATGGATGGCCGCTGCGTTCATGCATCCACCCGTCGGCGCGCGATCGCGCCAAGGACCGCATCGACGCGCGCGAGTGCGGCATCAAGGTCGCAGAGCAGGTCGGCCAGCGACTCGATGCCCACCGACAGGCGCAGCAAGCCGGCGCCGATGCCGGCACGCTCGCGGGCCGCAGGTGTCATCGCCGCATGGGTCATCGTGGCCGCATGCGCGACCAGGCTTTCAACGCCGCCCAGCGACTCGGCAAGCGTGACGCACTGCAGCCCGTCGACGAATGCACGCGCCGCCGCCTCGCCGCCATGCAGATCCACGCTCAGCATCGCGCCAAAGCCTTTCTGCTGGCGCGCCGCGACGGCGTGGCCGGGATGCGATTCAAGGCCTGGCCAATAGACCCGCGCCACCGCCGGATGCGCATCGAGCCGGCGCGCGACCGCCTCCGCGTTCTCCTGGTGGACGCGCATGCGTGCGTCCAGAGTGCGCAGGCCGCGCAGGGTGAGGAAGCTGTCGAAGGGTGCCCCGGTGATGCCGAGCGCGTTTGCCCACCAGGTGAAGCGCTCATGCAGCTCCGGGGTCGCCGCCACCACTGCGCCACCGACGACGTCGCTGTGGCCGTTGATGTACTTGGTGGTCGAATGCAGCACGGCGTCGGCGCCAAAGGCGATCGGCTGCTGCAGCGCCGGCGACAGGAAGGTGTTGTCCACCGCCACCAGGGCGCCGGCGCGGTGCGCGGTCTCGATCACGAAGCGCAGGTCGGTCACGCGCAGCAACGGATTGGACGGCGTCTCGACCAGCACGAGCTTCGGCCGCGTCGCCAATGCGTCGGCCAGCGCACGTGGATCGGTCAGGTCGGCGGTGAGCAGCTCGAAGTGGCCCTTGCCCGCCAGCGCCTCGAACAGCCGCCAGCTGCCGCCATAGGCATCGTGCGGCGCGACCAGCCGGTCGCCGGGTTCGAGCAGTGCGTGCAGCAGCAGGGTGATCGCCGCCATGCCGCTGGAGGTCACCACGCCGCCGGCGCCGCCCTCGAGGTCGGCCAGCGCCGCCCCGAGCAGGTCGCGGGTCGGATTGCCACTGCGCGTGTAGTCGTACTCGCGCTTGCCGCCGATGCCTTCGAAGCTGAAGTTCGACGACAGCACCAGCGGCGGCACCACCGCGCCAAAGGCCTGGTCGCGGTCGATGCCCGCGCGCACGGCACGGGTCGCATCGCCGTGGCCCGGGTCGTGTTCGTGGCCCGGGCCGTGGTCGTGCCGGCTCATGCCGACACCTCCGCGGCCAGCGCCCGCTGAAGAATCGCGTCGATGCGGCCATCGTCCTTCAGGAACGCGTCGTGGCCGTGGGGCGAACGCACTACGCGAAGGCTGGCCGGCCCCCCCAGCTCCTCCACCAGCGCCACCGCGTCGGACAGCGGCACCAGCGGATCACCCTCGACCGCCACCACGGTGGCCGGCACCCTCACGTCCGCTGGCGCCACCCGGTGCAGGTCGAGTGACTCCGACAGCCGCTGCCAGGCCAGCGCCGGGGTCCTTGCCACGAAGCGCACGCCGGCCGCATCCAGATAGTCCTCCGATGCCACCCTGACGCGTCCGTTGACCACTTCGGCCGGCGCGTCGAAGCGCTCCGCGAAACCATCGCCGCTGCGGTAGCCGAGCATCGCGAACTGCCGGGCCAGCGCGAGGCCCTGCCCTTCCGCACACTGCAATCCCCCCAGCGCGACCGCCTTGCGCTGCAGCGCACGCCAGGCCGCGGCCCAGGGATGCGCGCGATGCGCACCGCTGACCGCGACCACCCGCTCCAGGCGCCCGCCGTGTCGCGCCGCGAACTGCAGTGCGACGGCGGCGCCGTAGGAGTAGCCGACGAAGGCACGCAGGCGCGCGATGCCGAGCGCATCGAGCAGCACCGCCGCGGCATCGGCCTGGTCGGCGCTGTCGATCACCGCATCGAGGCTGCCGTCGGCGCCGACGTGATCGAAGGCGAGCAGGCGCAGGCGCGATGGATCAAGTGCGCGGCCCCGGCCAACGACCGCCTCTGCCCAGCCGCGCTGCGGGAACGCGGCGCTGGCGGCGAGGTGGCGATCAGCCGAGATGCCGCCCGACACCAGCACCACCGGCGCGCCTTCGGGCCCAAGCAGCTGCCAGGCCAGGCGAAGGCGGCGGGCACCGGCATGGCGCATCGGCAGCACCACGTCGATCTCGCCGCGCAGGGCGGCATGGCCTGTCCCCCCGGCCGCGGGAAGAGGCCGTGGTACGGGTGCGATGGGACACGCTGCGGGAAGCGTGGAGGCAGGGGCGACGCGGTCTTCGAGGCTCATGGCGATATCCGTATGTGGACAAGGCCATCGATGCCGCGGGGCATGCCGAACGATGGATATCGCCGCAGCAGCGGCAATACGCGACGAACCACCCCGAGGGTGATCCGCAGCCATCTTCCGGTGGACACACAGGTCCCCGCAGGACTTGGCACAGCGGACGGGGCGTGCGCCCCATCCAGTTGCCCCGGCGTCGTCGGGCCTGTCCCTCGGCCGGTCTCGATGGATGGCGGCAGCTTGGCAGCGCATCCGCCACATGTCAATCGCTTTATGCGGATGAAGAGATGTCCTTCTTCCGGTCGCCGCAGGCGCGCTGCGCACCGCATAATCAAGCCATGTCGAGACCCATCGTTGCGAGTGCGCTCGCCCTGCTGCTTGCCGCCTGCGCCGGCGCCCCTTCGCCCCGTCCGTCCTACCAGTCTTCCGCGACGTCGCCGGCTACACCGGCCTCGGTGCTGGTCACCGAGGCTTGGATTTCGCCCGACGTGCACGGCGAAGAGCTGGACTCCGTGGTCACCTGGGTTTCCGGGGACGGCGACACCTGGCTGCTCGCCACCGGCAAGTCCACCCACCGCCTGTCGGTGTTCGACGGCGAGTCCGGCGCGGCACTGCGCACGGTCGGCGCGCGCGGGGAAACACCGGGTACGTTCAATCGTCCCAACGGCCTGGCGGTCTTCGGCGACATCCTGTTCGTGGTCGAGCGTGACAACCATCGCGTGCAGCTGCTGTCGCTGCCGGACTTCGCGCCTGTGGCGAGCTTCGGCCACGACGAGCTGCGCAGCCCCTACGGCATCTGGCTGCACGAAAGCGCGCCACGCGAACTCGAGGTCTTCGTCACCGACAGCTTCATGTACGGCGAGCGCCACGACGTGGTGCCTCCGGCCGAGGAGCTGTCGCAGCGCGTACGCCGCTACCGCCTGCGCTTCGACGACCAGGGCCACCTGGATGCCGCCCATCTCGGATCCTTCGGCGAGACCGCGGGGCCGGCGCGCCTGAACATGGTCGAGTCGATCGCCGGCGACCCGGCGCACGAACGCCTGCTGGTCGCCGAGGAGGACCAGACCGGCCCGTCGAACATCCACGTCTACGACTTCACCGGCCGCTGGAGCGGACGCAGCCTGCCCGAAGACACGTTCACCGGGGAGGCCGAGGGCGTGGTGTTGTGGGCCTGCAGCGCCACCGCCGGCTACTGGCTGGCGGTGGACCAGCAGGCGCCGCTGACGCGTTTCCACCTTTTCGACCGCGAGAGCCTGGAGCCGGTCGGCAGCTTCCATGGCGAAACCACGGCGCGCACCGACGGCATCGCCCTGCACGCCGCCGCCACGCCGCGGTTCCCCGGCGGCGTGCTGTACGCGGTGCACGACGACCGTGCGGTCACCGCGTTCGACCTCGGCGACATCGTCGAGGCGCTGCGCCTGGACACCGCCTGCCTGCACTGACCGATGCGCACCCTCCTCGCCGCCGCGATCCTGCTTGCAGGGTGCATTCCGGTGCCCGCGGGCTGCGTGCCGTCAGGCGCCGCGCGGGCCGCCGAACCCGTTGCAGGCACGCGCCAGGATCCCGCACCGCTTGCGCGATTGGACGTGGTGGACCGCGGCCACGGCCCCGAGGCCTGGGCGGAGAATCTGCTCTCCGGCCCCATCGAGGTCGTGCTGCGCGCCAGCGGCAGTGCACCCGTGTCGCATCCCGCGCTGCCTGCACGCGCCACCGTTCCATCGCGGGGCCGGGTGCTGGTGTCGCGGGTGGATCGCGCCGATGCCCTGCTCCTGCTGGACGTGGTGCCCGGCCATCCGGGCGCCAAGCCGCGTGACGTGGAATACACATGGCCGCTGGCGACCCACGTGCTCAGCATCGGCCAGGGCTGGGGCGGCGCCTTCAGCCACCGCGACGACGAGAACCGCCATGCGGTCGACTTCGCCGTCGCCGAAGGCACCGCGGTGCTGGCCGCGCGCGACGGCGTGGTGATGCAGGTGGAAGCCCGCTTCCGCAACGGCGGCCTCGGCTCACCCGCCGACACCGAGCGCGCGAACTTCATCCGCATCCTGCACGCCGACGGCACCATGGCCGTGTACGCCCACCTCGCCCCGGGCGGCGCGCAGGTCCGCGAGGGCGAACGCGTGCGCCGCGGCCAGCGCATCGGCAGCTCCGGCAGCACCGGCTACAGCGGCGGCCCGCACCTGCACTTCGCCGTCCAGGCCAACCGCGGCATGCGCCTGGTGTCGCTGCCCTTCAAGATGTTCGGCCCGGCCGGGATCCTCCGCTTCAGCGAGGCTGCGGCGGGGGTGGAGTGAAGAGCGGAGAGCATTTTTGCCACGGATTTACGCGGATCAGGGCGGATTTACACGGATAGGGCAAAGGCAGGAAAGAGCGGAGGAAAAAAGGCGTTTCAGCCACGGATTACGCGGATCAAGCCAAGGCGATGGGTTGCCCCTCGCCTTGATCTACTTCCATTTCCGCGAACGCGTGGCAAAAGTCCCCCGGCCAGATCCGCGTAGTCCGCGTAAATCCGCGGCTGAAAGCTCTCTCTCCCGCTCTGCTCTATCCGTGTAAATCCGCCCTGATCCGCGCAAATCCGTGGCAAACGCTCTTTGGACCCACACCAGCCCCGTATAATCCCGGACTTTCCGCACACCCGACGGCGCCAGCGCGGCGCGTACCGCCATGCCTGACGTTTCCGCCGAAGCCGCCCGCCGCCGCACGTTCGCGATCATCTCGCACCCCGACGCCGGCAAGACCACGCTGACCGAGAAGCTGCTGCTGTTCGGCGGCGCGATCCAGATGGCGGGCAGCGTGAAGGGCCGCAAGGCCGCACGCCACGCCACCTCCGACTGGATGAAGCTCGAGCAGGAGCGCGGCATCTCGGTCACCAGCTCGGTGATGCAGTTCCCCTACGAGGGCCGCATCGTCAACCTGCTCGACACCCCCGGCCACGCCGACTTCGGCGAGGACACCTATCGCGTGCTGACCGCGGTGGACTCGGCGCTGATGGTGATCGACGTCGCCAAGGGCGTCGAGGAACGCACCATCAAGCTGATGGAGGTGTGCCGCATGCGCGACACGCCGATCATGACCTTCATCAACAAGCTCGACCGCGAAGGCCGCGAGCCGATCGAGCTGCTGGACGAGGTCGAGAGCGTGCTCGGCATCCAGTGCGCGCCGGTGACATGGCCGATCGGCATGGGCAAGCGGCTCAAGGGCGTGGTCCACCTGCTGAGCGGCGAGGTCCACCTGTACGAGCAGGGCCGCAACTTCACCCGCCAGGACTCGACGATCTTCCCGTCGCTGGACGACCCGCGCGTGGAGCAGCGAATCGGCGCCGACATGCTGCGCGAACTTCGCGACGAGCTGGAGCTGGTGCAGGGAGCAAGCCACGGCTTCGATTCCGCGGAATACCTGGCCGGGCGCCAGACGCCGGTGTTCTTCGGCTCGGCGGTGAACAACTTCGGCGTGCAGCCGCTGCTCGACTTCTTCGTGCGCCAGGCACCCTCGCCGCAGCCGCGCGCGACCACCGGCCGCGACGTCGCGCCGGGTGAGCCGAAGCTCAGCGGCTTCGTGTTCAAGATCCAGGCCAACATGGACCCGCAGCACCGCGACCGCGTCGCCTTCATGCGCGTGTGCTCGGGCCGCTTCGAGGCCGGGATGAAGGCCTTCCACGTGCGCACGGGCAAGGACATGAAGCTGGCCAACGCGCTGACCTTCATGGCCAGCGACCGCGAGATCGCGGTCGAGGCATATCCGGGCGACGTGATCGGCATCCACAACCACGGCACGATCTCGATCGGCGACACCTTCACCGAGGGCGAGAAATTCTCGTTCACCGGCATCCCCAACTTCGCGCCCGAACTGTTCCGCCGCGCCCGCCTGCGCGATCCACTCAAGCTCAAGCAGCTGCAGAAGGGCCTGGCGCAGCTGTCGGAGGAAGGCGCCACGCAGTTCTTCCGGCCGCTGATGTCCAACGACCTGATCCTGGGCGCGATCGGCGTGCTGCAGTTCGAGGTTGCCGCCTACCGGCTCAAGGCCGAGTACGGCGTGGATGCGATCTTCGAACCGGTGGGCGTGGTGACCACCCGCTGGGTGCGCTGCGCCAACGAACGCAAGCTGGAGGAGTTCCGCGAGAAGAACGCGACCAACCTCGGCATCGACGCCGCCGGCCAGCTGGTCTATCTCGCCCCGACCCGAGTCAACCTCCAGCTCGCCATCGAACGCTCACCCGACGTCGAGTTCATGGCCACCCGCGAACAGGCCCACACCCAGGCCGCTGGCTGAGCGTCTGTCGCACGGATGGGGCTGGAAGAGCGTTTTTGCCACGGATTTGCGCGGATCAGGGCGGATTTACACGGATAGAGCACAGCAGGCGAAGGAGCTTTCAGCCGCGGATTTGCGCGGATTACGCGGGTCTGGCCCAAGAAGTTCTGCCACGCGTTCGCGGGACGGAGTGAGTCGAGGCGAGAAGCAACCCATGGTCTTGGCTTGATCCGCGTAATCCGCGCAAATCCGTGGCAAAAAGCTCTCGCCCTTTCTCTTCTGCCCGCATCTCCTATACGCCAACGCATGGCATGATCGACCCCGTTCATCCTCCCGGGATTCCATCGTGTCCACCATGAGTCTGCGCGAAAGGCGCGAGGAACTCGCCAGCGCGCTGACCCACGGCCTCGGCGCGACCGCCGCGCTTGCAGGCGGCGCGGTGTTGATCACCCTGGCCGCGCTGTACGGCAACGGCTGGCAGCTTGGTGCGGCCATCGTATTCGGCAGCAGCCTTCTGCTGCTCTACCTCGCCTCCACCCTGTACCACTCGTTCCAGCATCCGGTGCTCAAGGGGCGGCTGAAGGTGTTCGACCACTGCGCGATCTACCTGCTGATCGCCGGTACCTACACGCCGTTCACGCTGATCGGCCTGCGCGGGCCCTGGGGCTGGGGCCTGTTCGCCGCGATCTGGACGTTGGCACTTGCCGGCGTGGTGTTCAAGCTGTTCTACACCGGCCGCTTCAAGCGCCTGTCGACCCTGGTCTACGTGGCCATGGGCTGGCTGGTGCTGGTGGCGATCAAGCCGGTACTGGCCGCACTCGACGCCTGGACTTTCGGCTGGCTGGTCGCCGGCGGCGTGTTCTATACCCTGGGCACGGTCTTCTACCATCGCGAATCGATCCCCTATTCGCACGCGATCTGGCACCTGTTCTGCATCGCCGGCAGCGTGTGCCATTACGTCGCGGTGATGGCCCAGGTCACGCTGCCCGGCTGAACATCCCCCACGTCCGTTCACCGTCGTTTTACCGCCCGCGGTGGAAGGTGGCCCGGCATCCACACCGGAACGCCGCGTGCCGACGGAACATCCCCAGCAACCCGAGCCCCGGCAACGCGAGGCATATCGCGAGGCCTTGGACGGCGCCCGCGCGCATCCCTGGCGTATCGCCGCCGCGGCGACCGCCATCGCGCTGCTGGTGCTGCTCCTGCTGTGGGACTGGAACTGGTTCAAGGGCCCGGTGGAACGCGTGGTGTCCGCGCAGACCGGGCGCAGCTTCGACATCGGCGGCGACCTCGATGTCGACCTGGGCCTCACCACGATCGTCCGCGCCGACAGGCTGGTGCTGGGGAACGCCGACTGGTCCGACACGCCCGAGATGGCGACCGCCGATTCACTCGAACTGCACGTGCGCCCGTTCTCGTTGCTGACCGGCAGCGCGCACGTTCCCCAGCTCCACCTGGCCCGGCCCGACCTGCTGCTGGAGACCGGCGCCAAGGGCGGCAACTGGATCTTCAAGGACACCCCGGGCAACGGCGACGGCCCGCGGATCGACCGCCTGCTGGTAGACGAGGGGCGCCTGCGCTTCATCGACGCGGCCAACGGCACCGACATCGACCTTGCCGTAGCCAGCCACGAGGGCGAAGACGTCGACGAACGCCCGCTCACCCTGCACGGTGATGGCCACTGGCGCGGCGAGGCCTTCGAACTCAGCGGCGCGGTCGCGTCGCCGCTCGAACTGAGCTCAAGCGATACGCCGTTCGCACTCGACCTGCGCGCAACCGCCGGAGCCACGAGTGCACACGCCCGCGGCGCCATCACCCGGCTGCTCCGGCTGGACGCGTTCGACGTAGAGATGGCGCTTTCGGGCAAGGACCTGGAAGACCTCTATCCGCTGCTCGGGCTCGCCTTGCCGCATACGCCGCGCTACGCGCTCGACGGCCGCCTGGTCCGCGACGGCGCCGTCTGGCGCTACGAAGGCTTCAGCGGCACCGTCGGCGACAGCGACCTTGGTGGCACGGCGAAGGTCACCACCGGCGGCGAGCGCCTGCTGTTCGAGGGCGACCTGCATTCCGAACTGCTCGACTTCGACGATCTCGGCGGCTTCGTCGGCGCACCGCCCGACAGCGACGGTGATGAATCGGGCAACGCCGAGCTCAAGGCGCAGGCCGCCGCCCGCGCCGCCGAAGGCCGCCTGCTGCCGGACACGCCCTACGACCTGCACAAACTGCGCACGATGGACGCGGACGTTCGCTGGAAGGCGACCCGCATCGAGGCACCGGGCTGGCCGCTGGACGACATGGACGCGCATCTCGTGCTCGAGGCCGGGCTGCTGCGCCTGGAGCCGCTGGACTTCGGCGTTGCCGGTGGCCGCGTGCGCTCGACCGTGCGCATGGACGCGCGCAAGGATGCGATCCGCACCAACGCCGCGATCAGCGCCCGCGGACTCGAGCTGGGGCGGCTGTTCCCGGACTCCGAGCTCGCCGCCGATGCGGTGGGCAGCATCAGCGGAGACATCGACATCGCCGGCAGCGGCAATTCCGTGGCCCGCATGCTCGCCACCGCCGACGGCGACATCGCGCTGGGCATGGGCCGCGGCGAGATCAGCAACCTGCTGGTCGAACTCGCCGGCCTGGATATCTATGAAGCCCTCAAGTTCCTGATCGGCAAGGATCGCAAGGTGGCGATCCGCTGCGCCTTCGGCGACTTCGCGGTCGAAGACGGGGTGATGACGGCGCGCGCGCTCGCATTCGACACCAGCGACACCATCATCGTCGGCAAGGGCACGGTCGACCTGCGCGAGGAGCAGCTGGACCTGGAGCTCAGGCCCAGGCCCAAGGACCGCAGCATCCTCGCGCTGCGCTCGCCGCTCGTGGTCGATGGCAGCTTCCTCGATCCGGGCTTCCGTCCCGACATGGCCAGGCTCGGCCTCCGCGGCGCGATCGCGCTCACGCTCGCCAGCATCGCGCCCCCGGCAGCACTGCTGGCCACGCTGGAGCTTGGCGGCGGCGAAGACAGCGACTGCGGCGGTGAGTACGCGCGGTAGCGCGCACTTGCAGGAGCTGCATTTGTGGCAGCGGCTATAGCCGCGAATGGTTTACCGGTCGACCATGCCGCTCCTGCAATGGCAAGGCGATCGCGGCTATAGCCGCTGCTCCCACACAGGGGCGCAGGACACCGCTCAGGAGGTGATGTAGCGCTGCAGGTGATCGAGTTCGAGCTGCTGCTCCTCGATCACCGCCTTGACCAGGTCGCCGATCGAGACCAGGCCCACCACTCGGCCGTCCACCACCACCGGGAGGTGGCGGATGCGGCGCTCGGTCACCAGCTGCATGCACGCCGGCGCGACGTCGTCGAGACCGACCGTCACCGCGTCGGCGGTCATGATCTCGCGCACCGACGTGTCCCTGGACGAGCGCCCGTCGAGCACGATCTTGCGCGCGTAGTCGCGTTCGGAAACGATCCCGGCAAGCCCGCCTCCCGCATCCAGCACCACCAGTGCGCCGATACCCTTTTCGGCCATCAGCCGGATGGCGTCGATCACCGCCGCATCCGGACTTATCGCATGGACCTCAGGACCCTTGGATTCCAGCAGCTGCCTTACCGTGCGCATCGCGACCTCGCTCGTCGATCGTGGGGGGCACGCCCGAGCATACCCCTTCGGCCGGGGACCAGGTATCGACCAGGTAGAGCGGCCGCTGCTTCGACTCCTCGTAAAGCCGGCCGAGGTATTCGCCGATCAGGCCCAGCGCCATCAGCTGCACGCCGCCAAGGAACAGGATCACCGACATCATCGTCGGCCAGCCCGCCACCGCATCGCCCCAGACCAGGGCCTTGGCGATGATCCACAGGCCATAGCCGAACGCCAACAGCGCCGTGGCGATGCCGAGATAGGTGGCCAGCCGCAGCGGCGCGGTGGAAAAGCTGGTGATGCCCTCGAGCGCGAAGTTCCACAGTCGCCACGCGTTGAACTTGCTGCGCCCGGCCAGCCGCGGCTCGCGCCGGTAGGGAACGCTGACGCGCTTGAAGCCGATCCAGCCGAACAGGCCCTTCATGAACCGGTGGCGCTCGCGCAGTTCGCGCAGCGCGGCCAGCGCGCGCGGGGAAAGCAGGCGGAAATCACCGGTGTCGGCCGGCACCGGGGTTTTCGACAGGCGTTGCATCACGCGATAGAACAGGTGTGCCGAGGCGCGCTTGAACCAGCCGTCGCCTTCGCGCGCCAGCCGGGTGCCGTGCACGTCGTCGAAGCCTTCGCGCCAGCGCGCGACCAGCTCCGGAATGAGTTCCGGCGGATCCTGGCCGTCCGCGTCGAGGATCACGGCCGCGCCCGAAACCACGCGATCCAGCCCGGCCGTCAGCGCCGCCTCCTTGCCGAAGTTGCGCGACAGCCGCAGCAGCGACACCCGCGCGTCGGCGGCGGCGAGATCCCGCATCACCGCCCAGGTCCCGTCGGTACTGCCGTCGTCGATGTACAGCACGCTGCCGGCCACGCCATCGGCGGCGGCAAGCCGCGCCAGCACGGCCGCCAGGCGGCGATGCAGCTCCGGCAGCGCCGCCGCCTCGTTGAAGGCGGCCACCACCACGGTCAGTCGGTCACGGCTCATGCCGACATCCTAGCGTGCACCGGCGTCACTCCAGCGCCCCGAGCCAGGCCTCGCCGCCGAGGTTGCGCATGTTGCGTTCGATCCACTGCGCGCGCCGCTGCACGTATGGCCCGGGGCGATGCGCGCTGTAGCGTCGCGGGCTCGGCAGCACCGCCGCCAGGCGTGCGCTCTCGTTGTCCGTCAGGGTGTCGGCGTCCTTGCCCCAGTAACTGCGCGCCGCCGCCTGCGCGCCGTAGATGCCGTCGCCGAACTCGGCCACGTTGACGTACACCTCGAGGATCCGCTGCTTCGGCCAAAGCGCCTCGATCAGCAGCGTGTACCAGGCCTCCGCCCCCTTGCGGACCCAGCTGCGCCCGCTCCATAGGAACAGGTTCTTGGCCAACTGCTGGCTGATCGTGCTCGCACCGCGGGTGCGGCCACCGCGGGCGTTGTGGGCGCGCGCACGTTCAATCGCCTCGAGGTCGAAGCCGCGATGGCCGGCGAAGTTCTGGTCTTCGGCCGCGACCGCCGCCAGCGGCAGCGACGGCGCGATCCGGTCGAGGTCGCGCCATTCGTAGGCGATCCGGAAACCGGTATCCCCCGCGCGCAGCGCCTCGACCTGGCGGATGGCCATGAACGTCGAGAACGGCGGATCGATGAAGCGCAGCGCGAGCACCTGCACCACGCTCACCAGCGCCAGCAGCAACGGCAGCTTCCACAACCAGTGCCATCGGCTGCGCCGGCGGCGGCCGTGGCGCGACGCGGACGGCGTCGCGTCATCCTTGTTCCTTCCCGACTCCATCCCCATCTCCACGGTTCGCCCGCACGGGTCGATGCGGCGATTATCCAGCCGCACGGCCCCACCACAACGCGCAACGGATCCCCCCGCATGACTGATGCCGCAAACGCCCCCGAGCCCCACGACCACCTGACCCGCTTCCTGCTGCCGCGCGCCGGCGTGCGCGGAGTACACGTGCACCTGGGCGAAACCTGGCGCCGCATCGCATCCAGCGACGATTACCCACCGGTGGCGCGCGGGCTGCTCGGCGAAGCCGCGGTGGCGTCGGCGCTGTTCACCGGCCACGTCAAAGTGGACGGCCGCCTCTCGGTGCAGCTGCGCGGCGAGGGCGCGCTGCGCACCCTGTTCGCCGAATGCACCGCTGCCGGCACCCTGCGCGGCATCGCGCGCATGGCGGAGGATGCCGGCGACATCAGCGGGATCGACGGCCTTGGCGAGGGCGCCCTGCTTGCGATCACCATCGAAAACCCCGGCGTCGGCAGCCGCGACGCCGCGCGCTACCAGGGCCTGGTACCGCTGGACGCCGCCGACCTGTCGCGGGCCTTCGAGGACTACTTCATCCAGTCCGAGCAACTGCCGACCCGGATCCTGCTCGCCGCCGGCGGGGACGCCGCCACCGGACTGATGCTGCAGAAGCTCCCCGCCGACGAAGGCGACGATGACGGCTGGGACCGTGCCAGCGCGCTGTTCTCCACCCTGGGAGCAGGCGAGCTCCTGGCCACCCCGGGGGCGGAGCTGCTGCACCGCCTGTTCCATGAGGAGTCACCGGAAGTGGTAGGCGGCAAGCCGCTGGCCTTCGCCTGTTCCTGTTCGCGCGAGCGGGTCGAGGCGATGATGGTTTCGCTGGGCAGGGACGAAGCCGAGGCCGCCCTGATCGACGGCACCGCACAGGTCCGCTGCGAGTTCTGCGGCCAGGCCTACGAATTCGACGCCGGCGCCCTGCACGCCCTCTTCACGGCCAAGCTGAGCCCAATGGCTGCTCCGCCGGGACTGCAGTGACTGCGGAGGGATTGTTAAGAAAACATGAATCGACTAGAGTCGGAGCCATCATCGAGGCGGAACTTCCGCCATCTGTCAGGGGTCTATCCGGCACGCCATGAAGACGCGCCTTGCACAGCTGTCCCTCTCCCTTGTCCTCGCCCTCGGCGTGGCAGCGGGCGCGCACGGGCAGACGTTGCAGGGCAAGCGCGGCCAGGCCGTGCTGCCGGTATGGAACCAGTCCAGCGGCAAGATCGAAGCCCTGCTCCTGCTTGAGCCCGCCGAGGCGAATTCGGCCGCGGGCTTCGGCGACAGCGCGCTTGATGCTGCTTTCGGACTGGATGCCGGCAATTCCCTGGGCGTGTTCTGCGACCGCAAGACCGGCCTGGCCAGCGCGCTGGGCAACCTTGCCGACAACTGCATGCTCGCCAGCTTCGAAGACGACTCCGGCAGCCATGCCAGCGGTACCGCAGCCTTCCAGGCCGGCACCAACACGCGCCTGGGCCTGAGCGCCGGCAGCGGCCACGGCACCCTTCCGCCATGGCTTGCCACGGGCAACCGCGGCGCCGCCGCCACGGTCGACGTCAACGACCTGACCGTCTTCGCGCAGCACAATATCGGCCGCGAAGGCGTGGTCGCCATCGCCGGCACCATGGCGAAAGCCACGCTGATGACCCCGGCCGAAGCCACCCATCTCGGCATCGGCGACGCCTGGACCTCGCGCAGCCTGACGATCGGCGGCGGCTACGGCCGCTTCGGCGCCAGCATCGTCGGCCATGTCGTCGAAACCCCGGGCCAGCCCCGGTGGGAAGGCGTCGGATTGGGGCTCACCTGGCGCACGCCATGGAGCGGCCAGCTCACCGTGGGCGCCGACAATCTCGTCACCAAGGGCCGGAATCCGTTCTCGCCGAACCTCAATGGTCGTGACGAAGAAGGCACCGTGCCCTACATCAGGTACGAGCAGGACCTCTAAGTCCTTGATTTTGCGCAGACTTCCCTGGCGGAGCGCGCAATTATTAACAACACTTTAATTTTTGCTCAGGCGGAGCTACTATCGGCAGCGGCCTTGCCGGGCTTGGTGTCTGTCTTGACTCCACCGGTGGGGTTCCCATGGGATTTACCCAAGACTCACTCGGAGAGAGAGATGACCTTTAAGACCACCAAGCTCCGCGACGCGATCACTTTCGCGCTCGTTGCAGGTGCCACCACGCTCGTGGGCACTGGTGCAGCATTTGCACAGGAAGCCAGCTCCACGGACCAGGCGACCACGCTGGACCGCATCGAAGTCACCGGCTCGCGCATCCGCCAGGTTGACGTTGAAACCGCCCAGCCGGTCATGACCATCAGCCGCGACGATATCCAGGCCGGCGGCTTCAACACCGTTGCCGATATCCTGGCGAACATCCCGTCGGCCGGTTCCCCGACGTTCAGCCGCACCTCGCCGCTGACCGCCAACGCCGAAGCTGGCGGCCAGTACATCGACCTGCGCAACCTCGGTGCACAGCGCACCCTGGTGCTGGTCAACGGCAAGCGCCTGGGCATCAGCCCCGATGGCTTCCAGGACATCTCCACCATCCCGACCATCATGGTTGATCGCATCGACGTCCTGAAGGACGGTGCCTCCTCCATCTATGGCTCGGACGCCATGGCCGGCGTGATCAACATCATCACCCGCAAGAACTTCGAGGGTGCCGAGGCCAACGCTTACTTCGGCCAGTACGGCGAAGGCGACGGCACGAAGCAGACCTACGACTTCCTGGTCGGCATGACCAGCGACCGCGGCTCGGTCACCATCGCTGCCGAATCCCACAAGGAAGAAGGCGTGTGGGCGCGCAACCGCTGGTTCTCCAAGGACAGCTACCCGGGCTATCCGCAGTACAGCACCACGCCCGTCGGGCAGTGGGGCAACTGGCGTCTCCCGAGTGCCGCCAACACCGATCCCTGGCAGGTTGCCGACCGCGGCAGCGATACCATCGGTCCCGGCGGCTGGCACGACCAGACCGATGCGGACACCAGCATCCCGTCCGACCAGATGCACGCGATGACGCCGCTCAAGCGCCGCGCGCTGTTCGTCAACGCCAACTATGACCTGACCGACAACATCCGCTTCGTTGCCGACATGGGCTACACCAAGCGCGAGTCGGACCGACAGATCGCGGGTTACCCGACCCAGTCAGGGGCCCTCGGTGCTCCGATGGCCGCGGACAGCTACTTCAACCCGACCGGCGGCGCGTCCGCGGTCAACTGGCGCCGTCGCGGCTGGGAAGTGCCGCGCACCACCGAAACCGATCAGACCACGTGGCGCCTGAACGCGGGGCTGGAAGGCTCGTTCGAAATCGGCGAGCGCTACTTCGATTGGGACGTCGGCTACATGTACAACGAGGCCGACACCTACATCACCAACAACGGCAACTTCTACATCCCCGCGGTCCGCGACGCAGTGGGTCCGTCGTTCATGAACGGCCAGGGCCAGATCGTCTGCGGTACCCCGGGTAACGTCATCGCCGGCTGCGTGCCGTGGAACCCCTTTGCCGGCTTCGGCACGGGCGCCGTGGCCAACTCGCTGGACGATCCGTCGCTGGTCAACTATCTGTTCAAGGAAGAGCACGCGAGCGGCAAGACCGAGACCAACAACTACTACGCCAACCTGGCGGGTTCGTTGTTCACCCTGCCGGCCGGCGACCTGGGCTTCGCCGTGGGTTACGAGTACCGCAAGGAAGAGGGCGGCTTCACTCCGGACTCCATCGCGCAGTCGGGTGACTCCACCAACCTGGCGTCGGGTCCGACCTACGGTTCGTACTCGGTCGACGAGGTCTATCTCGAGCTGAACATTCCGATCCTTGCCGATATGGCCTTCGCCAAGGAGCTGAGCCTCAACGTTGCCAGCCGTTACTCGGATTTCGACACCTTCGGTGACACCACCAACAACAAGTTCGGTGTGAAGTGGCGTCCGATGGACGACCTGCTGGTCCGGGGCACCTGGGCCGAGGGCTTCCGCGCCCCGACCATCGGCGACCTGTACGGCGGTACGTCGGATACCTTCACCACCGGTTTCCGCGACCCCTGCGACACGCTCTACGGTTCCGCCGCCGGTACGGCCCGCTGCCTCCAGGACGTGCCCGTCGGCTACCGCCAGCTGCAGCAGGGCTTCGTGCCCACCACCACGCCTGGCGCTCAGACTCCGGTCGCGTTCACCTCGGGTTCCAACCCCCTGCTCCAGCCGGAGTTCTCCGAGTCCAAGACCATCGGCCTCGTGTACAGCCCCAGCCAGGTGCAGGGTCTGAGCGTGGCGCTGGACTGGTGGAACATCCTGATCGAGAACACGGTGGTTGGCGACCACCCGAACGACATCCTCAGCGACTGCTACGTGAGCCTGATCGAAAGCCGCTGCGGACTGTTCTCGCGTGACCCCGGCCAGGGCAACATCGTCACCGAGCTGCTGTACGGCTCGCGCAACGCGGGTTACGTCGAGACCGAAGGCTTCGACCTCGACGTGAACTACAGCATGGATACCGACTACGGCCGGTTCGGTGCCCGCTGGGCCACGACCTACGTCAGCCTGTATGAGGTCAAGTCCACCGACGATGCAGGCGTCATCCCGGGCCAGGCGAACGGCTTCGGCGGCACCTTCCGGGTCCGCTCGAACCTCAACCTGAGCTGGGCCCTGAATGACTTCGCGGTCAGCTGGGGCATGCGCTACAACTCGGGCACCAAGGAAGGCTGCTACTTCGAAGAGCACTGCTCGCTCCCGAACTATCAGGCTCCGGACACCCTGGGCAACATCGTGTCGCAGAACGAGGTCGGTTCGACCACGTTCAACGACCTGCAGGTCAGCTGGAATGCTCCGTGGAACGCCCGCATCGCGGTGGGTGCCAACAACGTGCTGGACAAGGATCCGCCGGTCTACTTCTCGGCTCCGAACTCGGGCTTCGCGTTCTACGGTGGCCACGACATCGGACGCTTCATCTACATGCGCTACCAGCAGAAGTTCTGATCCTCTGAACTTCCGCTACGCTTGACGCTACAGCCCCGAAAGGGGCTGTAGTTTTTTTCGCCTTTGAAAACACGAGGTTAACGACCATCCATGGACACCGGCGTCCCCAAGCAACAGATGATTGCCGCCCTGAACCGCCGGCAATGGGGCCAAGCGCATTCGCAAGCCCTGCGCCTGATCGACCTTGGCGCAGCCGACCCGGAAATCCATTTCATCGCCGGCGTGGCCCTGCTTGAACAGCACGGCGCCATCGGCGCGCAGGCTCACTTCAGGCAGGCCATCGCCCTCGACCCGCGGCGCCCCGACTTCCACCTGTACCTGGCAAGGGCCTGCGCGTCGTCGCAGGACTACGATGCGGCCCTCGATGCAGCTGGCCAGGCCGAAGCCCTTCTTCATCCCGAGCACGCGCTCGGCTTCGACACCCTCGGGGTCGTCCTTGTCCAGTGCAACGCCCATGAACGTGCGGCAGCCGCTTTTCGACAGGCGATACGCCTGGATCCAGACAATGCGGGGCTCCGCTTCAACCTCGGCACCGCCTTGACCTTCCTGGGCGACATCGATGGCGCCGAGCGTGAGCTGGAGGCCAGCGTCCGCCTTGATCCGCATCACTGGCGGGCCCACCATTCCCTGTCGCAACTGCGCAGGCAAACGACGGAGTCCAACCACATCGAACGCTTGTCGGCGCTGGCCACGGCTGCCGAGGGCAAGGTCACCGCGACCACGTTCCTGAACATGGCGCTGGCCAAGGAGCTCGAGGACATCGGCGACCACGATGGCGCCTTTGATCGCTGGGTCACCGGCAAGGGCGCACCAGGGCACCTGCTGCAATATTCAACGGCAAAGGACGAAGCGCTATTCGATGCGCTGGCCTCGGCCTTCCCGCCCCCCTGCCCTGTTCCGGCCATTCGCGGCAGCGATGCGGTCGACCCGATCTTCATCGTCGGCATGCCGCGCACCGGGACCACCCTCGTGGACCGCATCGTGTCCAGCCATCCCAAGGTCCAGTCCGCCGGTGAACTGCACAATTTCGCCTCTGTCTGGAAGCGTGCCATGGGCGGCCCGGGGTTCGAGATGTTCAACCCGGCACACATCGCCGGCGCGGGAACGGATGCCCTGGACTGGCGCAAGCTCGGGGACGACTACGTCGCCAGCACCCGCTCTTTCACGGGCTCCGCGCCCCATTTCACCGACAAGCTCCCACACAACTTCCTGTACCTCGGATACATCGCCTGCGCACTGCCAAAGGCGAAGCTGATCTGTGTCCGCAGGCACCCGCTCGATACCTGTCTCGGCAACTTCAGGCAGCTGTTCGCGCCGGAATCGCCCTATTTCGACTATTCCTACGACCTGCTCGACATCGGGCACTACTACATCCTGTTCGACAGGCTGATGGCGCACTGGAAGGCGGCATTCCCCGGACGGATCTTCGAGGTCCAGTACGAGTCGCTGGTATTGGAGCAGGAGCGGAACAGCCGCGCGATCATCTCCCACTGCGGGCTTGAATGGGACGACGCTTGCCTGGCGTTCGAGAAAAACACCACGCCCGTCTCCACTGCGAGCGCGGTGCAGGTACGGGCACCGATGTACACCACCGCGCTGGGGCGGTGGAAACGCTACGAACACCGGCTCGGGCCGCTCAGGACCATGCTGGAAGCGGCCGGCATCGACTGCGCGTGACCGCCACTCCGCGGCCCCGCCCGTTGGCAGCCACGCTGCCAACGGGTCCGGCCCGCCTCAGCTCGCTGTCGCGACGCCTTGCAACGGCTCGAGGCTCAGGCGCAGCGCCGAATCGCCCGGAACGCCCAGTTCGTCAAGGTAGGACGCCACGCTGGCGGCCTCGGCCTTCCAGCCGGCTTCATCCACCCGTAGCAGCTCGGCCATCGCATCCGCGGACACGTCGGCACCATCGAGATCGAGCGCGCCCTCTGCCGGAACGTGGCCGATCACTGCCGCATCGGCCTTCGCGCCGCCGTCGACGCGGCCGATGATCCACTCCAGCACGCGCATGTTGTCGCCGAAACCGGGCCACATGAAGCGGCCGCCGGCATCCTTGCGGAACCAGTTGACGTGGAAGACCTTCGGGAGCTTCGCACCCGGCTGGTCGAAAGACAGCCAGTGGGCGAAGTAGTCGGCGAAGCTGTAGCCGCAGAACGGCTTCATCGCCATCGGGTCGCGGCGCATCACGCCGACCGCGCCGGTGGCCGCGGCCGTGGTTTCCGACGCCATCGCCGCACCCACGAGCACACCGTGCGCCCAGTCGCGCGCCTCGAAGACCAGCGGCACCAGGCCCGAGCGGCGGCCACCGAAGACGATCGCGCTGATCGGCACGCCCTGCGGATCCTCGGCGTGCGGGGAGAACGTCGGGCACTGTTTCGCGCTGACGGTGAAGCGGGAGTTCGGGTGCGCCGCCGGACCCTTGGCGGGGTCGAAGTCACGCCCCTGCCAATCCTTCGCCGGCACGCGCTTGTCGAGGCCTTCCCACCAGGGCTGGCCGTCGTCGGTGACTGCGACGTTGGTGAAGATGGTGTCGCGCTGGATCGAAGCCAGGGCGTTGGGGTTGGATTTTTCCGACGTGCCGGGAGCCACTCCGAAGAAGCCGGCCTCCGGGTTGATCGCCCACAGCCGGCCGTCTTCGCCGGGATGCATCCAGCAGATGTCGTCGCCGACCGTCCACACCTTCCAGCCCTTCTCGCGGTAGGACTCCGGCGGGATCAGCATGGCCAGGTTGGTCTTGCCACAGGCGCTCGGGAAGGCCGCGGCGACGTAATGGACTTCGCCCTGCGGGTTCTCGATGCCGACGATGAGCATGTGCTCGGCCAGCCAGCCCTCGTTGCGGGCCTGGTGCGAGGCGATGCGCAGGGCGTGGCACTTCTTGCCCAGCAGGGCGTTGCCGCCGTAGCCGGAGCCGTAGGACTTGATCGCCAGCTCTTCGGGGAAATGCATGATGTAGCGGCGGTTCGGGTCGAGCTCGCCGGTTGAATGCAGGCCACGGACGAAGGTGTCGGGCTCCCCGCGGGCGACATGCTCCAGGCCCTCGCGCTCGATGCGCGCCAGGGCGTCGGCGCCCATGCGCGTCATCACCCGCATGTTGGCGACGACGTAGGGCGAGTCGGTGATCTCGACGCCGCAACGCGCCAGCGGCGAGTCGATCGGCCCCATGCAGTAGGGCACCACGTACAGGGTGCGGCCTTGCATGCAGCCGTCGAACAGGGCATCGATCCTGGCGTGGGCCTCGGCCGGGGCCATCCAGTGGTTGTTGGGGCCGGCATCCTCGCGTCGCTCGTGGCAGACGAAGGTCAGGTGTTCGACCCGGGCGACGTCATCGGGACTGGAGCGGTGCAGGACGCAGCCCGGATGGGTGTCCTGGTTGAGCGGCAGCAGGGTGCCGTCGGCCATCATGGCCTCCTGCAGCGCGGCCGCTTCGGCATCGCTGCCATCGCACCAGACGATGCGGTCGGGACGGGTCAGCGCCGCGACTTCGTCGACCCATTGCTGCAGGGACGCAAGCCGGGTGCCGGGCGTCGCGTTCGCGCCCTGCTGGGGAACTGCATTCATGTCTCGCGCCTCCGAAGTGCGCTGCTTTCAGGCTGGACACGCAATTCTATCCAGCGCAGCCCGCGCCCCCGTGCTGCAGTGCGTCAAAGACAATCCCCATCGCGGGCCGCCGGGCGCGCCACGCCGCTCAGCGGGGGACGAGCGTATCCATCAGGTGTTCGACGTATTCGTCGAACTCCTCCTGCGGCATCCGCGCCTGGTGCAGCTGCAGGTTGAGCTGGAGGAAGCCGACGTAGGCGGCGTAGGTCAGCCGGGCGCGATGCCGGGCGTCGGTGCGGCCCAGTCCGGCCTGGCGGAAGGACGCGGTGAGATAGTCGAGGCGACGCTGCGAGACGCGGTCGATCACCGGCTGCACGGCCGGGTGGTCCGGCGCCTTGAGCAGGGCGCTGTAGACCACGTGCGACTTGAACTCGCGCGCGACCATCTGGAACAGCGCGCGCAGGCGTTCGCGCGGGTCGGACACCGCCTCCAGCTTGCCGAAGACGTCATGCTCCTCATGGGCCTCCCAGCGCTCGAGCGCCGCCTGCAGCAGCGCGTCGCGCGAGGGGAAATGCCAGTAGAAGCTGCCCTTGGTGACGCCCAGCCGGCGGGCCAGTGGCTCGACCGCCACCGCGGCCACGCCCTGTTCGGCGATCAGGTCGAGCGCGGCCTCGGCCCAGTCCTCGGCACTGAGCCGGCTGCGTTCGCTTTTCGCGGCGGTTTTCTTCATTCCCCGGAGTGTATCCATACGCCGGCGTGCGGGACAGTATCGGCCGCCTCGCGGCGTTGACAGTACTTCCTGCAAAATCCATACTGACCCGTATGGCCAGTGAGGCAACCCGCGCCTGGCGCCGGGTGCACACTGGCTCCCACCAGCCGAAGGCGAGCGCAACGCTCGCGGAGACCGTGCCATGAGTATCGTCGTCCCCTTCCTCGTCCTGCTGCTGGTCGGCGCGTTCGCCGCCTACCACCGGATGCGCCTGGCCACCTGGGCGGCGATCACCGCCGCCGGCCTCGCCGCCTGCTGGCTGCTTGGCGCGAACATCACCGCCACCCTGGTCGCGATCGCCATCGCCGCGCTGGTGGCGGTGCCGCTGCTGCTGCCGATGATCCGCAAGCCGCTGGTCACCGCACCCCTGCTGAAGTTCTACCGGAAGATCCTGCCGCCGCTGTCGCAGACCGAGCGCATCGCACTGGAGGCCGGCTCGGTCGGCTTCGAGGGCGAGCTGTTCTCGGGCGCGCCGGACTGGAACGTACTGATGTCGCAGCCGAAGCCCGAACTGTCCGCGGAAGAGCAGGCCTTCCTCGATGGCCCGGTGGAGCAGCTGTGCGCGATGACCGACGACTGGGACATCACCCACGTCCGCGCCGACCTGCCGCCGGAGCTGTGGCAGTTCATGAAGGACCAGCGCTTCTTCGGGATGATCATCCCGAAGGAATACGGCGGCCTCGGCTTCAGCGCGCTTGCGCACCACAAGGTGATCCAGAAGCTCGCCACGATCTCCAGCGTGGTCAGCTCCACCGTGGGCGTACCCAACTCGCTGGGCCCGGGTGAGTTGCTGATGCACTACGGAACCCCGGCGCAGAAGGACCACTACCTGCCGCGCCTGGCCGACGGCCGCGATGTGCCCTGCTTCGCCCTCACCGGTCCGTTCGCCGGCTCCGACGCGACCTCGATCCCCGACTTCGGCATCGTCTGCAAGGGCGAGTGGGACGGCGCCCGGGTGCTGGGCGTCAAGCTCACCTTCGACAAGCGCTACATCACGCTGGCTCCGGTGGCTTCGCTGATCGGCCTGGCGTTCCGCATGTACGACCCGGACGGCCTGCTCGGCGACGTGCGCGACATCGGCATCACCCTTGCCCTGGTGCCACGCGGGGTCGAAGGCATGGACGTCGGCCGCCGCCACTTCCCGCTCAACTCGCCGTTCCAGAACGGACCCGTGCGCGGGCACGAGGTGTTCGTGCCCCTGAGCCAGATCATCGGCGAGGAAAACGGCTTCGGCGAAGGCTGGCGCATGCTCAGCGAGTGCCTGTCGATCGGGCGTTCGATCACCCTGCCTTCCACCGCCAGCGGCGGCGCCAAGTCCGGCGCCATCACCACCGGTGCGTACGCGCGCATTCGCAAGCAGTTCGGCCTGTCGATCGGCCGCTTCGAAGGCGTTGAGGAGGCCCTGGCCCGCATCGGCGGCAAGGCCTATGCGATCAGCGCGCTGTCGCAGGCCACCGCCGCCGCCGTCGACCGTGGCGACGTGCCGGCGGTGCCATCGGCGATCGCCAAGTACCACTGCACCGAGATGGGCCGCGAGGTCGCCAGGGACGTCATGGACGTGATCGGCGGCAAGGGCATCATCCTCGGGCCGCGCAACTTCGCCGGCCGCGCCTGGCAGGCCTCGCCGATCGCGATCACGGTCGAGGGCGCCAACATCATGACCCGCAGCCTGCTGATCTTCGGCCAGGGCGCGATCCTCTGCCATCCGTGGGTGATGAAGGAGATGAAGGCGGCGCAGGACCCCGACGAGCGCGCGGGCCTGGAGGCCTTCGACTCCGCCCTGTTCGGGCACATCCGCTACGCGATCTCCAACGCCGTGCGCTCGATCTGGTTCGCGGTCACCGGCTCGCGCTTCGGCAAGGCGCCGGGCGACGACTACACGAAGCGCTACTTCCGCCGCCTCAACCGCCACTCCGCCAACCTCGCGCTGATGGCCGACGTGTCGATGCTGATGCTGGGCGGCAAGCTGAAGTTCAAGGAATCCCTGTCGGGCCGCCTGGGCGACGTGCTCAGCCACCTGTACATGACCAGCGCCATCCTCAAGCGCTACCACGATGAGGGCGCGCCCGTGGCCGACCGGCCGCTGCTGGCCTGGGCCTACCACGACAGCATCCACCAGATCGAAACCGCGCTTTCCGCGGCCCTGCGGAACTTCCCGATCCGGCCGGTGGGCTGGCTGATGTGGCTGCTGATCTTCCCGCTGGGACGCCGCGCGGAAGCCCCCGGCGATCGCCTCGGCCACCGCGTCGCCGCGCTGCTGATGACGCCCAACGAAGCCCGCGATCGCCTGGCCCAAGGGGTGTTCACCACGCCGGGCGCGAACAACCCGGCGGGCCGGATCAACAGCTACCTGGCCGCGGCCGTTGCCGCCGAGCCGGTGGAGCGCAAGTTCCTCAAGGCGCTGAAGAACAAAGGCATCGAGGCCCTGGACTTCGCCAGCCAGCTTGACGAGGGCGTACGCGAAGGCTGGATCACCGCCGAAGAGCGCACGCAGCTGGAAGAGCTGCGCGTGATGACCCTCGACGCGATCACGGTCGACGACTTCGATACCGAAGAGCTGCGCTCGGCGGGCTACCGCGACCTGCATCGCCCGGACGGGACGCGCGAGGCGGCCTGAGCCGCAGCCATGCATGCCAGGGGGCGCCTGATGGCCTCTGCGCCGAAGCCCGCGCGGCCGTGACCACGCAGACGCTGCTCCTGCTGTGCGCCATCCACAGCCTGGGGTTCGCCCTGTTCCACCTGGCGTTCTGGGCCCTCTTCAAATGGCCGCGGACGCTGGAAGGCACCACGCTGCCCAATCGCGCGATCCTGCAGATCGCCAACGTGCAGCTGGTCTGGGTGTTCCTGCTCGTCGCGGTGCTGTGCCTGCGGCATCCCCGCGAACTGGCCGATACGCCGCTGGGGCACGCGCTGCTGCTCGGCATGTCCGGATTCTGGGCACTGCGCCTGGCCACCCAGTTCGTGTGGCTGCGCGTCAACCATCCGATGGTCCACGGGCTCAACGTGGCGTTCGCAACCGGTGCAGCCCTGTTCGCGCTCGCGGCGCTCACCGGATAGGCCGCGGTCTCCATCGCGGCAGCGTAGGCGCGGCCGGCTTCGACCAGATCACGTCGGCTTGCGCTGTCCATCCACGGGGCCCGCGCCGGGGTCCTGCGGAAGCACGCGCTCCGCGCGCACCACGCGCCATGCGCCGTAGGCCATGCCGAGCGCAACGCCCAGGCCGGCGAGGAACACCATGCCCGAGCCCAGCACCGCCAGCGCCTTGTGCACCCAGACGAAGGCGAGGTCGCCGCCGCGGTAGACCGCGGTATCGATCACCGCCTTGGCCTTGTAGCGCTCCTCGCGCTCCACGCGGGTGTACAGGGTCTCGCGCGCCGGCTTGGCCAGCGAGAACTCGCTGGCACGGGTCACGATCTGCACGATCGCCACCAGCATCGGCAGTGGCGACGCAGACAGCGCCGCGAAGCCGAGCACGATCGCCAACGCCGGCAGCAGCAGCAGCGGTGCGATGCCGTAGCGCTGCAGCAGGAAGCGCGTCAGCAGCAGCTGGATGGCGATGGTCAGGCCGTTGATCGCCCAGTCGAGCATCGAGTAGAACGCCGCGCGCTCCTCTGCGGTGTCGAAGGCGGCGCGCACGATCGCCGCCTGCTCGTTGTACAGCAGGGTGCCGACGCCGACTCCGAAGAACATCAGCACCGCCAGCGCGCGCAGCAGCGGCCGCTGCCAGACCAGCCTCAGGCCGGCCAGGATCGAGCCGCCCATCGCCCGGCCATCGGCACTCCCGCCGTGGCTGCGCTCGCGCGCCAGGGCCCATGGACGCAGCTTGATGATGCACAGCAGGCACACGGCCAGGAAGCCGGCCGACACCAGCAGCAGGTTGGCGACGCCCACCGGACCGACCAGGAAGCGGGTGATCGCCGGGCCGACCAGCGCACCGATGGTGCCGCCGGCCCCGATGTAACCGTAGAACTGCTTGGCGTTGGCGTTGTCGAACACGTCCGCCATGAAGCTCCAGAACACGGTCACCGCGAACAGGTTGAACACCGCCACCCAGACGAAGAACACCGCACCGCGCCCCGGGATGCCGCTGTCGAACGCCCACCAGAAGCCCAGCAGGCAGGCGATGAACACCAGGTACACCGCCGGCAGGAAGACCCTTCGCGGGAAGCGTGACACCAGCGCGCCGTACAGCGGCTGCAGCAGCACCATCGCGATGAAGGTGGCGGTGAACAGCAGCTGCAGGGTGAACTCGCCGACTTCGATGCCGAAGCGCTCGCCGAGTGCGATCAGTCCGCGCGGGAACACCGCTGCGGCATCGGACGACGCCCCCATCGCATCGCGCACCGGGCGCAGCACGTAGTAGCCGCACAGCAGGCTGAAGAAATACAGCATCGCCCACCACAGCGGCGGCGATGCGACGAGCGCGGCCCGGAAGCGTCCCAGCTGCCTGTCGGCACCCGACTGATCGTTGATCATCGAACCCTTGCCTTGCAGTCGCCGCCGTCGTGGCGGCACGTTATCCGATCGGCGACCGTCGCCGCCACCTTGGCGCGCGCCGGCGCGCCATCAGCCCCGCCTCAGGCCACGGCTTCCAGCCCCGGCGGAAGTGGACAGTGCAGCACGCCGCAGATCGTGCGCAGCAGCTCGGATTCGGCGACCGAGATGCGCCCGTCGTGGCTGGCCGCCGCGGTCACCGCTTCGACCATCACCTGCTTGGCCAGCGGTTCCAGCGCATCGAGCGCGGGCCACACCTCGTCAAGCGCGAGCACGCCGGCGGCCGGCGGCGCGTAGGCCACGTGGTCGCGCGGCAGCACGCGCTGCAGGCCTGCGAGATAGGCGCGCTGCGCGGCCGCGGGGTCGTCGGGACTGCCGGCCTGCGCCACCACCGCGAGCAGGGTCGCGAACTCCTGGCGCACGCTGCCCGGCTTGCGGCGGCCGAAGCGCGCGTGGCGCCGCGGATCCAGCGACTCCCGCAGCTGCACCTCGAGCAGGCGCGCCATGCAGTACTCGAACAGCGACACCCGTCCGTCGCAGTGGACGACCGCGTGCACGGTATCGAGGAAGGCCTCGAGTTCGGGCCGCGGCCGCCGCCGCAGCACCGGGAACGCGATCGCGGCAAGCGGCAGGCGCTGCATCGGGTGCAGGGCGACCAGGTCGCCGCCGTGCAGCGCCAGCGCCCCCTGGGCCACCCCATCGCCCAGGCGCGCGGCGATCTCGGCCCGCTGGTGCCCGCGGATGGTGGCGTCGCCATCAAGCAGCAGGCCGAGCACCAGCGGCAGCACCGCCTCGCGCGAACGCGCAAGCGTGCGCAGGGCTTCGGGCATGCCGTGGACGATCGCGTCGGCGCGGTGGTAGTCGTCGGCTTCGGGGCTGCCGACCTGGGCGGACACCATGGGCGGGGTGACGTCGAGCAGGCCATCGCGTGCCGGCAGCACGCCGGCATGCGCGTCCAGGCCCATCATCCGGTCTTCCTGCAGGCCCGACGGCGGCGCCAGCGCCCACTGGCTGCGCATGCGCTCGAGCTGCTCGCCGCGGAAGCCCGGCTCCAGCGCCTGGATGCGTTCGAGGATCGGCGGGTGGGTCGCGAACAGGCCGCTGAAACCGACGCCGTCGCCGAACAGCATGTGGCTCGCCTCCTCGGCATCGGCCTTGTCGCTCAGGCGCGCGCCGTCGGGCAGGCCGGCGATCTTCTTCAGCGCGCCGGCCAGGCCCGCGGTCTGGCGCGTGAACTGCACCGCCGAGGCATCGGCCAGGCGCTCGCGCGAGCGGCTGACACTGGCCTTGATCATCCGTGCGAAGAACATGCCGATGCTGCCGACCGCCAGCGCGACCAGCGCCGCCACCATCACCGCCGCGGCGTTGCGGCTGCGACCACCGCCCAGGTACAGCACCTTGCGCCCGATCAGGCTGATCATGAGGATGCCGAACAGCACGCCCATCAGGCGGATGTTCAGGCGCATGTCGCCGTTGAGGACGTGGCTGAACTCGTGCGCGATCACGCCCTGCAGCTCGTCGCGGTTGAGGCGGTCCAGCGCGCCACGCGTCACCGCGACCGCCGCGTCGCTGGTCGAGTAGCCGGCGGCGAAGGCGTTGATCGCGGCCTCGTTCTCGAGCACGTAGAGGCTCGGCACCGGCACGCCCGAGGCGATCGAGATCTCCTCGACCACGTTGCGCAGCCGGCGCAGCGAGGGATCGGTCGAGTCCTGCGGAACCGGCGTACCGCCCAACTGCAGTGCCACGACGTCACCGCCGCCGCGCAGCGAGGCCAGCCGGTACATCGAGCCCAGCCCGATCACCGCCAGCGTGGCCAGGGTGGTGAACGCGAGCACGCCCCAGTCGGGACCCACCACGAACGCAACCGCGACGTCGATCGCCAGCACGATGCCGAGCACCGCCATCGCGAACAGGACGAACAGGCGCGTGCTGCTGCGGCGGGCCTGCGCCTGCTGCTCGAAGAAGTTCATCGCGCGCTAGAACTGGACCTTCGGCGCCTCGCGGACCTCGGCCTTGTCGGCCGGGATCTCCAGCAGCGCCGCGGCATCGAAATTGAACATGCCGGCGAGGATGTTGGACGGGAACACTTCGCGCTTGATGTTGTAGGCCATCACCGAGTCGTTGTAGGCCTGGCGCGCGAAGGCGACGCGGTTCTCGGTGGAGGTCAGCTCTTCGGTGAGCTGCATCATGTTCTGGTTGGCCTTGAGGTCCGGATAGGCCTCGGCAACCATCATCAGCCGCCCGAGGGCGCCGTTGAGCAGGCCCTGCGACTGGCCGAGCTCGGCCATCGCCGCAGCATCGCCCGGATTGGCCTTGGCGGCCGACAGTCCCGACATCGCGGCGCTGCGCGCGGCGATGACCGCCTCCAGCGTCTCGCGCTCGTGCGTGAGGTAGCCCTTGGCGGTCTCGACCAGGTTCGGGATCAGGTCAAAGCGGCGCTGCAGCTGCACGTCGATCTGCGCGAAAGCGTTCTTGAATGCGTTGCGGGCGGTGACGAGGCCGTTGTAGATGCCGACGCCCCACATCAACGCAACCACGACCACGGCGGCAATTACGAGCAGGATCAGTAGGCTGGACATCAAAGCTCCCCTTGTTCATGCAAATGCGGAACCGGGGGCATATGATCACCCCGCAGTCGCAGCATACGCAGGGAAAACGCCCGATGAAAGACGCAGCGCGAACGCCTCGCCGCCTTCTCCTTGCTGCCGGCCTGTTTGCATGCCTGACCCCGATAGCGGCCGGGACGGCGGCACAGGCGGAGCTCCAGTGGCAACTGCCGGCCGATGCGCTGGCCGCGCCAGCCACGCATTCGACACCCGTGACCGGCGGCAGTTCGCCGCTGCTGCCGCCTGGCACCGCATCCATGCCGCTGGCCAGCGGCTTCGACGCCGCACGCTTCGAGGCGATGGCGCAGGCGGTGGTCGCCAACCAGCGCGTGCCCGGCCTGGCGATGGCCATCGTCCACAAGGGCGAAGTGATCAGCGCGCGCGGCTATGGCATCACCGACGTCAGCGCCGCCGAGCCGGTTGACGCGCACACCGTCTTCCGCCTGGCCTCCCTGTCCAAGCCCTTCGCGGGCACGGTGACCGGCCTGCTGGTCGCCGAAGGTTCGCTGCGCTGGGACAGCAACGTCGCCGACTTCATGCCGGCGCTGCGCTTCTCCCGGCCCGATGCCGCCGGCAAGCTGACCGTCGCCGACGTGCTCAGCCACCGCGTGGGACTGGGCCGCAACACTTACGATCGCGACATCGAGCGAAACGCGGACTATCGCAACCTGGTGCAGCGGTTGGCCGACGCACCCATGACCTGCGGCGTCGGCGAGTGCTACAGCTACCAGAACGTCGCCTTCAGCCTGGTCGGCGACGTGGTGTTCGCGGCTACCGGCCAGTTCTTCAGCGAGGCCGTGACCGGCCGCATCTTCAAGCCGCTGGGCATGGACGACGCGAGCTACGGACTCGATGGCATCCAGGCCAGTCCGCGCTGGGCAAAGCCGCACGTGCGCGCCGGCGGCGGTTGGCGTTCGCTCACGCCCAAGCCGACTTACTACCGGATCGCGCCGGCGGCAGGCGTCAACGCCAGCATCAGCGACATGGCGCAATGGCTGATCGCGCAGTCCGGGCGGCGCCCCGACGTGCTCCCGCCCCCGCTGCTGGCCACCCTGCAGCAACCCCTGGTGTCGACGCCGCGCGAGATGCGCAGCTCGGGCTGGCGGCGCGAACGCCTCAATGACGCCGGCTACGCGCTCGGCTGGCGCGTTTACGACTATGCCGGGCACCGCGTCGTCTTCCACGCCGGCGCGGTCCAGGGCTATCGCGGCCTGATGGCACTGATGCCCGAGCGGGACCTGGGCGTGGTGGTTCTGTGGAACGGCGAGAGCAGCCTGCCCACGGGCCTGCTGCCGACGATCCTCGACAGCGCGATCGGCCTGGGTCCACAGCGTTGGCTGGACGTCGACCTCGAGGAAGTGGACGAATTGCAGCTGGCCGATGCCGCGGCACACGACCGTGCCACGACTACCGTGGGCCGTGCGTCCGCGTCGGATTCCAGGGGCAGCGGCGGCTCCGCCACGTCCGCCGCAAAGCCGGACTGACCTTGCGCACATGAAAAAACCCCTCCCCCGCCTGGGCTGCGGGGAGAGGGGTCATGTCGACGGCAATCGGGGACTGGTCAGATCAGCGGCAGGGGCGCCGTGGGGATCGAAACGGCCGGTGCCTTCGCCTTGCGCGGCGCACGCTTCGCCGCCTTCTTGGCGGTCTTTTTGGTCGCAGCCTTGCGGACGGTCTTCTTCGCCGCCTTCTTTGCAGGAGCCTTCTTCGCAGCGGCCTTCTTCGCGGCGGTCTTCTTCACCGCTTTCCCGGTCGCCTTCTTCGCAGTCTTCCTGGTGGCCTTCTTGGCTGCCTTCTTGGCCGGGCTCTTCCTGGCAACCTTCTTCGCTGCCTTCTTGGCCGTCTTCTTCGCAGCCTTCTTGGCGGTCTTGCGGGTGGCCTTCTTTACCGCCTTCTTCGCGGTCTTCTTGGTGGCCTTCTTCGCGGTCTTCTTTGCGACCTTCTTCACCGCCTTCTTGGTCGCCTTCTTCGCGGTCTTGCGGGTGGCCTTCTTCGCCACGGCCTTCTTCACGGCCTTCTTGGCGACCTTCTTTGCAACCTTCTTCTTGGCGACCTTCTTGGTGGCCTTCTTCGCGACCTTGCGCGGTGCCGCCTTGCGCACTGCCTTCTTGGCGGTCTTCTTGGCCGCCTTCTTGGCGACCTTCTTCTTTGCGACTTTCTTAGTGGCCATGTGATGGCTCTCCTCGTCAGTGGAACTTGCAGGTACTACTGCCCAGTACGAAACACACCGCGGGTATCGGACCCACGGCCAACCGACGACGCGCAGCGCGCGTCGCTCCGGATCCGGTGCTGCCTGGCACGAAAAAACCCGCTGCGCATCGCGCCGCGGGTTGCATGCATGCATGGGCCTGGAGTTTTCGCGAAGAAGACAACGCCTGAGTCCACCATTACGACCATCCGGGCGGAGGACTGAGTTGTGTCACGCGTTGTTGTCCGGGTCGCACTCACTCTCTTCTGTGACCATCGTGTTGTTGTGCCGAAACCTAATCACGCTTTTTTTTCCTGTCAACACCCGTCTTCGCCCGAAGGCCGGCGTGCAAGCGTCCAGGTCGCCAGCCTTCGCGTTGCAAGCGATCGATGCCGCCGCGGCAAGCCCGGGGCCGGCGTTCGACAGACTTCGAGATGCACGCGCAAAAGCACTTGTTTTAAGCGGTATCAGAACGTCGCGACCGGAACCGTCAACGCACGCGGCGCAACACGGGGCATGCGTCGACGCGATGCCGGCAACCGGTTCGACGGTGTGCAGGTCTTGTGTACGCGCACGACGCGAAGACGCCGTTGGTGGCGCGGCAATGACCGTTTTGCGCGGAAGTGCGCGAGTCTTTGGCAGCCATTTCAAGCTCCCGAAAACAGGAACGCCGGGCAATGCCCGGCGTTCCACGAGACGATGCCGCGCATCCGCGCAGCGACGCATGCGTCAGTCGTCGCCCTCGATCAGGGCGGCGTAATCGTCCGGTGCAAGCAGCTCGTCGATCTGGCCCGGCTCGCTCGCCTCGATCACGAACAGCCAACCTTCGCCGAAGGCGTCTTCGTTGATCGTCTCCGGCGTATCGGCCAGCGCGGAGTTGACCTCGACGATCGTGCCGGACACCGGTGCGTAGATGTCGGACGCCGCCTTGACCGACTCCAGGACGGCGCAGCCGACGCCTGCCTGGACGCTGTCACCAACGCCGGGCAGGTCAACGTAGACCAGGTCGCCCAACAGGCCCTGGGCATGGTCGGAGATGCCGACGGTAACCTTGCCGTCACCTTCGACGCGGGCCCACTCGTGGGACTTCATGAATTTCAGATCGCCGGGGATATCGCTCATTGCTGGTACTCCGGAAACAGCGTGGCTGGGGTGGACGGCTAGTGTAGCGAAGCGCCCGGGGTGGAAATCAAATGCCCTCGCGGGCCTTGCCGTCGCGCACGAACGGGTAGGCGACCACGCGCACGGGAACCTCGCGGCCGCGGATGTCGACGCGCACGTCGCCCGCCTCGCCGGCGGGGATCCTGGCCAGGGCGATCGACTTGCCGAGCGTCGGTGCAAAGGTGCCCGAGAGAATCTCGCCTTCGCCGCTCGCGGCGAGCACCTTCTGGCCGTGGCGCAGCACGCCCTTCTCGTCCATCACCAGGCCGACGACCTGGCGCGCGTCGCCACGGTCGCGCTGGGCCTCGAGCACGGCACGACCGTTGAAGTCGCGACCCTCGTCCAGCGCCACGGTCCAGCCGAGGCCGGCTTCGTACGGCGTGACCGACTCGTCCATGTCCTGGCCGTACAGCGGCAGCCCGGCCTCCAGGCGCAGGGTGTCGCGCGAACCCAGGCCCGCGGGCCGCACGCCCGCGGCGACCAGCGCATCCCAGAACGCCACGGCGTGCTCCTGCGGCAACGCGACCTCGAAGCCGTCCTCGCCCGTGTAGCCGGTGCGCGCGATGAACAGCGGCGCGCCGTCGACCGAACGGACGTCGCGGCTGGCGAACTTGCCGAGCTTGCCTGCAGCGGCACGATCGTCCCCGTGCACCAGGCCGAGCACCTTGTCGCGCGCCTGCGGGCCCTGCACGGCGATGATCGCAAGGTCGTCGCGCACCCGGACCTCGACGCCGAAGGCTTCGGCCTGGGCGTTGATCCACGCCAGGTCCTTGTCGCGGGTCGCGGCATTGACCACCAGCCGATGAAAGTCCTCGCCAAGGTGGTAGATGATCAGGTCGTCGATCACCCCGCCCTGGTCGTCGAGCATGCAGGTGTAGAGCGCCTTGCCCTGGACCTTGAGCTTGTCGACCGAGTTGGCGACCAGCTTGCGCAGGAAGTCGCGCACGCGCGCGCCGTGCAGGTCGACCACGGTCATGTGCGAGACGTCGAACATGCCGGCATCGCGGCGCACCGCGTGGTGCTCCTCGATCTGCGAACCATAGTTGAGCGGCATGTCCCAGCCGCCGAAGTCCACCATCTTCGCGCCGAGTGTGCGATGGGAATCGTTGAGGATCGTCTTGCGGGTCATGGACGGCTGGCTCCTGGAGGACGGTCCGCCATTATCGCCGAGCCGGGGTATGGGAGCAGCTGCGCGTTGGCGACGTGCGCGCTACTTGGTCAGGATCAGCTTGTCGTTGCGCGTATGGCGGAGGCGATAGACCTCGTTGCCATGGCGGATGAGCACCTCGCGCTGGCCATGCAGCAGCACGGCGCTGTCCATCTCTTCCTGATGGGCACACTGCGTCGGCGGCGCCTCGCAGGACGGCGCGTCGGTGGCGCCGTCGAAGCTGGTCGGGTGGGTAAGGGAGGCAAGCATCGAATGCTCCTCATCGAGGGGAGCACCCAATGCTAATGATTCTCATTTGCCTGTCAACAGGGGATTTCAGTCATCCGTCGCGGCTTCGATCCGCCGCCATGCGCCCTCTTCCAGCCGCGCCTCCAGGTCCAGCGCCTCGAGGTTTTCCAGCAGTTGCGCCACGCGGCTTGCCCCCAGGATGACCGTGGACACGTGCGGATTGCGCAGGCACCAGGCGATGGCCAGCGCCGAGGGCCGCGCGCCCAGCTCCGTGGCCAGCGCGGTGAAGCGCCGTGCCCGCTCGAGACGTTTCTCGCCGGCCTCGCCGATCACCAGGTCATGCAGCCAGCCTTCCTGCGCCAGCCGCGACCCTCCGGGCACGCCGCCGTCGTACTTGCCGGTCAGCAGCCCCGAGGCCAGCGGCGACCACACCGTCGTGCCCATGCCCAGCTCGGCGTAGAGCGGCGCGTATTCCAGTTCCACGCGCCGGCGGTGCAGCAGGTTGTATTGCGGCTGCTCCATGGTCGGCGGCTGCAGGTGGTTGGCGCGCGCCGCCGCATGCGCTTCGCGGACCAGCGCCGCCGGCCATTCCGACGTGCCCCAATACATGACCTTGCCCTGGCGTACGAGCGTGTCCATCGCCGCCACCGTTTCCAGCACCGGCACGTCGGGATCGGGGCGATGGCAGAAGTACAGGTCGAGGTAGTCCACGCGCAGCCGCTTCAACGCGCCGTGGCAGGCGTCGTGCACGTGCTTGCGCGACAGGCCCTTCTGCATCGGCCGCGGATCGGCGACCGAGCCGAACATCACCTTGCTCGACACCGCGAAACCGTCGCGCGGCAGGCGCAGGTCGACGATCACGTCGCCCATTACCCGCTCGGCCTCACCGTGGGCGTAGCCCTCGGCGTTGTCGAAAAAATTGATGCCATGGTCCCAGGCGGCGGCCAGCAGGTTGCGCGCCTCGCCGCGCGCGACCCCCTTGCCGAACGTCGTCCAGGCGCCGAAGGACAGCGCCGACAGCGCCAGTCCGGAGGCGCCAAGCCTGCGATATTCCATCGCTTGTCACTCCATTTGCCTGCCCGGGAACGCAGTCTACGCGCGCCGCCGCGCTATCCTCACCCCGCAGGCAAGGGGACACGGCACGATGCACGCCAACGAAGGCAGGTTCGGCGACATGCTGCGGCAGCTGATGGCGCCGCCCGACGAAGTCATGCGCGACCTGGCCGCGAGCGGCGAACGCCTGGTCGCGCGCATCCGCCTGCTGCTGACCGTGCTCGCGCTGCCGCTGCCACTGCTCGCCGCGGCGTCGGGCTCGGGCATGGGCCGGATCCTCTTCTACCTGGGCGCGGTGGTGCTCGCCAGCGCGGTGTCGCTGCTGTGGCTGGTGCTCGCGCGCATGCACCGTCCGTGGCTGCCGTTCGCGACCGCGGCCTGGGACGTCACCCTGGTCACCACGGTGCTCGCGATGCTGGCGGCCAGGGAGGCTGCGACCGGGATCCACGACGTGGGCGCCTGGTCGTTCTACCTGGTGGCGATCGGCCTGACCGCCCTGCGTGCCGACGGCCGCGTGGCCCTGCTCGCCGGCGGACTCGCCCTGCTGCAGTACGCGGCGCTGGCAGCGGTGCTGTCCATGCGCGCCTCGGCGGGCGACGGCCTGGTGCCACCGGACGCCGGCGCCGCCGCGCCGGGTGCGCACGCGCTGCGCCTGCTTTTGGTGGTGGTCGCCAGCGGCACGGCCGTCGCGATCGTCCGTCGCATGCAGTCGCTGGTCGAGCTGTCGGGACACGACAGCCTGACCGGCCTGCCCAACCGCTCGTGGCTGCTGCAGCGGATGCCGCACGTCTTCGCCACTGCGCGCAATTCCAGCGCCTCGCTCACCCTGGTGCTGCTCGACATCGACCGCTTCAAGCGCGTCAACGACGAGGCCGGCCCGCAGGCCGGAGACAGGGCCCTGCGCCACATCGCCTCGACGATGAGCGAGATGCTTGCCGACAACGAATCCCTGGCCCGGATCGGCGGCCAGGAGTTCGTGATGGTGCTGCACTGCCCCGTCGGCAGCGCGTGGGAGCGCCTGGACCGCCTGCGCCGCACCCTGGCCGAGCGCCCGTTCCTGCCCGAGCGTGGCCAGGACGCCTTCGCGTTCACCTTCAGCGCCGGCCTTGCCGCCTGGCCGCAGGATGGCGCCAGCACCTCGGGCCTGCTCGGCTGCGCCGACCGCCGGCTCAAGTCCGCCAAGGCCCCCGGCGGCAACCGGATCGTCGCCCGCGATCCCTGAGTTCCGGTTGCCCGGCTCCCCGGCCTGCACTACGCTGCCCCGTCGCCGCGCGCTCGCGGCCGTAGCATGGGGATCGGGATCACGATGGAAGTGTTGACGCGGATTGGCTTCGGCCTGTTTGGCCTGGCCGTGCTCATCGGGATCACCTGGCTGTTCTCCAACAACAAGGGACGCGTCGACTGGAAGCTGGTCGGCACCGGCGTCACCCTGCAGATCGCATTCGCGGCCCTGGTGCTGCTGGTGCCCGGCGGGCGCGAGGTCTTCGACTGGTTGGGCCAGCTGTTCGTGCAGGTGCTGGCCTTCGTCAACGCCGGCTCCGAATTCATCTTCGGCAGCCTGATGGACGTGCAGACCTACGGCTTCATCTTCGCCTTCCAGGTGCTGCCGACGATCATCTTCTTCGCCTCGCTGATGGCCGTGCTCTACCACCTGGGCGCGATGCAGTTCATCGTCCGCGTGATGGCGCTGGCGATCACCAAGGTGATGCGCGTGTCCGGCGCCGAGACCACCAGCGTCTGCGCCAGCGTCTTCATCGGCCAGACCGAGGCGCCGCTGACGGTGCGCCCCTACATCTCGCGCATGACCGAGTCCGAGCTGATCACGATGATGATCGGCGGCATGGCCCACATCGCCGGCGGCGTGCTCGCGGCCTACGTCGGCATGCTCGGTGCCGGCGACCCGGCGCAGCAGGCGTACTACGCCAAGCACCTGCTCGCGGCCTCGATCATGGCCGCGCCGGCGACGCTTGTGATCGCCAAGATCCTGATCCCCGAGACCGGCGAGCCGCTGACCCGCGGCACGGTGAAGATGGAGGTCGAGAAGACCACCAGCAACCTGATCGACGCCGCTGCGGCCGGCGCCGGCGACGGCCTGAAGCTGGCACTCAACATCGGCGCGATGCTGCTGGCCTTCATCGCCCTGATCGCGATGATCAATGCGCCGCTGACCTGGCTGGGCGACGTGACCGGCCTGGCGGCCGCGATCGGCAAGCCCACGGATCTCTCGACGATCTTCGGCTACGTGCTGGCACCGGTGGCGTGGCTGATCGGCGTGCCCTGGACCGATGCCGGCACCGTCGGTTCGCTGATCGGCCAGAAGGTGGTGATCAACGAGTTCGTGGCCTACCTGCAGCTGGCCGACATCGTGAACGGCCGCGTGGAGGGCGTGAGCCTGGGCGACGAAGGCCGGCTGATCGCCACCTACGCGCTGTGCGGCTTCGCCAACTTCAGCTCGATCGCGATCCAGATCGGTGGCATCGGCGGGCTCGCGCCCGACCGCCGCCAGGACCTGGCGCGCTTCGGCCTGCGCGCGGTGCTTGGCGGCACCGTCGCCACGCTGATGACCGCGACCATCGCCGGCGTGCTGACGCACATCGGCGCCTGAGCGGGGCAGGACCGTGTCTCGCGTCGTCGTCGTCGGCTCGTTCAACGTCGACCACGTCTGGCACTGCGCGGAGCTGCCGCTGGCAGGCGCAACGCTCGCGGGCGAGTACGCGACCGGCGCCGGCGGCAAGGGCTTCAACCAGGCGGTGGCCGCGGCACGCGCCGGCGCCGACACCGCCTTTGTCTGCGCCCTGGGCGACGACGATGGTGGCCGCCTGGGGCGCCGGCTGGCCGCCGCCCACGGCATCGACCTGCGCGCCCGGGACAGCGAGGCAGCAACCGGCACCGCGGGCATCTTCGTCGATGCCGGCGGCCGCAACAGCATCGTCATCGGCCCGGGTGCGAACGCCACGCTGACGCCCGGATTCGTCGCTGCGCAGGGCGAGGCGATCGCCGCCGCGGACGTGGTGCTGGCACAGATCGAATCGCCGGTCGAGGCCATCGTCGAGGCGCTGCGCCTGGCGCGCGCCAGCGGCGCCCACACCATCCTCAACCCGGCGCCTGCCAATGCCGCCTGCAGCCGCGAGCTGCTGGCCGTGGCTGAACTGCTCACTCCGAACGAAACCGAGTTCGCCGCCCTGCTGGCACGGCACTGCGGCGGCGGCGTCGATCCGGCACGCCTTGCCGCGATGGATGGCGAACGCCTGCACCGCCACTGCCGGACCCTGCTGCCGCGCGGCACCGTGGTGCTGACGCTCGGCGCCGCCGGCTGCTTCGTCTCGCATCGCGAGGACAGCCTGCGCGGCGACGCCCTGCCCCATTACCGCTGCCCGGCGGCCAAGGTGCGGGTGGTCGACACCACGGGCGCCGGCGATGCATTCAACGGCGCGCTGGCGGCGTCGCTGGCACTGGCGCCGGCACGGCCGTTCGCCGGCCATGTCACCTTCGCCACGCGCTACGCCGCGCTGTCGACCGAGCGCCCGGGCGCGGCCGACTCGATGCCGTCTGCAGGCGACGTCGCCGCCCGCTTCCCGGACTGATCCAGGCCTGGACGCCCGGCCGCTCCCGTATCCACGCATTCTGTTTCATCGCAGGCTCATCCCCGCTGCGGCAGCGTGCCTGCGGAGCCCAACGGAGACCGCCCGATGAAGACCGCCCTGCTCGCCGCCACCGTGGTGCTGCTTTCAGCCTGCGCCAACAACAGCGCGCCCGCGCCGGCAGATCCACCAGCGACGTCGACGCCTGCGCAGGCAAGCCCTGATCGCCCCATGCCGGAGCCGACGCCGGAGGAGCGTGCGCGGCCCCTGCAGGAGCCCACCGAGCTGCCGCCGGCGACCGGATGGGACGCCGCGGTCCTGCCTGCGCACCGGGCGATGGTCGACGATGCGCTGGCTCGTGCCAGGAGCGCGGCCTCCGGCGCCGACGAGGCGTCACGCGAGGCGCGTGCCCTGCTCGCGCGCGCGCAGGATCCGCTCCCACCGGGCGACATCGACGGCAACTGGCGCGTGCGCTCCATCCAGATCGGCGACGGCAGGGGCTACGGCTATCCATTCTTCGACGCCCGCATCAGCAGCGCCGGCACGGGCCACCGCTTCGCCAAGACCAGCGGCTCCCAGCGCCGCAGCGGGCGCCTGTACCCGATGGACGGGCCGGGCCTGGCGTTCCTCGGCGCGCGCACGGTCAACGAGGAGGCGCCACGCACATACACGCGGATCGCACGGCCCGATGCCTCGCTGCCCGGCGAGCACGACAGCGCCGGCCTGCTGCTCCGGATCGGGCCACGGGAGCTGCTGATGGTGCTCGACGCCGACGGCAACGGCTTCGAGCTCTATCACCTCGAACGCTGACCCGGCATCGCCTGCGGCCGGCACGCCGGCCGCGATCGGCGACAATAACGTCATGCGCATCGGTCCCCACATCATTGCCCCCGACGTGGTCCTCGCGCCCATGGCCGGGGTCACCGACAAGCCGTTCCGGCTGCTGTGCAAGCGGTTGGGCGCCGGGCTCGCGATGTCGGAGATGACCATTTCCGACCGGCGGTTCTGGGGAACGGAAAAATCGCTGCGGCGCATGGACCATGCCGGCGAGCCCGATCCGGTCGGCGTGCAGATCGCGGGCACCGAGCCGGAGCAGCTGGCCGACGCCGCGCGCTACAACGTCGACCATGGCGCCCGCATCATCGACATCAACATGGGCTGCCCGGCGAAGAAGGTCTGCAACGCCTGGGCCGGCTCCGCGCTGATGCGCGACGAGGCGCTGGTGGCGCGCATCCTTTCGGCGGTGGTCGCGGCGGTGGACGTGCCGGTGACTCTGAAGATCCGCACCGGCTGGGCCGCGGACCAGCGCAACGCGGTGGCGATCGCGCGCGTCGCCGAGGACTGCGGCGTCGCGGCGCTCGCGGTGCACGGCCGCACCCGGGACCAGCACTACACCGGCAACGCCGAGTACGACACCATCGCCGAGGTCAAGTCACGGCTGCGCATCCCGGTCATCGCCAACGGTGACATCGACTCGCCCGACAAGGCCGCCGCCGTGCTGGAACACACCGGCGCAGACGCCGTGATGGTGGGTCGCGCAGCGCAGGGGCGGCCCTGGATCTTCCGCGAGATCGCGCACTTCCTCGCCACCGGCGAACGCCTGCCGCCGCCCCGCCTGCTCGAGGTGCGCGACATCCTGCTCGGCCACCTGGAAGCACTGCACGCGTTCTACGGCGAACAGTCCGGCGTTCGCATAGCGCGCAAGCACCTGGGCTGGTACGCGAAGGACCGCCCGGAGAACGCCGCCTTCCGCGCCGTGGTCAACCGCGCCGAAACCGCGCGCGCGCAGATCGACCTGACCCGGGACTATTTCGACGCGCTGGCCGCAGGCGTGGCGCCGGGCCTCGAAGCGGCCGCCTGACCCGCGGCGCCGCTTCATCGGCGGTTGCCGCTGGCAGGCCACCGCGGAACTGGGCCGGCAGCGCAGCGCGTGCAAAGACTGGAAGCGCTACATCCGGGTGCAGGCCGCCGCGGCGTTCTGACCACCGGCCGGTTCGTTCCAGATCCGCTGCCAGGTCGCGTCCCAGGTGGCACCGAGGTCGCGCTCGACCCGCAGCTGCCGCGGCGGGATCGCCTGCCAGCCACTGCCGCGGCGGGCGACGGCAAAATCGAAGAAGTAGTCCGGCTCGCTGCCCATGCGCAGATCGGCCAGCAGCAGTTCGCCATCGACTTCGCGGACGCCCATGAAGCCGTGGTTGAACCAGGCCAGCCGGGCGACGGCAGGGATGTCCGCGGCCTGCACCAGCGCGGCGTGGTCTGACCGACAGGCCTGGAAGCGCATCTGCCCCTTGTCGGCAACCAGCGAATGGAAGCCTTCGACATATCCATCGGGCGTCATCGCCACCACCCGCCACAGGAGCGTGTTGAACGGCATCGGCACCGACAGGCGCGGAGCATCGGCGAGGCCGACGGTGGCGAGCGCGCGCTCGGCCTCGTGCTCGACCATGGCCTTGGCCGCCATCGACCAGCCGAGGTAGGCGGTGCTCAGCAGCAGACCCACGGCAAGCGCGCGCTGGGCGGCGACGCGTTCACGCAAGAAAAACGCCGCGATGCAGGCCAGCAGCAGCCAGATCGTGTACAGCGGATCGATGATGAACATGCTCGACCACATCACCGGTGGCAGCGGCAGCGGCCACAGCAGCTGGGTGCCATAGACGGTGAAGGCATCGAGCAGCGGATGGGTCAGCAGGACCAGCTGGATCGCCCAGAACCATCGTCGCGGCGCGTCCGCCACGCGTCCGCCGCGGCGGCGGAAGAACGCCCAGATCAACCAGCCCAGCAAGGGCAGCACGAACAGCGAATGGCTGGCGCCCCGGTGCAGGGTCATCAGCGCCACCGGGTCGTCGGTGAGCAACAGGAGCGGCAGCGAATCGAGGTCGGGCAGGGTGCCGAGCACGGCGCCGGCGAGCAGCGCGGCGCGACGGTGGGCGGCGGGTGCGATGGCCGCGGCAACGGCGCCGCCAAGGACAATCTGGGTCAGGGAATCCATCGACGAATGGTAGCCCGCGGCATGGCGCGACAAGGCGCGGCAGGCGCAGCGTGAACCGGACGCCAACGCGCCCGGACCGCGCCTTTACGTCCGGATCATTGCCAGCCTGCAGAATGCACATGGCTCCACGCCCGTGTATCATGCCCGCCCATCCTTTCATCCGCATCAAGGGATATAAGTCGCGATGACCAGCCCGTCCTTTCTGTTCACTTCCGAATCGGTCTCCGAAGGCCATCCCGACAAGATCGCCGACCAGATCTCGGACGCCGTGCTCGACGCCATCCTGACCCAGGACAAGGCTGCCCGCGTGGCCTGCGAAACCATGGTCAAGACCGGCGTCGCGATCGTGGCCGGCGAGATCACCACCAGCGCGTGGATCGATCTCGAGGCCCTGACACGCAAGGTGATCCTGGACATCGGCTACAACTCCTCGGACGTCGGTTTCGACGGCGCCACCTGCGGCGTGCTGAACCTGATCGGCAAGCAGTCGCCGCACATCGCGCAGGGCGTGGACCGCAAGAAGCCCGAGGAAATGGGCGCCGGCGACCAGGGCCTGATGTTCGGCTATGCCACCAACGAGACTTCGAGCTTCATGCCCGCGGCGATCCACCTGTCGCATCGGCTGGTCGAGCAGCAGGCCAAGGTGCGCAAGAAGAGGAAGTCGCCGCTGCCATGGCTGCGCCCGGACGCCAAGAGCCAGGTCACCCTGCGCTATGACGACGGCGTGGCCACCGCCATCGACGCCGTGGTGCTGTCCACCCAGCACGCGCCGGGCATCAGGCAGAAGGACCTGATCGAAGCCGTGCGCGAAGAAATCCTCAAGCCCGTGCTGCCTGCCAAGTGGCTGCACAAGGGCACCAAGTACCACATCAACCCGACCGGCAAGTTCGAGATCGGCGGCCCGGTGGGCGATTGCGGCCTCACCGGCCGCAAGATCATCGTCGACACCTACGGCGGCTGGGCGCGCCACGGCGGTGGTGCGTTCTCGGGCAAGGATCCGTCGAAGGTCGACCGTTCGGCCGCCTACGCCGCGCGCTACGTCGCCAAGAACGTGGTGGCCGCGGGCCTTGCCGACCGCTGCGAGGTGCAGCTGAGCTACGCGATCGGCGTCGCCGAGCCGACTTCGATCTCGGTGACCACCTTCGGCACCGGCAAGGTCGGCGACGACGTGATCGAGAAGCTGATCCGCCGCCATTTCGACCTGCGCCCCTACGGCATCATCAAGATGCTGGACCTGGTGCACCCGATCTACCAGCGCACCGCAAGCTACGGCCACTTCGGCCGCAAGCCGCAGGACGTCAGCTATGTGGACGCCGCCGGCAAGACGCACACCGCCACCGCCTTCTCCTGGGAGAAGACGGACAAGGCCGAAGAGCTGCGCAAGGCCGCGAAGCTCTGAGGACCGGGGGCTGCGGACCGCAGCCCCTCCCCGCGTTTTTGCAGGAGCAGCCATAGCTGCGATCGCTACCGGTCACGGGTCGCAGGTCGCAGCTATAGCTGCTCCTACAGGTTTTATTGGCGCTCAGGCCGGCACGGACGGCGGCGCGTGCGCCTGCGCGCTGGCCACTTCGCGCTCGGCCTGGGTGAAGCCGTACTCGGGTACGACCTGGCCTGCCGGATCGGATACCGCATCCCATTCGGCGATCAGGCGCTCACCGGCATCGTCGCCGGCACCCATGTACCGGCCTTCGGTGAGAGTCACGTACGCGCGCGCGAAATGCCCGCCGCCGGCGCAGACGATCGCACGCGTCGGAGCGCCTTCCACCACCAGCGGCAGCAGCGCCGGACTGACCAGCGCCGGATCCAGCGCCGCCAGCTGCTCCTCCGGCAGGATGCCTTCCATCATCCGCGTGGCCGCCGTCGGCGCCAGGCAGTTGACCCGGATGTCGTACTTGGCGCCCTCGATGGCCAGGGTCTGCATCAGCCCGACCAGCGCCATCTTCGCCGCGCCGTAGTTGGCCTGGCCGAAATTGCCCCACAGCCCCGACGAGGACGTGGTCATCACGATGCGCCCATGGCCCTGCGCGCGCATCGTTTCCCACACCGCCTTGGTACAGATCGCCGCGCCCGTCAGGTGCACGTCGACGACCTGGCGGAAGGCCTCCAGCTCCATCTTGCCGAAGCTCTTGTCGCGGAGGATGCCGGCGTTGTTGACCAGGATGTCGATGCGCCCCCACGTCTCGAGCGCGTGCGCGACCATCGCCGCGACCGCGGCTTCGTCGGTAACCGAACCGGCCGCGACAAGGGCTTCGCCGCCGGCAGCGCGGATCTCCGCGGCCACGGCCTCGGCCTGCCCGCTCCCGATGTCGTTGACCACGACGCGCGCGCCCTTGCGCGCAAGGTAAAGGGCGTGCTGGCGGCCAAGTCCACCGCCCGCACCCGTGACAATTGCAATACGCCCACTCAACGGCATGGCCGTCCTCCCGTCAGTTGAAGATGGATGGACGCCTGCCGGCCCAGCCTGCATCGTCGCCTCCGTCGTTTCGGCCTTACCTCGGCCCTGCGTCCTTGACGTGCGTTTCCAGCCATTCGTCCGTTTCCGCCAGCATGTGCAGGATCGACTCCCGCGCGCGGTAGCCATGCGACTCGTTGGGCAGCATCACCAGGCGAGCGGTGCCGCCCAGGCCCTTGATCGCCGCGTACATGCGTTCGCTCTGCATCGGGAAAGTGCCGGAATTGTTGTCCTGTTCGCCGTGGATGATCAGCATCGGCTCGTTGATGCTGTCGGCGTGGTTGAACGGCGACATCGCGTGGTAGACGTCGGTGGCCTGCCAGTAGTTGCGCTCTTCGGCCTGGAAGCCGAACGGCGTCAGCGAGCGGTTGTAGGCGCCGCTGCGCGCGATGCCGGTGCGGAACAGGTCCGAGTGCGCCAGCAGGTTGGCGGTCATGAACGCACCGTAGGAATGCCCGCCGATGGCGATGCGGTCGCGGTCGGCCACGCCACGCTCCACCACTGCGTCCACGGCCGCCTGCGCGCTCGCGACCAGCTGCTTCACGTAGGTGTCGTTGGGCTCGGCGTCGCCTTCACCGATGATCGGCATGGTCGGGCCATCGAGCACGGCATAGCCGCGCGCCAGCCAGGCCAGCGGCCCCCAGTAGCTGATGCGGTTGAAGCGATGCGGCGAGCCGCGCACCTGGCTTGCGGCATCCGCGGATTTGAACTCGCGCGGATAGGCCCACATCAGCATCGGCAGCGGGCCGTCGCGCTTTGCGTCATGGCCGGCCGGCAGGTACAGGTCGGCGGTCATCTCGACGCCGTCCGCGCGCGAATAGCGGATCTGCTCCTTGCTCACGCCGCGCAGCTCGGGCGTTGGATGCGGGAAGTCGGTCAGTACGACCGGTTCGGCATCCGCAGCGGCACCGAGAGTGCGCAGCAGGATGTTCGCGGGTTCGACCGGGGACTCGCGTGTGGTGAGGATGCGCGACGCCTCCGCATCCAGCAGCGCGAACGGCGCTTCGTACCAGGGCGCCTCCGACTGGAACAGGCGCTCCACGCCGCCACCGGCCAGGTCCTGCCGGTCGACGAAGGGCCGGTCGCCCTCCGGCGAAGCACCGTCGCCGATGCGGTAGATCGTTTCGCCACCGCCGGTGGTCAGCAGTCGCGCGAAGCCGCGATCGTCCAGCTGCATCACCGGCGTGCCGGGATCCGCATAGCGATCCTCGTATGAGCCTTCGCGCAGCAGCACGGGCGCGGCTGCGCTGTCGGGGGCAAGCCGCCATTCGCGCGTCTGCCGCGTCTTCCGCCAGGATTCGGTCAGCAGCGCCAACCCGCCGTGGCCCCAGCGCACGCCGCCGTAGCGCATCGACAGGTCGGCGAGCACGCCGGGCTCGCCGGTGAAGGGCGCGGCATGGGCGAACACGCGGTCGCGCACCGCCGCCTCGCGCGCGGGATCGCCGCCGTCCTGCGCCTCGGCCCAGACCAGCGTCGCCGGCGCATCGGCGCGCCACGCGATGCGGCGCACGCCGGTGGCCACGGCGTCATTGCCCGTGGGCAGGCCTTCCACCAGCGGCAGCGTGGCCACGGTATGCAGCAACCTGCCATCCATTCCGATCACGTCGATGCGCCGCGGGAACCGCGAATACGGCACCACGTAGGAGAACGGGCGCTCCAGGCGCTGGCGCAGCAAGTGGCTGCCGTCCGGCGACACCGATGCGCCCACGTACAGCTCCGGCCCACCGATCGGCGCGACCCGCCCGTCCAGCCCGACCCGCGCCAGCTGGCGGGTCATGTAATACGCGAACAGGGCTTCGTCATGCGGGTTGCCCAACAGGTCCTGGTAGGTGCGCAGGCTCTGCACCTGGCCGCCGCCGTCGGTCTGCTGGATGTTCGGGCCGCGGGGAATGCCGTCGCTTTCCGGCGCCGCGCCCTGCCCTTCGGGCCGCAGCAGCGCGATCAGCCCGCTGCCGTCGGGCAGCCAGTCGAAGCCGCTGCCGACCACTGTGCCCAGCGGCTGTTCGATCAAGCGCCGCGCGCGTCCAGCGGCCACGTCGACCAGCCACAGCTCGACGTGCCCGGCGCGCTGGTCGACGTGGCTGAAGGCGATGTGGCGCTGGTCCGGCGACCACTGCAGGGACGCCAGCGCCAGCGGCTGCGGCAGGCCCTGGATGCGGCGCTCGGCGCCGTCGTCCACGGACTGCAGCCAGAGGTCATCGATGAAGCTGAAGGCGCTGGCCGACTGCGTGCGCGGGTGGATGCGCAGGCCGGCGAGCTTGAGTTCGGGCTGGGCGACGACATCGATGCCCGGCAGCGACGGCACCTGCATGTAGGCGATCAGGTCGCGCTTGGGCGACAGCGACAGGCGCGGCACCTGTGGCGCGTCGACGATCGCGCGCAGCGCGGGCACCGGCAGGCGGTAGCCATTGGTGTCGCTGGTGGTGTCGCTGGCGGTCGCGGCGCCTGGAGCCGTGTCGCGGGCCTGCGATGGCGCCGGCACCATCGCCAGGCAGGCGAGCAGCAACGGAGCGGCGAGGTACTTCAATGCGGGCGTATGCAAGGCGTGGGTCCTGCTCAAGGCAAACCCCGAGCCTAGCCCGTGCACCACCCCCGCGTACCGTGGCGACGGTCATGTCCGCCACGGCACTGCCATCGCATGCGGTCAGCCGTCCTGCACCGTCACCGTGCCCGGCAACTGCACATAGTTGCCATCGGCGTAATTGCCATCGGCCGAGCTCGAGATGGTGAACAGCCTCTCGGCGCTGCCGTACTCCGTTCCACCCAGGTTGCGGGCCAGGCCCAGCGCGAAATCGAAAGTCTCCACCGGGTTTCCATCGTAGTCCTGGGTGAGGACGCGCAGCCTGGAATCCATGCCGTCGGTAGCCTCGAGCGCGCCTTCGGCATGGCCCTGGAGCTCGGCCATTTCGGCCTCGGTATAGCTGATGGTGATGGTGTCGCCTGGCTGCACCGGGCCGTCATGCGCCTTGTCCACGTCACCGGTCTGCGCGGCGTTGATCATCTGCGCCGTGTTCTCGTCGACCTTCATGGTGAATGCGTACTGCCGCTCGCCGATGATTTCCTCGCCCTCGGCATCGTACTTCTGCGTCAGCGTCATCGGCACGTTGTCGCTGTACTGCACGTCGAACGTGCGCTCCATGGTGCCGTCGGGATACGTGGTGACCACCGAATTGCCGGTGTTCTTCGCGCCGTCCAGGCCGAGCTCCACGGGGCCAAGCTTCACGTCGACCTTGGCCTGCGAGGAATAGTCGATCTTCTCGATGGTCTTCACTTCCGACACGCCGGTGCCGTTGTCGACAGGCATGTTGCCGTTGGCCACGAAGTCGCTGTACGCGGCCTGCCCTTCGGCCGTGGACAGGTCGAACTCCGCGGTCTTGAGCGTGGCGCTGCTCAGGCTGGTGTCATTGCCCAGCATGACCTTGACCTGCTCGAAATCCAGGCCCACTCCGTTGTACGCCTGGATGGCCTCGGTCGGCCCGGCGGTCACCCGCACGGTGTCGGCCCCGGTCTTCTCCACCAGGAGGCTGGTGCCCTCCTCGTTGGTCACCTTGGTCTCGGCGGCGATGTTCCGGAAGGTGGCCTTGAACTCGTTGCTTGAATAGCTGGAACCGTCGATCTTGATGATCGTGCCGGTCGGCATCGACGCGGGATCGAACGGATTGACGCTGGCCAGGTCGGTGTTCTTCGCCGCCTGCTCCGGCATCGAGACTTCGTAGGACGCCTTGATGCCGTCCGTGCGGCCGTATTCCAGGCCTGCCTGCTTCACGTCCACGCCTGCATTCAGCGTCACCGACACGTCGCTGGACGCGGTGTAGGTGGTGACGCCGTCCTCGGTCTTCTGGCCGGTCACGACCGTGGTGCTGCCGTCGATGCCGAAGCTCAGGCCGACGCCCTTCGAGTTCTTGACGCTCTCGGTGAACCCGGCGTTGCCCGCCAAGGAAAGGGTGCCCTTGTCGGGATCGACCGCGACGCTGCCTCCCACGCTGGTGCCGCTGGTGGACTTGTTGCCGTCGGCATCGGTGGTGGTGGTCTTGTCGGTCTGCTTCCCGCCCACGGTCACGCCGTCGTCTGACACGCCGACGCTGGCTTCGCGCTTCGAACTCGTACCGTTGGCTTCGGTGCCGGTCTTCGCGGTTTCGTCGCCGGTGACCTTGGCCGAGCCGCCCGCGTCGGCCTGTTCGGCGGCGGCGGCCGGCAGGTCGAGCATGTCGCCGGGGTACAGCGTGTCGGGATTGGACAGCTGCGGGTTGGCACCGATCAGCGCCTGCGGGGTGGTGCCATGTGCCTTGGCGATGCTGTCGATGCTGTCGCCGCGCGCGATTTCGTACTGCTTCGGCGGCTCAGGCGGCGGCGGGGCGGGCTGGGTGTATCCGATTGCTGTGATGGCCATGGTCACGCGTCCGATCATTCCGGGGGATGGGCCCAGACTAGTGAAAGCACGGCGCGCCCTGAACCCGGTGCGACCCTAGGTTGCGGTCCCGCCGGCCGCCACGGGAGCCGCCGTTTGGGGCAGGGACAGCCTCGGCAGTTCGCCCGCGAGCCGCAGGCGATATAATCCGCGCCTCCGCCGAGGGGCGCTGCGACCGTGGAACCAGCACGGCCAGGCTCGGCGGATCGCACCCGAACGGCGCCCGGTTCCCCACCCCACCCCCTCCCAAGCGGGAGCGGGCACAAGAAACCGGAGCTGCACCATGAATGCCGTTGCCAAGACCTTCTCCATGGAAGGTGATTACAAGATCGCCGACATCTCCCTGGCCGATTGGGGCCGCAAGGAGATCGACATCGCCGAGCACGAGATGCCGGGACTGATGTCCATCCGCCGCAAGCACGCCGCCAGCGCCCCGCTCAAGGGCGTGCGCGTAACCGGCTCGCTGCACATGACCATCCAGACCGCGGTGCTGATCGAGACCCTGAAGGACATCGGCGCCGACGTGCGCTGGGCCTCGTGCAACATCTTCTCGACCCAGGACCACGCTGCCGCCGCCATCGCCGCCACCGGCACTCCCGTGTTCGCCTGGAAGGGCGAGACGCTGGAGGAGTACTGGGACTGCACGCTCGAGGCGCTGAGCTTCCCCGACGGCAAGGGCGCCGACGGTAAAGATAAATTTCTCGGCCCGCAGATGGTGGTCGATGACGGCGGCGACGTGACCCTTCTGATCCACAAGGGCTTCGAGCTCGAGCAGGGCGACGAGAGCTGGGTCAACGCCCCCGCGTCCAGCCACGAGGAGCAGGTGATCAAGAACCTGCTCAAGCGCGTCGCCAAAGAGCGCCCCGGCTTCTGGACCACCGTGGTCCGCGACTGGAAGGGCGTCTCCGAAGAGACCACCACCGGCGTGCACCGCCTCTACCAGTTGGCCCAGGACGGCCAGCTGCTGGTGCCGGCGATCAACGTCAACGACTCGGTCACCAAGTCGAAGTTCGACAATCTGTATGGCTGCCGCGAGTCGCTGGCCGACGGCCTCAAGCGCGCGCTGGACGTGATGCTGGCCGGCAAGGTCTCCGTGGTCTGCGGCTATGGCGACGTCGGCAAGGGCTGCGCGGCGTCGCTGCGTGCCTATGGTTCGCGCGTGATCGTCACCGAAATCGACCCGATCTGCGCGCTGCAGGCAGCGATGGAGGGCTTCGAGGTCGCGACCATCGAGGAGACCCTCGGCGAGGCCGACATCTACGTCACCACCACCGGCAACAAGGACATCATCCGCGTCGAGCACATGACCGCGATGAAGGACCAGGCCATCGTCTGCAACATCGGCCACTTCGACAACGAGATCCAGGTCGATGCGCTGAAGGCGGTGGACGGCGTGGAGATCATCAACATCAAGCCGCAGGTGGACAAGTACGTGTTCGCAAACGGCAACGCGATGTTCCTGCTCGCCGAAGGCCGCCTGGTGAACCTGGGCTGCGCCACCGGTCATCCGAGCTTCGTGATGTCGAACTCGTTCGCCAACCAGACGCTGGCGCAGATCGACCTGTGGGCCAACAAGGACACGTACCAGAAGAAGGTCTACATCCTGCCCAAGCTGCTCGACGAGGAAGTCGCGCGCCTGCACCTGGAGAAGATCGGCGTGAGGCTGACCAAGCTGACGCAGGAACAGGCCGACTACCTGGGCGTGCCGGTGGAAGGCCCGTTCAAGCCAGAGCACTACCGCTACTGACCGGGAAAGCCGGTCGTTGCGACAGCCGCGGGCGCCGGAAGGCGCCCGCTTGCTTTTGGCGCGCCCGGCCCTGTGCTGCACCGGTGAACGCCGCAGCGCCTATTCGGCACCCGGCTGGACCAGCAGCTCATCGATCCGGCCCTTCGCCACGGCCTCGACGTACCTGTCGTCAAATCCATCCGCGGCGCGCCAGCCAGCGCCCTCGCTGACGAAGTCGAAGTCACCCTTCACCAGCTGCAGGCCGCTGCCGCCGAGGGCCTGGATCAGGCGGTCGTTCCGCTGGAACAGCAGTGAACAGGTCACGACACCGGCATCGCCCCCAACACACGGTCCCAGCGGCAGCACCTCGCGGTCGAGCTCCGATGCAGGCCCCTGCCGCGCCAGCTTGCGCGCCATGCCGGTCCCAGCCTCCAGCCGGTCCGACGCCACCCGGAACGCCTCCGTGATCACCGGAGTACCCAGGGGTGCGCCGGCGTCGGCGACCGGCCGGTACTTGGCGCGAAGCCATTCGCTGTGAGCGCCCCGCAGCTCGTAGCCGCCTTCGGTGGGGGTGATGCTGTAGCCGATCTCATCCTGCTGGTCGTCGAGAACCACGGTCACGCTGCACAGGCGGACACGCTCTTCCTGCAGGTAGGCAATCTCCTGCGGCTGGCGAAAGCTGGCGCGCATGACCTGACGCCCCAGGCCGTTCCCCGCCGCACGGTCGTTCATTGCCGCGAGCGGGTTCTTCCGCTCCTCCGCGCGCGCCAGTGCGGAGGCGCCCGAACGCAGGCTCGACAGGATGCCCTTGTCGCCGCAACTTGGCGTACGGCTCGCTACCAGCAGGTCCCAGACGAAAGCGCCCAGGACGACCACCGCCACCGCGCCAAGGACCAGGCTCAGGAGCCCGTAGCCCCGGCCGGACGGGTCCGGGGCCGATGCACGGCTTGCGTGCAGGAAATCCTGCAGGACCTGCTCGACCGCCTCGGCATTCCCGGGATCATCCAGCCGCGCCAGGTATTCGTCGTCGTCCCCACCCTGCTCGAGGATGCCCTCGTCCCTCAGCCATGCCAGCATCTGGCCCGCATTGGCGAAGCCGGGATCGCCGGTCCCGGGATCGCGCAGGCGCGCGACGGCCAGGCGGTGGATCCGCTCGTCGATGAGGCCCAGCGACAGCAGGGTCTCGAGGTGGCTGGTCCCGTCCATGTGTCCGTCCATGTGTCCGTCCATGTCTCCGTCCATGTCTCCGTCCTTTGAGGCATCCGCCAATCCTGTGGGGGACGGCAGCATCGCGCATCGGCCCGGCCTGCATCAACCGCGCTCCCCCTTGCATCCGGCAACCGGTAGCGTGATGACCTGCGGTGCGATGCCTGCCGCCAGCCGCCAACGCTCAGGCCACGTGCGCCAATGCGTAGTCGATCGCCGCGCGTACCGCCGCGACCTGGGCCGCGTTGCACTGCGCCGGCGTCGCCGAGGGGCTGTCCGGGTAGACCTCGGTGGTGGTGACGTAACGCGCATCGGTCAGGCTGGCGCACAGGCCCAGCGCCTTGACCGGATAGTTGATCACGCCGTGGGCGACGACCGGCGAACCGATCATTTCACCACGGGCGTCGCCCGGCGCGATGTGCGTCACCTGATCGACCGCGGCGATCACCGCCTGCTGGAAGCCCGGCTGCGGGTTGTCGCTGTCACCGACCAGGTAGAAGCCGTCCGGGATCGAGCCCGGCTCGAAAGGCTTGCCGTCGCGTGCGGCCAGCGCCGGGCGGAACTCGGACTCGTCGGTGTCGGTGGTTTCGTGCAGGTCGATGTGCATCAGCACGCGTCCGCCAAGCCCTTCGGTGAACCGCATCAGCGCCGCGGATTCGGGCGCCGGACTGTCGGGCAGGAACGAACGGTTGGGATCGACCGCCTCCGGGTTCCAGCGTTGGAAATGCTCGTAGCCCCACGGACTCACGCAGGGGGCGACCACCAGGTTGGCGCGACCGGCATGGTCCTGCGCATGCTGCGAGGCGAACTGCAGGGCGCCATGCACCCCACTGGTCTCATAGCCGTGCACGCCGCCGGTGACCAGCATCACCGCCAGCGCCGCGTCCCAGCTACGGCTCCGCAGCGCCAGCAGCGGATAACGGCCGGTGTCGTACGCGAGCCCGCCGTATTCGACCACATCCCAATCCGTGGCCAGGCCCTCGACCGCGGCCAGCACCTCGTCGCGGTAGCTGCGCTGGCGGCGCTGCGCCGCGCGCCATGCCAGACGCTCGGCCTCGCCCCAGGGATGGCCGGGGATACCGATGGGATAGACGTGCTGCCTGTCCGCCATTTCGACTGTCCTGGACTCGAATAGGCCGGTGACTCTAACAGCCGCAGGACTCTCTTAAGATCCATCGCGATAAAGAGATATGATTCACCAATCCCCGACGGACGCCCACCGATGATCCCGATCAGCTTCGAGTTCTATCCGCCCAAGGACGGCGCCCAGCGCGCCCAGCTCGACCGCACCGCGGCCCGGCTCAAGGCCTGGGCACCCGACTACGTCTCCTGCACCTTCGGCGCCGGCGGCTCCACGCTCAGCTACACCGGCGATACCGTGCGCGGCCTGATCGACGACCATGGTCTGGATGCCGCGCCGCACCTCTCCTGCGTGGGCGGCACCCGCGCCGAGATCGCCGCCCTGCTGGCGCGCTACCGCGAAGTCGGCTGCCGCCGCATCGTTGCGCTGCGCGGCGACCTGCCGTCGGGCATGGGCCACCCGGGCGAGTTCCGCTACGCCGCCGACCTGGTCGCCTTCATCCGCGCCGAGCACGGCGACCATTTCCACATCGAAGTCGCCTGCTACCCGGAAACCCATCCGCAGGCCGAGGACGCCCTCGTCGACCTGCGCCACTTCAAGGCCAAGGTCGATGCCGGTGCCAACGGCGCGATCACCCAGTACTTCTACAACGCCGACGCCTATTTCCGCTTCGTGCAGGAGGTCCGGGCGGCGGGCGTCGAGGTGCCGATCGTGCCCGGCGTGATGCCGATCGTGAACTTCAGCCAGCTCCGTCGCTTCTCCGATGCCTGCGGCGCCGAGATCCCGCGCTGGCTGGCCAAGCGCATGGCGGCTTACGGCGACGACGTGGACAGCATCCGCCAGCTGGGCGCGGACTTCGTCGCCGACCTGTGCCGGCGCCTTGTCGACGGCGGCGCCCCCGGGCTGCACTTCTACACGCTCAACCTCGCGCGCCCGACCGCGGCCGTCCTCGACAGGCTGGGCTGAACCCCGCGCCGCGCGCGCTTCTGCGCGGCAGCCCGGCGCGGTACCCTTGCCCGATGCCGTACCTGCGACACCCCGCCCAGGCCGCTGCACTGCTATCGGCCATGGCGATGCTCGCCGTGGCCGCGGCGCTGCCCACGCCCGCCCACGCCCAGATCCGGCAGTGCACCACGTCCGACGGCGGGACCGTATACACCGATCGCAGCTGCGATTCGCTGGGCGCGATCGAGAGCCGGCCAGCGGTCGAAGGCGGCACCGGTGCCAACGCCGCGCCACGCTACCGCGGCGGTTGCTCGCGCCGCCTGCGTGACCTTGTGTTCGAAGTCACCGCGGCCATCGACGCCCGCGACACCAACCGGCTGGCCCGCAGCTACCACTGGCCCGGCATGTCCACGCGCAGCGCCTATGCGCTGGTCGAGCGGCTTGACGCGATCGCCAGCCGCCCGCTGCTCAACATCACCGCCCTTCGCCCGGCCCGGACCGTGGTCGCGCCCACCGGCCAGCCGCCGTGGGGCATACCGGCGACCCTGGCCGCTCCACCGCCACCGCCACCGCCGGCGACGCCCGAGCCTCCGCGGCGCCCGGTCGCGCTGCGCATCGACCAGGTGCTTGCCGACGGCATCACCCCGTCCAGCACCACCTTCGGACTGCGCAGACACATGGACTGCTGGTGGATCGCGCTCTGAGCGCACAGCGGCACGGCCGCCTGCGCCACAATGACGATTCCACAAGGCGGAGCAACGCGATGCAGTACCCGGAATGGATCTGGCACAACGGCGGCATCAAGCCCTGGGCGGAAGCAAACACCCACGTGATGTCGCATGGGCTGCACTACGGCTCGTCCGTATTCGAGGGCATCCGCGCCTACAAGACCCCCGGCGGCAGCGCGATCTTCCGTCTGCAGGACCATATCCGCCGCCTGTTCGCCTCGGCGCGCATCTACGACATGGTGATCCCGTACACGCTGGAAGAACTCGACGCCGCCTGCCACGAAGTCGTCCGCCGCAACGCACTGGAACAGGCCTACCTGCGGCCGGTGGCGTGGCGCGGCCTGGGCGGCTTCGGGCTCAGCGCGGAGACGCCGATCGACGTCGCGGTGGCGAGCTGGCACATGGGTCCCTACCTGGGCGAGGGCGCACTCAGCGAGGGCATCGACGCCTGCGTCTCCAGCTGGCAGCGCTTCGCGCCCAATACCATCCCGGCCGGCGCCAAGGCCGGCGGCAACTACCTGTCGGGACAGCTCGTGGCGCGCGAGGCGCGGCGCCTGGGCTTCGGCGAGGGCATCGCCCTGGCTTCGACCGGCCTGCTCAGCGAAGGCGCGGGCGAGAACCTGTTCCTGGTCTTCGACGGCGCGCTGCACACGCCGCCGGTGAGCGCCGCGCTCCTCAACGGCATCACCCGCGATTCGATCATCCAGCTGGCGAAGGACGCCGGCATCGCCGTGGTCGAGCGCGACCTGCCGCGCGAATACCTCTACCTGTGCGACGAGCTGTTCATGTGCGGCACCGCCGCCGAGATCACGCCGATCCGCTCGGTCGACGGCCACCAGGTCGGCGCCGGCCGCGCCGGCCCGGTGACCCTGCGCCTGCAGGAACTGTTTTTCGGCCTGTTCGAGGGCAGCACGCCGGATACCCGCGGCTGGCTGGAACCGCTGGCTTCATAGGCGGCCATGGCGCCGGGCACAAGCGGGTGCCGGGCCGGCATCAGCCGGTCGCCGCGTCCCCGGCATCGAAGTACAGCGTGGCGACCACGCCGCGCTCGGCGCCCGGTACCACGCGCACCTGCCAGTCGTAGAGCCGGCACAGGCGGCGCACGATGGACAGGCCGATGCCGCCGCCGTGGGTGTGCGCGGCGTGGCTGCCGCGGTAGCCGCGCTCGAACAGGTGCGCGGCGTCCTCCGCGCTGAGGCCTGGCCCGGAATCGATCACGTCGACCGCGTTGTCGTGCAGGCGGACCACGATCGTGCCGGCCATGGTGTACTTCACGGCGTTGCCGATCAGGTTGCCCAGCGCAACCGAAACCGCCGCCTCCGGCGCGTCCACCATCAGGCGCCCGGCCTCGCCCTCCAGGCGCAGTTCCAGCGCCTTGCCGCCGAGCTGCGAACGATGGGCCTCCAGCAGTTGCTCGGCAACGCGGCAGACATCGGTGCTGCCATGTCCGCGCTCGGCGCGCGAGAGCAGCAGCAACGCGCTGATCAGGTCCGTGCACTGCTGTTCGGCACGCTGGATGCGCTGCAGGCGTGCCAGCGTCTTGTCGTCGATGTCGGGGCGCGACAGCAGCAGCTCCACCGCGCCCTTGACCACCGCCAGCGGCGTGCGCAGCTCATGGCTGACGTCGGCGTTGAACTCCCGGTCGCGTTGCACCACTTCGGTCAGGCGTGCGGCGTAGTCGTCGAGCGCGGTCGCCAGCTCGCCGACCTCGTCGTCGGGGAAATGCGGCGCCAGTGCGCCGGGGCGTGCGCTGTCGCCGGATGCGCCGAGGAGGTTGGCCAGCTCCGACACCGGCCGCATCACCCGCGATGCCGACCACCAGCCGATCACGCCGGCCAGCATGGTGAACAGGACCACCGCGGCGATCAGGATCAATTTGATCCGGGCGCGCACCTCGGCGGTATTGGTCATGTCCTGGGCAAGGAAGAACCAGTACTCCGCGTCCTTCTTCACCACCAGCCGGTAGACGAACGGCTCGCCGTCCTCCTCGCCGGTGATGTTGTACACGCCGGTCTCGAGCTCGGCCCAGTCCGGCGGCACGTTGTGCAGCCGCCCGGGGCCATAGACGATCGCGCGCACGCTGCTCAACGGCGCCCACTCGGCGCTGCGGTCCTTGTAGAAGCGCTCGGCGTACTCGTCGACGTTGTGCTTGAGCACGCTGCCGACGGTCTGGTCCTCCACCACCGCGCCAACGAAGACGGCGGCGATCGCGAACATCGCGGTCAGGCCGAGCCCAAGCAGGACGAACGAGAGGATGATCCGGCTGCGCAGCCGCCGGCGGTAGCGCCTCCGGCCGAATGCCTTCGGCGAAGGCGCGTCGCCCTCAGCTTGGGACATCGGGCACGGCGATCCGGTAGCCGATGCCGTGGCGGGTCTGCACCAGCTGCGTGGGGAAGGGCTTGTCGATCACCGCGCGCAGGCCGTGGATGTGCACGCGCAGGCTGTCGGAATCCGGGAGCTCCTCGCCCCAGACGCGGGTCTCCAGCTCCTGGCGGGTGACCACCGCAGGCGAGGCCTCCATCAGCGACTGCAGGATCTTGAGCGCCGTGGGATTGAGCTGCACCAGCTTGCCGCCGCGGCGCACCTCGAGGGTGTCGAGGTTGTACTCGAGGTCCCCGACCTCGAGTACGCGCGTCTGCACGCCCTTGCCGCGGCGCGCCAGGGCATTGAGCCTGACCTCGACCTCCTGCAGCGCGAAGGGCTTGATCAGGTAGTCGTCGGCACCGGAATCGAAGCCGGCAAGCTTGCTGTCGAGGCTGTCGCGAGCAGTCAGCATCAGCACCGGCGTCTGCTTTCGGGCCTCGTTGCGCAGCTTGCGGCAGACTTCCAGGCCGTCCATCCCGGGCAGGTTGAGGTCGAGCACCACGGCGTCGAAGTCGTGGACCACCGCCAGGTGCAGGCCGGTGACCCCGTCCGCGGCGAAATCGACCGTGTGACCGCGGTCTTCGAGGTAATCGCCGATGTTGGCGGCGATGTCCTGGTTGTCTTCGATGACGAGGATGCGCACTGGAACCTCAGGTTTCGGTGGGACGGGACATGGCCCTGGGATTGTTCTTCATGAAGTCCCTGGCGGCCTCCGCGGCGCGACGGCGGTCGCCCACGGTCATGCATACGTTGGTGGACATGTTTGAACCGGTGACCTTCTCACGCCTGCAGACCATGCGGCTGTCCGCATGGGCGCGCGACAGCAGCGTGTTGATCCGCTCCTGCTCGTTGAACACCTGGATTTTGGTGTTGTGCGGAAGCTGGTCCACGCTCCCGGCACTGCTGGCCAGCAGGCTGGTGATGCGTGCCAGCGACGCCTTGACGACCTGCGCGTCATCGGCCGCGATCTCACTGTAGGTCTCGCCATCGTCCAGGGCCTTGATGATGGCGTCGCGCTGGGCATTGAACGAGCTGCTCAGGTCCAGCCCATTGCCGGGCTGGAAGGCTTCGCCGCCTGCACTGATATTTGCGACGGCCGGAGCCGACACGAGCAACGCCAGAAGGAACAACAGAACCGGTTTGTACATTTCGAACCCCCGAAGTGATGTTGGAGTGGGACGCGGACAGCCCCGTACCGTGGGGCTGCAGGCCGATTGATTCTGCCTGCCCGCCAAGACTCGCACAATTGCGGGCACAAAATGGCCCGGGCGAAAATTTCGCCCGGGCCCAAGTAGGTGTTGACCCGATTGACCACAATCCACAGCTGACGACTGGAGAGTTCCGAAGCACGCGAAACACGTTGCTCGTGGGCAAAGCTACTCGCGGATTGATTAAAGGGGCGTTAAATTCCCGTCAAATTTCGTTTCTGGGGCGCTCGCCTCGCACGCGTCCGCGAGGCCATTCCCGCCCCGATGGCCGCCGCCGCGACGAATTCGATGATCTTCCCCGCGACATCGACACCGGTGGAACGCTCGATGCCTTCCAGGCCAGGCGAGGCATTGACCTCCAGCACCAGCGCGCCGCGCGCGGAGGACACGAGGTCGACCCCCGCCACGCCCAGGCCCAGTACTTTCGCCGCGCGCACGGCCACCGCCGCCACGTCCGCATCCACCGCAACGGCCTCGGCGCTGCCACCGCGATGCAGGTTGGCGCGGAAATCGCCTTCGGGCGCCTGCCGCCGCATCGCCGCAACCACTTCGTCGCCCACCACCAGGCAACGGATATCCGCACCGCCGGCCTCGGCGATGAACTCCTGCAGCAGAAAGGTCGCATACAGGCCGCGCAGCGCATCAACCACCCCGCGCGAAGCCGACGCCTTCTCGGTCAGCATCACCCCGCGCCCCTGGGTGCCTTCGGTGAGCTTGATCACATGCGGCGGCGCGCCGAGCATCGCCAGCAGGTCGTCTGTATCGTCGGGGTTGTCGCCGAACACGGTCACCGGCATGTCGATGCCCTGCGCTGCCAGCAGCTGGTGGCAGCGCAGCTTGTCGCGCGCGGCCATGATCGCCGCCGACGGGTTGGGCGTATGGCAACCCATCAGTTCGAACTGGTGCAGGACGGCGTTGCCGTAGCGGTTGATCGAAGCACCGATACGCGGGATCACGGCGGTGTAGCCGGCCAGCGACTGCGCCTTGTAGCGCAGTGCGAAGCCCTCCTTGCCGATGCGCATGTAGCAGCGCAACGGATCCAGGACCCGGGCGCTGTGCCCGCGCTGGCGCGCGGCCTCGACCAGGCGACGGGTCGAATACAGTTTGCCGTTGCGCGACAGGATGGCGAGCTTCATCGACGTGGCGCCTGGACGTGGCCGTGGGGGAATGGCTCAGCGGGCGATCTTGGCCGCGGTATCGAGGTACTTCCGACCCTGCGCCCTCACCGTGTCGACCTCGTAGCGCTCCGACGCCACGTGCACGGATTCCAGCGTTTCGGCCAGGTCATCGAGCTCGGACGCGATCTTCTCCAGCGCGTTTTCGAGGGTATAGGTCAGCTCGTGGATTTTCGCCGTGTGTTCCGGCCGCATGTCGTCCTCGGCCAGGACCGCGGCCAGCTGCGCGTTGTAATTCGCGAAGTTGGCCAGCGCCTGGTCAAGCGTGGCCGAGGCCTCGCCTTCGAAATGCTCTGGGCGCTCGTCCGCATGCGCGGTGCCGCAAAGGCCCAGCGCAAGCAAGGGGCCGGCAAACAACAGGGACAGGTTTTTCATGGTGACTCCGGGCGTGGGGACAGCAGATGATAATGAATCCCATTACCAGATGCATGCACGTCGGCGACCGCAGGTCGCCCGCGAGTTCCATGGGCCGGGAGGAAATGGAGCGGGTGAAGGGAATCGAACCCTCGTCGTAAGCTTGGGAAGCTTCTGCTCTGCCATTGAGCTACACCCGCATCTGGCACAAGTCTAGGGCCCGGTCGCGGGCCTTGGCAACGCCGCGCGTGCACGCCGGCCGGGCCGGCCGCACGGACTGGCCGCGCGGCGGGCCGGGACTCAGAAGCCGGCGCCGACGCTGGCGAACACCATCGCGTGCTTGCCACGCTTCTCGCCGCTGTTGACGCTGGCGCCGATGTTGGCGTCCATGCCGAACAGCTGCGTGCGCGCGCCGAAGGTCAGGGTCACCCAGGACTGGTCGTACTCGACGCCGGGCACGGCGTAGGGCAGCGAGCCGGTGACCGACTGCGAGCGGGCGAAGGCCTGCGTGGCCTCGTCCTCGAATTCGCGGTCGACGGTCAGCCGCGCGTAGGGCTGCAGGTGATCGTGGATCTCGTAGGCGAGCTGCCAGCCGGCGCTGCCGACCGTGGAATCGAATTCCTGGTCGAGGTAGCCCAGCGAGGTCGACAGCGCCGGGTCGCTCTCGTTGAAGCCGTCGATCTCGATCTGCTGCATGACCACGCCAAGCACCGGACCGTGGCGCAGCGCGCCTTCGCCGAACTCCCAGCCGCCCTGCAGCGCCAGGCCGAGGTTGCTGCCGTCGGTCGAGCCGGTGTGCGTGCGCAGCGCCGGGCCCAGGGTCACCTGGCGCTCGATGTCGAAGTCCAGGCTGGTGTAGCTGAGCTGGCCGTTGATCCAGCCGCCGGCGTCGCTCTTCCAGCCCAGGTAGCCGCCGACCGAAATCTCGGCCTGGTCCCATTCGCCGCGGCGCTTGCCCCAGTCATTGGCCTGCGCGCCGTAACCGATGAAGCCGCCATAGACGAGGCTGTCGTTGCCCCAGTCCATGCCGACCGTCAGCGCCGGACCGGCGCCGTCGTAGTGGTCGCCGTGCGCATAGCGCTGGAAGTCCCCGCGCAGGTCGGTCCACCAGCGCGAACCCGCAGCATCGCCGCGGCCGGCGATCTGCGCGTCCACGCGCGCGGCGCGGTTGCGGCCGGTGCCTGCGGCCGAATGCGGCAGGACCGCCATCTGGCGCGGGCCTTCGATCGCGGCCATGGCCAGGTCGGCCAGCGCGCGGTGCGCGCCGCTGGCGGGATGCACGCCGTCTGCGAACAAATAGGTCTGCGGCGCGTCCGGGCTCACCAGGCTGGTCGGGTTGCAGGTCAGCGACTGCGCGGTGATCTGCGGCATGCAGGCGGTTCCGGTGACATTGCCGATCCCGAACATGGCGGGATTGGCCGTCACCTCGCGCAGGAAGCTGAAGGCGTCGACCGGGATCACGCTCAGGCCGTTGGCCGCCAGCGCGCCGAACAGGGTCTCGTTGTACATGGTCGAAAGCGCCGTGGCCTGCGCCTGCGCGCCCGGGCCCTGGGCGATCTGCGCCGGGGTCAGGCCGAGGTCCGGGATATTGGGCACCAGCACGTAGCGCGCGCCCGCAGCCTGCAGGCTGCCGATGATCCCGACCTGCGCCGCCACCGCGCCGCCGATGATCGCCTGGGCATTGGCCGGGTCGGCGGCGACTGCGAACAGGTCGTTTGCACCGCCCCAGACCGTATACAGGGCATCCGCATCGGCGCGGCCGCCGTTGGCGGTGAGGTAGGCCGTGGCCTGCGTCGCCAGCGACGGCGTGAATCCGAGCGCGCCGTTGACGTCGACGCCGTTGCGGGAGCCACCGGCAGCGTAGTTGTCGCCAGACTGGCCATTGCCGTTGGGCGAGGCGTCGGTGCCGTAGTGCTGCGCCAGCCACTGCGACCAGACCAGGCCCGGATTGGTGGTGAACTGCCCGGTGACCGCCTGCACTTCCGGCGGCAGCAGCGGCCGGAAATAGCCGGCATCGGTGAGGCTGTCGCCGAAGAACACCGTCTGCGAGAACGGCTGGTCATTGGCGACGGCGGCCACCGGCAGCGCGGCCAGCGCGAGCGCGACAGTCAGCAGGGTGCGACGGAGGGTGCGGGGCTTCGGCATCGTGGATTCCTTGCGGGGGGGATATCAAGGCGCCTGCGCCCGATATGAATCCGCCATCTTTCCACGCGGGCGGCGTGCCACTCAATGTGCACTGCGGCAACACCGGGGCGCGGACATGCAATCGCGCCGCCGGCGGGCGACAATGCCCGCCATGAACATCATCCTCAACGGCGAAGCCCAAACCCTTCCCGGCCCCTGCACTGTCCTCGCCCTGCTTGAATCCAGCGAGCTGGCGGGGCGCAAGGTGGCGGTGGAAGTGAACGGCACCATCATCCCGCGCAGCCTGCACGCCGAACACGCGCTGAAGGCCGGGGACCGGATCGAGGTCGTTCACGCCCTGGGGGGCGGCTGAACGGCAACGCTTGCGCAATAATGGCGCAATGACCAGTCCAGACAATTACGGCGACGACGCCCTCGTCATCGCCGGCACGCCCTTCCGCTCCCGCCTGCTCACCGGCACCGGCAAGTTCAAGGACCTCGACGAGACCCGCCTGGCCACCGAGGCCGCGGGCGCCGAGATCGTCACCGTGGCCATCCGCCGCACCCCGCTCTTCAACCGCGCGTCCGGCCAGGACCCGGGCGAGCCCAACGTGCTCGACGTGCTGCCGCCCGACCGCTACACCATCCTGCCCAACACCGCCGGCTGCTACACCGCCGAGGAAGCCGTGCGCACCCTGCGCCTGGCCCGCGAACTGCTGGACGGCCACAAGCTGGTCAAGCTGGAGGTCCTGGGCGACCGGAAGACCCTGTACCCGGACGTGGTGCAGACGCTGAAGGCCGCCGAGCTGCTGGTCGCCGACGGCTTCGACGTCATGGTCTACACCTCCGACGACCCGATCCTGGCCAAGCAGCTGGAGGAGATAGGCTGCGTGGCGGTGATGCCGCTGGCCGCGCCCATCGGCTCCGGCCTCGGCATCCAGAACAAGTGGAGCCTGCTGGAAATCATCGACAACGCCCGAGTGCCGATCATCGTCGACGCAGGCGTTGGCACCGCGTCCGACGCCGCGATCGCGATGGAGCTCGGTTGCGACGGCGTGCTGATGAACACCGCCATCGCCGGCGCGCGCGAACCGGTGCTGATGGCGCACGCCATGAAGCTCGCCGTCGAGGCCGGCCGCGCCGCCTTCCGCGCCGGTCGCATCCCGCGCAAGCGCTACGCCAGCGCCTCGTCCCCGGTCGACGGTCTCCTTGGCTGATGACCCTCGCTCCCGCCCCTGCAGGAGCAGCTATGGCTGCGATTGCCTTCCCGTCCGGGACAGCCGGCAATCGCGGCTGTAGCCGCTCCCACAAAAGCCGGTGTCCCGCGGCGTGACCGATCCGTTCTCGAGTCCTGGTTCCAAGGCGCCGCCGAAGCCGTTCACGGTCGAAGACGGCAATCGCCGCGTGCGCAGCTTCGTGCTGCGCCAAGGCCGTTTCACGCCCGCGCAGCAGCGCGCCTTCGATGACCTGTGGCCGCGCTTCGGGCTGGATTACGCCGGCACCCCGCGCGACTTCGACGCCGCCTTCGGCCGCAGCGCGCCGCGGATCCTGGAGATCGGCTTCGGCAACGGCGAGGCGCTGCGCCATTCGGCCGCGCACGACCCCGCGCGCGACCACATCGGCATCGAGGTCCATGCGCCCGGCGTCGGTCGCCTGCTCAACGCGCTCGCCGAAGACGGCAGCGACAACGTCCGCGTCTACCACCACGACGCGGTGGAAGTGCTGGAGAACGAGGTCGCCGATGCGGGCCTCGACGAAGTCCGCATCTACTTCCCCGATCCCTGGCACAAGAAGCGCCACAACAAGCGCCGGCTGGTGAATCCCGCGTTCGCCGCGCTGCTGGTGCGCAAGCTCGCGCCCGATGGCCGCTTGCACCTCGCCACCGATTGGCACGACTATGCCGGGCAGATGTGGGACGTACTCGACGCCACGGAGGGCCTGCGCAACCGCGCCGGCGCCCGCGGCCACGTGCCGCGGCCGATGTGGCGCCCGCAGACGCATTTCGAAAGCCGTGGCCAGCGCCTCGGCCACGGCGTGTGGGACCTGCTCTATGACAGGGTGCCCCACGACGGGATGCTCGACGAAAGCAGGCCGCACGGCAGGACCGGGGACTAGACGCAGGACATGGAGACGCTGGCCCTCACCACCGACATGAAGCTCGTCCTCGGGCTGGTGGCGATGGTGATGGGGCTGTTCCTGTTCGAACGCGTGCGCGCCGACCTGGTGGCGCTGGTCGTCCTGGTGGTGCTGGGCCTGACCGGCCTGGTCGCACCCGAGGACATCTTCAACGGCTTCTCGTCCAACGCGGTGATCAGCATCATCGCGACCATGATCCTGGGCATGGGCCTGGACCGCACCGGCGCGCTCAACCGCCTGGCGGCCTGGCTGCTGCGGCGGTCCAAGGGCGCGGAGAAACGGCTGCTGCTCTACACCTCGGCGATCGCCGGCCTCAACTCGTCGTTCATGCAGAATCCGTCGGTGATGGCGCTGTACCTGCCGGTCGCCTCGCGCCTGGCCTCGCGCACCGGCCTGCGCCTGTCGCGCTTCCTGCTGCCGATCTGCGCCGCGATCATCATGGGCGGCTCGCTGACCATGGTCGGCAACTCCCCGCTGATCCTGCTCAACGACCTGCTGGTCGCGGCCAATGCCAACCTGCCCTCCGGCGTGGCCACGCTCGAGCCGCTGCCGATGTTCGCGCCGCTGCCGATCGGCCTGACCCTGCTGGTGCTCGCGCTGGCCTATTTCCATTTCTTCGGCGACAGGCTGCTGGGCGGCGGCGGCGAGAGCGACGGCAGCGTGACCCCGGCACGCACGCAGAGCTACTTTGCGCGCGCCTACGGCATCGAGGGCGACGTCTTCGAACTCACCGTCAGCGCCGACAGCCCGCTGGTCGGCATGGCGCTCGGCGAAGCCGAAAGCCTGCACGGCGCGCCGCTGCTGCTGGCGCTGAAGACCGGCAACGACTCGCGCCTGGCGCCGCCCGCGGACGCCCGCATCTGGGTCGGCAGCGTGATCGGTGCGATGGGTCCGCGGCAGCAGATCGCGGACTTCTCGCAGAACAACATGCTGCGCATGTCGAGCCGGCTGCGCGAGTTCGGCGACCTGTTCAACCCCAGCCGCGCCGGCATCTCCGAAGCCGTGGTACCACCGACCTCGAAATTCATCGGCAAGACCCAGGCCGAACTGGCCATGCGCAAGAACTACGGCATCAGCCTGCTGGCGGTGAACCGCGACAAGGAGGTGCTGCGCGAGGGCATCCGCAACCTGCCGCTGCGCGCCGGCGACATGCTGGTCCTGCACAGCATCTGGCAGGACCTGGCCAAGACCGCGGCCAACCGCGACTTCGTGGTGGTCACCGACTATCCCAAGGGCGAGCAGCGGCCGCACAAGTTCAAGATCGCGATGGCGATCTTCGCGGTCACCATCCTGGTCGCCCTGGGCTCGGACCTGCCGACCTCGATCGCCTTGATGACCGGCGTCGCCGGCATGCTGGTCTGCGGCGTGCTGAAAATGGACGAGGCCTATTCGGCGATCAGCTGGAAGACGGTGTTCCTGATGGCCTGCCTGATCCCCCTGGGCTGGGCCATGGACACCAGCGGCGCGGCGGCCTGGATCGCAGGCCACACGATCGAAGAGCTGCCCAGCGGGCTGCCGGTGTGGGTGATCCAGCTTACCGTGGCCGCGCTGACCTCGGTGTTCTCGCTGGTCATCAGCCACGTTGGCGCGACCATCGTGATGGTGCCGCTGGCGATCAACCTGGCGCTGGCCGCAGGCGGCGACCCGACCGCGTTCGCGCTGATCGTGGCCCTGTCGGCTTCGAATAACCTGGTGACCGCATCCAACCCGGTGGTGTCGATGGTGACCGGCCCCGGCGACTACTCCGCCCGCGACCTGTGGCGCGTGGGCGCCGCACTGTCGGCGGTTTACCTGGCGGTGGTGGTGACGCTTGTGAACCTGATTTTCTGAGCGACCCGACCGGTAGCTGCCCCCCTCATTCCGGGCGATCAGCGTCTCCGGAGGGACCGGTCGCAGCTATAGCTGCTCCTACAAGAGCGCGTCAGGGCGTGGCGGCAAGCCAGACGGCACCGTCGCGCACTTCGACGGCCACGGCGCGCAGGGATTCGCCGCGGCAGGGGCCGGCTTCGCAAACGCCACCCACGGTCTCGAAGCTGGCGCCGTGCACGGCGCACACCAGCAGCCCGTCCTTCGATTCCAGGAAGCGACCCGGCGCCCAGTCCAGGCGTCGCCCGGCATGCGGGCAGATGTTCAGCCAGGCACGCACGTCGCCACCGGCATCGCGATGGAGGATGACCGATTCAGCGGCGCCGTCGACCAGGGCCTCGGCTTCCGCGAAGCCCCCGGCGGCCAGCGCGTCGAGCGTCAGCAGCGGCGCGGTTTCACCGGCGGTTAACGTTTCACTTACATCTTCCGGAGCCATGGCCCTGATACTCACGTCATCACCAAGTCCTCACATTCTGGCATTACCGCATGATCAACAGCAGCTTCCGCACCTTCCACGCCCGCTTTGATGCGAGCCAGCTCGGCGCCATGTTCGCGCCGCGCAAGCCGCGGCATCCGCTGTTGCGCATGGCGGTCGGCCTGCTTGGCCTGGCGCTTCTGGCCATGCTGCTGGTGCTTGGCGTGGTGGTCGGCACGGCGATGCTCGCGGCTGGCCTGGTCCGGCGCATCTTCAGCCGTCGCGGCAAGCCGCAGGCGCGCGTGGGTACCGTGGTCGACGCCGAATACCGCGTCGTCGACAAGCCGGCGCATACCCTGCCCTACTGAGCGCCAGCGCGCGCCCGTTCCTGGAGCCATTCATGACCGACGTGATCCCCGCGCCGGCGCCGGCCCGCGTGCCCGTGCGCGGCGGTGGCCAGTTCCCCGTGCGCCGCGTGTACTGCGTGGGCCGCAACTTCGCCGACCACGCCCGCGAGATGGGCGCTCAGGCACCGGCCTCGAAGGCCGAACGCGGCAGTCCGGTGTTTTTCATGAAGCCCGCCGATGCCGCGACCACCGGCAGCACCATCCATTACCCGCCCGCCACCGCCGACCTGCACCATGAGGTGGAGCTGGTGGTGGCGCTCGGCCGCGATGCGCCCGATGGCGTGCTGGATCCCGCCACCGCCACGGCGCTTGTGTTCGGCTACGGCGTCGGCCTGGACCTGACCCGCCGCGACCTGCAGGCCGCGGCCAAGAAGGCCGGCCTGCCCTGGGACACCGGCAAGGGCTTCGACGAGTCGGCGCCGCTGAGCGAACTGGTTCCTGCGGCAGACATCGGCGAACTGGCTCCGCGACGCCTGTCGCTGGCCGTGAACGGCGTCGAGCGCCAGGCCGCGCCGCTGTCGGACCTGATCTGGGACGTGCCCGACATCCTGCACGAGCTGTCGAAGCTCTATGCCCTGCGCGCCGGGGACCTGGTGTTCATGGGCACCCCGGCCGGGGTGGCCGCCCTGGTCCCGGGTGACGAATGCGAGGCCCGCCTGGACGACGCCATCGTGCTGCGCTGCCGGATCGCGCCGGCGCGTGTAGTCTGACCATCGCCACCAACGGCAAGACCAGGGAGAACGCGATGGGCATGATGAGTGAGTTCAAGGAGTTCGCGATGCGCGGCAGCGTCGTCGACCTCGCCGTCGGCGTGGTCATCGGCGCCGCGTTCGGCAAGATCGTGACCGTGCTGGTGGACAACGTGATCATGCCGCCGATCGGCATGCTTATCGGTGGAGTCGACTTCTCCGAGCTTGTCCTCACCCTCAAGGCCGAAACCGTGGACGCCGCCGGCGAAGTGGTGCCGGCGGTGGTGATCGGCTACGGCGAGTTCATCAACGCGCTGATCCAGTTCGTGATCGTCGCCTTCGCGATCTTCATGGTGGTCAAGGCGATCAACCGCATGAGCCGCAAGCCCGAGGAAGCACCGGCTGCACCCGAGGAGCCGTCCGAGGACGTACTGCTGCTGCGCGAGATCCGCGATTCGCTGAAGCGATAGCGCGCCCGCCCACCGGGCAGGACTTCACGCACATCGACACGGAGCCGCGGCTTGTTAAGCTCGCGGCTTCGTCCTTTCAGTGCAGCGGAGCGTCATGCGCCTGGTCCCGATGTTGCTCACCGTGGCGATCGCCGCGTCCATGATCCCGGCCACCGCCGCCATCGCCGCCGATGGCGCGGCCCCGACCGCCACGTCGCCGTCGGTTGAAACCCGCATTCCCGACGCGTCCATGGCGACGGCGGCGCGACTGCGCGAGGCCGCGCTGGCAAGCCCGCTCGCCTGGGACATCACCGAATCGCTGACCACCGAGATCGGCCCGCGCCTGGCCGGCAGCGAGGCCGATGCGCGCGCGGTGGAGTGGGCGAAAGCGAAGTTCACCGAGCTCGGCTTCGACCGCGTCTGGACCGAGCCGGTCACGTTCCCGAAGTGGGTGCGCCGCAGTGAGCACGCCGCGGTCCTGGGCGCCAACGCCCAGCCGCTGGCCCTGACCGCGCTTGGCGGCAGTCCCGGCGGCACGGTCGAGGGCGAAATCGTGCGCTTCGCCGGCCTGGCGGAGCTGGAAGCGGCTCCGGCAGGGTCGCTGGCCGGAAAAATCGCCTTCGTCGACTATCGCATGGAGCGCGCCCGCGACGGCAGCGGCTACGGCCCGGGTTCGCGCGTGCGCAGCCGCGGTCCGTCGGAAGCGATCCGCGCCGGCGCCATCGGCTTCATCATGCGTTCGGCCGGCACCGACTCGCACCGCAACCCGCACACCGGCATCACCCGCTTTGACGACGGCCTGGAACCGGTACCGGCCGCGGCGCTGTCGGTACCCGACGCCGACCAGCTCACGCGCCTGCTCAAGCGCGGTCCGGTGCGCATCAGCCTGGCCCTGGACTGCGGCTGGGACGGCGAATACACCTCGCAGAACGTGATCGGCGAGATGACCGGCGCCAGTCGCCCGGACGAGGTGGTGCTGATCGGCGCGCACCTCGACTCCTGGGACCTCGGCACCGGCGCGGTCGACGACGCCGCCGGCGTCGGCATCACCATGGCGGCGGCGGTGCACATCGCGGCGCTCGAACGGCGCCCGGCACGCAGCATCCGCGTGGTCGCCTTCGCCAACGAGGAGCAGGGCCTGCTCGGCGGGTTCGCCTACGCGGAGAAGCACGGCGCCGACGTCGCGCGCCACCAGTTGGTCGCCGAGAGCGACTTCGGCGCCGGCCGCATCTACGCCTTCAACACCGGCGCGCCGGCCCACGCCGAAGCCGCCGAGGCCCGCATCGCCGAGGCACTCGCGCCGCTGGGCATCGAGCGCTCCGACGAAGGCGGCCCCGGTCCCGACGTGATCGGCATCTCCGGCGCCGGCGCCACCTGGGCCTGGCTCGGCCAGGACGGCACCGACTACTTCGACCTGCACCACACGCCGGACGACACCCTGGACAAGATCGACCCGGCGGCGCTGGCGCAGAACGCCGCAGCGTATGCGGTGTTCGCGTACCTGGCGGCGGATGCGGAAGGAGATTTCGGCAGCGCGCCGGCCGTGACGCCGTGACGCCGTGACCTGACGGCAAAGGGCTTTTTTGCCACGGATTTACGCGGATTTACACGGATCAGGCCAAGGCAAGCATCCGCATCACGCTCTGGCCGACTTTTGTTTCGGGAACGGTTTCCGGCAGCGACCTTGCTTCGGCCTGATCCGTGTAAATCCGCGGCCGATCCGTGCAAATCCGTGGCAAAAGCTTTTCCCGGCCCCACCCCTCCGGGAAACCTCAGTCGCGCGCCTGCCACCAACGGGCGAGCAGCACCGCGGTAGCGGCGGAGACGTTGAGGCTTTCGACGGCGCCCGTGCCTGGGATGGAGACGCGCAGGTCGCAGGCATCGGCCAGCGCCTCGGACATGCCTTCGCTCTCGGCGCCCAGCACATAGACCAGCCGTGGCGGCAGCTCGGTGGCGAAGACGTCACCACCGCCACGCACCACGGTTGCGGCCAGCGTGAAGCCGGCGCCGCGCAGCTGGGCGATGGCGTTGTCCTCGCGGCCCAGGCGCACCAGCGGCACCGCTTCCGCACCGCCCTCGGCCACCCGCGCGGCAGCGCCCGACAGCTGCAGCGGGGAGTGCTTGGGCAGGAACACCGTGGCACCGAAGTTCGCCGCCGAACGCAGGATCGCGCCCAGGTTGTGCGGGTTGCCGACGCCGTCCAGCCACAGCGCGCAGACCGGGCCTTCGCCCACGTCCTGCAGCCACGTAGTCAGCGCGACCGGCGCTTCGCGCAGCACGTCGGCGACCACGCCCTCGTGGTGGCTGCTGGCCGCGAGCTTGCGCAGGTCGTCTTCATCCACCACGCGGTAGCCGACGCGGTTGGCCACGCACCACTTCAGCAGCGGCTGCAGGCGCGGGATCAGCGCCTCGGCCAGGTACAGCTTGCGGATCGCCGCCGGGCGGCGCGCGAACACCGCCTGCACGGCGTTCAGGCCATGCAGGCGGACCTCGTCGTTGCCACCGGCCTTCGCCATGTCAGTCCTTCTTCCCGCGCACCCAGAAGGCGGCGTTGCGGATGCCCAGCGACTCCGGGTCGAAGGTCGGGTCCAGGCCCTGCTTCTTCTGCCGCTCGTAATCGCGCAGCGCCAGCAGCGCCGGCTTCTGCAGGATCAGGATCGCGACGATGTTGAGCCAGGCCATCAGCCCCACGCCGATGTCACCCAGCGTCCAGGCCGCGCCCGCGGAACGCACCGCGCCCACGATCACCGCGAGCAGGATGGCCACGCGCAGCACCAGCGTCATCCACGGGCGATGCACCTTCCGGTTGATGTAGGCGATATTGGTTTCGGCCATGTAGTAGTAGGCGACGATCGTGGTGAAGGCGAAGAACAGCAGCGCCAGCGCCACGAAGCCCGCGCCGTAGCCGGGCAGCACCGACTCCACCGCCGCCTGCGCGAAGCCCGGCCCGGCCTCGATGCCGGGCAGCGCCTCGACCAGCATCGCGCCGTCGGGCATGCCGACGTTGTACATGCCGGTGGAGAGGATCATGAACGCCGTGGCGGAACACACCAGCAGCGTATCGACGTAGATCGAAAACGCCTGCACGTAACCCTGCTTGGCCGGGTGCGAGACCTCGGCGGCGGCGGCGGCGTGCGGGCCGGTGCCCTGTCCGGCTTCGTTCGAATAGATGCCGCGCTTCACGCCCCACTCCACCGCCAGGCCGAGCATCGCGCCGAAGCCCGCCTCCATGCCGAAGGCGCTGCGGAAGATCAGCCTGAACATCTCCGGCACCTGTTCGGCGTTGAGCACCATGACCACGAAGGCCACCAGCATGTAGGCCAGGGCCATGAACGGCACCACTACTTCGGCGAAGCGCGCGATGCGCTTGACGCCGCCGAAGATGATGAAGCCCAACGCCAGCACGACGCCCGTGGCGGTCACCGAAGGCGCGATACCCCAGGCATTCTCCATGCCCGAAGCGATGCCGTTGGCCTGCACGCCCGGCAGGAAGAACCCTGCGGCAACGATGGTGACGACCGCGAACAGCCACGCGTACCACTTCTGCCCCATCGCCTTTTCGATGTAGTACGCCGGGCCGCCGCGGTAGCGGCCTTCGTCGTCCTTCTCCTTGTAGATCTGCGCAAGCGTCGACTCCACGAAGGACGTCGACGCGCCGAGGAAAGCCATCACCCACATCCAGAACACCGCACCCGGGCCACCGAAGGCGATCGCGGTCGCGACGCCTGCGATGTTGCCGATACCCACCCGCCCCGACAGCGACATCGCCAGTGCCTGGAACGAAGACACGCCGGCTTCCGACGACTTGCCCGACAGCAGCAGGCGGATCATCTCGGGCACGCTGCGCAGCTGCATGAAGCGGGTACGGATGGAGAAGTACAGGCCCGCGCCCAAGCACAGCGCGATCAGCGCCTTGCTCCAGATCAGGCCGTTCAAGGTGTTGAGGATCTCGTCCAAGTGCTGGCTCCGGTGGTGGATCGCGATGCACCGGCGCCATGTTCACCTTGGCCGGAACCGGCCCGATTCTCCACGATCAGCGGGCAAATGCGAACCGGCCGCGCGAACGCGGCCGGTGGCTCAGGCGTGTCCGCCCACGCTCGGCACTTCGCGCTGCTGCTTCTCGAGCTCCTGTGCCACCGCTTCCGGCGAGCTCGTGAACGGTGCGAACAAGGTGTACAGGGCCGGCACCACGAACAGCGACAGCAGCGTGGAGAACGCCACGCCCGCGATGATCACCACGCCGATGGTGGCGCGGCTGGCCGAACCGGGGCCACCCGCCAGCACCAGCGGCAGGGCGCCCGCCGCGGTGGCGATCGCGGTCATCAGGATCGGGCGCAGGCGCACGGTCGCCGACTCGACGATGGCCTGGCCAATGTTGCGCCCCTCGTCGCGCAGCTGGTTGGCGAACTCGACGATCAGGATCCCGTTCTTGGCCGCCAGGCCGATCAGCATCACCACGCCGATCTGGCTGAAGAGGTTGATCGTGCCGCCCGTCAATGCCAGCCCGAGCAGCGCGCCCAGCACCGCCAGCGGCACCGTCAGCATGATCACGAAGGGATGCACGAAGCTTTCGAACTGCGCCGCCATCACCAGGTAGACCACCAGCAGCGCCAGGGTGAAGGTCAGCAGCACCGCGCCGCCGGCCTTGGTGAACTCGCGCGACTCGCCCTTCCAGTCCACCTGGGCGTAGTCGGGAAGCTCGGTGCGCACGACGTCTTCGAGGAAGGCCAGCGCATCGCCCATCGGATAGCCCGGCGCAAGGCCGGCGGTGACGGTGATCGCACGCATCCGGTTGAAGCGGTTGAGGCTGCCCGCCTCGGCGAGTTCAGACAGCGTCACCAGGTTGGACAGCGGCACCAGCTCGCCGCTGCGCGCACGGACTTCGATCGCGGCCAGGTCAGCCGGCTCGGCGCGGCCGGCGCGGCCGGCCTGCACCAGCACGTCGTACTCCTCGCCCTCCTGGACGAAGGTGGTGACGCGGCGGCCGCCCATCATGGTTTCCAGCGCGCGGCCGATGTCGGTGACGCTCACGCCGAGGTCGGCGGCGCGCACGCGGTCGATGTTCACGCGCATCTGCGGCCGCGTTTCCTTGTAATCGGAGTCGACCGAGAAGAAGCCCGGATGCGCCTCCATGCGCTGCATCACCAGGTCGCGCCACCCCGAGATTTCCTCGTACTCCGGCCCACCGAGCACCATCTGGATCGGTTGCCCGCGGCTGCCCACGAGACCGCCGCCCACGCGCGGCTGCGCCTGCACGCCGCTCAGGGTGCCGAGTTCGGAGCGCAGCGAGTCGGCGACCTCGGCCGTGCTCTGCCCGCGCTTGTCCCAGTCCTCGAGGAATACGATCACGTTGCCGGTATGCATCTCCTCGCTCGCTCCCCAGCCGCCCGGCGCGCGGGTGTTGTAGCGACGGATCGCACTGCCTTCCTCGGCCACCCGCTTGGCGAACACCTTCTCGACCTCCTGCACCTGCTGCACGGTGTAGTCGAAGCCGGCGCCCTCGGGCCCGACGATCGAGACGAAGAACGAACCGCGGTCCTCGGCCGGCGCCAGCTCCGAAGGCACCACGCGCGACAGGCCCCAGGACCCGGCCAGGCAGGCCAGCATCACCAGCAGCATCCCCGCCAGCACCCGGCGCGGCCGCTGGTCCGCCATCCACGCCAGCGCGCGCCCGTAGGCACCGGTGACCGCGCCCAGGCGCGCATTGAACCAGCGGTTGACCGGGTTCGACTTCTCCTCGCTGTGCGGGCGCACCATCTTCGAGGCCATCATCGGCGTCAGCGTCAGCGCGACGAAGGCCGACAGCGCCACCGCACCGGCCAGCGCCACCGACAGTTCGCGGAACAGGCGGCCGGTGTTGCCCTCCATGAAGCCCACCGGCAGGAACACCGCCACCAGCACCGTAGTGGTCGCGATCACCGCGAACGCCACCTGCTTTGTGCCGCGCTGCGATGCGACCAGCCGCGGCTCGCCCAGGTCCACGCGGCGCTGGATGTTCTCCAGCACCACGATCGCGTCGTCCACCACCAGGCCGATCGCCAGCACCAGGGCCAGGAGCGTCAGCAGGTTGATCGAGTAGCCGAACAGCAGCAGCGGGATGAAGGCCGCCAGCAGGCAGACCGGCACCGTCACCGCCGGGATCAGCGCCGCGCGGAAGCTGCCCAGGAACAGCCAGATCACCACCAGCACCAGGGCCATCGCCTCGATCAGCGTCCAGTAGACGCGCTTGATCGACTCCTCGATGAACACCGTATCGTCGTAGGCGACGAAGATACTGGTGCCCTCGGGCAGCGACTTCTGGATTTCCACCGCGGCCGCGCGCGCCAAGCGGGTCACGTCCAGCGCGTTGGCGGTCGAGGTCTTGACGATGCCCAGGCCGATATTGGGCTGGCCGTTGCTGTGGTAATACGCGCGCCGCTCGGCGGAGGACAGCTCGATCTCGGCCACGTCGCCCAGGCGCACCACGTAGCCGTCGGCGCCCTTGCGCAGCGGCATCGCGGCGAAGTCCTGCGGTTCGACGTAGCTGCGCTCGACGCGGAGCGTGAAGTCGCGGCTGCCGGACTCGATGCGCCCGGCGGGCAGCTCGACGTTCTCGGCGCGCAGTGCCGACTCGATGTCGTTGGGGGTGATGCCGCGCGCGGCCATCGCCGCGCTGTCCAGCCACACGCGCATCGCATAGCGCTGGCGGCCGCCGATCCGCACCTGGGCCACGCCGTCCAGGCTCGACAGGCGGTCGACGATGTAGCGGTCGGCGTAGTCGGACAACTCCAGCGTGTCCATCGTCGCCGAGCTCATGTTGAGCCAGATGATGGTGTCGGAATCGCTGTCGGCCTTTTCGACCTCGGGCGGGTCGGCCTCGTCCGGCATGCGGTCGGCGACGCCGCTGATGGCGTCGCGGACGTCGTTGGCCGCGGCCTCGATGTCGCGGTTCAGCGTGAATTCCAGGGTCACCGACGAGCGCCCGTTGCGGCTGCGCGACTGGATGATCTCGATGCCTTCGATGCCCGAAAGGGCGTCCTCCAGCACCTGGGTGATGCGTGTCTCGACCACCGCCGCGGACGCGCCGGGATAGTTGACGTCCACCGAGACGATCGGCGGATCGATCGCCGGCAGCTCGCGCAGGGTCAGGCGCGAAAACGCCATCACCCCGATGACCATCAGTAGCAGGCTCATCACCGTCGCGAACACGGGGCGGCGGATGGAGAGGTCGGACAGCATCATGGCTCAGCCCTCGCCCGGTCCGCCGGCTTCGCTGGTATCCACTTCGCCGGGCCCGGCTTCGACGATCGCGCTGCCGTCGCGCAGCTTGCCGGTGCCGTCGACGACGATGCGCTCGCCGGGCTCGAGGCCGGAGACGATCTCGGCCATGCCGCCGGCACGCGAGCCGATCATGACCACGACCTGTTCGACGGTGGCGTCGGGCCGCACGCGATAGACGAAGGACTCGCGGCCCACCTGGACCACGGCGATCTCGGGGATCAGCAGCGCCTCGCGCTCGGTGCGCTCGAGCTCGATCTGCATCAGCATGCCCGGACGCAGCAGGTGTTCGGGATTCGCGAAATCGGCGCGCACGCTGAAGGCACGGCTGGTCGCATCCACGCGCGAACCGACGTTGCTGACCACGCCCTCGAAGCCGCGGCCGCGCCAGGCGGTGCTGGTGCCGGTGATGCGCTGGCCGGTGGCCACGTGCGACAGGTGGGCCTCGGGCACCGGGAAGTCCACGTAGACCGATGACAGGTCGTCGAGGGTCGCGACCACGGTCCCGGGCGTGATCAGGGCGCCGGGGCTGACCTGACGCACGCCAAGCACGCCGGCAAATGGCGCGCGGACCACGCGGTCGCTGAGGTTGGCTTCGATCTGCCGCACCTGGGCCAGCGCGCTGTCGCGGGTGGCGCGCTGGGTGTCCAGCGTTGCGCGCGCGATCAGCTGCTGCGCGGCGAGTTCCTGCTGGCGCTTCAGCATGCTGTCGGCCTCTTTGGCTGTGGCACGGGCCGCGGCCAGCGACGCCTGCTGCTGTTCGCCGCTGAGCGTGACCAGCGGCGCGCCGGCGGCCACCACGTCGCCGCTTTCGAAATGCACCCGGTCCACGGTTTCGCTGACCTTGGCGGTCACTTCCACCGCTTCGCGCGCCTTCACCGTGCCCAACGCGCGGATGCGGTCGTTGAAAGGCCGGGTGGACACCGCCGCGGTCGTCACCACCACCGCGGGCGGGCCACCGCCCTGGCTGTCTGCCTCGCCCTCCGCGCCGCAGGCCGCGAGGACCAGGGCAAGCAGGATGGCGCAACAGGCCTTTGGGCCGGAGCGGAAAATGGGGGCGTCGGACATCGTGGGCAGCAGCGGCAAAGGGAAGCCGTGCATTCTATCGACCCCGTGTGTCGGCGACGTATGCCATGAGGCCCGTGCGCGGAATGCGCCGTTCCGGTCAACCGGTGGCGCCCTCGTGCGTTACGGCGCACTCTGGCCCTGCCCCGCGGACGGACCCGGGGACACGTCCCTCCCACAAACCCAGGACGACGCCATGATCCACGAAAACATCCTCGACACCATCGGCGGCACGCCCGTCGTGCGCCTGAACCGCATCGCGCCCCAAGGGGTGACGCTGTATGCGAAGGTCGAATCCTTCAACCCCGGCGGCTCGGTCAAGGACCGGCTGGCGCTTGCCATCATCCTCGACGCCGAGCAGCGCGGGCTGCTGAAGCCCGGCGACACCGTGGTCGAAGCCACCTCCGGCAACACCGGCGTGGCCCTGGCTATGGTCTGCGCCGCGCGTGGCTACAAGTTCGTGGCCACCATGGCCGAGAGCTTCTCGGTCGAACGCCGCAAGCTGATGCGCGCCTATGGCGCCAAGGTGATCCTGACCCCGGCCGCCGAGCGCGGCACCGGCATGGTGCGCAAGGCGAAGGAACTGGCCGACGAACACGGCTGGTTCCTGGCCGACCAGTTCGCCAACCCGGCCAACCCGGCGTACCACCGCAACACCACGGCCGCCGAGATCCTGCAGGACTTCGCAGGCCGCCGCCTGGATCATTTCGTCAGCGGCTGGGGCACGGGCGGAACCCTCACCGGCGTGGGCGAAATGCTCAAGCTGGCCCGGCCCGGGGTCGAAGTCGTGGCCGCGGAGCCGGCCGTGGCCGCCATGCTCCAGGGTGCCGACTTCACCCCCCACAAGATCCAGGGCTGGACCCCGGACTTCATTCCCGAAGTGCTCAACCGCGAAGCCGCCGACCGCGTGCTGTCCGTGGCCGACGACGTTGCCATCGCCACCGCGCGCAAGCTGGCGGCGGAGGAAGGGATTTTCGCAGGCATCTCGGCCGGGGCGACCGTCGCCGCGGCACTGGACGTGGCGAAGGATGCCGAGGAAGGCGCGGTGATCCTGGCGATGCTGCCGGATACCGGAGAGCGCTACTTCTCGACCCCGCTGTTCGAGGGCGTCGCCGAGGGCAGCGACGACGAGTGGCTGGCCGGGTTGCCCTGATTCCCGGCCGCAGTCTCCCGCCTGTGCAGGAGCAGCTATAGCTGCTCCTACACACTGCTGCTGATTCGTGACCATGAAAAAGGGCGGCCATGGCCGCCCTTTTTCGTGCGTGATGGCGCGGACACGCGCCGATAACGCGATCAGCCGCGCGACCACTGCCCCAGCGCCGCCAGGCCGTTGGCCTTGGCGCGCTCGTACACGGTGGCCTGTGCCTTGTCGTAGTTGCCGACCAGGTCCTGCGACCACAGCTTCAGCGCGGCCGACTGCATGGCACGGCCGTAGGAGAACGACAGCGGCCACGGGTTCGGGCCCATGCGGTTCATGGCGTCCAGGTGCGCGGTGGCGTCCTCGTCGGACTGGCCGCCGGACAGGAACACGATGCCCGGGAGGATCGCCGGCACCGCCGACTTCAGGCACATCAGGGTGGCTTCGGCGACCTCTTCCACCGGCGCCAGCTCACCGCTGTCCTTGCCCGGCAGCACCATCGAGGCCTTCAGGATCGTGCCCTCGAGGGCCACGTTCTGGTTGTACAAGGCGTCGAACAGCGCGCGCAGGGTGACCTCGCTGACTTCGTAGCAGGTCTCGATGTCGTGGTTGCCGTCGATCAGCACTTCCGGCTCGACCATCGGCACCAGGCCCTGCTCCTGGCAAAGCGCGGCATAGCGCGCCAGGGCGTGGGCGTTGGCCTCGATGCAGGTGCCCGAGGGCACGTCGTCGCCGATGTTGATCACCGCGCGCCACTTGGCGAAGCGGGCGCCGAGCTTGTAGTACTCCTCCAGGCGCGAGCGCAGGCCGTCGAGGCCTTCGGTCACGACTTCACCCGGGAAACCGGCCAGGGCATGCGTGCCCTTGTCGACCTTGATGCCCGGGATCATGCCGTTCTCGGTCATGTACTGGGCGAAGGGCACGCCGTCCTTCGTCTTCTGGCGCAGGGTCTCGTCGAACAGGATCGCGCCGCTGATGTACTCCGACAGGTCCGGCGTGGTCAGGAGCAGCTCGCGGTAGGCGCGGCGGTTCTCCTCGGTGTTCTCGATGCCGACGCCGGCGAAGCGCTTGGCGATCGTGCCGGAGGACTCGTCGATGGCGATGATGCCCTTGCCCGGGGCGACCATGGCGAGGGCGGTTTCGGCAAGCTGTTCGATGCTCATTCTTCGGGACTCCGGGCAGGCGGCAGGGCCGGCCAGTATAGCCGGTCGCCCCCGGCACGCCCCCGTGGCAGCCGCCACAGCCGCCCCCCTTTGTAGGAGCAGCTATAGCTGCTCCTACAAAGCCAGGAAGGGTGCGGTCACAGGCTGCCGAGGCCCTCGGCGCCGCCGTCATCGCCGACCTGCAGCAGGCGCAGGGTGTTCGTTGCGCCGTGGGTTTCCATGGCTTCGCCGCTGGTGAACACCACGCGGTCGCCGGACGACAGCAGGCCGGCGGCCACCAGCAGGCCCACGGCGTCGCGCGCGGCCTCGCGGGCGCCCTGGCCGCGACTGTCGTGGGCCATCGGGAACACGTCGCGCATCAGGCTCATGCGCCTGCGCGCGCCGGCATGGCGCGAGAACGCATAGATCGGCGCACTGGAGCGGAAGCGCGACAGGAAGCGCGCGGTGCCGCCTGATTCGGTCATGGCCACGATCGCGGCCACGCCGATGTGCTCGCTGAGGAACATGGCGCCCATCGCGATCGCCTGGTCGGCGCGCTGCAGCCCGCGCTGGGCCGCTTCGAAATCGGTGTCGTGTTCGAACTGCTTCTCGGCGCCGACGCAGATCCGGCTCATCGCCTCCACCGCGGCCACCGGATATGCGCCGGCGGCGCTCTCGGCCGAAAGCATCACCGCGTCGGTGCCGTCGATCACGGCGTTGGCCACGTCCAGCACCTCGGCACGCGTCGGCATCGGGCTTTCCACCATCGACTGCAGCATCTGGGTGGCTGTGATCACCACCCGGTTGCGGGCCAGGGTTTCGCGGATGATCTTCTTCTGGATGCCCGGAAGCTCGGCGTCGCCGATTTCAACGCCAAGGTCACCGCGCGCGACCATGACCACGTCGCTGGCGTCGATGATCTCGGCCAGGTTCTCGATCGCCTCGGCGCGCTCGATCTTCGACACCAGGGCGGCATCGCAGCCGTGGCTGTGCGCGACCCGACGCGCCTCGTGCATGTCGTCGGCGGTGCGGCAGAAGGACACGGCGATGAAGTCGACGCCGATGTCGGCCGCGACCTTGATCAGCTCGCGGTCGAGTTCGGTGATCGCACCCAGGGACAGGCCGCCGCCTTGCTTGTTCAGGCCCTTGCGATCGGAGAGCACGCCGTCGTTGAGCACGGTGGTGGCGATGGTGTCGCCCTCGACCGACAGCACGCGCAGCTGCACCATCCCGTCATCGAGCAGCAGCACATCGCCCTCGGCCACGTCGCCCGGCAGCCCGAGGTAGCTGACGCCGACGCCGCCGACGCCGCCCGGAGGCGCGTTTTCGCGGGCATACAGTTCGAAGCGATCGCCCGCGCCAAGCTGCACGCGACCACCCTCGAAGCGGTCGATGCGGATCTTGGGACCCGGCAGGTCGGCAAGGATGCCGACCTCGACCCCGGCCCGCGCCGCGGCCTCGCGGACCTCCTGCGCGCGCCGCACATGATCGGCCGGCACACCGTGAGAGAAGTTCAGCCGCACCGCGTTGACGCCCGCGCGCACGAGCGCGTCGAGCACGCCCGGCGCATCGCTTGCGGGACCCAACGTGGCGAGGATGCGGGTACCGCGGCGGTATTCGGACATGCTGGGCCTTGCGCTGGGCGATTCGGGAACGGACCCCAATGCTAGCCGAGCCACATGGCGATCGGATGCCGCGCTTCGGCCCGGGCCGGTCCGCCGGGCCGTTTCCAGTCAGCCGCCGCGCTGCTCCAGCGCCACGACCGCCGGCAGCGCCTTGCCTTCAAGGAACTCGAGGAAGGCGCCGCCGCCGGTGGAGATGTAGGACACGCCGTCGGCGATGCCGTACTTGTCGACCGCGGCCAGGGTGTCGCCGCCGCCGGCGATCGAGAACGCCTTCGACGCCGCGATCGCGCGCGCCAGCGTTTCGGTGCCCTTGCCGAAGGCGTCGAACTCGAACACGCCCACCGGCCCGTTCCAGACCACGGTGCCGGCCGAAGCGATCATCTCCGCATAGCGCGCGGCGGTTTCGGGGCCGATGTCGAGCACCATTTCGCCCTCGGCGATGGCATCCACCGCCTTGACCGTCGCCGGTGCGTCGGCGGCGAAGGCCGGCGCCACCACCACGTCGGTCGGCACCGGGATGTCGGCGCCGCGGGCGCGGGCGTCGGCCATGATCTGCTTCGCGGTGTCGATGAGGTCGGCTTCGTGCAGCGAGCTGCCGACACCGTGCCCCATGGCGGCGATGAAGGTGTTGGCGATGCCGCCGCCGACGATCAGCTGGTCGACCTTGCCGACCAGCGACGACAGCAGCTCGAGCTTGGTCGAGACCTTGGAGCCGGCCACGATCGCCAGCATCGGACGCGCTGGCTCCTTGAGCGCCTTGCCCAGGGCGTCGATCTCGGCCATCAGCAGCGGACCGCCCGCGGCCTGCGCGGCGTGGCGGATCACACCGTGGGTGGACGCCTGGGCGCGGTGCGCGGTGCCGAAGGCGTCCATGACGAAGACGTGGCACAGCGCGGCGTAGCGCTTCGACAGGGCATCGTCGTCGGCCTTCTCGCCGGCGTTCATGCGGCAGTTCTCCAGCAGCACCAGCTGGCCGGGCGCGACCTCGACGCCGTCGAGGTAATCCCGCAGCAGCGGCACCTCGCGGCCCAGCAGCTCCGACAGTCGCGCCGCCACCGGCGCCAGCGAATCGGCCTCGCTCCAGCTGCCTTCCGTCGGCCGGCCGAGGTGCGACATCACCATCACCGCGGCGCCGGCATCGAGCAGCGCCTTCAGCGTCGGCAGCGACGCGAGGATGCGCTGGTCGGACGTCACGCGACCGTCGGCCACCGGCACGTTGAGGTCCTGGCGGACCAGCACGCGCTTGCCGGCAAGGTCGAGGTCGGTCATGCGGAGGATGGGCATGGGGATTGCGGCCAGAGTTCAGGGGGCGCCATTGTCGGCGTGGGCGGCGCGGGATTCAAACTCGTGCCCTCGATCAGGAGAGGGACCAAAAGAAAGGCCCCGCTTCAAGCGGGGCCCTTGGATACCTCGGTGCTGCGTACGCTTACTCGCGGTATCCGGAGTCGTCCTTGTTGTGGATGATCCAGATCAGGTTACCGCCGCTGTCCCAGCCCTTGCCGGCAAAGACCAGCCGGCCCTGGCCCTTGTAGGCCATCTCGTAGCGGTGCCGGTCGGAGCCGAAGTAGAACGGAATGAACGCCTTGCCGGTGATGTAGACGCCCTGATCGGTCGGCTGGCCGATGATGTCGGTCACCTGCTTCATCGGCATGCCGATCTCCAGCTGGGTGAACCTGGTGTCCGGCGCCGGCTTCCCGGTGATTTCTCCTTCCCAGTCACCGAGACCGGTGACGGTTTCGCCATAGCCTGCCTCCACCGCGGCCGAATCGGTCACTTCGCCCTCGGCATTCATCCAGGCCGGCGCTTCCTTGGCCTTCGAACCGCGACGGGCATCGGCGTCCCCGGCCGCGAACAGGCCGACGCCCACGATCATCGCCGCGGCGGCGATCACTCGCATGCTGTCATGCATTGCTTGCTTCTCCATGTGTGGTGCCCCATCCACGCAGACGTCCCCACCGCGGGCCGGGGCCCGACACCCGCAGCGTCGGGCCGGATTCTCCAACGGGCGCGCCCTGTCGCGCAACCGCGGAGTCAGCCGCTGCGCCGCCGGAACAGCAGCCAGGACACCGTCAGCATCAGCAGCGGCGGCATCGCATAAGCCAGCCGGTAGTCGAAGCCGTAGACCGCCGCCAGCTTGGCGACCTGGTTCTGCAGCATCCAGAACATGAGCGCGAACACCACGCCGATGAACAATCTGCGCCCGAGCCCGCCGCTGCGCAGTGAGCCGAACGCAAAGGGCATCGCGGCCAGGCACAGCGCAAGCACGTTGACCGGGTAGAACCAGCGCCCCCAGTAGTGCTCCTCGAATTCGCTGGCGTCCAGCCGGTTGCGGTGGCGGTATTCGATGCCCTGGGCCAGGTCGCGCGCGGACATGTAGCGCGGCCGGAAGGCACCACCCGCGCTGGCCGCGAGCGCCACCGCATCAAGCTGCGATTCCCAGCGCTCCTCATCGACGCGGACCTCGGTGACCGACCGCTCCTCGAAGGTCACCCGGCGCACGTCACGCAGCAGCCAGCCGCCGCTGCGGTGTTCGGCCGTGCCGACCTGGGCGACCGACTCCAGCCGGCCGTCGTTGTCGAATTCGAACAGGCGCACGTCGTTGAGCTCAAGCCAGGCCTCGTCTCCCTCGCTGCGCTCGCGGCCGTCGCGGGCGTTGAGGAAGGTGTTGCCTTCGCGCGCCCACAGCCCCGAGTACTGCGCCACGATCATGTCGCTGGAGCGCGCGGCGGCCTTCATGGCATCGGCGCTGCGCTGCGCGCCGGGCCCCAGGGTCTCGCCGCTGAGCATCATCACCCCGGTCAGCAGGGCCAGCGGCACCGCCACCGAAACGCTCAGCCGGCGCCGCGACACGCCCAAGGCGCGCAGCGCGGTGAGCTCGGACGACGCCGCCAGCTGGCCCAGGCCCATCAGCGTGCCGATCACCGCGGCCGTCGGGAACATGGTGTAAGCACGCCGCGGAAGGCTGTAGACGACGTAGGTCAGCACGCTGACGAAGCCGTACTCGCCCTGGCCCATGTTGTCGATCTCGTCGACCGCCGCGAGCACGGCGTCCAGCCCGACCAGCACCGCCCAGACCAGCAGCACGGTCACCACCACCACGCGTGCCACGTGGAGGTCGTGGATCTTCGGGAACGGCATCATCGCGCCGTCCCCACGCCACGGGCGCGGCGCGGCACGCCGACGTGGCCGTCACGGAAATACAGCCAGGTGCCGACGGCCAGCAGCGGCAACACCAGCCACCACAGTCCCAGTTGCAGCGGGATCTTGCCGTCGGCCAGCCACTTGGTGCCCAGCAGCATCAGGTTGATGCCGACCACGTAGGCCAGGAATCCGAGTGCGATCCGCCCGTAGCGGGCCTGTCGCGGCGGGCTGCGCGCGAGCGGCACCGCCAGCAGGGCGAAGGCCAGTGCCAGCAGCGGCGGCGCGATGCGGTAGTGCAGCTGCGCGCGCGCCTCGGGGCGCGAGTCGCCCAGCAGCGCCAGGGTGCTGTCGTACTCGGGATCCTCGTCGGCGGGACGGGTTTCGGCATCGGGCAGGCGCATCTCGTTGCGCGCGTAGCGCATCATCCGGAAATCCAGGCCTTCGGCCAGCGGGCCCTCCACGCGGAAGCCTTCGCCCAGGTCCAGGTAGCGCTCGGCGCCGTCGACGGCCAGCCGGCCGTTGCGCGCGGTGGTGACGTCCATGCGCTCCTCGTCCTGGCGGTAGATGAAGACCCGGCCCAGGGCCGAGCCCTCGCCGGACATCGCACCCACGTAGACCACGCCGCTGCCGCCGGGCAGCTCGACGAAGCGCCCGGCCTCGAGTCCGGCCAGCAGCAGGTTGCGATTGCCCTCGGCGACCATGCGCTGGGAGTAGTCGTTGGCCCAGGGGCCCAGCCACAGCGAACAGGCGCCGATGAAGGCCACCACCGGCAGCACCAGCATCATCAGCGGCCGCAGCAGCCGCCGCGGGCCGACGCCGGTGGCCACCAGCACCGGCATCTCCGAGTCGCGGTACAGCCGGCCCACGGCCAGCAGCAGGCCCAGCATCAGGCCCAGCGGCAGGATCAGCGGCAAGTAGTTGAGCACCTGCAGGCCCAGCTGGGACAGCATCAGCCCCGCCGGGACGCGGCCGCGGGCGATGTCGCCGAGGACCTCGGCGAACACCCCGCCCAGGCTCACGATCATCAGCACCACCAGGGCCGCGAACGTGGATTGGGCGAATTCGCGGAACAGGTAGGTGTCGAGCTTCGGCATCCGTATGCGGCCTTGCATTAGAATCGGGGGTTCGTCCATACACCGTCAGGCCGCGCCAGCATGCTGGCGCCGCGGCGCATCGCCGCATTCTGGACTGCGGATTGTAAGGAACACTTCACGCCAAACCCCAGTACAGGACCCCATGACCCTCAAACTAGCCCTGAACAGCGCCTCCCCGGCCACGGCCGACGTCGACTGCATCGTGGTCGGCGCCTACGCCGACAAGACCCTGACGCCCGCCGCCCGCACCCTTGACGAGGCCAGCGGCGGCCGCCTGTCCGCCCTCGCCGCCCGCGGCGACATCAGCGGTGCCACCGGCCGCACCTCGCTGCTGCACGACGTCCCCGGCGTGGCTGCACCGCGCGTGCTGGTTGTGGGCCTGGGCGAATCGGCGAAGTTCGCGGTGCCGCAGTACCTGAAGGCCGTGGCCGACGCCGTGCGCGCGCTCCGCACCGGTCCGGTGCGTTCGGCGCTGCTGACCCTGTCCGAGGTCGAGGTTTCCGGCCGCGACGCCGCCTGGGCCATCCGCCAGGCCGCCATCGCCGCCGGCCATGCTGCCTATCGCTACACCGCGACCCTGGGCGAGAAGAACAAGAAGCGCGACGAAAAGGGCCTCGAGCGCCTCGACATCGCAGGCAATGACGCTGCCGCGCTGGCCCAGGGCCAGGCGATCGCCGCGGGTGTCGAGTTCACGCGCGAGCTCGGCCACCTGCCGCCGAACATCTGCAACCCGGCCTACCTCGCCAGCCAGGCGCAGGAATTCGCCGCGAAGTTCGACAAGGCCTCCTGCGAGGTCCTCGAGCGCGAGGACATGGAAAAGCTCGGCATGGGCTCGCTGCTGGCGGTCGCCCGCGGCTCGGCCAACGCGCCCAAGCTGATCGTGCTGAAGTGGAACAACGGCGGCGATGCGCAGCCCTACGTGCTGGTCGGCAAGGGCATCACCTTCGACACCGGCGGCGTGAACCTGAAGACCCAGGGCGGCATCGAGGAGATGAAGTACGACATGCTCGGCGCCGGTTCGGTGCTGGGCACGTTCGTGGCCGCGGCCGGCATGGACCTGGCCGTGAACCTGGTGGTGGTGGTGCCTGCGGTCGAGAACGCGATCGACGGCAACTCCTACCGCCCCTCCGACATCGTCACCAGCATGTCCGGCAAGACCATCGAGATCGGCAACACCGACGCCGAGGGCCGCCTGATCCTGTGCGACGCGCTGACCTATGCCGAGCGGTTCAAGCCGCAGGCCCTGGTCGACGTGGCCACGCTCACCGGCGCCTGCATGGTCGCCCTGGGCAGCTTCGCCACCGGCCTGATGACCAAGCACGACGACCTGGGCCAGGAGCTGCTGGCGGCCGGCGAAGAGGTGTTCGACCGCGCCTGGCGCCTGCCGCTGTGGGACGAGTACCAGACCATGCTCGATTCCAGCTTCGCCGACGTCTACAACATCGGCGGCCGCTGGGCCGGTGCGGTGACCGCGGGCTGCTTCCTGTCGCGCTTCACCGAGGGCCAGCGCTGGGCGCACCTCGACATCGCCGGCAGTGCCAGCCACAGCGGCAAGAACGGGCTGGCCACCGGCCGTCCGGTCGGCCTGCTGTCGCAGTGGCTGCTGGACCAGGCCGCCAAGTAGGACGCCCGCGGCCGGGGCCGGCTTTCGCACGCGAAAAGCCGCTCCCGGCCCGGCCTTTGACCCGGGACCGAACATGCGCGCCGACTTCTACCTGATTGCCAAGCCCCGCTTCCGCGACCAGCCCCTGCTGCTGGTCTGCGAGCTGGCGAAGAAAGCGGTGGCCGCCGGCCAGCCGATGCTGGTGCTGGCCCGCGACATGGCCCAGGCCGAGCAGCTCGACGACCTGCTGTGGTCGTTCGACCCCGACGCCTACGTGCCGCACCAGATCGCCGGTGCCGGCTTCGAGGACGACGAGGAAGGCGACGAGGAGGAAGCGGACGTACTCATCGTCCCACCCGAGACCGACGTGCCGCTGCGCCCCTTGGTGCTCAACCTGCGTGACGCGCCGGTCGAGGGCGCCTTCGAGCGCGTGCTCGAGGTGGTCCCGGCCGACGAATCCGCGCGCGGCCCGCTGCGTGCACGCTGGACCCAGTACAAGGCGCGCGGCTTCGACCTGAAGAAATTCGACATGTGACGCGGGGGCCCGCCCCCGCCCTGCCCCGACACAGAGCCCTCCGATGACCCTCGCCACCGGCTACGACCCCAAGTCCTTCGAATCCCGCCTCTATGCGCAGTGGGAGTCCAGCGGTGCGTTCGCGCCCGCCGGCGACGGCCCGGCGTATTCGATCCTGCTGCCGCCGCCCAACGTCACCGGCACCCTGCACATGGGGCACGCGTTCCAGCACACGCTGCAGGACGCGCTCATCCGCTACCACCGCATGCGCGGCTTCCGCACCCTGTGGCAGATGGGCAGCGACCACGCCGGCATCGCCACCGAGATGGTGGTGTCGCGCAACCTCGCCGCCAGCGGCAGCAGCGACACCCGCGACTCGCTCGGGCGCGAGGCCTTCATCGACAAGGTGTGGGAGTGGAAGGGCCAGTCCGGCGACACCATCGAGCGCCAGATGCGCCGGATGGGCACGTCGGGCGACTGGTCGCGCAAGGTGTTCACGATGGACCCGGCGCCGTCGGCGGCCGTGGTCGAGGCCTTCCTGCAGCTGCACGAGCAGGGGCTCATCTATCGCGGCCAGCGGCTGGTCAACTGGGACCCGGTGCTGAAGACCGCGATCTCCGACCTCGAAGTGCTTAACGAGGAGGAAGACGGCTTCCTGTGGTCGATCGCCTACCCGCTGGGCGACGGTGCCGGCTACGAGCACGTCGAACGCGACGCCGACGGCAACGAAACCCTGCGCGAACGCCGCGACTACCTCGTCGTCGCCACCACGCGCCCGGAAACCATGCTCGGCGACACCGCGGTGATGGTGCATCCGGATGACGCGCGCTATGCGGGCCTCATCGGCAAGACGGTCACCCTGCCGCTGACCGGGCGCCAGGTGCCCGTGATCGCCGACGCCTACGTTGACCGCGCGTTTGGAACCGGCGTGGTCAAGGTCACGCCGGCGCACGACTTCAACGACTACGCGGTCGGCCAGCGCCATGGCCTGCCGATGATCAACCTGTTCACGCCCGATGCCGCGGTCAATGCCAACGCGCCGGAGAAGTACCGCGGCATGGACCGCTACCTCGCGCGCAAGGCGGTGCTCGAGGACCTCGAAGCCCTCGGCCTGCTGCTCGAGACGAAGCCGCACAAACTGCAGGTGCCGCGCGGCGACCGCACCGGCCAGGCCATCGAGCCTTACCTCACCGACCAGTGGTTCGTGCGCATGGACACGCTGGCCGCGCGCGGGCTCGAGCGCTTCGAGGGCCGCGACGGTGCCGAACCCGACATCCGCTTCGTGCCGCCGAACTGGATCAACACCTACCGCCACTGGATGGAGAACATCCAGGACTGGTGCATCAGCCGCCAGCTCTGGTGGGGCCACCGCATCCCGGCCTGGTACGACGATGCCGGCAACGCCCACGTCGGCCGCGACGAAGCCGACGCGCGCGCGCGCAGCGGCCTCGGCGCCGACGTGGCGCTGCGCCAGGACGACGACGTGCTCGAGACCTGGTTCTCGTCCGGCATCTGGCCGATGAGCACCATGGGCTGGCCGGACGCCGTCGCCATGCGCGAGCGCGGCTTCGACGACTTCGTGCCGTCGAGCGTGCTGGTCACCGGCTTCGACATCATCTTTTTCTGGGTCGCGCGCATGGTCATGCTGACCGACCAGCTGACCGGGCGCGCGCCGTTCCGCGACGTCTACATGACCGGCCTGGTGCGCGACAAGGACGGCCAGAAGATGTCGAAGTCGAAGGGCAACATCCTCGACCCGATCGACATCATCGACGGCATCACGGTGGACGACCTGGTGGCCAAGCGCACCGCCGGGCTGATGCAGCCGAAGATGGCGGACAAGATCGCCAGGGCCACGCGCAAGGAGTTCCCGGAGGGGATTTCCGCCTTCGGCGCCGACGCGCTGCGCTTCACCATGGCCGCGCTCGCCGGCCCCGGCCGCGACATCAAGTTCGATCTGGCCCGCGCCGAGGGCTACAAGAATTTCTGCAACAAGCTCTGGAACGCCACCCGCTTCGTGCTGATGAACACCGGCGACGCCGGCCTGCTCCCGGGCGCGCCGCAGCCCGTGACCGCTCCCGAGAAGTGGATCCTCTCGCGCCTTGCCGCCGTCGCCACCGCGGCCGAGTCCCACTTCGCCAGCTACCGCTTCGACCTGCTTGCGCAGTGCCTGTACGAGTTCGCATGGCACGAGTACTGCGACTGGTTCGTCGAGCTGGCCAAGCCCGCGCTCAACGGCAGCGATGCCGCGGCGGCCGCGAGCACCCGTCACACCCTGCTGCACGTGCTCGAGCGCCTGCTCAGCCTGCTGCACCCGCTCACGCCCTTCGTCACCGAGGAGCTGTGGCAGCAGGTCGCGCCGCGCCTGGGCATCGAAGGCGGCAGCATCATGACGCGCGCCTATCCGCGGGCGGCCGACTTCGCCGGCCAGGACCATGCCGACGCCGCCGCCGACGTCGAATGGCTCAAGGCCATGGTCTCCGCGCTGCGCCGCATTCGCAGCGAACTCGGCGTGTCGCCGGGCAAGTCCGTTCGCCTGCTGGTGTCGGGCGGCAGCACCGCGGACGCCGACCGCCTCGCGCGATTCTCTTCGCAGCTTGGCTTCCTTACCCGGATCGAAGGCATCGAGTCGATCAGCGGCGACCCGCCGCCGGCCGCCGCTGCGCTCGTCGGCGAACTGAAGCTGTTCGTGCCGCTGGAAGGCCTGGTCGACCTCGACGCCGAGCGCGCGCGCCTGGACAAAGAGATCAAGCGCGTGGCCGGCGAGCTGGCGAAATCGAAAGGCAAGCTGGCCAGCGAAACCTTCGTCGCCAACGCCCCCGCCGCCGTGGTCGAACAGGAGCGCACCCGCCTGGCCGACTGGACCGCCCAGCACGAAGCCCTCGCCGCCCAGCGCGCGCGCCTCTGACCGATGCTGCCGCCGCCGGTGCCGCCGGCCACCTGCGGCAGCCACTGTAGGAGCGGCTATAGCCGCGACCGGTTTTCGCCGTGGTCCGTGAGGGCAACCGATTCGCGGGGGTCGCAGCTATAGCTGCTCCTACAGCCCGGTGAAGTCCAACAGCTCCATCGCCATCACGATCGCATCTTCGCGGCCCTTGTCGGCCGGGTAATAACGCGGGCGGCGGCCGATTTCGTTGAAGCCTTCGTCCTCGTACAGGGCGATGGCTGCCGGATTCGACGGCCGCACTTCCAGGAACACCCGGCAGGCGCCGCGCCCGCGCGCGGCCTCCACCATCGCGCGCAGCAGCCAGCGGCCGTGGCCGCGCCCCTGGCGCGCGGGGTCGATGCAGATGTTGAGCACGTGGGCCTCGTCGGCGGCCACGCTGAGTACGCCGTGGCCTATGAAGGCGCCGCCTTCAAGCAGCACCCAGGCCGGATAGCCCGCGAACAGGCAGTCGCGGAAGATGCCGATCGACCACGGGTACGGATAGGCACGGAGCTCGACCACCATCACCGCATCGAGGTCTTCGATGCGCATCGGCCGCATGACCGGACGCTGCGCCGCGTCGGCCACCACCACCGCGCTCATCCCGGCACGGCCCCGCGTCGCAGGGCGCGCAGCCGCGGCCACAGCGCGCGCTTGGCGGCAGGATCGGCACGCAGCGCGGCCAGAGGCGGCAGGCTGCGCAGCAGCTCGGCGGCGCCGGCGGAGTCGGGCCCGCGCCCGGCCGCGCGCAGCAGCGCATGGGCCAGCGGAGCATCGGGCACCAGGTCTTCCGCCCGCGGCGCACGCGCGTAGACCTGGTGGCCCAGCGCCTCCAGCACGTCGCGTTGCCAGGGATCCCAGGCCACCGCGTTCACTCCGCGCGCGCGCCGCGGCGGCCGCGCAGGCGCCACAGCCACGTCACCGGGCCCGACAGCGCATAGATGCCGAGCACCGTGAGCAGCGTTTTCGGCGGATCGATCCACAGCGCGATCAGCGCCGCCACGATCAACAGCGTGGAGAAAAACGGCACCCGGTCGGCACCCGGCCCGCTGCCGCTGCCCTTGAAGCTGGTGTAGCGGAACATGCTGACCATCAACAGGCCGCTCAGCACCGTGATCGCCAGCGCGACGTAGCGCATCGACTCACCGCTCAGATCCAGGCTGTGCATGGTCCACACCGAGCTGGCCACGATGCCGGCGGCGGCAGGGCTGGCCAGGCCGATGAACCAGCGCTTGTCGACCGTGCCCACCTGGCTGTTGAAGCGCGCCAGGCGCAATGCGGCGCAGGCCGCGTACAGAAACGCCGCCAGCCAGCCGACCTTGCCCAGGGTGCTGCCGTCGAGCTTCATCGCCACCAGCGACCAGTGGTACATCACCAGCGCCGGGGCCATGCCGAAGCTCACCAGGTCGGCCAGCGAGTCGTATTGCATGCCGAAGTCGCTCTGGGTATTGGTCAGGCGCGCGACGCGGCCGTCGAGGCCGTCGAGGATCGCGGACACGAAGATCGCGATGCACGCCGCCTCGATCCGCCCCTGCGACGCGGCGATGATCGCGAAGAAGCCCGCGAACAGGCCGCCGGTGGTGAACAGGTTCGGCAGCAGGTAGATACCGCGGGCGCGGCGCGGCGGCTGGGGATTCGGGTCCATGACCGCAAGTGTACCGCCGCCGCGGCCGCTGCCGCGGCGCGCCGCGCGGTCACACAACCGCGCTCCGCCGCTTGCGCCGCCGACGCCCCGGTGCTGCAATCGCGGGTCATCGCCCTCCAAGGCAGGAGTTCCACATGCACCGCATCGTCCTCGGCGCCATCCTGGTGATCGCCGCCAGCCCGGCCTTCGCCCAGCAGACCGCCGGCGAGGTCTTCCAGTGGAAGGACGCCAACGGCGTCACCCACTACTCGCAGACGCCACCGGACAAGGGCAGCTACGAACACCGCCTGATCACCTCGACCGGCGCCGCTGCGCCGACCACGTCGTCCGAACCGGTTGCCGCGGCGGAGAATTCAAACTGCACCGCCGCGCGCGCCAACATCGCCGCGCTCGAGGGCGAGGGCAACGTGATGCAGGACACCGACGGCGACGGCACGCCCGACACCGTGCTCGACGCCGACCAGCGCACCAGCCAGCTTGAGCTGGCCCAGGCCGCGGTCAAGGCGTACTGCACGCCCTGACCGTTCCGGGCGCGCGCCGACATGCAGACCCGCTGGGCCATCGTCGCCGGCCTCGCCGCCGGGATCGCGGTGGCCTGGTGGTTCTCGCGCGAGGCGCCCGAGGCCGCGGAGGCGCGTCGCGAGCGCGCCGACCAGGCGGCGGCGGCCAATTACGAGGACGCGCGCCCGGTGCTGTATCGCTGGACCGATGACGCCGGCGTGGTGCAGGTGACCCAGGAGCCGCCGCCGCGAGGCCGGCGCTATGAGAAGGTCGACATCCAGCCCCGTGACGGCATCGAAGTGGACGGGCGCAGGCAGTAGGCCCGGCGGCGACGGGCACGGCTGGGGCGGCGACGCGCGTGCTGCATGGCACAATCAGCGGCCACGCCACCAGACCGATGAAGCCGCCGATGCGCCTGTCGCAGTTCCACCTCCACACTGAAAAGGAAACGCCCGCCGAAGCCGAGCTCATCAGCCACAAGCTGATGCTCAAGGCGGGGATGATCCGCAAGCTCGCCGCCGGCATCTATACCTGGACACCGCTGGGCCTGCGCGTGCTGCGCCGGGTCGAGGCCGTGGTGCGCGAGGAAATGGACGCCGCCGGCGCGATCGAGATGCTGATGCCCTCGATCCAGCCGCGCGAGCTCTGGGAGGAAACCGGGCGCTGGGAGAAGTTCGGCGGCCAGCTGCTGAAGATCCGCGACCGCAAGGACGCCGAGTACGCCTACGGCCCCACGCACGAGGAAGTCATCACCGACTTCGCGCGCCAGGAGCTGGCCAGCTACAAGCAGCTGCCGGTGACCTTCTACCAGATGCAGACCAAGTTCCGCGACGAGATCCGGCCGCGCTTCGGGGTGATGCGCGCGCGCGAGTTCCTGATGAAGGACGCCTACTCCTTCGACGTCGACGCCGAGGGCATGGCCGCGTCCTACGCGAAGATGCACGCCGCCTACACCCGCATCTTCACCCGCCTGGGGCTGCGCTTCCGCGCGGTGCTGGCCGATACCGGCGCGATCGGCGGCGACGCCTCACAGGAATTCCACGTGCTGGCCGACTCCGGCGAGGACCTGATCGCCTGGTCCGACACCGGCCGCGACGACGCCGCCGGCTATGCCGCCAACGTCGAGACCGCGCGCGCATCGGCACCCGGTCCGCGCCCGGCCGCGGCCGCGACGATGCGCGACATCGATACCCCGACGCAGAAGACCTGCGAGGCGGTGGCGGAGCTGATGGGCATCGCGCTTGCGCACACGGTGAAATCGGTCGCGCTGATGGGCCACGACGCCGAAGGCCGCGACCAGTTCGTGCTGGCGCTGGTGCGCGGCGACCACGAAGCCAACGAGATCAAGCTGGCCAAGGTCGCCGGCCTGGGCGACTACCGCATGGCGACCGAAGCCGAGATCCTGGATCACCTGGGCTGCGAGCCGGGCTTCCTGGGCCCGGTGGCACCGGCGAAGCCCGTGCGCGTGGTCGCAGACGTCGAGGTCGCCGCGATGGCCGACTTCGTGGTCGGCGCAAACCGCCCCGGCCTGCACATCGCCGGCGTGAACTGGGGCCGCGACATGCCGGAGCCGGACCTTGTCGCCGATATCCGCAGCGTGCTCGAAGGCGACCGCGCCGAGGACGGCGGCACCCTGCGCATCATGCGCGGCATCGAGGTCGGCCACATCTTCCAGCTCGGCGACAGGTACGCCCGGGACATGGGCTGCACCGTGCTCGACGCCGGCGGCAAGGCGGCGGTGCCGATGATGGGCTGCTACGGCATCGGCGTGTCGCGCATCGTCGCCGCGGCGATCGAACAGAACCACGACGACGCCGGGATCCTCTGGCCCGAGGCGATGGCGCCGTGGACGGTCGCGGTCTGCATCATCAATCCGAAGAACGACCCGGCCGTGGCCGCGGCCGCCAGCGCGCTGCACGACGAACTCGCGGCGAAGGGCATCGACGTGGTGCTGGACGATCGCGGCCTGCGTCCCGGCCCGATGTTCGCCGACATGGAGCTGGTCGGGATCCCGCACCGCGTGGTGGTTTCAGCGCGCGGCCTGGAAGCCGGCACCTTCGAATACCGTGCGCGCAGCTCGGCGGAATCGGAGAACCTGGATCGCGAAGCGCTGCTGGCGCGCCTGGCAGCCTGAGGCTTCACGGCCCTCCCGGGACGCGGACCGGCACCGGGTATACGCCGCGATAATCGATACGACCACGCGAAATAATGGCCGCGCGCCCACGCGCCGATTATGATCATCGATTCGCCGCATCCCGGCACCGCCCCGCAAGATAATCGGAGACAGCATGGCAATCGACCTGAACACCCTCTCGGCGAAGGAACTCGACTCGCTGATCAACAAGGCGAAGAAGCGCAAGACCACGCTCAAGAAGCGCAAGCCGATCACCACCGTGCGGGCGCGCCTGAAGGCTCTCGCGACCGCCGAGGGTTACACGATCGAGGAGCTGTTCGGGACGGCGTCCGGCGCAGCCGCCACCGGCACGCGCGCAACGAAGCCGACCCGCGCGCCGCGCAAGACCGGCATCAAGGTCGCGCCGAAGTACCGCAACCCGGCGCAGCCGGAGCAGACCTGGACCGGCCGCGGCAAGCAGCCGCGCTGGCTTGCCGAGCAGGTCGCGCAGGGGAAGACCCGCGAGGATTTCTTGATCGCGAAGTAAGGGTTTCCCGAGGGATTGCCCCCATCCGCCCCTCCGGAGCAGTTGGGGGCGATCCGCGGGAAAGTCGCGTTACAGGCTCCGCCGCGCCGGCAGCAGCAGGTTGCCGAATATCAGCCCGGCCACGATCGCCAGCAGGATATTGACCACCGCCAGCGCGGCGGTCTGGCCGACGACCAGGTCCTGCTGCTGCACCGAGGTGATCAGCGTGCGCACGCTGGAGCTACCGGGCACCATCAGGATGATGCCCGGCACCCGCACCACCGCGCCCGGGCGCCCGGCCCAGCGCGCATAGCCGTTGCCCGCGGCGGTGATCACCAGCGCCGAGATGAAGATCCCGACCTCGCTGCCCCAGGCCTGCCCGGCAAAGCGCGACACCAGGTAGCCGGTGGCGGCGGCGGCGGCCACCAGCAGGTAGTCGCGGGTCTTGGCGCGGAACAGCACCGCGAACGCGAACGCGGCGAGCCCCAGCGCGCACCATTCCACCCAGTCCGGCTGCGGCCGCCAGGCGCGTACCTGCGGCTCGATGCCGACCATTGCGGCGGCGCCCAGCGCGACCATCGTGCCCACGGTGAGCATCAGCATCGTCGCCACCGCGCCGGAAAAGCGCGCAGTGCCGGACATCAGGTGCTGGCTGGTCAGTTCGTTGACCGCGTTGGTCAGCGCCAGGCCCGGCATCAGCACGATCAGCGCTGAAATGATCACGGTGTTGAGGTTGAGCGGCGCGACGTAGGCCGCCACCAGGATGGTGATCGACGCGGCGACCATCGCGCTGACCGCATCGCCTGCTTCGCGCAGCCGCGGCCGCGTGCGCGCAGCCACCTGCAGCAGCCCGATGACCAGGCCGACCATCGCCGTCGTGGCGATATCCAGCCACGGCAGGCGCAACAGGCCGGCGACGCCCGCGGCGACCATGCCGAATCCAAGCACCTGCATCAGGTTCTGGCGCCCGGTCAGCGGGCGGTCCAGGGCGCGCAGCGCGGCGTGCCCCTCGCCCAGGCCCACGTTGCCGGCAATCACGTCCTCGACGATGGAGTCGACGTCGCAGAGCCGGCCGAGGTCGTTTTCGCCCGGAGGCATCCGGATCACGCGCGTGGTGTCGCTGTCGCCGGGCGGGCGCATCGGGTCGCTGAAGGACAGCACCATGCCGGTGGGGTTGGTCCATGGCTCGCACTCCAGGCCGAGCTTCTCCGCCACCATCTCCAGCGACGCTTCCAGGCGCGGGCCCGTGGTGCCGTAGGCATGAAGGTGCTCGGCCAATTCGACCATGAAGGCGATGCGGGGGGCGTAGGCTTCCTGGGGGATCGGGCGCGACATGTGCAAAGGATGGCACGCGCGCAGCGCTCCGTGTTCGGTATCCTCGCCTGCAGTCCTCCGCCGACAGCCCACGCCACCACCCGATGCCCGCCGCCAACGCCAGCCCACCGACGCTCGCTCTTGACGGCGACGCCCTGCGCCTGTCGGGAGGCTGGACGCTCGACAATGCCGAGGCGGTGTCGGCGGTACTGGGCGGCGCGCCCGACGGCGCGGCGACGGTGGATGCCACCGGCATCGAGCGCCTCGACACCATGGGCGTGCTGCTGCTGTTGCGCTTCGCGCACCGTCGCGGCCTGGCGGACGACGCACTGGGATTCCGCGAGGACCACCTGGCCCTGGTCGCCGCCATCGAGGACGTCGCCGACGACCGCCCGAGGAAGCGCCGCGAATACGGCGTCGCCGCCGCGCTCGCGCGCCTGGGCGAGACCATGCACCACAACGGTCGCGAGATCGTGGCGCTGGTGAGCTTCTTCGGCGAAAGCCTGGCCAAGATCGGGCGCATCGTGCGCCAGCCCCGGCGCCTGCGCCTCACGTCCACCGTGCACCACATGGAGCAGGTGGGGCTGGATGCGATGCCGCTGGTGGCCTTGCTGTCGTTCATGGTCGGCGCGGTGATCGCCTTCCTTGGCGCCACCATCCTGGCCGACTTCGGCGCCTCGATGTTCGTGGTGGAACTGGTCGGCTTCGCCTTCCTGCGCGAGTTCGGCGTGCTGCTGACCGCGATCCTCCTGGCTGGCCGCACCGCCAGCGCGTTCACCGCGCAGATCGGGGTCATGGTCAGCCGCGAGGAGGTCGATGCGATCCGGGCCCTCGGCCTGGACCCCATCGACCTGCTGGTGATCCCGCGGATCCTGGCGCTGCTGGTGATGCTGCCGCTGCTGACCTTCATCGCCATGATCTCCGGCCTGCTGGGCGGCATGGCGGTGGCCGCGTTCGAGGTCGGCATCCCGCCGCAGGCCTTCATCGTGCGGCTGCAGGACACCATCGAACTGCGGCACTTCTTCGTCGGCATGTCGAAGGCGCCGGTATTCGCGCTGGTGATCGGACTGATCGGCTGCCTCGAGGGCCTGCAGGTGGAGGGCACCGCACAGTCGCTGGGCGAACGCACCACGTCCAGCGTGGTGCAGACGATCTCGCTGGTGATCCTGCTCGATGCGGCGGCCGCGATCTGGTACATGCAGGTGGGCTGGTGAGCGCCGACGACGCCATCGTCCGCGTGCGCGGGCTGGTCAACCGCTTCGGTGCGCAGGTGGTCCATGACGGCCTTGACCTGGACGTGCGCCAGGGCGAGATCATCGGCGTGGTCGGCGGTTCGGGCAGCGGCAAATCGGTGCTGATGCGTTCGATCATCGGCCTGCGCACGCCCAACGCCGGCACGATCGAAGTCCTCGGCGTGGATGCCCGCGCCGACAACGCCACCAGCCGGCTGCACATCGAGCGCAACACCGGCGTGCTGTTCCAGGACGGCGCGCTGTTCTCGTCGCTGAGCGTGGGCGAGAACGTCGAAGTGCCGCTGAAAGAGCACCATCCCGGGCTGCCGGACGGCCTCCGCCGCGAGCTGGCCCTGCTCAAGGTCAAGCTCTCTGGACTGCCGGCGGACGCGATCGACAAGCTGCCCTCGCAGCTCTCCGGCGGCATGCGCAAGCGCGCCGGGCTGGCCCGCGCGCTGGCGCTGGACCCGCCGCTGCTGTTCCTGGACGAACCCACCGCGGGCCTGGATCCGATCGGCGCCGCGGCCTTCGACCACCTCATCCTCACCCTGCGCCAGGCGCTCGGGCTGACGGTGTTCATCATCACCCACGATCTGGACACGCTGTACGCTATCTGCGACCGCGTGGCGGTGATCGCCGACAGGAAAGTGGTGGCCACCGGCACCATCGGGGACATCCAGCGCCTCGACCACCCCTGGGTGCAGGAATACTTCAATGGCCCGCGCGGCCGCGCGGCACGAGAGGCGGGCCAACGCGCCGCCGTGGAGCCCTGATCGATGGAAACCAAGGCCAACTACATCCTCATCGGCGCCTTCACCCTGGCGGTGGCGGTGGCCATGCTGCTGTTCGGGCTGTGGGCGGCGAAGTATTCCAGCGACCGCAACTGGCAGGCCTACCACGTCGTGTTCGATGAGCCGGTCACCGGCCTGACCGAAGGCGGCACGGTGCAATACAACGGCATCGCGGTCGGCACGGTGGACTCGCTTTCGCTGGCGCCGCAGGATCCGCGCCGCGTGGTGGCGCGGATCCGGGTCCATGCCGACGTCCCTGTGAAGGTCGACACACGCGCCAAGATGTCGATCGCCGGCCTCACCAGCGCGCCCTTCATCCAGCTCACCGGCGGCAGCCCGGACGCACCGCGGCTGCTGCCACAGGACAAGGACGACGTCCCGGTGATCCTGACCGAGGCCTCGGCGCTGCAGAACATCGCCGACACCGCCAACCGCCTGGTGGCGCGCCTGGACCAGGTGCTGAGCGAGGCGAACGTGGAGCGCATCGCCAACACGCTCGAGCACATCGAAGGCATGACCGGCGCGGTCGCCGGCCAGCGCGAAGACCTGGCCGCGCTGATCACCAACACCCGCGTGGCCAGCGAGAAGCTGATCGAGGCGGTGGAGACCTCCAACCGCGCCATGTCCGGGATCGACCGCGAGCTGGTCCAGAAGCTGCCGGGCATGGTCGCGCAGCTGGAATCCACGCTGGCACGGGTCGATTCCGCGGCCGGCAGCGCCGACGCGATCCTGGGCGAGAACCGCAACGCCATCAACAGCTTCGCCAACGACGGCCTGGCCCAGCTCGGGCCCACGCTGGGCGAGCTGCGCTCGCTGGTGCGCGACCTGCGCCGGATCAGCGACCGCTTCGATTCCAACCCGACGCGCTACCTGCTTGGCCGCGACGCACCCAAGGAGTTCGAACCCGAATGAAGCCGACCACCCTCCTCGCCCGTGGCGCCCTCATTGCGGTAGCGCTGGCACTGGGCGCCTGCTCCATCCTCGGCGGCGGCGAGCGCGAACGCGGCGCGATCTTCGCGCCCGACCCGCGGGTCGCTGCCGACCCGTCGTGGCCACACGTGGACTGGCAGCTTTCGATCAATCCGCCAACGGCGGCGCGCACCGTCGACACCTTCCGCATCGCGGTGCGGCCCACGCCGGGCGAGCTCCAGGTCTACGGCGGCGCCAGCTGGGCGCGTGCGCCCTCGGACATGGTCGAGCAAGTGATCCTGCGCACGCTGGAGGATTCCGGGCACGCGCCCGGCGTGGCCCGCCGCGGCAGCGGCATCGCGCCTGACTACCGGCTGCTGCTGGACCTGCGCCGCTTCGAAGCCGACTATGCCGGCGGCACCGTGCCCCGCGCCACCATCGAACTGCACGCAAAGCTGCTGCATGCGCGCGCGCAGGGCATCGCCGCAACCCGCACCTTCACCATCGCCGAACCCGCCGCCGCCACCGACGTGGCCAGCGTCGCCGAGGCCTACACCCGCGCACTGGAGGCCCTGGGCCGCGACGTCGCCGCCTGGACGCTGGAAGCCGGCGAAGCCCACGCAAACACGCTCCCACAGTAGGAGCAGTTATAGCTGCTCCTACAGGGCGCGTTTGCCGCCTGCGCGCGCAGCCGCGACAATCCGTGCATCACCACACGGGCCGCCCGCATGAATCCGCAAGCAGATCCCAATGCCACCGTCGAGGTACCCGAGCCCGAGCGCGACGTCATGGAGTACGACGTCGTCACCGTCGGCGCCGGCCCTGCTGGCCTGGCGTTCGCGATCCGGCTCAAGCAGGTCAACCCGGACATCTCGGTCTGCGTGATCGAGAAGTCGAGCACCATCGGCGCCCACATCCTGTCGGGCGCGGTGATCGAACCCGAGCCGCTGGACGCTCTGCTCCCCGGCTGGCGCGACAACCCGCCCCCGGTCTGCATCCCCGCCGCCGAAGACGAGCTCTGGTACCTGACGAAGGATGGCGGCCGCAAGTTCCCGATCGTGCCCCCGGGCATGCGCAACCACGGCAACTTCATCGTCAGCCTGGGCGCCATGTGTGCATGGCTTGCTCCGCAGGCGGAAGCCCTGGGCGTGGAAATCTACCCGGGCTTTGCCGCCGCGCAGACCCTGCACGCCGACGATGGCAAGGTCATCGGCGTGCGCATCGGCGACATGGGCGTCGCCCGCGACGGCTCGCAGAAGCCGGGCTATACCGCCGGCATCGACATCCACGCGAAAGTCACCGTGCTCGCCGAGGGCGCGCGCGGACACCTGACCAAGCGCCTGGTGAAGCGCTTCAAGCTCGATGCCGACAGCGACCCCCAGGCCTACTCGATCGGCATCAAGGAGCTCTGGCAGCTGCCTGCCGGCCGTGCGCAACCCGGCAGGATCGTGCATTCACTGGGCTGGCCGGCCGACAACGCCACCTACGGCGGCAGCTTCCTCTACCACCTCGACAACGACCAGGTCGCGCTGGGCTACGTCAGCGGCCTCGACTACCGCGACCCCGACTACAAGCCCTGGGAAGCCTTCCAGCAGTGGAAGAACCATCCCACGGTGAAGCCGCTGCTCGAGGGCGGCAACATCCTCTCCGCCGGCGCGCGCGCCATCGTCAGCGGCGGCTGGCAGTCGTTGCCAAAGGTGGAGATGCCCGGCGCATTGCTGATCGGCGACACCGCGGGGCTCCTCAACGTGCCCAAGATCAAGGGCACCCACCAGGCGATCCGCAGCGGCATGCTGGCCGCCGAACACCTGGCCGCAGGCGAGCTGGCGCCGGAAGGTTATGACGCCAAACTGCGCGATTCCGACGCCATGCGCGAGCTGCGCGCCGTGCGCAACATCAAGCCCGGCTTCAAGAAAGGGCTGTGGTTCGGACTGGCCAACGCCGCGCTGGAGACCGCCGTTGGCGGCCATACGCCGTGGACGCTCAAGGTCACCCCGGACTGGTCATCGCTCGACAAACTCGGCACGCGCGTGCAGCCCGAACGCGACTGGGGACAGCGCGAACTGCCTCCGCGCGACCGCCTGGCCGGCGTCTACTTCGCCGCCACCGAGCACGACGAAGACCAGCCCGTGCACTTGCTGGTGCACGACACCGAAGTCTGCGTGACCCGCTGCACCGAGGAATACGGCAACCCCTGCACGCGCTTCTGTCCGGTCGGCGTGTACGAGATCGTCGACGACCCCGACGGCCCCGCAGGGACCGGCAAGCGGCTGCAGATCAACGCCGCCAACTGCGTGCACTGCAAGACCTGCGACATCAAGGATCCGTACGAGATCATCACCTGGGTGACGCCGGAAGGCGGCTCGGGGCCGAACTACCAGAATCTCTGACCTCAACGCGCGGGCGTCTCCTGGCGCGGGCCGGCGGCTTCGGCCAGGTCCGGGTGGCTCGCGCGGAACCGCGGCGAGAACAGGTTCAGGCGATGCTCCACCAACATCGCCATCAGTGCGATCCGCGTCGCCTCCGGGCGAACGCAGATGTCGATGCCGATCGCGCACGGCTGCGGCGGCGTCCGCGGGTCGCGCGCCACCGCCGCCATGTCGCGCGCCATCGCCACGTAGGCCGCGCGGTATCCGGGCAAGCGGTCCCAGGCATGGACCGCGAACACGGCCTGGCTTGCCAGCAGCACGAGCGCCACGCCGCCGGCGAGCGCGCCGCCACGCACGCCGCGCTGGGCGCCGGGAGCCAGCGCCATCAGCAGCAGCGCCACGATGCCGAGCTGGTAGAAAACCGCGTAGCGCCCCTGTTCCAGGAAGTCCGCGCCGCGCACGAACACCCGGCCGTAGAGGATTCCGGCGACCATGGCATAGAACAGCAGCATCAACGCCACAGCGACGAACCAGGTGGCCCCCGGACGCAGGCACAGCGCGCGCCGCCAGAACCAGCCATGCGCGATGGCCACCAGCGCAGCCAGTGCGATGCGCGTCGCCTCCCAGCCGTCGCCGAAAGCCGCGCGCAGGGTCGACGCCGGCACCAGGCCCGCAGTCAGCGGGGTCACCAGCCACCGCCACGCGTCGCGCCACTGCCCGGCCAGGCCCGCCGCGCGCTCGGCGAAGCCGACGTTGAAGTCGGGGTGGGTGCTGCCCCTGATCTCGCCGAACGCCATGTAGATGCCGCGGCACGCCAGCAGCACCAGTGCCAGGAGCACGACCACCCGCGTCGCGTCGCGCATGCGTCCCTCGCGCAGGCCGGCGAGGACGAGCGCCGGCGCGACCGCGGCCACAAGCAGCACGGCCGAGTCGTCGCCGACGATGCCCGCCGCCGCGGCTGCCAGCGCCATCGGCCAGGCGGCATTGCCGCGGTATGCGTGCCATGCGCCCGCGAGCGTCGCGAAGCCCAGCAGGTAGAACGCGTGCGCCATGGTGACCATGGGATAGACGTAGACGTCGGCCGTGGCCGGCGATACCTGCACCGAAACCATGGCGGCCAGCAGCAGGGCCGCCGCGCATGGGCCGACGGCCTGCGCCCGGGCCCGGCGCCGGTCCCCGAGCACGACCGCACACAGCAGCAGCCAGCCGGTCGCCGCGCAGGCCAGGCCGAACCAGGATTCGAGCCTGAAATCCAGGCCGAACCAGCGCGCATTGGCCAGCATCAACAGCTTGTTGAGCGGCTGGGCGTGGTCGACGCCGGCGCGCTTGACCAGGAAGTCGCCGAAGCCCGCGCCCTCGTCCAGCGCCACGCGCAGGAAGGTGTCGATGAAGGTCCAGTTGTCCGAATACACCAGCGGATTCGCCATCCGGCCGGCGAACGCGAATGCGTTGGCCAGCGCCGCCAGCGCGAGCATCCATGGAAGCACGCGCAGCGCCGGATTCGGTCCGGAAACGGAAGATGGACTCGGCGCCATGGTGTCCGCGGCAAGCGTCCTGTCGGCCCGGGAGTATAGCGACGCGCCATTTCCCGGGCATGTCCAACCTTGCCGCGTTGCGGCACTATTGCGACATGCCTGCACCCACCCTCCCGCCCACGCTCAGCATCGTGTCACCGGTCTACGGCTGCGCAGGCTGCCTGGAGGAACTCGTGGAACGCAGCAAGCGCGCGCTTGCCGCATCGGAGCATCTCGAGATCCTGCTCGTCGACGACGGCAGCCCGGATGATGCCTGGCAGCGCATCGATGAGCTCGCGCGCCTGCATCCCGAAGTGCGCGGCCTGCGCCTCTCGCGCAACTTCGGCCAGCACGCTGCGATCTACGCCGGCCTCGAGCATGCGCGCGGCGCACACGTGGTGGTCATGGACTGCGACCTGCAGGACCAGCCCGAGGAAATCCCCGCGCTGCTCGAGCGCGCGCGCGCCGGCACGGACATCGTCCATGCGCAGCGCAGCGCGCGACGCGACGCGATCGGGAAGCGCTTCAGCTCATGGTGCTTCTATCGATTCCTCGCCTGGCTGACCGGCGTCCCCCAGGACCACCGCGTGGCCAATTTCGGCGTGTACTCCCGCCGCGTGATCGAGCTGCTGCTGTCCATGCCCGAAAGCGACCGCTGCTTCCCGCTGATGGTGCGCTGGACCGGCCTGCCTTCGGAATCGGTCCCCGTCACCCACGCCGCGCGCGCACGCGGACGCAGTGCCTACAGCCTGCGCAAGGCCGCGCGTCTCGCCCTTGGCGTGGTGCTCTCGCATTCGGAAAAGCCCCTGCGCCTGGTGGTGAAGGCGGGCATGTCGGTGTCGCTGTTCGCGTTCGGCGTGGTGCTGGCCGCCGTCTACCTCTGGGCCAGCGGCCGCACCGGCGTGGCCGGCTACACCAGCATCATCGCGTCGATCTGGCTGCTGTGCGGCATCCTGATGTTCTGCGTGGGCGTGGTGGGCATGTACGTCGGCCAGGTGTTCAAGGACGGAAAGCGCCGCCCCGCCTACGTGGTGGAACGCGAACTCAACGGGCCGGAACCCGGCGATGCTTGAGCGCTCCACTCTCGCGCGCTCCGCACTCGACAGTGCGCGCTTCGGCCTCGAGGTCTGGCGCGCCGCCCGGCTCGACGGCGACCCGCTGCCGGGCCTCCTCGACAGCGCCGCCGACGTCGCCATCTACCGCCTGCCGGTGGGCAGCTCGGCCCCGGTCCGCGCGCTGGTCGCGCAGGGCTTCGACGTCATCGATGCCGGCGTGCTGGTCTATTACACGCTTGACCTCGCCCGCTACGCCGCGCGGCCGGTGGTGAATCGCGACGTCACGATCTCACTGGCTACCGCCGGGGACGACGAGGTCGTGGGCGCGCTGGTCGAAGGCAGTTTCGGCGGCTATGCAAGCCACTACCTCGCCAATCCGCTGTTCACGCGTTCGCTGGCGCTGGCCGGCTATCGCGAATGGGCGCTGCGCCACCGCAGCGACCCGGGCACCACCACCTGGATCGCACGCCGCCAAGGGCGCGCCATCGCGTTCGCCAGCTGCCAGGCGGACCGGCAGGCCGGTATCGCGAACGGCGGCATCTACGGGGTGCTGCCCTCCGAAGCGGGCGGCGGCCTGTTCTCCGACCTGATCCGCCATACGCAGGCCCACTACCGGGACCTTGGCTTCGGCGAAATGCGGATGTCCACCAAGGCCGACAATTTCGCAGTGCAGAAGGTCTGGAGCCGCGAGGGCTTCCACCTGTATGCCGCCTTCGACACCCTGCACGTCAACGCGATGCTCTCGGCCGCGGCGCGCCCCGTGGCCACGCGCCACGCGCCGGGCGCGGCCGCGGGGGATGCGGATGGCCGGCTGCCCGACGGGGAGTTCGCCGCGCTCGCATCGCAGGCCGCGGGCGTCCCGCTGGTGCCGGTCTCGCGGTCGACGCTGCGACTGGCCGGCCTGGCCGCCGGACGCGGCCACGTGCTCACCGTGCGCGCGGGCTGGCCGTCGCTTGGCGGCATGCTCCGTGCAAACGCGTGGCTGCACGACGACCACGGCCGCGCCTGCGCCTTCTCCCAGGCCTGGTGCGTGGCCGCATGAGCACGCGTGCCGGTGGGTTCGACGCCGCGCACTTCCCGAGGCTGGCCGCGCTGGAAGCGGGCAACTTCTGGTTCCGGGCCCGCAACCGCCTGCTGCTGCGCCTGCTCGGCCGCCACGGCGGCGGCGTGCGTGATTACCTGGAGGTGGGCTGTGGCACCGGCTTCGTGCTCTCGGCGGTGGCCGCGCGCTTCCCCGAGTGGCAGGTCACCGGCAGCGAATACCTTCCCGGCAGCCTGCAGTTCGCGCGCCAGCGGGTGCCCCGTGCGGGGCTGCTGCGGCTGGACGCCCGCGCCCTGCCCTTCGACGCGGCCTTCGACGCCATCGGCGCCTACGACGTGCTCGAACACATCGACGACGACGTGCTTGCGCTGCGCAGCCTGCACGGCGCGCTTCGGCCCGGCGGCATCGTGGTCCTCAGCGTTCCGCAGCACCCCTGGCTGTGGAGCAGGCAGGACGACGACGCGCACCACGTGCGCCGCTACGCCCGCGGGGAGCTCGAGGGCAAGCTGCGCGAGACCGGCTTCGAACCCGCGTGGAGCAGCAGCCTCACCGCGCTGCTGCTGCCGGTGATGGCGCTGTCCAGGCTGCGGCCGCAGCGCCCGGGCGCCGATCACGACGCACTGGCCGAACTCGCCCTGCCGCGCCCGCTGGATGCCGCCTTCGCGTGCGTCATGCGCGTGGAGGATGCCCTGCACGCCATCGGCCTGCGCTTCCCGGCCGGCGGCAGCCGGGTGGTGGTCGCACGCCGCGGAGGCCCTCGATGATCCCCTTCAACCGTCCGCGCATGACCGGCGGCGAGCTCGCCAACATCGCCGCGGCGCACGCGAGCGGGCACCTGTCCGGCGATGGCGCCTTCACCCGCCGCTGCCACGCCTGGCTTGAGCGCGAGACGGGCGCGGCCCGGGCGCTGCTGACCCATTCCTGCACCGCGGCGCTGGAGATGTCCGCGCTGCTGGCCGATGTCGGCCCCGGCGACGAAGTGATCATGCCCTCCTACACCTTCGTTTCCACCGCCAACGCCTTCGCGCTCCGCGGCGCGACGCCGGTCTTCGTCGACGTGCGCGATGACACGCTCAACCTCGACGAAACCCTGGTCGAAGCCGCGGTCACCCCGCGCACGCGCGCGATCTGCGTGGTGCATTACGCCGGTGTCGCCTGCGAGATGGATGCCATCCTCGACATCGCCGCGCGCCATGGCCTGCTGGTGGTCGAGGATGCCGCGCAGGCGGTGATGTCGCGCTATCGCGGCCGGCCGCTGGGCAGCCTGGGCGCACTCGGCACCCTCAGCTTCCACGAGACCAAGAACGTGATGTGCGGCGAGGGCGGCGCGCTCCTCGTCAATGATCCGGCGCTGGCCGGGCGCGCCGAGATCATCCGCGAGAAGGGCACCAACCGCGGCCGCTTCCACCGCGGCGAAGTCGACAGGTACACGTGGTGCGACCTCGGTTCGTCCTATCTTCCGGGCGAAGTCACCGCCGCCTTCCTGGCCGCCCAGTTCGACCACGCCCGCGAGCTAACCGATGGCCGCCTCGCCCTGTGGCGCCGCTACCACGACTGGGCCGATGGGCACGAGCGCGCCGGGCGGGTGCGCCGGCCCGTGGTGCCCGCGCACTGCGAGCACAACGCGCACATGTACTACCTGCTGGCGCCCGACACCGCGGCGCGCGGCCGGGTCCTGGACGCGCTGCGCGCCGACGGCGTGCTGTCGGTGTTCCACTACGTGCCGCTGCACTCGTCGCCCGCGGGCGCGCGCATGGGCCGCCCACACGGCGGGCTCGACGTCACCGACGACATCGCCGCGCGGATCTTCAGGCTGCCGATGTGGATCGGCCTCGACCCGCACATGGACCGCGTGCTCGAGGCCGCCGACCGCGCCCTGCGCGCGCTGGACTGAGGCGTGGCGATCGCTTCGCCCCGCATCCCGACGCAGGCCCGGACGCACGGGCTGCTGCGCGAAATCGCGCTCATCGTGCTGGTCGCGCTCGCGGTGTTCGCGATCGCGCGCGTGCACTACGCCGGGCAGACGCTCGCCCGCGGCCCCGACCAGGCCGACATGCTGCTGGCGTTCTTCAACGAGGCCAGCCACGCCATCGAGGAAGAAGGCCTGCTCGCGGCCATGTACACCGAGCGCGTGCGGGCCGGCGAGTCGAACTGGTCGAACCCGAACTACCACGTGCTCTACCCGCTCTACTTCAACTGGGCGGGCGCGGACGCCTCGCCGGCCGCCACCCTCGACCGGCTGAACGCCATCATCCTGCTGCACCTGGCCCTGCTTGGCGCGGGTACGTACGCCCTGGCCCGGGCGCTGGGCGTTCGCACCGCGCCGGCGGTGGTGGTGGCGCTGGCGATTCCCTGGTTCCCTGCGGTGCGCGCCGCCGCGGGCTGGCCGCACATCATCGCCGGCATGGCGTGGCTGCCCTGGGTGTTGGCGGCGGAGGTCCGCCTGTACCGGGGCACGGGCTGGCAGCGGCAGGCGCCGATGGCGCTGCTGCTGGCGCTGGCCGCCATCCTGCTGGTGCACGCACATCCAGCGCAGAACCTGGTGTTTGCGGCCTGGGCTTCGGGCTGGGCATGGCTGCTGGTGGCCGCGCAGGCCGCGGCCGCGCGCGATGCCGGGGCGCTTCGCGCATGGGCCGCGACCAGCGCCTGGCTCGGGGCGGCGGCTCTGGCCGTGTTCGTCGCCAGCTGGCCCTACCTGTCGGAAGTCCTCGCCTTCCACGGCCGCTCGATCCGCTGGCTGGGCGAGGGTGGCGGGCATGTCATCGGCCACCAGCCAGTGCCCCTGGCCGCGCTGCGGCACCACGCACTGGCGCCGGCCGACGCCAGCCTGCTGCTGTCCTTCGAATACCGGCGCGGCATCGGCAACGTCTTTCTCGGCGCGGCGGTGGTGGTCGCGGCGCTGTGCGTGTCCGCCCGGCACCTTCCGGCAACGGCCGCCAACCGCAGCGCGCGCGCGCTGCTCGCCTGTGGCCTGTTCGCGGCGGCATCCTGCTTCGCACCGCTGGCGCCGCTGCTGGCAACGCTCCCGCTTGCCAACAAGGTGCGCGAGCTCATCTGGTGGTCCTGCCTGGCGGTGGTGCTGCTGTTGCCGGTCGCCGCGCTGGGCCTGCAGTCGCTGCGCGAGCGCGACCCGCCCGGGCTGGCACGCGATGGCTGGGCCTGGTTCGCCGCGCTGGCTTTCGCGGCCGGGGTCGCGGCCATCCTGGCGTCCGGGACCGGCTATCGGGCCGGCGCCCTGGCGGCACTGCTGCTGGCTTTCGCCGCGCTGGCCTGGTGCATGCGCGGCCGCGCGGGCGGCCGGGCGCGCTTCGTGTCCGCATGTGCGCTGCTGTTCTTCGCCACGGCCTGGACACCCTTCCGCCACAACATCGCGTTCGCGCACGACGACGCGATGCTGTTCCATCCCGACCGCGTCCAGGCGCATGCCGATGCCGCGGCGCTCGCGTCGCGACTCGAGGGGCTCGACCGGTACCGCTTCCTGCTGGGCCCCGGCGTCGCCAACGCCCACCTGCTCACGCACGCCTGGACCATGCATGGCTTCCGCTCGATCCACGGCGGCATCGGCCCGACGGAATACGCCAAGTACCAGCTCCTTTCCCAAGCCAACCCCACCGTGTCGGCGCTGTACGGCGTCCGCTGGTCGCTCTGGCCGGAAGACGCCGCGCGCGCCGGCGACCAGGCACTGCGCCCGGGCCTGGTGCTGCGCACCGATCCGCAGGCGCTGCCGCGGCTGTTCTTCTTGTCCGCGGGGGTCGAAGTGGTCGATTCACCGGTCGATGCGCTGCGCCGGCTTGGCAGCACCTCCCCGGTGCGCGCCATGGTCCGCGCCGCCGACCTGCCCCCCGGCTTCGATGCCGACGCCCATGCCGGCCCGGGGCGGCTGGACGGGCGGATCACGAGCACGCGCAACGACAGGACCCTGCTCGTGGCGACCGTCCACGCCCCCGGTCCGGGCCTGCTGGTCCTCAACGAGGACCCCACCGCCCGCTGGCACGCGACCCTCGACGGGCAACCGGTGGCGATGTTCCGCGTGAACGGCTACCAGTCGGCGATCGCCATTCCCGCGGCCGGCAGCCATGCCGTGCGCATCGAGCGTCCGGCGCGGCCGTGGCGGGGTCCCGGCCGCATGCCGCTGGACTAGCGCGCGGCGCCCGGTCCGCTTGCCGCCGCACAAACCTCGCGCGCGGTCACCAGCCGGCCACTGCCGTCGGCTTCGAACGCGAGCACCGGCAGCGCGCCCATCGCGCAGGCCTGCAGTGGCGACGCTACCGAAAGCCGCAGGTCGTGGCGCGCCCGGCGGCCCGCGACGGGATTCTGGTAGCAGGGCGTCGGCCCCGGCGCGAACACCAGCCAGCGCTGCTCGAAGCCGCGCTTGCGGTGCAGGAACAGGGTGCCGTTGCCGCACCAGGGCGAGGGCCCGTCGAGCCCCTGCAGCCCGACCACCGGCGCACCCCCGAGCTCCGCGCGAGCCGATTCGAGCAGCTCCAGCATGCGCCGGTTGACCGACTCGCCCGCCGCATAGCGCTGGGCGAGCGCAAGGCGCGCTTCGTGGTGGCTCCAGGCCGCCAGCAGCGCGACCAGCAGCGCGGCCAGCAGGGGGACCGCAGCGCCCTTCCGGCGCCCGCCGGCCCGCGCCTGCACGCGCTGCCAATGCGCCAGCGCGACGGCAAGCATTGCCGCCATCCAGGGCAGCCACGCATAGGCGCGGTACCCGGGCATGTTGTTCGGGATCAGCGCGTAGGGCAGCGCCAGCGCCAGCACGGTCGCGGCGAACCAGAGCAGCCGCAGCCGCAGCGCCGGCACCACGCACAGCGCCGCGCACGCACCGGCCGACAGCAGCGTGGCCATGCCGGTGTAGCCGATGAACAGTTTGCGCAGCGCGCCCAGCAGCGCCGCGGGCGCCAGCTCCACCGCGTACGACGCGCTGCTGGTCTCCGGCGAGAACAGCCCGGCGACGAAGGGATTGCGATCGTATGCGCTCCAGGCCAGCGAGCCGCAGGCAATCGCGACGAACAGCAGCGACAGCACCAGCCGCGCGCGCACTGCAAGGCGCCCCGGCCGCGCGGCGCCCGCGTTGCGATCGAGCGTCCACAGCAGCGCCAGCAGCAGCAGCGGGGGCAGCAGGAAGTCCTCCTTGGCGAACGCACTGGCCAGGTAGGCCAGCGCGGCGACGAGACACGACCACGGCGTCCCGCCACGCCAGCCGCGCCACAGCAGCAGCAGGCTGGCCAGGCCAAACCCGTGGGACACGAGGTTGGTCATCAGCCCGAGGTACTTGCCGTGCTCGAAGGCGCCTGCATGGCTGAAGAGCACCACGCCGCAGGCGGCCGCCGGCAGCACGCCGATGCCGACGCCGAAGACATCGCGCAGGAGCAGCAGCACCAGCCATGCGACCAGCACGGTGGACGCGGCGAGGATCGCGTAGCTGGCCACCTGGCCGCAGGCGGCCACCAGGAAGATGATGTTGGTCGACACCGGGCGCTTCCAGCTCCAGCCCATGTCGACAAGCGAACCGGCCAGGAACGAGAAGTCGTCCGGGTAATAGGGGAACGGGCTGTTGGGCGTCAGCCCGAAGGCGAACACGAGATACGCCGCGGCCAGCACCAGCAGCAGCCAGCCCGCGTGCAGGCCCTGCGCGGCGCGCCCGTCGATGTCCATGTTCCCCCGTCGCATGCTGTCCCCGCCGCCTGCCGGCCCCGGCGGATCATAGCTTGGACGTGGCCCGTCCCCGCGCGCCGCTGTGCCGGCCAAGGCATCCAACGGGTTCTGTCAGAATGCGGGACCACCGTCCCGGCATGACGCATGGAAGTCGAACACGTTCCGCTGAACTCTCTGGCCCGCCATGTCGCGCCGCTGCGCACGAGGCTGCTTGCCGCGATGGCGTCGGTCCTGGACAGCGGCCACTACGTGCTCGGTGCCGGCGTGGACGCGTTCGAGGCGGAGTTCGCCGCATACTGCGGCACCGCGCACTGCGTCGGCGTGGCCAACGGCAGCGATGCCCTGGAACTGGCGCTCAAGGCGACGGGCGTGGGTCCCGGCGACCGCGTGGCGATGGCGGCCAACGCCGCGATGTACGCAGCCACCGCCACCCTGGCCTGCGGTGCGGAGCCGGTGTTCGTGGACGTCGGAGAAGACGCGACGCTGGATCCCGCCGCGCTCGAACGCACCTGCGATCAACACCGCCCGCTGCGCGCGGTCGTGGCTACCCACCTGTACGGCCGCCTTGCGCGGATGGAGCCGATCGCCGCGACCTGCAGCGCGCGCGGCATCGCCCTGGTCGAGGACTGCGCGCAGGCTCACGGCGCGCGCGCGCGCGACGGCCGGCGCGCGGGCGCGTTCGGCGACACCGCGGCCTTCAGCTTCTACCCCACCAAGAACCTCGGTGCCCTGGGCGATGCCGGCGCGGTGACCACCGGCGACGCCGCGGTCGCGTCGCGGCTGCGCGCGCTGAGGCAGTACGGCTGGGAACGCAAGTACGTCAACGCCACCCGCGGCGGCCGCAACAGTCGCCTGGACGAACTGCAGGCGCGGGTGCTTTCGGAAAAGCTGCCGCTGCTCGACGGCTGGAACCAGCGCCGTCGCGAGGTCGCCAACCGCTACTCCGACGGCATCCGGAACCCCGCGATCACGGTGCCCGCGCCCATCGGCGAAGACCATGTCGCCCACCTGTACGTCGTGCATTGCGACGCACGCGACCAGCTCGGCGCGCACCTGGCGGCGGCCGGCGTCGCCAGCGACGTGCACTACCCCCTGCCCGACCATCGGCAGCCCTGCTTCGGCGCGCGCCATGCGGCGCTGTCCTTGCCGGTCACCGAACGCCACGCGCGCACGGTGCTGTCCCTGCCCTGCTTTCCCGAACTGACCGATCGCGAGGTCGAAAGGGTGATCAACGCATGCAACCGCTTCTGAACCCGGCCCTGAGCGTGGTCGTACCGGTGTACGGCAACGCCCGCTCGATCCCGCAGCTGCTGGAGGCGCTGACGGGGCTGGCACGGCAGGTGGAAGGCGGATTCGAGGCGGTGTTCGTGGTCGACGGCAGCCCCGACGACAGCCATGCCCTGCTGCGCGCCGCGCTGCCCGGCGCGGGCTTCAACGCACAGCTGGTCGAATTGACGCGCAACTTCGGCGCGTTCCCCGCGATCCGCGTCGGCCTCGGGCGCGCGCGCGGACGCGTGATCGCGGTGATGGCCGCCGACCTCCAGGAGCCGCCGGAGCTCGCGCCCCGCTTCCTCGAGGCGCTGCGCGACGGCCGTGCGGACGTCGGCTTCGGCGTGCGCGACGGCCGCGAAGACCCGGCGTTCTCGCGACTTGCGTCCAACATGTTCTGGTCGCTCTACCGCCGACTGGTGATGCCCGACATCCCGCGCGGCGGCGTCGACATCTTCGCCGTGACCGCCGACTTCCGCGATCGCCTGCTGGCTCTACAGGAGTCCAACACCAGCCTTCTGGCCCAGCTGTTCTGGCTCGGTGGCCGCCGCGTGTTCCTGCCCTATTCGCGCCGGCGTCGCGAACACGGCCGCAGCGCCTGGACCCTGCGCAAGAAGCTCCGCTACTTTTCCGACAGCGTGTTCGCCTTCAGCGACCTGCCGGTCCGGATCCTGTTCCTGACCGGCGCCCTGGCCCTGGCCACGGCTGCGCTGCTCGCGCTGGTGGTGCTGGTGGCCCGCGTTTCGGGATGGGTCACCGTCCCCGGCTACGCGGCAACGGTGTTCACCATCCTGTTCTTCGGCGCCATCAACACCCTCGGCCTGGGCGTGGTCGGCAGCTATGCCTGGCGCACGTTCGAAAACACCAAGGGGCGTCCGCTGGCCCTGGTGCACTCCGAGGACACCTTCGAGGGCGATGACTGATGGATCATTTCGTGCATCCCAACGCGCTGTGCGAAAGCGACGACATCGGCGCGGGTACCAGGATATGGGCCTTCGCCCACGTGCTGCCCGGTGCGCGCATCGGCCGCGACTGCAACGTCTGCGACGGCGTGTTCATCGAAGGCGACGTGGTGGTGGGCGACCGCAGCACCATCAAGTGCGGCGTGCAGCTCTGGGACGGCGTGCGCCTGGGCGACGATGTCTTCGTGGGCCCCAACGCCACCTTCAGCAACGACCCGTTCCCGCGCAGCCGCAAGCGCCCGGAGCAGTACAGCGAGACCGTGGTCGAGGACGGCGCGTCGATCGGAGCCAATGCCACCCTGCTCCCGGGCCTGCGTATCGGGCGCGGGGCGATGATCGGCGCCGGCGCGGTGATCACGCGCTCGGTGCCTGCGAACGCGATCGTGGTCGGCAATCCCGCGCGCATCGTGGGCTATGTCACCGATGCCGAATGCGACAGCGACGGTGCCGCGGATGCCGGCGTGGCGAAGACCGCGGGCCCGGGCCCGCGGGCCCCGCACGGCGACGGCGGCGCGCGCCTGCACCGCATGCCGCGCTTCATCGACCTGCGTGGTTCGCTGTCGGTGGGCGAGTTCAAAGCCGACCTGCCGTTCTCGCCGCAGCGCTACTTCCTGGTGTACGGCGTGCCGTCGCGCGAAACCCGGGGTGAGCACGCACACCGCGAATGCCACCAGTTCCTGCTCTGCACGCACGGCTCGGTGCGGGTGCTGGCCGACGACGGCCGCCAGCGCCGCGAATTCCTGCTGGACTCGCCCGACAGCGGCCTGCACCTGCCGCCGATGACCTGGGGCACGCAGTTCCAGTACTCGCCCGACGCCGTGCTGCTCGTGTTCGCGTCGCAGGCCTACGATGCCGACGACTACATCCGTGACTACGGGGAGTTCCTGGCCCTGGTCGCGGCCGGGCCATGAACGGGATCCTTTCCGTGCTGCGCGGTGACGGCGGCACAGCCATCCTGCTGCGCTTCGTGGCCGTCGGCGCGGTCAACACCCTGTCCTGCCTGGTGGTGTACTGGTTGTTCCTGCCGTGGCTGCCGCCACAGGGCGCCTACGCGGCCAGCTTCGTCTTCGGCGTCTGCTTCGGCTACCTGCTGCACAGCCGCTACGCCTTTCGCGCGCAGCGCAGCTGGCGCAGCTTCGCGGCGTGGCCGCTGGTCTGCCTGGCTGGCTGGGTCGTCGGCGCGGGCGTGCTGGAACTCGCCATCGGCCCCCTGGGCATCGATCCGCGCCTGGCACCGCTGCTGTCGGTGGCGACCAGCGTCCCGGTCACGTTCCTGCTTGGGCGCCGCGTGCTGGATCCCGGCGCGGCCCGCGGCTGACCGCCAGGCCGCGTCACATTCGCACACGCGTCCGCTGCCGGCTAAAATCGCCAGGTTCCGCACTTTCTCCCCCAAGGACTCACCGCAACGATGAAGATCCTCGTCGGCTACAAGCGAGTGGTGGACTACAACGTCCGCATCCAGGTCAAGCCGGACGGCTCCGGCGTGGTCACCGACGGCGTCAAGCTGTCGGCCAATCCCTTCGATGAAATCGCCCTGGAAGAGGCCCTGCGCCTGCGCGACAAGGGCATCGCCACCGAAGTGGTCGTCGCCACCATCGCCCCCGCCGACGCCCAGGCCCACCTGCGCAACGGCCTGGCCATGGGCGCCAACCGCGCCATCCACGTCGTGACCGAGGCAGGCCAGGACGTGCAGCCGCTCGCCGCCGCGCGCGCGATGCTGAAGCTGGTCGAGAGGGAGTCGCCGGATCTCGTGATCCTCGGCAAGCAGGCCATCGACGACGACGCCAACCAGACCGGCCAGATGCTGGCCACAATCTGGGGCCGCCCGCAGGCCACCTTCGCCTCGAAGCTCGAGGTCGCCGACGGCAAGGCCACGGTCACCCGCGAGGTCGACGCCGGCCTGGAAACGCTTGAAGTGGACCTGCCGGCGGTCATCACCACCGATCTGCGCCTGAACGAGCCGCGCTTCATCAAGCTGCCCGACATCATGAAGGCCAAGTCCAAGCCGATGGAGTCGATCGCCTGGGCTGACCTCGGCGTGGAAGAAAGCCAGGGGCTCAAGACCACGCAGCACGCCGCGCCCGCGAAGCGCAGCAGGGGCGTGATGGTGAAGGACGCGGCCGAGCTCGTTGCCGCACTGAAGGACAAGGGGTTGCTCTGATGGCCAAGGTTCTCATCGTTGCCGAACACCAGGACGGCAAGCTCAACGGTTCCACCGCCAAGTGCGTGTCCGCCGCGCAGGCGTTGTCGCCGGAAGCCATCGACATCGTGGTGCTGGCGGCCGACCCGGCCGCGGTGGCCGCCGAGGCCGCGCAGATCACCGGCGTCAGCCGCGTGCTCACCGTCGCCAATGACGCCAACGCCAACGCCATCGCCCAGGTGCTGGCGCCGCAGGTGGCGAAGCTGGCCGAAGGCTACAGCCACGTCTTCGGTCCCAGTTCCACCTTCGGCAAGGATCTGATGCCCTGCGTAGCCGCGCTGCTCGGCGTGCCGCAGGTGTCGGACCTGATGTCGGTTGAGGGCGAACACACCTTCAAGCGCCCGATCTATGCCGGCAACGCCATCGTCACCGTCGAGGCCCCCGCCGGGCAGGCCGTGGTCGCCACCGTGCGCACCGCGTCCTGGAAGGAAGCCGGCAAGGGCGGCAGCGCCGCGGTCGAGGCCGCCAGCGTCGACGCCACGCTGCCCACGCACACCCGCTTCGTCGGCCTGGCCGCGGGCAGCTCCGACCGTCCCGACCTGCAGGCCGCCAGGCGCGTGGTCTCGGGCGGCCGCGGCGTGGGCTCGGCGGAGAACTTCGACGTCATCTACAAGTTCGCCGACAAGCTCGGCGCCGCCGTGGGCGCATCGCGCGCCGCGGTCGACGCCGGCTACTGCCCCAACGAGATGCAGGTCGGCCAGACCGGCAAGATCATCGCGCCCGAGCTGTACGTCGCGATCGGCATCAGCGGCGCGATCCAGCACCTCACCGGCATCAAGGACGCCGGCACCATCGTTGCGATCAACAAGGACGCCGACGCGGCGATCTTCGAGATCGCCGACATCGGGCTGGTGGGCGACCTGTTCCAGGTGCTGCCGGAGCTGGAAGCCGCGCTTTGAGCGAAGCCCCGCACGCCAGTCCCGGCATCGGCCGGGTGGTGCTGTGGGGCACCTGCGACACGGGCAAGCCGCGCGTGCGGATACTGCTGCAGGGACTGCGCGAATGCGGTGTCGAAGTCATCGAGTGCCGCGCCGACCTGTGGGCGGGAATCGAGGACAAGAGCCAGATCAGGAGCGTCGGCACGTGGTTCCGGCTGGCACTGAATGCGCTGAAGTGCTACCCGGCGCTGCTGATGCGCTACATGCGACTGCCCCCGCACGACTGGGTCCTGGTGGGATACCCCTCCATTCCGGACGTGTTCGTGATCTGGCCTTTTTCGCGGCTGCGGCGGGCGCGCATTGCGCTGGACTGGTTCCTGTCCGCCTACGACACCATCGTCCTGGATCGTGCGCTCATCGGTCGGCGCAACCCGCTGGCGAAACTGATCCGTGCCACGGAATGGGCGGGCGTGCGGCTGGCCGACGCGCCATTCATGGACACCGGTACGCACGCGCGACGAATGGAGTCGCTGTTCGGCCTCCCCCAGGGCCGCTGTGGCCGGGTCATGGTGGGCGTGGAAACCGACGTCTTCGCGCCTGTCCCTTCCAGTGAGACCCTTCCCGGTAGCGCCGACGCCCCGCCGTCGACCTCCGGCCAAGGCCCGCTGCGCGTCGTCTTCTATGGCCAGTTCATCCCCCTGCACGGCATCGGGACCATCGTCGCGGCCGCCAGGCTGCTCCGGGATGCGCCTGTCACGTGGACCTTGATCGGCCGCGGCCAGGAAGCAGCGCGCATCCGAGCAATGCTGGATGCGGATCCCATCGCGACCCTGCACTGGATCGACTGGGTCGAATATGCGGAACTGCGACGCGCGATCAGCAGTGCCGACGTCTGCCTGGGCATCTTCGGTACGTCGGACAAAGCCGCCAGCGTGATCCCGAACAAGGTGTTCCAGATCCTTGCCGCAGGCAAGCCGTTGGTCACCCGTGATTCCCCCGCGATCCGTGAACTGGTTGCGGACGCTCCACCCTGCACGCGCCTGGTCCCGGCAGGAGACCCTGGCGCGCTTGCCGAAGCGCTGCTCCAGGCTCTCGAAGCCCGTGCGACGATACGCAGGCCGTGCCACCGCGATCAGCTGGCAGCGATCACGCCGCAAGCGGTGGGCATCCAATTGACAGAATTACTTGCCGTCTCAGGCAGGAAGGACGGGTGAAATGATCAAGGATTCACTGCTCGGGCCCATCGCCACCGAACTTGGCTGGGTGCCAGCTCCCCGCTACCTGATGCGGCGCGCGCGCGTGCAGTCATTGCTGCGCGACGTCCCCCGCGGACGGCTGCTCGAGGTCGGCCCCGGGTCCGGTGCCATGCTGGTGGAGTTCGCCGATGCGGGCTTCCAGTGCGATGCGCTGGACTCCTCGGCCGCCGCGAGGGAGCGGACCGGCGCGCTCCTGGCAGCAAGCGGGCACGACATCACGGTGCATGCCGAGGCGGGAGCCGACTGGGCGGGACGATTCGACGTCGTCTGCGCATTCGAAGTCCTTGAACATATCGAAGACGACCTGGCTGCAGTGGAGCTCTGGCGATCATGGCTCAAGCCCGGCGGCCATTTGATCATGTCGGTACCGGCGCACATGAAGCTGTGGACGGCTCGCGACGAATGGGCCGGCCACGTCCGCCGTTACGAGCGCGATGAACTGATCGACGTGCTGCGTCGCGGAGGCTTCGACTGCAGCCGCTTCGAGTGCTACGGCTTTCCACTGACCAACCTCACCGAATGGGTCAGTCAGCCGATCTTCGCCCGCGACATCCACCGCGGAAGCGACGCGGCGGCGGATCGCGTTAGAAACAACGACCGCAGCGGCATCGATCGCGGTGCGGACATGAAGCTGTTTCCCCTGGTGCGTTCGCTGCCCGGCAAGCTTGCGCTGCGCACGTTCGACATGGTCCAGCGCGGATTCCTGCGCACCGACCTCGGCAGTGGCTACGTCGTCAAAGCCCAGGCCACGTGAAGCGCGGGATCCGCCTGGCCGGAGTCGCGGTAGCCATCATGGCCACCGCAGGGTCGATCTACATGATCGCCCGCTCGTGGCAGGGCCAGGACCTCTCGGCCTATGCGACGCTGCCAGCGATGGCGGGCGTGGCGATCGCGCTGCTGTTCTATGTCCTCGGGGTCATGGTTTCGGCATTGGCCTGGCGTCAACTCCTGCTGGGCATGGACACGCGGAACAGCTGGGCTGAACTCAGCGGGATTGTGTCCGTCACCCAGATCGGAAAGTACCTGCCGGGCAATGTCGCGCATCACGTCGGTCGTGGCGCGCTCGCCATGGGGCGTGGCGTGGGTGCAGTTCCGCTGGTCACCACCGGCCTGGCCGAGATCGCCCTGCTCGCCCTTGCCAGCGTCGCCGTTGGCGGGGCGGCCCTCCTGCTCTCCGGCCGTTTGGGCGCACTGGAGGCCTTGGGCAACTTCGGCATCGTCGGAGCCGTGGTCATCGCGGCGATGCTGGTCGTGCTCGGACTGGCCGGCCTGCGCCACATCGTCCCGCTGCTGATCACGCGCTTCGCGCCGAGGCTAGCGGGACGTCCCGGCCTGGCGACCCTACCCGGTCCCGTCGCGTTGATTCGCGCGCTGGTCCTCTATGCCCTGGTCTACGGCACGTTCGGCCTGGGAATCGTCGCCATGGCCGGGCTCCTGCTGCCTGGCCCGATCTCGATGCAGGACGGCTGGCTCCTGCTTGCGGCATTCTCATTAGCGTGGATCATCGGCTTCGCCACGCCAGGCGCCCCTGCCGGCGTCGGCGTGCGCGAAGCCGTCATGCTCCTGTTGATGAGCGAGGCATACGCGCCCGCCGACGCGGCGGCGATCGTGCTTTCCATCCGGATCGCAACGACCCTGGGCGACCTTGTCCTGTTGCCGATCGGGTGGTTGCAGTTGCGTGCGACGCGCCCGCCAACCCGGCCCGGCGTCGCCGATCCTGTCGCAGAGGCGGAATCATGACGAAACTCCCGATCCTGCTCAAGAACCCTAAGCACTGGATCAAACGCCTGCTATGGCGCTCCACGTCCGGGCGCGTAGACATCGGTGCCCACACCTATGGCAAGCCACGGATCCGGTGGTGGGGAGAGGACGCCAACCTGCTGGTCGGGAAATACTGCTCGATCGCCGAGGGCGTGGAAATCTTCCTCGGAGGCAACCATCGGACCGACTGGATCACGACGTTTCCGTTCTCATGGTTCGGAAAGGCGTGGCCCGAAGCGCGCAGCATCACCGGCCACCCCGCCACCCGGGGCGACGTGGTGATCGGCAATGACGTCTGGCTCGGCGCCGGCTGCGTCGTACTGTCGGGGGTGCGGATCGGCGACGGAGCGGTCATCGGCTGCCGCGCGGTGGTGTCCCGAGATGTCCCGCCGTATGCCATCGTCACCGGTAATCCTGCCAAGGTGGTCCGGCTACGATTCGACGAAGAGCGGATCGCCCGGCTCCTGGCGGTGCGCTGGTGGGACTGGCCCGATGTCCGAGTGCGCCGGAACATCGGGCTGCTCATGGCCGGGGACGTCGACCGGTTCCTGGACGCCGCCGTGTCCGGCGACGCCCCGGCAGGACCAGGGCAGGACTAGGGCTTCACGTCCCAGGCTAGGTCGGCAACGCGCGGCACGGTGAACGAAGTCACGGCCGCAGCGCTGCGCCAGATGGAGTTGTTGCCGTTCCCGGCATGGCGCCAGAACAGGTCCGCGTATCCATCGCCGTTGTAGTCGCCTGCCGCCTCGACGATCCAGGAACCATCAACGACCCGCGCAATCGCATAGGACGAGTCCGCATTGGCACGCCGCCAGACGGAGTTGAGCCCAGTTTCGTCCTGCCTCCACATCAGGTCCGTGACGCCGTCGCCATCGAAGTCCGCCGCCGCGGCGATCTTCCAGCGTACGTCCGCGACCCGCGCGATCGCCACGGAAGTGGTGTTGTTCGCACGAAGCCAGATGTTGTTCGTACCGGTCGTCGCATGCCGCCACAGGATATCGTCACGGCCATCACCGTCGAAGTCGCCGACCGCTGCCGCCACCCATCGCTGGTCGGCCACGGTCGCCAACGACGTTGAAGTTGCCACGTTCGCGGAATACCAGAGCGAATTCGCGCCGGAAGCGGAATGGCGCCACACGACGTCGTCACGCCCGTCACCATTGAAATCCCCGACCGCGGCAACGCGCCAGTCCAGATTTGGCACCGCCGCCACCGTCATGGAGTTGGATGCATTGCCATTGATCCAGATCGTATTCTGGCCACTCACCGAGTGTCGCCAGAGGATGTCCGATCGTCCGTCGCCATTGAAGTCACCGACGCCCACCACGGCCCAGGCCGTTGCAGGCACGCCTCCGATGGCGTGAGGCCGCGCAACATCGGCCCCGAGCCACACGGCATTTCCACCGTTGGTGCCGTGGCGCCAAAGCAGGTCGGCGCGGCCATCGCCGTTGACATCGAACGTGCCGCCCACCGCAGCCCGCGGTGCCGACGGCGGCGCAGGCGGTGGCGGCGGCTGGACCCTGGTCGCCCGGAACGCCGCGATCAACGGCACCGTCGCACGCAGGCTGCGCGCGTTGTCGGCCTGGTTGGCGACGCCGCAGGGGCGGCCGCCGCAGTAGGTGGACTGCGGGTTGGAGAAAATCCGCCAGGCGGTCTGGCCGGCGTCGCCATACGCCATCACGGTGTAGAAATTGCCGGCGGCGGCGGTGGTCTTGTAACCGAAGGAATACGGATAACGCCCGTAGCTGAGCTCGCCGTCGTCGTCGTCGCGCGCGGATTCATCGTCGTGCTGCGAGCCCAGGTTGTGGCCGAGCTCGTGGACCAGGGTTTCGTCCCGGCAGTAATGGCCGTTGTCCGGCGCATCCATGCCGTTGGAATCACTTACGGCGGAATAGCCGAACTTCTCGTAGCCCGGCGTGATATCGGCCTGGTCGCCGCCCACCAGCCACGCGATTCCGCAGCCGTCGTGCTCGGCGTCGCGGAAGCGGCGGACCAGCGAGACCAAGTCCGCGCCGTAGGTCTCGCGCGCCTCGCGCAGGGGCTGCAGCGAGGCGGGCACGGGCACGTTCGCGCTGCCGGTGCTGCCGGTCAGCTGCTCCAGCGTGGCGTGGTTGCTCCCGGTATCGGGGTAGTTCACCTGCAGGGTGCCGACCAGGCGGAAGCTCGCCGCGACGTTGCTGTTGGCCAGCGTCTGGTTGCCGACCGTGACCAGGTGGTTGAGGCGGGTCTGCGCCTGCGACGCGCCGCCAAGCATGCTGGCGAAGCCGGGCGTATAGCCCAGCAGCACGTCGATCGTGGTACCGGCGGCAGCCGCCGCGGCTTGCGCCGGCGCCGCAGCGTGGCCCACGCCCTCGGCGGCGACCGGCTGCACGCCAAGCGCGTCATCGAGCGGCCCCGGGATCCTGAAATCGGGGCCGGTAAGGCCGGCGCGCCGACGCTGCTCCAGGGGCGAGAGCACGCCCGGCGCGGTGGTGGACATCCAAGCCTGACCGCCGCTGGTGGTCAGCCGCAGCGAGACCCCCTCGCCGTAGGGCATGACGCCGAACACCGCCTGCTCGCCGAAGGTCAGGATGCCCTCGATCCCGCGGTCGTCACGGCCGATCCAACTCCAGTCGCCGCTGGGATGTTCGACATGGCGCTCGTACTGCAGGCGCACGTGGCCGCCGTCGGGCCCCGTCAGCAGCAGGGTACCGCTGCCGATCGCATCCAGCGCGTGCGCCTCGCTCACCCGTACCGGGTAGAAGGTGTTCGCCCCGCGGCGCTGGATCGCGCGCACCGGGTCGTAGCCCACGAGGTCGCCGCGGTCCGGGTACGCGGCGATCGCGCTGCCACCGGCCCGGGTGATCGAAGGCGCCACGTCCGCAGCGCCGCGCATGGCGGCCATGACCGGGGCGCGATCGCTGGCGGGGGCATCGGCTGCGACGCTGGCGGGGCCGGACGGTGCGGGGGCACAGGCGGCGAGCAGGGCCGCGGCGGTTGCCGTCGCGAGGAAGGAAGGTAAACGGGAGGTCATGGCAGGAATCCATGCGGCGGGTATTTCAAGAGTACCTGCCCCCGGATTCCTCTGCAGCGTCCGCGCCGCGAGGGCGGACTCCGGTCACGCCCGGGCGGCAACCGGGCTCCGGGAACGGCGCTCCCGGAGCAGGTCGCCCGGCTTCAGCCTGCAGGCGTGAAGGGCACGCCGGTCCGCTCGCGCAGCTGGGCCGGGGCCACGCCTTCGGCGGTTTCGACCAGCACCAGTCCGTCGGGCGTGACGTCGAACACCGCCAGTTCGGTGATGATCCTGCTGACCACGCCCACGCCGGTCAGCGGCAGCGTGCACTCGGGCAGGATCTTGGGTTCGCCCTTCTTCGTGCAGTGCTCCATCAGCACCACCACGCGCTTGACGCCGGCCACCAGGTCCATCGCCCCGCCCATGCCCTTGACCATCTTGCCGGGCACCATCCAGTTGGCGAGGTCGCCCTTGTCGGTCACTTCCATCGCACCAAGGATGGCGAGGTCGATGTGACCGCCGCGGATCATCGCGAACGAGTCGTGGCTGCCGAAATAGCTGGCACCCTGGCGCGCGGTCACCGTCTGCTTGCCGGCGTTGATCAAGTCGGCGTCAAGTTCTTCTTCGGTCGGGAACGGGCCGATGCCAAGCAGGCCGTTTTCCGACTGCAGCCACACGTCCACTCCCTCCGGAATGTGGTTGGCGACCATCGTCGGCAGGCCGATGCCGAGGTTGACGTACATGCCGTCGGCGAGTTCGCGCGCGGCGCGCGCCGCCATCTGGTCGCGGGTCCAGGCCATCACTTGCCTCCTTCGCGCACGGTGCGCTGCTCGATGCGTTTCTCTGGCGTTGCGTTGACCACGATGCGGTCGACGTAGATGCCCGGGAGATGCACGTGGTCGGGGTCGATGGTGCCGGTCTCGACCAGCTCCTCCACTTCGACCACGCAGACCTTGCCGGCCATGGCGCAGGCCGGGTTGAAGTTGCGCGCGGTCTTGCGGAACACCAGGTTGCCCGCGCGGTCGGCCTTCCAGGCCTTGACCAGCGCCACGTCGGCGACCAGCGCGGTCTCCATCACGTAGTGCTTGCCGTCGAACTCGCGGGTCTCCTTGCCCTCGGCGACCACGGTGCCGTAGCCGGTGGCTGTGAAGAACGCCGGGATGCCGGCGCCACCGGCGCGCAGGCGCTCAGCCAGCGTTCCCTGCGGGTTGAACTCGAGCTCGAGCTCGCCGCCCAGGAACTGGCGCTCGAACTCCTTGTTCTCGCCGACGTAGGACGAAATCATCTTGCTGATTTGCCGCGTCTCAAGGAGCTGGCCAAGGCCGAAGCCGTCGACGCCGGCGTTGTTGGAAATCACGGTCAGGCCCTTTGCGCCCGAATCGCGGAGGGCGGCGATCAGCGCCTCGGGAATGCCGCACAGGCCGAAACCGCCGACCGCGAGTGTCTGGCCGTCGGCGACGATGTCGGCCAGGGCGGCGGCGGCGCCGGGCCGGACCTTTCCGGCGGACGGCTGGGAATTGGCTTCAACCATGGTGGATCCTCGAGTGACCGGACACCACATTCTAGCCGCGCCCGCCGCGGCGCCCATCGCCCCTTCGGACAATGCCGCGGTTCGACTTGGGCCCGGCTTCCCGGCATCCTTGCCGCTCCGTTCCAGAGTCCGCCCGATGAACCCGACCCTTGATGCGTCCGCCCGGCGCTGGCCCGCCTGGTGGGTGCTCCTGCCCGCGCTGTTCATCCTGATGCAGGCCTGGGTGATGCTGCATGCCGCGCCGCCGGGAATCCCGCCCGACGAGCTGGCGCACCTGTCCTACGTGCGCGACGCCGCCGGCAGCGGCTTGCCGGACTACGCGGCGGGCCGCATCCACGACTCGGCGCAGGCCAACTACCTGACGCACCCGCCGCTGTACTACACGGTGCTCGGCGCAGCGGCGGCGGCGGGCGGCTTGGATCCCTTCTCCGCCTACGTGCCGCTGCGCGCGATCAGCGCCCTGTTCGCCACGGTCGCGTTCGCGCTGTGGCTGCTGCTGGGGCGCGAGCTGGGCCTGCGCCCCGGCGTGCAGTGGCTGCTGGCGCTGGCGACCGCCGCCGTGCCGATGTACGGGTTCCTGGCCGGCAGCGTGAACAACGACACCCTCGCCGCCGTCGGGCCACCGCTGTTCCTGCTGGGCGCGGCGCGCGAGTTCGTGTCCGGGCGGCCCGGGCGGAGCGCGCGCATCGCAATGGCCGCGGGGCTCGTGGTCACCGTGCTCACGAAGGCGACCGTCGCGGCGTTCCTGGTGATGTTCGTCGCCGCCAGCCTGGCGCCGCTGTGGCGGCAGCTGCCCGCGCTGCTGCGCCGGAATGCCGCCAGCCTGGCGTGGCTGGGCTCGGCGAGCCTCCTGTGCGCGGCCTGGTATGCCTACGCCCGGATCGCCCACGGCAGCTTTCTGCCGGCTCCCGGCACGCTGTACGCCGCAGCCGTCCCGGGCGACGATCCGATGGTCCCCGCGCGCTTCGCGCAGCGCTACGCGCAGATCATGTTCGACCGCCTGGGCTTGGTGATGTCGCACGCGCCGTTCAAGCCGTTCACGCCCACCGGCGACCATGTCCTGCAGCTGATGTTCGTTCTGCCGGTCCTGGCATGGCTGTTCGCGCGCCCGCGCGCGGCGCGGCGCGGCGTGGCGCCCGCCGTGGCCCGCGCCACCGACGCCTTCGGCCTGGCGATCCTCGGCATGGCCCTGGTCCACTGGTACGTGACCTACGTGGGCTACCGGGCCAGCGGACTGCTGGCGGGCCTGCAGCCGCGCTATTTCCTGTTCCTGCTGCCTGGACTGTGGATGCCGCCGTTCCTGCTCGAGACGCGGCGCCGGCCGCGGCACCTGTTCGCGATCGCCTTCACCGCATGCGCCATCGTCGCCTTCTGGTCGTCCGCGCCGCGCCTGCTCGCGGACCAGACCCAGGCCGTCGCCGAGGCGCGCGCGGCCGCATCCGTCGCCGCGCAGGCCACGCCGCCCGCCGCGCGGCTGCAGGGCCACGTCGACGAAGTGGACGTCGCCGATGGCCGCGCCCGCCTGCGGGGCTGGGCCTTCGATACCCGCTGCATGTGCGCGGTGGAGGCGGTGGTGGTGCAGGCCGGCGGCAGGGAGCTGGGACGCGTCGGCACGGGGATGCCGCGCCCCGACGTCGCCACGGCCCTGGGCAGCGTGGATGCGGGGACGGCGGGATTCGAGATGGTGGTGGAGGAGGTACCCGCCGGCAACGGCGCCTGCGATCTTGCGCTGACCGTGGAGGCCGCGGACGGCAGCCGCCTGGCCTTGGTGCCGATGGGCTGCAACTGATCGGCTACCATGTCCGCCCCTTGAATCCGGGTCTCCACGCGCGATGAAGCTGATCATCCAGATGCCGTGCCTGAACGAAGCGGGCACCTTGGCCATAGCCATCGGTGCCCTGCCCCGCGAAGTACCCGGCTTCGACAGCGTGGAATGGCTGCTGATCGACGATGGTTCGGTCGACGGCACCGCCGATCTCGCGACCCGGCTCGGCGTGGACCACGTGGTGCGCCATCCGGTGAACCGCGGCCTGGCGACCGCGTTCATGACCGGGTTGAAGGCCTGCCTGACCCTGGGCGCGGACGTCATCGTCAACACCGATGCCGACAATCAGTACGAGGCCCGCGACATCCCCAAGCTGACCGCGCCGATCCTCGCCGGCACCGCCGACATGGTCATCGGCGGGCGCCCGATCGCGGACACCGAACACTTCTCGTGGATCAAGAAGCAGCTCCAGCACCTGGGCAGCTGGGCGGTGCGGCTGGCCAGCAAGACCGACGTCAGCGATGCGCCCAGCGGGTTCCGCGCGATCTCGCGCGAGACCGCCATGCGCCTGAACGTCTTCAACCCTTACACCTACACCCTGGAAACGATCATCCAGGCGGGGCAGAGCAACATGCGCGTGGTCTCGGTGCCGATCCGCACCAACGAGGACCTACGCCCCTCGCGGCTGGTGAAGAGCATCTCCAGCTACGTGCGCCGCTCGCTGGTCACCATCCTCAGGATCTTCGTGATCTACCGGCCGGTGACCTTCTTCATGCTGCCCGGCTTCGCGCTGATGCTGGGCGGCACGCTGCTGGCCTGCCGCTTCCTCTACTACTACGCCACCGGGTCCGGTGGCGGCCACGTGCAGTCGCTGATCTTCAGCGCGGTGATGCTGATCCTGGGTGCGCTGATGGTGATGATCGCGCTGATCGCCGACATGATCACCGTGAACCGCAAGCTGCTCGAACGCATCGACCTGCGGATGCAGCAGCTGGAATACACCCGGGACGAGGACACCGGTGCCGCGGCGCCTTCCCCTCGTCGCGACACCGGCCACGCGCCCGGCTGACCGGGCGCCGCCTCCTCGGTCCGACCTCCTCGGTCCGACCTCCTCAGTCCGCCTGGCCGACCGCCAGGCGCACGCCGGTGGGGCACAGCGAGCTGCGGCCGTCGCCATGCGCGACCAGGAGTTCGACGGCGTACTCGCCGGCAGGCACCGCGGACAGCGCGCCACTGACGCCGAAACCGGCGTGGGCGAGATCCGGCGACGCCAGCGCCGAAGCCACGTCTTCGCGGGCGACGCCGGCCTCGCCGGGGACCGCATAGGTCCCGGGGCCGGTCAGCACCACGGAGAACGCGGCCGGGACCTTCAGCGCCACGTCCGCAACCCAGCCTTCCACCACGACGCTGCCACCGGCGGCCACCGGCACGTCCTGCCGCCCGGGCTGTCCGTCCACCTTGTCGACCGAGCAGCGCGCGACCGCCGCGGGGTCCATCGCGGGCAGGGTCATCGGGGCGAAGCCCGTGGCGGATGCCGCGGCCGGCGCCGCCGGCTCCTGCACGGGACCGGTGGCCGACCCGCCATCCTGCGGGCCGCAGCCTGCGAGCAGGGCTATTGCGAGGGGGGCGAGCCAGCGTGCTGTGGAATGCGTAGTCATGGGGGATCCTGTCGTGGGATTGCGGAACGCCGAAGGCGGCCGGGCGGGCGATTCTAACCGACCGTCCCGGCAGCGGGCCGCGACCGCGCGGCGTCGATCGCGGCCAGGCGGGCGGCGACGTCGGCATGCCCGGCGCCGTCGATCACGGGCGACAGCGCGCGCCACACCGTGTCGACCGAAAAGTGCCTGGCCAGGAACTCGACGCCGCCGCGCGCGGCGGCCATCCAGGCTGTATCGTCGATGATCAGCGCATCGACCATGGCGGCGAAGGTCGCCGGGTCGTCGGCCACCCGCAGGCAGTCCGCCGCCTCCAGCCCCTGCGCACCCGCGCTGGTGGTGACGCAGGGCACGCCGTGGCGCATGGCCTCGAGCACCTTGCCCTTGACGCCTGCGCCGAAGCGCAGCGGCGCGACCACGAGCCTGGCGCTGCGGTAATAGTTGGCCAGCTCATGCTCGGGGATGTGCCCGGTCACCAGCACGTCTGAGCGAGAGAGCGCGACAACCGTGTCCGGCGGGTCGGCCCCGACCAGGCACAGCCGGTAGTCCGGGTGCTGGCGGTGGATCGCGGGCCAGACGTAGCGCTCGAACCAGAGCACGCCGTCTTCGTTGGGGGCATGCGCGAAGCCACCGACGAACAGGATGTTCCGGCGCTCCGACAGCCCTTCGCCGACCTGCCCGGGCAGGCCCTCGTAGGCGAACAGCGGCACTGCCACGGCCTGGCCCGGTGCGTCGTGTTCCCGCATCCACTGCCCCGCGTGCCTGCTCTCGGCCTCCGAGGGATAGGCCACCAGGTCGGCGCGGCGCCACAGCGACTCCTCGACCTCGCGCGCATGGTGCGCGAAGCCGGCGAGGTCCGGGTCGGGATCCACGCGCATCTGGCTGACGTAGCGCAGGTGGTGGATGTCGTGTCCGTAGAACAGCAGCTTCGCCGCGCTGTGCCGACGTACCGCATCGACGTGGCGTTCGGCCACCAGCGGGCGGCTGAGCACCACGAGGTCGAGGTAGGCGCCGTTGGCGGCCATCCACGCGTCGAGATCGCCGCCGCCATCCGAGGCCAGTTCGATCCCGTGCGCGGCGAGGTTCGCCGCGTAGACGCCCGTCGCGTCGGACTCCTCGGCCCAGAACTTGACCAGCATGCCGTGCAGGCCGAGGACCCGCATCAGCTGCCAGATCGCGCGCGAACCGGCGTCGCGGTCGGTGCGCGGGGGCGTGCGGTCGACCACCAGCACGACCGGCTTGAGCTGCGCGCGCTCGCGGGCCAGGAACAGGTGCGCGCCGGCGGGCAGCTGGCCCTGCGCGAGCACGTCCTTCCAACGCGCGGCGAACACCGCGCGGTTGGCCTCCTGCGAGGCCTTGCCGGCGGCGTCGATGTCGGTGCCATGCGAGGCGCCCTCGACGTGGTGCACGACCGACGCCGGCTGGTAATACACCTTGCGACCGCCCTCCGCGCGGATGCGGAACGCGAGGTCGGTGTCCTCGTAATACGCCGGTGCGTAGCGCTCGTCGAAACCGCCGAGGTGCCGGAACAGGTCGCTGCGCACCAGCATGGAGGCGCCGGAAACATAGTCGACCTCGCGCACGAAGGCATGGTCGGGATGCGCAGGGTCGCCGTCGCGGCCGTAGTTGAGCGCGCGTCCGTCGTTCCACACCACCCCGCCGGCCTCCTGCAGGCGGCCGTCCGGATAGACCAGCCTGGAGCCGGCAAGCCCGCAGTCGTGGAAGCGGGCGAAGGTCTGCAGCAGGGCCGCCAGCCAGCCGGCGCCGACCACCGTGTCGTTGTTGAGGAAGTGGATGTATTCGCCGCGCGCCAGCGACAGCGCCTGGTTGGCGGAGCGCAGGAACCCGAGGTTGGAGGCGTTCTCGATGTAGCGCAGGCCCGGCACGCCCCGGAAGCGCGCCATCTCCGCTTCGCCCGATGCGTCCTCGATCAGCACCACTTCCACCGCGATATCGCCCGCGTAGCGACGGATCGAGCGCAGGCAGGCCAAGGTCATCGCGAAGCCGCCATGGGCGGTCACCACGATGCTGGCCAGCGGCGCGTCGTGCTCTTCGAACCGCAGCCCGTGGATCGGCAGCCCGGCGCGCGTGGGCTGCGCGCGATCGACCGGGGCCGGCAGGGCCAGCGCCCGCGGCGGATCCTCGCCCTCCCCGGGCCGGCCAAGCAGCGTGGCGAGCCGGCGCAGGGGCCGGGTGAGCCGCCACGAGCGCGACGCACGCACGGCATCGAGCGCGCCCTGCCACGCCTGCAGCAGCCGCGACTGCGCGCCCAGCGCGGCCTCCAGCGCATCGACGCCCTGGCGCAGGCGCACGGCCTCGGTCTCGAGCAGGTCCGCCCAGTGCGCCTGCGCCACTGAATCGGCCTCGAGGCCCTCCAGGCGGAACGCCTTCTCTTCCTCGCGGTCCAGCAGGTCGACCACATGGGCCTGCGCGGCGGCATGCGCGTCGCTGGCCTCCGCCAGCCGCGCGGCAAGTCCGGACAGGCGCGCATCGCGCTCGGCCACGACCGCATCGACCGCCTCGCGCTGCTGCTCCATGGCGGCGAGCTCGGCATCGGCCTCGGCCAGCGCCGACCGGCGCAGCGGATCCGAGCCACCCTCGACGATGGCGATGTCGTAGACCTCGTCCGCGGGAAGTTCGATCGTGCCCAGCACGGCGAGCGACGCCTGCTCCAGGACCACGATCCGCGCCCGGGCCAGCGCGGGGTCCGGCGCATTGCGGCTGCGGCTCAGGCCCACGTAGATGCGCTCGCGACCGAAGGCCAGGCCGCGCGCATAGCCGTCAAGCGCGACCGTCCGCAGCGGCTCGCCCGGCCCGCGCCAGCAGACGACGCGGCGCGCTTCGGAATCGCACAGCCACAGCGCCCCTTCGTGCGACGTCAGCGAATGCGGCTGCGACAGCCCGCCGAGCAGGACCTCGCCGCTGTCGACGTCGAACACCTCGCCGGCGCCGGCGGTCGCGCCCTTGTAGCCGCGATGCGTGTCGAACCGCCCGAACCGCGAAGCGAGCAGGCGCCCATCGTGGAAGCAGATCGAGTTGAGGTGCGCGCTGTCGCGCTCCCCGCGCAGCGCCCAGCGCCGCGTCTCGCGCAGGTCGTCGTCGAGCCGGAGCACCGCATTGCGCTCCGTGGCCACGACGTAGGCCTGGCCGCCGTGCCAGGCGACGTCGTGCAGGTCGAGGACGTCCTCGGCCAAGAGGGTGCCTGACAGCCCGCCGTCCACTGCCCGGCGCAGCACGTTGCTGTCGCCCGACTGGCGCGCCCACAGGAAGCCGCCGGGCACCGCGCAGATGCCGGTGGTGGGTACGCGGGACAGGCGCTCCACGCCCTCGCCTTCCAGAAGCAGCAGGCCGCCCCCGGCGTTGGGGCACGACACCAGCAGCACGTCCCGCAGCGGTCCGCTCACCGCATCACTCCGATCGCGCCGGCGCCGGCCGCGGACATCGCGATCGCGGCCTCCAGGTCGGCCAGGCCATCGGCATCGGTGTCGGCACCGGTGACCGTCAGCACGATGGCATCGATGCGACGGTCCAGCGCCACGTATTCGTCGCTCGACCGATCGTAGCGCGACACGCCCACCGTCAGGAAATAGTGCCCGCGCAGCAGCGAGCAGCGCATGTCGAACGTGGCCACGGCCACCGTGCCCGCTTCGGCCCGGTAGAGGTTGCCGGTGGCCATCATGGTGTTGCAGCTGTACAGCACCGTGCCGCTGATGGTGCACAGGCGGACGCCGAACACGAGGTTGTCGGTCGCCGACGGGAGCTGGTAGCGCACGCGCACCGTGAACGGCTCGCGTCCCGCCACCATCGGCCCGTGGCCGTGGCTGCCGGTGACCAGGTAGTCGCAGGTGACCGCTTCGCCGGTGCCGACCCGGGTTTCGTCGCGGTTGTAGCCGGCGCGGCTGGCGAAGCGATCCTGGCCGCCGCCGCGCAGGAAGGCGGCCAGTTCGTCGTCGCCACTGTCCGCGGCGCCATCGCCTCCGTCAGGCTCCGCCCGCAGCACGGGCGCGGGGTCGCCGTCCGCGCCACCGCCGCCGCTGTTGTCGCCGAAGACCAGCCGCAGGTATTCCTTGACCGCCTGGCCGACCTCGCCGTCGTACAGCACCCGGCCGGCGTCGATCACCACGCCGCGGTCGCACAGCCTGAGCAGCGAGTCGATCGCGTGCGTCACGAACAGCAGGGTGCAGCCCTGCTGGCGCAGCTCTTCGATCCGGCGGTGGCATTTGCGCTGGAAGTAGATGTCGCCGACCGAAAGCGCCTCGTCCACGATCAGCACGTCGGGATCGGTATGCACCGCGACCGCGAAGGCCAGGCGGACGAACATGCCGCTGGAGAAGGTCTTGACCTGCTGGTCGACGTGGTCGCCGATCTCGGCGAAGCCAATGATCGAGTCCATGCGCTGGTCGATCTGTCGCGCATCCAGGCCGAGCAGGCTGGCATTGAGGCGGATGTTCTCGCGCCCCGTGAACTCGGGATTGAAGCCGGCGCCCAGTTCGAGCAGCGCCGCGATCCGCGCCGACACCTCCAGGCTGCCGGTGGTCGGCTGCAGGATGCCGGCGATCACCTGCAGCAGCGTGGACTTGCCCGAGCCGTTGCGGCCGATGATGCCGATCGCTTCGCCGCGGCGGACCTCCAGGTCGACGTCGCGCAGGGCGTGGAACTCGCCGCCCGCGGCCAGACCGGGCAGCAGCACCTGGGCCAGGCGTTTGTACGGCTTGTCGACGGTGGGGAACGACTTCCCGATCCCGCGCAGGCGGAGCACCACCTCAGAGGACATCGGCGAACCCCTTGCTGGTGAGGCGGAACCAGGCGTAGGCGAGGTAGACGGCCACCACGCTGCCAAGCGCGTAGCCCGCCAGCCCGGTCCAGTCCGGGTAGCGGCCCCAGAGGGCGACTTCGCGGACCTCGTCGATGAAGAAGGTCAGCGGGTTGAGCGAGAACACGAACTGATACTTCGGCGGCAGCGTGTCGACGGGCACGATCGCCGAGGACAGGAAGAGCAGCGCGGTGACCACCACCGGCACCGCCTGGCTGATGTCGCGGATGTACACACCGAGCGAGGACACCAGCCAGCAGGTCGCAACGGTCAACAGCACCAGCGGCGCGAGCACGGCCGGCAACAGCCACAGCGTCGGCGAGAACCGCCCGAAGAACAGCCAGTTCAGCACCACGAACACCAGCAGGTTCATCACCATGTGGAAGAGCGCCGACAGCACCACCGACCAGGCGAGGACGTCCAGCGGGAACACCACGCGCTTGACGTAGTTGGCGTTGTCCATCATCAGCCGCGGCGAACGCGAGAAGCACTCGGCGAAGAAGCCGTGGACGATGATGCCGAGGAACAGCACGATGCCGAACGCGGCCGTGTCGCCCGAAGCCTGGTTCCAGCGGCTGCCCAGGATCTCGCCGAAGGCGATGGTGTAGATCGCAAGCAGCATCAGCGGCCCGATCAGCGACCACAGCATGCCGAAGTTCGCGCCGCGGTAGCGGCCGAGGATGTCCCGCCGGACGAGCTCCTTCGTCAGGTCGCGGTATCGGCCGAACGCGCCGAACGGCGCCAGTGGCCACGGCAGAGGACGCACCGCGCCCATGTCAGCCGCCCGCCTGGCGGATGCTCGACATGTCGACGCCGCGGCGCAGCGCGGGATCCGGCCGGACGCAGGCCGCCACGCTGCCGCGCAGGGCCTGCTTCAGGGGCAGCCGCGGCGGGATCGCCAGCGGGAAATCGTGGCCCTCCAGCCCCAGGTTGGGGTTGTAGGCGGGATCCCAGCGCAGCGCCTTGCCCCAGCGCGTGACCATCGCGTTCACCTCGCGGGAGAAGCGCGCCTTCTTCTCGGGGTTGTCCTCGTAGCCGCGCGACGCCGATTCGTGGTGGTACAGCTCGGCCCACGGCGTCCACACGTTGTAGTAGCCGCGTTCGGCGACGCGCAGGCAGAAATCGACGTCGTTGAACGCGACCTCCAGCGATTCGTCCAGCCCGCCGACTTCGTCGAAGACCTCGCGCCGCACCAGCAGGCAGGCCGCGGTCACCGCGGTCAGGTTCTGCGCGAGCAGGCCGCGGTTCTGCTGCCCCGGGTAACCGCGCGGCAGCCCGACGTAGGCGTGGCCGGCCACGCCGCCCAGGCCGATGACCACGCCGGCGTGCTGGATGCGGTCGTCGGGGTAATAGAGCATCGCGCCCACGGCGCCGGTGCGCGGGCGCACGGCATGGCCGACCATCTCCTCCAGCCAGCCGGCGTGGATCGCCTCGATGTCATTGTTGACCAGGCCGACGATGGCGCCGTCGCTTGCGCGCACCGCCGCGTTGTTGATGCGCGAGTAGTTGAACGGCGACTCGTCGCGCAGCACGCGGACCAGGCCGTTGCCGTCGATCGCGCGCAGGTACTCCAGCGTCTCCGGATCGCTGGACTGGTTGTCCACGACCAGCAGGTTGTAGTCCGGGTAGCGGGTCAGCCGGGTGATGCTGTCGATGCAGGTGCGCAGCAGGTCCACGCGGTCGCGGGTGGGCACCACCAGGCTGACGCGCGGCGCCGGGGACGGCACCGCGTAGTGCACGCGGTAGCCACCGGTGACGGCTTCGACGCGCGCGCCGTGGTCACCGGTGTCCTCCAGGTGGTCCTCGATCGCCCTGCGGCCGGCGTCTTCGGTGTAGTCCTTGGCGCTGCCCGAAAGCGCGGTTGAGCCTTCGATGGCCCGCCAGTGGTACAGCACGTGCGGCACGTGGCCGATCTCGCCCGGCGACAGGCGCGCCGCGCAGCGCAGGGCGAGGTCGTGGTCCTGGCTGCCTTCGAAGCCGCGCCGGAACCCGCCCACGGCGCGCACCAGCGATGCGTCATACACCCCCAGGTGGCACAGGTAGTTCTGGCTCCGCAGCAGCTCGGGGTTCCAGTCGGGCTTGAAGTACGGGTCGAAGCGCGTCCCGTTCGCGTCGAGCTTGTCTTCGTCGGAATAGAGCAGCTTCAGCCCCGGCTGCTCGTTGATCGCCTTCACCACCAGGTACAGCGCGTGCGCGGTGATCTCGTCGTCGTGGTCCAGCAGCGCCACGTACTCGCCGCGGGCCGCTTCCAGTGCGGTGTTGGAGGCTTCGGAGATATGGCCGTTGCGCTCGCGGCGGATCACGCGGATACGCGGGTCCAGCGAAGCGTATCCGGCCAGCACCTCGGCCACCCGTGGATCGGGCGAAGCATCGTCGACCAGACACAGCTCCCAATGCGGGTAGACCTGCGCGCGCACGCTCTCGATGCAGCGGCGCAGGTAGTCCTCCGGCGTGTTGTAGACCGGCACCAGGACCGAGACCAGCGGACGCCGGGCCAGGCGCTCGCAGCGCTGCCGGACCATGTTCAGGTCGGCATCCGACAGTCGGTCGAAGCGTTCGATCCAGGCGGCGTAATCAAGCGACACCACGCCGCCGCGCGCGCGCTCTTCGTGCATCAGGTACAGCCAGTCGCCGAAGCCGCCGACGCCGCCCTGGCGGAAGCTGTCGAAGGCCTCGCGCGCGGCGAACGACCACAGCGACCGGTCGCGGCTGAGCCGCGCCCACAGCCGCGCGCACATGCGCGCCGCCGCGGTGAACGTGCCCATCGGCACCAGCGCCGCGCGATGGATGGTGAAGCTGCACGGCGCCGTCGACGGGTCGAAGCGCAGCGAAACCACGTCGTGGTCCAGGCGAACCACCGCGCGCAGCGGCTTGCCGCCCTGCACCGTGGGCGCGAAGTTGATTCGGCTGCCATCGCCCGCGCCGGCGCCGTAGTCGGGATAGAAGCAGGGGTTGTCGAAGTAGCCGTCGGCGACTTCGATGTCGAGTTCCAGCAGGTACCAGCCCGCGCGGAAGCGTTCGCCGCCGCGGTGGCTCACCAGGAACTGTGGGTCCACGCCCACCGCGGACCAGGCCCGGGCGGCGCCGCTTGCGGGGAGGGCCTCAAGGTGGTGCATCGGCTCCAGCAGGAGTTCGATCGCACCGCGCCCGAGCGTTTGCCTCATGCGAGCGCATCGTCCAGGTCGCGGCGCAGGTCTTCGAGCGTCTCGACGCCCACGCTGAAGCGCAGCAGATTGTCGCCCATGCCCAGCGCCGCGCGGCGCTCGGCCGGGACCGAGCCGTGCGTCATCACCGCGGGATGGTTGACCAGGCTCTCCACGCCACCGAGCGATTCGGCCAGGGTGAACAGCTGCAGCCGCTCGCACACCCGCTTGGCGCCGTCGAACCCGCCCTTGATGCGCACAGAAACAATGCCGCCGCCGCCATCCATCTGTCGCGCGGCCAGCGCCTGCTGTGGATGCGAGTCCAGGCCGGGGTAGATCACCGCTTCGACCGCCGCATGGCCCTGCAGGTATTCCGCCAGCGCCAGCGCGTTGTCGCAGTGCGCGCGCATGCGCAGGTGCAGCGTCTTCAGGCCGCGCAGCGCCAGGAAGCTGTCGAACGGCCCCTGCACCGCGCCCACCGAGTTCTGCAGGTAGGCCAGCTTCTCGGCCAGTTCGGCGTTGTCGCCAACGACGACCATGCCCCCGACCATGTCGGAGTGGCCGTTGAGGTACTTGGTGGCCGAGTGCAGCACCAGGTCGGCGCCGTGCTCGAGCGGGCGCTGCAGGATCGGCGAGGCGAAGGTGTTGTCGACCACCATCAGCAGGCCGCGTTTGCGGGCGATCGCGGAGATCGCCTGCAGGTCGACGATCTTGAGCATCGGGTTGGTCGGGGTCTCGACCCAGACCATGCGCGTCTTCGGCGTGATCGCGGCCTCGAACGCGGCCGGATCGGTGAGGTCGACGAAGCTGAAGTCCAGCCCCGCGCTGCGCCGGCGCACGCCTTCGAACAGGCGGTAGCTGCCGCCGTAAAGGTCGTCCATGGCGATCACGTGGTCGCCGCTGTCCAGCAGCTCCAGCACGGTGGAGGACGCCGCCAGTCCGGATGCGAACGCGAACCCGCGGCTACCGCCCTCAAGCCCGGCCACGCAGCGCTCGTAGGCGAAGCGGGTCGGATTATGGGTGCGGGAATATTCGAAGCCCTGGTGGACGCCGGGGCTGGATTGGGCATACGTTGAGGTGGCGTAGATCGGGACCATCACCGCGCCGGTGGACGGATCCGGCGACTGCCCGGCATGGATCGCCCGGGTGCCGTGGCCCCATTTGGCGAGGTCTGCGCCCGTCTGGTCGTGGTCGTCCTGCATGCCGGCATTTCCGCTGGAAAAGACCGCCAATTGTATCATCCGGGCGCGCGGAACCCGGTCTGGAGCTGAGTCGGGGCTGACTCCCCGCGCCCTCAGCCGGCGCGCCTCCGCAGCCAGTTCAGCAGGTCGATCCGGGTGATGAGGCCGAGGAACCGGTCGCCATCGGTCACGATCGCCACCTTGCCGGCATCGAACACCGGCAGCAGGGCCTCGACCGGCGACTTCACGTCCAGGACCTCGAGCTTGCTGACCATGGCGGTCGACACCGGGTCGCGGAAGCGTGCCTCGTCGCCATAGACGTGCAACAGCACGTCGGACTCGTCGAGGATGCCCGCCAGGCGTTCGCCGTCCATCACCGGCAGCTGCGAGATCTCGTACAGCTTCATGCGCTGGTAGGCGGTGACCAGGAGGTCGTTCGGGCCCACCACGACCGTGTCCTTCTGGCTGTAGGGCCGCAGGATCAGGTCGCGCAGGTCACCGTGCTGCTCGCGCTCGATGAAGCCGTTGTCGAGCATCCAGTAGTCGTTGTACATCTTCGACAGGTACTTGTTGCCGGTGTCGCAGACGAACACCAGCACCTTTTTCGGCTCCGTCTGCTCGCGGCAGTACTTCAGCGCCGCGGCCAGCAGGGTGCCGGTGGACGAGCCGCCGAGGATGCCCTCGGTCGCCAGCAGCTCGCGTCCGGCCAGGAAGCTTTCCTTGTCGCTGATCGCGTAGGCCTTCTTCACCCGGCTGAAGTCGGAGATGGTCGGCAGAAAGTCCTCGCCGATGCCCTCGACCATCCAGCTGCCCGACTTTTCGGACAGGGTGCCCTCGTTGATGTATTCGGTCAGGATCGAGCCCACCGGATCGGCAAGGATCATCTCGACTCCAGGCGCATGCTCCGCGAAGCAGCGCGACAGGCCACTCATCGTCCCTGAGCTTCCGCAGCCGAAGACCACGGCATCGACACCACCGACCTCGGCCATCTGCCGCAGGAGCTCCGGCCCGGTGCCGAACTCGTGCGCGGCCGGATTGTCCGGATTGCCGAACTGGTTGATGAAATAGGCGCCCGGGGTTTCGCTGGCGATGCGCTGGGCCAGGTCCTGGTAGTAGTCCGGGTGGCCCTTGGCGACGTCCGAGCGGGTCAGCACGACCTCGGCGCCCATGGCCTTGAGGTTGAAGATCTTCTCCCGGCTCATCTTGTCAGGCACCACCAGCACCAGCTTGTAGCCCTTCTGCTGCGCCACCAGCGCCAGGCCGATGCCGGTATTGCCGGCGGTGCCCTCGACCAGGGTGTCGCCGGGCTTGATGTCGCCGCGCTTCTCGGCGGCCTCGATCATGCTCATGCCGATGCGGTCCTTGATCGAACCGCCGGGATTCTGGCTTTCGAGCTTGAAATAGAGCTCGCAGCTGCCGGCGTCCAGGCGCTGTGCCTTGACGATGGGCGTATCGGCGATGAGTCCGAGGACGGATTCGTGGATCGGCATGTCGGGCGACCTGTCAGTGCGAGACGGGGCGCCGATTATCGCATCGCGCGCGGAAGCGCGTGGGCCGCATGGGGCCTGTGGCGGGCCGCGAATGCGGGCGGCGGCGACCGACGAGGATGGGCGCCGCCGCCCGCGACAGCTTTCGATCTTTACGTGGGGGATTCAGCGATCAGTGGTCGAGCGCCTGGTACATCGTGGAGAGGCGATCCTTGGCCGCAAGCTTCTCGCGCTTCATCTGCGACAGCGTGGTGTCGTCGATCGGCAGCACGCCGAGTTCGGCGTCCAGCACCTTCTTGTCGAGTTCCTTGTGGTGGTGGTACAGGCGCCTGAACTCGGGATTCTTGCTGAACAGCGCGTCGAGTTCCGTCTGGGGTTGCCCTTCGAACATGGAGACCTCCTTCAGCCTGGCCCGCGCATGCGTGCCGCGCGGGCATGCAAAAACGCCCCGGGCCTGGAGGCACGGGGCGTGTCGAGTGGAACGGCGGTGGCAGGACACGGACACGGCCCCTCGGGAACTTCCGCGGGAGCTTGCCCGCGGCGACGTTCCCATTGGAGCCGCTGCTGTCCGTCACGATGCCGTCCCTTCAGCGAGGCGGTGCCGCGTGGCGGAACCAGCCTCTCGACTCGACCCTACTCTTCCCCGGCAGGGCCGGCAAGGGTGCCGGCCGCGCCCTCCGGACGGGGTCCGGGGAAGGTTCAGGAAGGTCGCCGGAATGGCCTCCGGCGCTGCCCGGGAGCGGCCCGCGGCTGCCTTCAGCGCGGGTCTTCGAGGGACTTCAACAGCTCGGCTTCCTGGCGCTTGAGCTCGGCCTCGCGCTCGCGGGCCGCCCGCAGGCGCGCGGCCTGCGTGCTGGCGACGTCGTCCAGGACGCCTTCGGCACGCTGGCGGGCGCCGGATTCGATCTCCGCCTCCAGCCGCAGCCGCTCGGCCTCTTCGGCCTGGATCTGCGCCTGGATGCGCAGGCGCTCGGCCTCGGCGCGCGCGCGCGCGGCGTCCTGGCGGCTGGCCTCGACCAGGAGCTCGCTGCGCTCGCGGTCCAGGCGCTCCACCTCGCGCCGGGACAGTTCGGTCGCGGCGGCGATCTCCGCGATCTCGATGCGCCACTCGGCTACGTGCTGCGCGTCCTTCCGTGCCTGCGCCCCGCGCGTGGCGGCCAGCGCATCGACGGCCTGGCGCGCGCGCAAGCGCTCGTAGGCGGCCAGCGAACGGCGATCGGGATCGGCGTCGAGTGCCAGCAGGCGGGCCGCGAGCGCAGCGCCCGCGTCGTCGGTGGCAGCCGGGCGGGACTGCTGGGCCAGGGCCGCGCCGGGAAGAAGCAGCAGGGCCGCAAGCGCCGCGGCAAGGACGGAGCGGTTCATCGCTGGTCCTCCATGCCCAGGCTCCGGCGCAGCGAAGCGACCTCGGCGCGGCGCTGGGCCAGGGTGGCATCGACCTGTGCCTGTGCGCTGCGCGCGCTGGCGAGGTCGGCCGAGGCCTCCGACAGCCCGGCCAGGGCGCGGGCGTCGCGCTCCTTGCCGGCGGTCATGGCCGCCTGGGCCCGGCTCAGGGCGGTGCGGGCCCGGTCCAGGTCCTGCGGGGCGTACTGCTGGGCGTCGGCCGCATCGGCTCGCGCCACTGCCTGCTGGGCGGCCGAAAGCTCGGCAGTGGGCGCCGGCAGGGTGGCGCAGCCGGCAAGCGCGACTGCGAGAACGAGACACGCGCCATGCAGGCGCATTTGGAAGTGTGCGAAGCTTGTGCGCATAAGGGGGCCGCCGCGGGGAAAGGGGACGCACGGCCATTGTCAACAGCATCCGCCCGGATCGCAAACATCCGGTGCGGCGCGATAGGGGAATCCCACGATGGACATCGGCTACTTCCTGAAGCTGATGACGGAGAAGAACGCCTCCGACATGTTCCTGACCACCGGTGCGCCGGTGTACATCAAGGTCGAGGGCAAGCTCTATCCCCTCGGCAATACCGGCCTGCCCCCCGGCATGGTCAAGAAGATCGCGTACTCGCTGATGGACGAGGGCCAGGTGCCGCAGTTCGAGCGCGACCTGGAGCTGAACATGGCGCTGTCGCTGGCCGATTCCGGCCGCTTCCGCGTGAACGTGTTCAAGCAGCGCGGCGAAGTCGGCATGGTGATCCGCGCGATCCGCAGCGTGATCCCCTCGATCGAAGAGCTGCAGCTGCCACAGGTCCTGAAGGAGATCATCATGGCCCCGCGCGGGCTGGTGCTGATCGTCGGCTCCACCGGCTCCGGCAAGTCGACCACGCTGGCGTCGATGATCGACCATCGCAACACCACCACCGCGGGCCACATCCTCACCATCGAGGATCCGATCGAATACCTGCACCGGCACAAGAAGTCGATCGTCAACCAGCGCGAGGTCGGCCTGGATACCCACGCCTTCCACAACGCGCTGAAGAACGCGATGCGCGAGGCGCCCGACGTCATCCTGATCGGCGAGATCCTGGACGCGACCACGATGGAGGCGGCGATCGCCTTCGCCGAGACCGGCCACCTGTGCCTGGCGACGCTGCACTCCAACAACGCCGACCAGACCATCGAGCGCATCCTCAACTTCTTCCCCGAGGCCGCGCACAAGAACGTGCTGATGAACCTGTCGCTCAACCTCAAGGCGGTAGTCAGCCAGCGCCTGGTGGTGGGCATCGACGGCCGCCGGATGCCGGCGACCGAGGTCCTGATCAACACACCAATGATCCGCGACCTGCTGCGACGCGGCCAGGTGCACGAGGTCAAGCAGGCCATGGAAGAGTCGCTGGAGGAAGGCATCGAATCCTTCGACCAGTGCCTGTTCCGCCTGTACAAGGACGGCCGGATCGAGCGCGAGACCGCGCTGCGCGCCGCCGACTCGCGCGACGGCCTGGACCTCAAGTTCCGCCTGTCCGAAGGCGGTGACGGCGAGCACGACCCCTACGCCGAGATCTTCGACAGCGGGCAGTCGCACTGACGCGCGTTGCGCGCCCACCCGTGGGAGCGGCCATGGCCGCGAATCGCCGCTATAGCGGCTCCCACGAAGGCGGACTTACGTCACTGGTGCGTCGGGCTGGCGCTCCGGGCGCGCGGCGTCGAAGGCCGGCAGCGCCAGGCAGTGTCGTTCGATGCGGTCGATGATGGGATACGCGGCCATGTCGATGCCGAAGCGCCTCGCGTTGTAGACCTGCGGCACCAGGCAGCAGTCGGCGATGGTCGGCTGGTTGCCGTCGCAGAACTCACCGGTGGACGGGTTGTCCGCCAGCAATGCCTCCAGCGCGCGGAAGCCCTTGTCGATCCAATGCTTCACCCAGACCTCGCGCTCGGGCTGGGGCACGCCCCAATCGTGTTCGAGGTACTGCAGCACGCGCAGGTTGTTGAGCGGATGGATGTCGCTGGCCACCACCTGTGCCAGCGCCCGCACCCGTGCGCGGTCGCGCGCAGTGGCCGGCAGCAGCGGCGGCTCCGGCCACATTTCGTCGAGGTACTCGATGATCGCCAGCGACTGGCGCAGGTTGCGCTGGCCATGCTGGAGCACCGGCACCAGCTCCTGGGGATTGAGCGCGGCAAAGTCGGCGCCATGCTGTTCGCCGCCGCCGCGCACCAGGTGCACGGGGACGGTGTCGTACTTCAGGCCCTTGAGGTTGAGGCCGATGCGCACGCGGTAGGCCGCGCTTGAACGCCAGTACGAGTGCAGGCACAGCGCCCCGTTGCCGTTGCCGTTCCCGCCCATCGCCACTTCGCTCTCGGCCGCCATGCTCTCCCCTTGACCAGTCCCCGCCCCACCCGTCCCGGCCCAGCCGGATCTGCACGCCCGGCGCGCGGCGCGGTCCGCCTTTTGCCTCAGGGGGCGGCTTGGTGCTCGATGCGCTGTTCGATGGCGCCAAAGATCGAAGCGCCCTCGCCATCGAGCATCTCGATCCGTACCAGGTCGCCAAACGACATGAAGGGCGTCCGGGGTGCGCCGTGCTCGAGGGCCTCGACGGTTCGCCGTTCGGCGAAGCACGAGGCACCCAGCGAAGTGTCTTCGTTTGCGATCGTCCCTGAACCAACGATGGTTCCGGCGGAAAGCGGCCGCGTCCGCGCCGCATGCGCGACCAGCTGGGCGAAGTCGAACTGCATGTCCACGCCCGCCTCGGGCGCACCGAACCACTCGCCGTTGACGTGGGTGACCAGCGGCCGGTGCAGCTTGCTGCCGCGCCAGGCGTCGCCCAGCTCGTCGGGGGTCACGAACACCGGCGACAGCGCCGAGCGCGGCTTGGACTGCAGGAAGCCGAAGCCCTTGGCGAGTTCTCCGGGAATCAGGTTGCGCAGGCTGACGTCGTTGACCAGACCGATGAGCTGGATGTGGCCGGCGGCCTGCTCGGCCGTGACCGCCATCGGCACGTCGTCGGTGATGACCACGATCTCGGCCTCGAGGTCGATGCCGTGCTCTTCGCTGGTCACGCGCACCGGGTCGCGCGGCCCGAGGAAACCGGCGCTGGTGGCCTGGTACATCAGCGGGTCGGTGTAGAAGCTTTCCGGCACCTCGGCGCCGCGGGCGCGGCGAACGCGGGCCACGTGCGGCAGGTAGGCACTGCCGTCGAGGAACTCGTAGGCGCGCGGCAGCGGTGCCGCCAGCTGCGCGGGCTCGAGGTCGAAGCTGCCGTCGGCGCTGTCGGCATCGAGCGCCGCGGCAAGCGCGACCAGGCGCGGTGCCGTGTTAGACCAGTCTTCCAGCGCCTGCTGCAGCGTCGACGCGATCCCGGTCGCACGCACGGCGCGCGACAGATCGCGCGACACCACCACCAGCGTGCCGTCGCGGCCGCCCTCTTTCAAAGAACCCAGCTTCATTGCCACTCCGCAGAAAGTCTCAACCCCCGGATTGTAGCGGGGCGACGGCGGGACGGTTGCGAAAGCATTTTTTGCCACGGATTTACGCGGATAAGCGCGGATAGAGCAAAAAAGGTCCATCCACTGACAGAGCGAAAGTCCGTGGAGGCTTGCGGCACGTCCGCGCAATGTCGGGATGCCTTGATACCGTTGATGCGGCTTTTGCCCTATCCGCGCTTATCCGCGTAAATCCGTGGCAAAAAAGCTCTTAATCCTCACCTTGGAACGCCCCGGCCCGATAGGTCAGGACCAGGGTGTCCCGATGCCCATGGCCGTCTGGCGACAGGGGCTGGATGGGCGTGGATTCGTGGATGACGCGGGTGTCGTCCATCAGCAGCAGCGACCAGGGGGCTTCGAGGGTGAAGCGGTGGCCGTCAGGACCTGCCGCATCGAAGACGCGGGTCTCGCCGCCCTTGATGCCCTCGCGGCCGACCATGAACACGGCGACGAAGTCGACGCCGTCGCGGTGCGCGCCTTCCGGGGTCGGGCGGCCGATGCCGTCACTGGTGTCGATGCGGAACTGGTGGGCTTCGACGTGCCAGGGACCGGCGTCGCGTACCCCGCTGCACAGCACGCCCAGCGCGCCAAGCAGCCGCGCCCATGCCGGCTGCGACACCAGCTCCGGCGACAGCGGCTGGTACATGCGCTCCATGCCGCCGTGCAGGGCGTTGTAATCCAGCGACTGCCAGTGCGCGCGGTGCGGCGCCATGCGCGCTTCGCCGCCATCGACCACGAAACACGAATGCCGGCGACTGCGATAGCGGCCGCCGTCGCGCAGGTACTCGTCGGGAGGAAGTGCGCCCCAGCCCACGCCCAGGCCGGCGACCGCCTCCATCGAGAGCCCGGTGACCGCCGCCACCGCGGCCGGCGGCAGCACCGCGTAGCCATCGTCGCTCAGGGCCTGCGATTCACGGCCCTGGGGCGTATACGGCGGCGGAAAGATGACGCCCATGGCGATGCCCTCGACGGTTCGCGGACGACCGGTCCGACGCCACCGTCAGGCGCCGGGCCCGGAAAGCACGAAGCCCGCGCGAGGCGGGCTTCAGGGCTTGTTGCGATGTGGCAGCCCCGGAAGGATTCGAACCTCCGAATGCCTGAGTCAGAGTCAGGTGCCTTACCGCTTGGCGACGGGGCTATGCGGAAATTGTAACGCAGGATCGCGCGAAGCGATCCTGAATACAGCGATCAGCGCTTCGAGAACTGCGTGGCGCGGCGTGCCTTGTGCAGGCCGACCTTCTTGCGCTCGACTTCGCGGGCGTCGCGGGTCATGAAGCCGGCCTTGCGCAGCTCGGTCTTCAGGGTCTCGTCGTATTCCACCAGCGCGCGGGCGATGCCCAGGCGGATGGCGCCGGCCTGGCCGGTGGTGCCGCCGCCGTGGGTCGTCACGTAGATGTCGAAGCTCTCGGTGTTCTTCGTGAGTTCGAGCGGCTGGCGCACGATCATGCGCGCAGTCTCGCGACCGAAGAACTCGTCCAGCGGACGGGCGTTGACGGTGATGGTGCCGGTACCGCGGCGCAGGAACACGCGGGCGGTGGAGGACTTGCGACGGCCGGTGCCGTAATTCTGGGTGATTGCCATGACTTAGATATCCAGGACTTGCGGCTGCTGGGCGGCGTGCGGGTGCTCGGAACCCTTGTAGACCTTGAGCTTGCGGTACATCGCGCGGCCCAGGGTGTTCTTCGGGAGCATGCCCTTGACCGAATGCTCGATGACGCGCTCCGGGTGGCGCTCGAGCGCCTGCCCGAGGGTCTCGGACTTCAGGTTGCCGATGTACCCGGTGAAGCGGTAGTACATCTTGTCGGCGAGCTTGTTGCCGGTGACGTGGATCTTCTCGGCGTTGATCACGACGATGTAATCGCCGGTGTCGACGTGAGGGGTGTAGACGGGCTTGTGCTTGCCACGGAGGCGACGCGCGATCTCGGTGCTCAGGCGACCGAGGGTCTTGCCGGCGGCGTCGACCACGTACCAGTCGCGCTGGACGGTCTCGTTCTTGGCGGTAAAGGTTTTCATCGGGAACTCTCAGGGGTGACTGGTCGGGGTGGTTGCGCGGGCCATCGCCTGCGGAACTTCGCCACGCGTTTTCACGTTCAGGGAACGCAAGAGGCGGAATTGTACCGGCCACGCGGGCTCGCCGCAAGTTGCCGGCTTGCCATGTGGCCCACTCCGGCGCGCCGGCGCACAATGAAGGCATGACCACCCGCACCCTGTCCCCGATCGACCGCCTGCTGGCGGATGTCCAGAACGCCCTCGAGACCGTGGCCGGCCGGCCGCGTGCCGAACGTCCGAACCCCGGCGCCGACGAGCCCGAGGTCGAGCTGGACGCCGCCGAACGCCGCCACGCCGCCGGGCTCATGCGCATCAACCACGTCGGCGAGGTCTGCGCGCAGGCGCTGTATGTCGGCCAGGCCACCGTCGCGCGCGATCCGGCCACCCGGGCGCACCTGCTGGAGGCGGCACAGGAAGAGACCGACCACCTGGCCTGGTGCGACGACCGCCTGCGCGAACTGGACAGCCGGCCGAGCATCTTCAATCCGCTCTGGTATGCCGGCAGCTACACCATCGGCCTGCTGGCCGGGCTGCGCGGTGACGGTTGGAACCTCGGCTTCGTGGTCGAAACCGAACGCCAGGTCGAAGCCCACCTCGAAGAGCACCTGCAGACGCTGCCCGGCGCCGACCTGCGCAGCCGCGCCATCCTCGAGACCATGAAGGCCGACGAGGCCCGCCACGCCGACAACGCCGAGGCCGCCGGCGCCCGGGTGCTGCCACAGCCGATCCCGACGCTGATGGCGGCTGCCTCGAAGCTCATGAAGACCGTGGCCTACCGCCTCTAGGCTGAAACCAGCTTCAGGCCGATCACGCCGGCAACGATCAACCCGATGCACGCCAGGCGCGCCGGCGAAGCGCTCTCGCCCAGCGCCAGGATGCCGATGGTCGCGACGCCGACCGCGCCGATACCGGTCCAGGTCGCGTAGGCGGTCCCCACCGGGATCACCTTCAGCGCCTGGGTCAGCAGCCACAGGCTGATCGCCGCGGTGGCGACCGTCCACACGCTGGGCCACAGGCGGGTAAAGCCCTCGGTGTACTTGAGTCCGATCGCGAAGCCGATCTCGAACAGGCCGGCGAGCAACAGGTAGATCCATGCCATGGGGGCGTTTCCTCGGTAGATGCAATGAAAAACGGCCCGGAGCCTTCGCCCCGGACCGCCGTCGGTCTTCGTGCGCGGGACCAGGCCCCGCGTGCGGGTCGTCCCGCACTGTTGAATCGTCGCTGCATCCTGCCAGCGCCGTGTCGAACGCCGCGTAACCGGCGGCGCCCGATGCCAGGAACGTTCACACCACCAGGTTGCGCCCGTGGAACAGCTCCTCGATCTCGCGCTTGAGCAGCGTTTCGATCTTCATCCGCTCCTTGAACGACAGGTTCCGCGCCTTCTCCTCGAACAGGTACTGGTCGAGGTCGAAGTCCTTCAGGTGCATCTTGGTGTGGAAGATGTTTTCCTGGTAGACGTTGACGTCGAACATCTCGTAGCGGGCCTTGATGTTCTTGGCCAGGAAGTCCTGGATCGAATTGATCTTGTGGTCGATGAAGTGCTTCTTGCCCTTGATGTCGCGGGTGAAGCCGCGCACGCGGTAGTCGGCGATCACGATGTCCGACTCGAAGCTCTCGATCAGGTAGTTCAGCGCCTTCAGCGGCGAGATCACGCCGCAGGTGGCCACGTCGATGTCGGCGCGGAAGGTCGCGATGCCCTCCTGCGGGTGGGTCTCGGGATAGGTGTGGACGGTGATGTGGCTCTTGTCCAGGTGCGCGACCACGGCGTCGGAGATCACGCCCTTCGCGTCCGCCTTGTCGATCACCGGTTCTTCCGAGATCAGGATCGTCACCGACGCACCCTGCGGATCGTAGTCCTGGCGCGCGATGTTGAGGATGTTGGCACCGATGATCTCGGCGACGTCAGTAAGGATCTGCGTCAGCCGGTCGGCGTTGTACTCCTCGTCGATGTACTCGATGTAGCGCTGGCGCTCGTCCTTGGAGACGGCGTAGCTCACGTCGTAGATGTTGAAGCTCAGGGCCTTGGTGAGGTTGTTGAATCCCTGAAGCTTCAAGCGAGGCAGCGGTTTGACCACGTCGTGCGGACCCCGGTTCGGGCGGAAAGTCCGCGAGTATGCGGCAAAGGAGCCGCGGCTGCGACCGGCAACGGCTTGAGTCGGCCTACGGGGGATCAACGGTTTGCCGGATGCGGCCTGACGGCCTACTCTTGCTTCATCCCCCGTTTAACTTCTTCATGACTATCAGCCCTGTGGCCATAATCAGCATCGTCAAACGCCCCCTGCATCCACTCATGCCCTCACCGGCGACGATCGAGCGCTTCCTCGCGCACTGCCATCGTCGTCGCTACCCGCCCCGCACCGAGGTCTTCCGCCCGGGCGACCAGGCCGGGACCATGTACTACGTGGTCAGCGGTTCGGTCAGCATCATCACCGAGGAGGACGACGGCCGCGAACTGATCCTGGGCTACTTCGGCCCCGGCGAGTTCGTGGGCGAGATGGGACTGTTCATCGAGTCCGACGTCCGCGAGGTGATCCTGCGCACGCGGGTGCAGACCGAGCTGGCCGAGATCAGCTACGAGCGCCTGTACCAGCTGTTCGACGGCTCGCTGTCGGGTGACGCCACGCAGATCGTGTATTCGATCGGGGCCCAGCTCTCGCGGCGACTGCTCGACACCAGCCGCAAGGCCGGTCGCCTGGCCTTCCTCGACGTCACCGACCGCATCACCCGCACCCTGCACGACCTGACCCGGGAGCCGGAGGCCATGAGCCATCCCGACGGCACCCAGCTTCGGGTCTCGCGCCAGGAACTGGCGCGCCTGGTCGGCTGCTCGCGCGAGATGGCCGGACGCGTGCTCAAGAAACTGCAGATCGACGGCAAGCTGCACGCGCGCGGCAAGACCATCGTGCTGTTCGGCACCCGCTGAGCCCGGATGGTCGCGTTCGAGCCCCGCGGGGTGCTTCCGGACGCCGACCTGCGCAGCGCGTCGTCGATCGACGCGGACGATGTCGCCGCCCTGCTCTGCGCGCTCGGCTATCCCTGCGACACCGCGGATGCCGCGCGCCGGATCGCCGTGATCAGCGGCGACGACCGCCAGGCCCTGGTGGTGGCGCGCTGCGGCGGCATGGTCACCGGACTGATCGCGCTGGACTTCATGTACTACCTGCCGCTGGACACGACCACGTGCCGGATCACTGCGCTGGTGGTCTCGCCCGATGCGCAGGGCCGCGGACTCGGCCGCCAGCTGTTGCGCGAAGCCGAACGCCGCGCGCGTGCCGCCGGCGCCGCGCGGGTCGAACTGGCCAGCGGCTCGCAGCGCACCGACGCCCACGCCTTCTACAGGGCCTGCGGCTTCAGCGACGGCACCCTGCGCTTCATCAAGCGCCTGGGCGACGCCTGATCCGGGCCACGGCCCGACCCTGATCCACGACAAGGCGCCGTCACGCCCGGCTGGCTAACCTGCGCGCCTCCCGTCGGCGCGGCGCGCCTGGACAACCCGCATGGACCTGCTGGACAGCCCCTTCCTCCTGTTCGTGGCGATCGGCCTGTGCGCGCAGCTGGTCGACGGCGCGCTGGGCATGGCCTACGGCCTGGTGTCCTCTTCGATCCTGCTGGCGATGGGCATGCCGCCGGCGGCGGTGAGCGCCAGCGTGCACACCGCCGAGGTGTTCACCAGCGGCGTCTCCGGTGCCGCGCACGGACTGCTTGGCAACGTCGACCGCAGGCTGATGCTGCGCCTGGCGGTGCCGGGCGTGGTCGGCGGCGTCATCGGCGCCACGGTGCTCAGCCACGTCGATGGCGAGGCCATCCGCCCCTGGATCCATGGCTACCTGCTGGTGCTCGCCCTTCTGATCCTGCTGCGCGCGGCCGGGCGCCGGCTGCCGCGGGGCGAGGTGAAGCGCGTGGGGGTGCTCGGCTTCGTCTCGGGACTGCTGGATGCCATCGGCGGCGGCGGCTGGGGACCCATGGCCACCTCCACCCTGCTCGCCCACGGCGGCGAAGCGAGGACCAGCATCGGCACGGTCAGCGCGGCCGAGTTCGCGGTCACGCTGGCGATCTCGATCACTTTCCTGTTCTCGATCGGACTCGAGCACTGGCAGGTGATCCTGGGCCTGCTGCTGGGCGGGGTGATCGCGGCGCCGCTGGCGGCGCTGATGGTGCGCCACGTGCGCGAGCGGATCGTGCTGTTCGCAGTGGGCGGCCTGGTGCTGGCGATCTCGGGCTTCCAGATCTGGCGGGCCCTGGCCGGCTGAAGCCCCCGCCAATCGCCCCCCCCCGCAGGAGCAGGACCCACCATGGACGGGCATTGGCGCAGGCCCCAGGGAGGGCGTTGGTGCGGCCCCGGGGAGCCGGGCCTCAGCGCGGCTTCAAGCGCGGTCGGCCGGCAGCGTTCCGTCCGCACCGACGCCGACCGCAACCGGTTCGCCGCCGCGGCCCGGGCAGCCCCAGTTGAGGATCGGCGTGCCCGGCGGCAGCGCGCGGCGGAAGCGTTCGATCGAGCCCTGCTTCGGATTCACGACCACCGGCCGGCGCGCGCCGAGCAGCAGCGGCAGGTCGGCCCAGGAGTCGGAATAGGCGGCGTCGATGTCGCCCCAGCCGAGCTCGCGCAGCATCCGCATCTTCTCTTCGTTGTGGCAGTGGCGCGCGGCGACCACGGCGCCGAAGCGCGGGCCGGCCAGGGTGCCGACCACCGGTACGTCCTCGTGGGCGACGAAGGACAGGATCGCGCGCGCCAGCTCCGGCGGCGCGCCGGTCGCCACCACCACGCGGTCGCCCCGTTCGCGGTGGGCGTGGAAGACCTCAAGCGCCACCGGCAGCAGGCGGCCGCGGATGTCCTCGACGTGGTTGGCAACGTAGGCATCGATCAGCGCATCGAGTTCAGGCACGCGGTGGAAGCCGACGGTGCCGGCCCAGACGAAGCCGGAGATGCCCATGCGCCGCGTCGGCAGGAAGGCCACCATCGGGCCGAACACCGGCGCCAGCAGCAGCGCCAGCAGCCGGCGCCACCAGGTGCGCTTGATCAGCCAGGCGAACAGGTGGCTGCCGGAGTCGCCGTCGTAGAGCGTGTGGTCGAAGTCGAAGACGATCAGGGGGGCGTCGTCGCGCGGGGGCGCGTAGCGGCGCGCTTCGCCGGGATTCGCCGCTGTAGCGGCTCCCACAGGAACATCGCGACCTGCCTTGGTGGGAGCGGCCATGGCCGCGATGGGAGCGCCGCTCACGTGCCGAACATCCCGCGCAGCGCGTCGCCCGGGTCGGGGGCGCGCATGAAGGCTTCGCCGACCAGGAAGGCATCGACGCCAGCGCCACGCAGCAGCGCGACGTCGGCCGCGGTCATGACCCCGCTCTCGGTCACCAGGCGGCGGCCCTGCGGCGCCCGCGCCTTCAGCGCCAGCGTCGTGTCCAGCGAGACTTCGAAGCTGCGCAGGTCGCGGTTGTTGATGCCCAGCAGCGGCGCACGGCCGTCGACCGCCGGCAGACGCAGGGCGCGCTCGAACTCGTCGGCATCGTGCACCTCGGCCAGCACGTCCATGCCCAGCTCCAGCGCCTGCACGCAGAGGTCGTGCAGGCGCGCATCGTCCAGGCCGGCCAGGATCAGCAGCACGCAGTCGGCGCCCAGCACGCGGGCTTCGTCGACCTGGTAGCCGTCGACGATGAAATCCTTGCGCAGCACCGGCAGCGAGCACGCGTCGCGCGCCTGCAGCAGGTAGTCGTCGGCGCCCTGGAAGAAGTCGACGTCGGTGAGCACCGAGAGGCAGGCCGCGCCGCCGGCTTCGTAGCTGCGCGCGATCGCGGCGGGATCGAAGTCCTCGCGGATTACGCCCTTCGACGGGCTGGCCTTCTTGACCTCGGCGATCACCGCGGCGTGCCCGGCGGCGATCTTCGCTTCGAGCGCGGCCGCGAAGCCGCGCACCGGCGGCGCATCGGCCAGGCGCGTGAAGATCTCGGCCGGCGACACGCGCAGGTTGCGCTCGGCGACCTCTTCGACCTTGCGCGCAAGGATGCGTGCGAGTACGTCCGGCGCCTGGGTCGTGCTCATGCCTCGTCCCCTGCAGCTCGCCCGCTGGTATCGATCGCGGCTGTAGCCGCTCCCAAAGAAGCGCCCGGAGCCCCCGTGGGAGCGGCTGTGGAAGCCGCTGCGGGAGCGGCCATGGCCGCGATCGTATCGGCCGCCAGCTCGCGCGTGGCGGCGACGAATTGGTCGAGCTTCGCCTTCGCCGCGCCCGAAGCGATGGTCGCGCGCGCCAGCTCCACGCCGGCGGCGATCGAATCCGCCACGCCCGCGACGTACAGCGCCGCGCCGGCGTTGAGCGACACGATCCGCCCCGGCAGGCCGTCGGCGTCGCTGATCGCCTCCAGCACCATGGCCTTGGACTCTTCCGCGCCATCGACCTTCAGGTTGCGGCTGGCCGCCATCGGGATGCCGAAGTCCTCCGGATGGACTTCGTACTCGCGCACCTTGCCGTCGCGCAGCTCGCCGACCAGGGTGCCGGCGCCCAGCGAGATCTCGTCCATGCCGTCGCGGCCCCAGACCACCAGCGCGCGTTCGGCGCCCAGCTCCTGAAGCACGCGCACCTGTATGCCGACCAGGTCGGGATGGAACACGCCCATCAGGATCGCCGGCGCATCGGCCGGGTTGGTCAGCGGCCCGAGGATGTTGAACAGCGTGCGCACGCCCATCTCACGGCGCACCGGCGCGACCACCTTCATCGCCGGGTGGTAGGCCGGCGCGTACATGAAGCCGATGCCGGTGCGCGCGATCGATTCGGCCACGGCCCCGGGCGGCAGCTCGATCGTTGCGCCCAGCGCTTCGTACGCATCGGCGCTGCCGGACGTGGACGACACGCTGCGTCCGCCGTGCTTTGCCACACGCCCGCCGGCGGCCGCGATCACGAAGCTCGAGGCCGTGGAAATGTTGAAGGTGTTGGCGCCGTCGCCGCCGGTGCCGACGATGTCGACCAGGTGCGTGCGATCGGCCACTTCCACCCTGCGCGCCAGCTCGCGCATCGCGCGGGCCGCGCCGGTGATCTCGCCCACCGTCTCCTTCTTCACCCGCAGTCCGATGATGATCGCCGCGGTCATCAGCGGCGAGACTTCGCCACGCATCATCTGGCGCATGAGGTCGAACATTTCGTCCTCGAAGATCTCGCGGTGTTCGATGGTGCGCTGCAGGGCTTCCTGGGGGGTGATGGGCATGTCGGGAACTGGCTTCTGTCGGCGATGGGGGGATGCCGGGAGCGGCGCGCGGCGCGGTGGCCGGCGGCGGCCTCAGGCGTCGAGGAAGTTCTTCAGCAGCGCGTGTCCGTGCTGGCTGAGGATCGACTCCGGGTGGAACTGCACGCCCTGGACGGGGTGCTCGCGATGGCGCAGGCCCATGATCTCCTCGCGGCTGCCGTCGTCGTTTTCGGTCCAGGCCGTGACTTCGAGGCAGTCCGGCAGGCCCGCCTGCTCCACCACCAGTGAATGGTAGCGCGTGGCCTCGTACCCGTCCGGCAACCCGGCGAACACACCGTTGCCGCTGTGGCGGATGGCCGAGGTCTTGCCGTGCATGATCCGGCCGGCGCGCACCACGCGGCCGCCGTAGGCCTGGCCGATGGCCTGGTGGCCGAGGCAGACGCCGAGGATCGGCGTGGTTGCACCCAGGCGCTCGATCACCTCCAGCGACACCCCCGCCTCGTTCGGCGTGCATGGGCCCGGCGAAATCACGATATGGCTCGGCGCGCGGCGCGCGATGTCGTCGACGGTCAGCGCATCGTTGCGCACCACCTCCACCTCGGCGCCCAGCACCTGCAGGTACTGCACGAGGTTGAAGGTGAAGCTGTCGTAGTTGTCGATCATCAGCAGCATGTGCGCCGCATCCAGTTGATTTGTCGGAGGTAGCCCGCTGCTTGCGGCCGGCCGTGCATCGGCATCCCGCGGCCACGGCGCTTGCGGGCAGCCCATTTTGCCCCGAACAGGCCCTTCGACGCGCGTTCACATTCGCTGTCCGCGGACGCCGCTAGCCTGCTCGGAGCGCGCTGCGGGCCGCACCGCGGCGCCGTCGACCGCAAAGGGGACCAACATCGCGAGCATCGCTTCCCGCGTCCCGCCGCTGCCGCGCACCCTGGCGGTACCCGTGCTGTTGGTGATGACGGGCTGCGCAGGCCCGCAGTCCACACTGGACCCGGCCGGCCCGGCCGCGGAAGCCATCGCCGGCATTTGGTGGGCGATGTTCTGGGGCGCGATGGCGGTATGGCTGCTGGTGATGGCGCTGGTGATCTGGGCGCTGTACCGCGGCCGCAATACGCGCGCGCTGGCGAAGCCGCAGCGGCTGATCGTCGGCGGCGGACTGGTGCTGCCGCCGGTGTTGTTGGCCGGGCTGCTGGTCTACGGCTCGCTGTCGAGCGCGCGCATCACCGGGCTCGGCCAGGAGGTCGATGCGCGCGTCGACGTGGTCGCCGGGCGCTGGCGCTGGCACTTCCGCTACTACGACGATGACGGCCATGTGGTGGCCGAATCGATGGACGTGCTGTCGATGCCGCGCGGGCGCCTGGTCGAGTTCCGCATCACCAGCGCCGACGTCATCCACTCGTTCTGGATCCCGCGCCTGGGCGGCAAGATCGACGCCGTTCCCGGGCGCGTCAACCGCCTGCGCCTGCGCGCCGATGGCGAGGGCCGCATCCGTGGCCAGTGCGCGGAGTACTGCGGGACCGGGCACACGATGATGGCTTTCGAAGTGGTGGTCCGCGACGACGCCGGTCACGCTGCCTGGCTCGCGCGCCAGGCTGGAGCCGGGGTCCCTGACGCGGTGGCGGCCGCCGACGCGACGGCCGTCGCGACGCTGGACGCGCTGGAACCGGGCGACGCCGTCCGCGTCAACGCCGTGCCCGGCGCCGGCGATGCCGGGCCGGAGCGGCCGGATCCGGCAGCGCGGCAGCTGGCGGCGCCTGACGCAGGCGACGATGACGCCGCGGGGTCATCGCAATGAGCCCTTCGCCCACCCCGGCAGTCACGCAGCACGACGAACGCCTGCAGGCCCTCCACGCCACCTGGGGCACCCCGCCGGGCTGGCGCGGCCGCCTGACCGCGGTCAACCACTCCACGATAGGCATGCGCTTCATCGTCACCGGGCTGGTGTTCTTCCTGGTCGGCGGCCTGCTGTCGATGTTCATCCGGCTGCAGCTGGCCTGGTTCGGCAACGAAGTGCTGGATCCGCAGCGCTACGCCGAATTCGTGACCATGCACGGCACCACGATGATGTTCCTGTTCGCGGTGCCGGTGATGGAGGGCTTCGCGCTGTACCTGGTGCCGAAGATGCTGGGCGCGCGCGACCTGCCTTTCCCGCGGCTCTCGGCCTTCGGCTACTGGTGCTACCTGTTCGGCGGCCTGTTCCTGTACTCCAGCTTCCTGTTCGATGCGGTGCCGGACTCGGGCTGGTTCATGTACGTGCCGCTGACCGACGCCACCTGGTCGCCCGGGCTCAACGCCGACTTCTGGCTGATCGGCGTGACCTTTTCCGAGATCGCGGCGGTGGCGGCTGCGGTGGAAATGATCGTCGCCATCCTCATCAGCCGCGCGCCCGGCATGGACCTGCGCCGCATGCCGCTGTTCGCGTGGGCGATGCTGGTGACGTCGTTCATGATCGTGTTCGGCTTCCCGCCGCTGATCCTCGCCAGCATCCTGCTCGAGATCCAGCGCGCGTTCGGCTTCGTGTTCTTCGACCCCGCGCTCGGTGGCGATCCGCTGCTGTGGCAGCACCTGTTCTGGCTGTTTGGACACCCGGAGGTCTACATCATCTTCCTGCCTGCGGCGGGCGTGGTGTCGATGGTGGTCTCGACCTTCGCGCGCAGGCCCATGGTCGGCTACACATGGATCGTGCTGGCCTTGGTGGCCACGGGCTTCCTCAGCTTCGGACTGTGGGTGCACCACATGTTCGCCGTCGGTATCCCGCTGCTGGCGCTGGCCTTTTTCAGCGCCGCGAGCATGGCGGTGGCGATCCCGATGGGCATCCAGGTGTTCGCGTGGATCGCGACGCTATGGGCCGGCAGGCCGTGGCTGCGGGTGCCGACGCTGTACCTGTTCGGCTTCTTCTTCGTCTTCGTGCCGGGCGGCCTGACCGGCGTGATGGTGGCGATGGTGCCCTTCGACTGGCAGGCGCACGACAGCCATTTCGTGGTCGCCCACCTGCACCACGTGCTGATCGGCGGGCTGATGTTCCCGCTGTTCGCGGGCCTGTACTACTGGCTGCCGCTGGCCAGCGGACGCGAGCCGTCGGAGAGCCTCAGCCGCACCGCGTTCTGGCTGGTCTTCATCGGCTTCAACATGACCTTCCTGCCGATGTACTTCACCGGCCTGCTGGGCATGCCGCGCCGCGCTTACACCTACCTGCCGGAGCTCGGCTTCCACTGGCTCAACCTGGTGTCCACCGCGGCGGGCTTCGTGCTGGCCGTGGGCATGGTGGCGGTGCTGCTGGACGTGGCGATGAGCTTCCGCCACGGGCCGCGCAGCCGGCGCAATCCCTGGCGCGCAGGCACGCTGGAGTGGGCGCTGGAGCATCCGGTGCCGAACTTCAACTTCGCCTCGGTGCCGCGCGTGCAGGGACGCGACCCGCTGTGGGCCGACCCCCTGCTCGCTGAAGCCAGCGCGCGGCCGGACGGACTGTTGGGCGATGCGCGCCATGGCGTGCGCGAGCTGATCGGCACCAGCCTCCTCGACGCGCGGCCGGAGCAGGTGATCCGCGTTTCCGGCCCAACCTGGATGCCGCTGCTGGCGGCACTGGTGCTGGCTGCGCTGCTGGCATGCTTCATCGCCAAGCTGTACTGGGCGGCGCTGGTCATGCTGCCGCCGCTGCTCGCGCTGCTGTGGCGCTGGGCGTGGACCACGGGTGATCCCGGTGGCCCGGACGCGGTCGAGGCCGAGCCCGGCCTGGTGCTGCCCACGCAGGGCGCCGCGCGCAACGCACCGGGCTGGTGGGCGCTGGTGATGTCGCTGCTGGTGGACGGGTCGCTGTTCGCCTCGCTGGTGTTCAGCTATTTCTACCTGTGGCTGGGCACGGAGGCCTGGCCGCCGCCAGGCATCGGCATCGCGGATTGGCCGGCGGCACTGGCATCACTCGCCCTGCTGCTTGGCTGCGCGGGCGCGACCTGGTTCGCGGCGCGGGCGTTGCGCCGCGGCGCAGCGAGGCAGGCGGCCGCTGGATGGATCCTTACCGCCACACTTGGCGCCGCGTTCATGGCCGCGCACGCGTGGGCGATGGCACCGACAGGCGCGCCCGGCGTGCACGCCTATGCCTCGGTCGCGTGGACGCTCGCCGGTTTCCACGCCGTGCACGTGGTGCTGGCGATGCTGTTCGCACTGTTCGTGGCGGCGCGGCTGCGGTACGGACTGGTCACCGCGGCGCGGCCGCTTGAAGCCCGCGTCACCGCCGCCCTGTGGCGCTACACCGTGGCCCAGGGCGTGCTGGCCTGGGGCGTACTGCACCTGTTCCCGAGGTTGGTATGAACGATGCAATTTCGCCCTATCGACTGACCGGCATAGGCCTCCCCATGGCGGTGTGGGCATTGCACCTGGTCGTGGTGTATTCGCTGCAGGGCGTGGCCTGCGCGGAGGGCCTCGACCAGATCCGTTTCGCAGGCTTCGAGGCGCTGGCCTGGTGGTTGGGCGCGCTGACGGTGGTCGCGCTCGCGATGCTCGCCTGGCTCGGCCTGCGCGCGTGGCGCGACTGGCACGCGGCGCGCGCGGACTCTTCCGCGCCGGAGATCGCCGCACGCCGTCGCTTCGCCGCGGCGGTGACGGGCGCGCTGTCGATCATGGCCGCGGTGGCGGTGTGCTTCACCACCATTCCCGTGCTGCTGCTGCCGGGCTGCGCCTGACATGCCCGCCCCCCTGCGCCCACCCGAACCGCCGCAGCTCAGCCGCACCGTCGAAAGCAAGGTGGCGATCCTGAAGCACCCGGTGCATCCGATGCTGGTGGTGTTCCCGATCGCTTTCCTGATCGTGGTTGCGCCCGCCGACCTGCTGTTCCTGTGGAGCGGCCTGCCGTTCTGGGCCCAGCTCGGCGCTGTGCTCAACGGCGCGGGCCTGGCCATGGGCCTGGTGGCCGGCGCGGTCGGCCTGGTTGACCTGCTGCTGATCCCGGTGGTGCGCCGGCACGTCTCGGCCTGGAGCCACGCGATGGCCGCGGTGATGCTGCTCGCGGTCGCGGCCGGCAACGCCTGGTTGCGCTGGCCCGACCCGGTGGCGGCGGTCTGGCCCTGGGGCCTGCTGCTGTCGTCGCTGATGGCGGCGCTGGTGGGCGTGGCCGGATGGCTGGGCGGTGGACTGAGCTTCCACCACGGCATCGGCGTGGCCGGCGGTGCCGGCGGGGATGACGAGGGGCCCGATGCGCCGCCGCGGGCCTGAGGCCGGCGCGCTCCCGTCCGCGGCTTCAGCGCGGGCCGGTGGCGACGCCCGGTGGAGGCGGCAGGTCGCCGACGGTGAGCGGCTTGGCGCCGGTGAGCGCTGCGATCGCCAGCAGGGCCAGCAGCGGCGCCCAGCCGAGGATCCGGTAGAAGGTGGCACCGTGGCGGCCACGCCCCTGGCCCAGCTGGTACAGCATCAGGCCCGCGTAGAGGTGCAGCATCACCACGGCGGCCACCAGCACCAGCTTCATCACCAGCCACGCGCCGGTGGGCCCGTAGGCGATCAGGGTCATGCCGGTGGCCACCACCACCAGCGCCGCCGGCGAGGCCACCCGGAAGAAGATGCGGTTGGCGACCACGGTGAAATAGCCGCCGGCCGCATCGCGCTCGCCGCGATGGTGCGCGACCATCAGCCGCGGCAGGAAGAACAGGCCCGCGAACCACAGGACCATCGCGGACACGTGCAGCATCTTCAGCCAGAAATACATGGCAACTCCCCAGGGGGTCCGGCGCAGTGTGGCCGCGGAGGCGCGAAGCGACCGTGTGCGCCGTCCGTCGCAGCCGCGAGGCTCGTGTCGCGGGAGCGCGTCGGGCCACGCGCCCTCGCCTGCGTGTGCAGTCTGGCCGCGATGGCCGGACCCGCGTTCGCGCACCAGGGCCACGACCACCCGCCCACGCTTGCCACCGCGTGGACGCCGACGCCCTGGCTGCTGCTGCCGCTGGCGGCGTGGATCCTGCTGTATGCCTTCGGCCTGTCGCGGCTGTGGCGGCGCGCGGGCGTGGGCACCGGCGTCGGCGTTGGCGGGGCCGCCGTGGCGGCGGCCGGCGTCGTCGTGCTCCTGCTCTCGACCACCTGGCCGCTGGACGCCTATGGCGAATGGTCGCTGGCGGCGCACATCGCCCAGCACATGCTGCTGCTCGCCTTCGTGCCGCCGCTGCTGCTGGCCGGCAAGCCGCTGGCGGTCGCGGCGCACGCGCTGCCGGTGCGCGCCTCGGCCTGGCTGCACCGGCGCCTGGGCGCGGCGTCGACGGCCGCCGCCGGCTCACTGACCGCGGCGTCGGTGGTCCACGGCGCGGTGCTCTGGGGCTGGCACCTGCCGGTCGCCACCACCGCGGCACTGGAAAGCGATCCGGTGCATTGGGCGATGCACGGCACCTTCCTCGCCTCGGGCCTCTGGCTGTGGGCGGCAATGTGGCGGCGCATCCGCGACCCGCACGTGGGCTCCGGCGCGGGCGTGGTGGCGATGGTGGCGGTGATGATGCAGATGGGCTTCCTCGGCGCGCTGCTGACCTTCGCCACCCGGCCGCTGTATCCGATCTATGCCGAACGCGCGCCGCAGCTGGGCCTGGACGTCATGGCCGACCAGCAGCTGGCCGGCGTGCTGATGTGGGTGCCGAGCTGCATCCCCTACCTGTTCGGCGCGATGTGGCTGCTGTGGCACGGCTTCGCCCGGCTGTCGCGACGACTGCGTTGAGCAGCGCGAGCCGTGCGGCCCCTGCGGTCACCTCGCGTCCGGCGGATCCACCGTCGCATCGATCCGCTGCCACGGATGGGGCCAGTGGCCATAGCCCGGCGACGCGTAGTCGTCGGGCGCGGAGACATCCACCACGCCCATGGCGGCCATGTCCGTGATCGACAGCGTCCAGTCGCAACGGCAACCCTGCTGCTGGCCGATGACGGTGATGCGCGGATCCACGCCCAGCCGCTCATAGAACCGGGCCTGCATTTCCTGCGCCTCGCGCAGCCAGGCACGTGTGAACCGACGTACTTGCCAGCGTTCGAACGCCGAAAGTGGCCGCCCGAGTTGCGCCTCGGCCCGCGACAGGTCGAAACTCCCGAACAGCCCGTCCTGGATGAGCGAGCCGTGCCACAGCACCAGGGTGCCGGACTCGATGGTCTTGCGTCGCCCTGCCGGGAAGACGTAATTCGCGCAGGACGAAAGGCAGACGTCGCCGGACACCCGCACGTCCAGGCCACGCGCGTTGATCATGTTCCCGAAGTGCATGCCGGCTTCGACGTCGCCGCCGACGGAGTTCACCACGACCTCGCGGACCTGGGGCGAGGCTTCAAGAAGGCCGCGGACGCGCGCGACAGCGTCGAGGTCGATGCCGCCGACGAAATGCAGGCGCTCTCCAGAGACGCGCACCGTTGCCGGCTCGGTCGCGGCCGGACCGTATTCCGTCGCGCTTGCAGCCGTCGCTTCGGCGGCGAAAGCCAGCACCATCGTCGCCACGCACCGCCACGACGTCATGGCGACGCGCCGGACCCAGGCTGTGGCGCACGGCGGATTCAGAGCCCGCCGGCCGCCTGCGCCACGGCGCGGAACAGCGCGCGGCCCTTGCTCATCGTCTCTTCCCACTCCTTCACCGGGTCGGAGTCGTAGACGATGCCGGCGCCGGCCTGGACGTGCAGGTGGCCGTCCTGGATCACTGCGGTGCGGATCGCGATCGCCATGTCGGCGTCGCCGTTCCAGGCGATGTAGCCGATGCTGCCGGCATAGACGTTGCGCTTGATCGGCTCGAGCTCGCGGATGATCTCCAGCGCGCGGATCTTGGGCGCTCCGCTGACCGTGCCCGCGGGAAATGTCGCACGCAGCACATCGGCATACGACAGGCCGCCGCGCACCTTGCCGGTGACCTCGCTGACGATGTGCATGACGTGGCTGTAGCGCTCGACCACGAACTGCTCGCCGACCTCGACCGTGCCCGGCTCCGAGACGTGGCCGACATCGTTGCGTCCGAGGTCGATCAGCATCAGGTGCTCGGCGCGCTCCTTGGGGTCGGCCAGCAGCTCGGCTTCCAACGCGGCGTCCTCGGCCGGCGTGGCGCCGCGCGGACGGGTGCCGGCGATCGGGCGCACGGTGATTTCGCCGCCCTGCATGCGCACCAGGATCTCGGGCGAACTGCCGACCACCTGGGTGCCGCCGACGTCGAGGAAATACATGTAGGGCGACGGATTGAGCGCCCGCAGCGCGCGGTAGACATCGACCGGCCGCGCCTGGAATGGCACCGACAGCCGCTGCGACAGCACCACCTGGAACACATCACCGCCGGCGATGTACTCCTTCACCTTCGCCACCGCGTCGATGAATCCGTCGCGGGTGAAGCCGGAGACGAAGTCGCCCTCGTCCATCGCCGCCGGATGCAGGGTTTCCGGATAGCCGGTGCCCGCCTGGCGCAGGCGGTGCACCAGCGCATCCAGCCTGCGTTGCGCGCGCGCCAGCGCCTGCGGCTGGCGCGGATCTGCGTGCACCACCAGGTACAGCCGACCCTTGAGGTTGTCGAACACGGCCAGCTCGTCGCACTGCATCAGCAGGATGTCGGGCGTGCCGAGGTCGTCGCGCAGGCCGGCGTCGGCGGCCAGGCGCGGCTCGATGTAGCCGATGGTCTCGAAGCCGAACCAGCCCACCAGCCCGCCGCTGAAACCGGGCAGGCCTTCGATCTCGGGCACCGAGTGCTCCGCGCGCAGGCGCTCGACCTCGGCGAAGGGATCGGCGATCTCGCGCTCGTCCACGATCTCGCCGTGCTCGCGCAGCGCGTAGCGCAGCCCGCGGAATTCATGCACGCGCGTGGCCGGCAGGCCGATGATCGAGTACCGGCCGAAGCGCTCACCGCCCTCGACCGATTCGAACAGGCAGCTGTGCGGGCCGTCGGCCAGCTTCAGGTAGACCGACAGCGGCGTGTCGAGGTCGGACAGCACCTCGCGCAGCACCGGGATGCGGGTGTGGCCGGCGTCGGCATGCTGCTGGAACTGGTCGGGGGTCATCGTGGCTCCGTGGGGGACGGGTCGGCGTCGCCCGGCGCGAGCAGCGCGCAGCCGGACGGCAGGTGCATGCGCAGCCGGCGGGCGACCGCTTCGACGCGGACGCGGCGGCCTTCCACCGGCTCGCCGTCGAGGTTGAACACCATCGGCTGCGCGGCTTCGATCTCCAGCCACGGCAGGCGCGCGCGTACGGCCACGCGCTCGAGCGCGGCGCCGCGCCCCTCCGCCAGCACCGTGCCGAGCGTGGCCGCGACCTCGCCCTCGAGGTCGGGGACGACGGTGACGTCGAGCAACCCGTCGTCGACCAGGGCATCGGGACACAGCGCCTGGCCGCCACCGGCCTGGCGGCCGTTGCCGATGCCCAGGGCGATGAATCCGCCTTCCCACTCGAAGCCGGGTCCGCGCAGGCGTGCGGCGATCGGGTCGATGCGCCCGAGGCGCGCCAGCCCCGTCACCAGGTAGGCCAGGCCGCCCAGCAGCTTCTTCAGGCCTTCATCCGTGTCGAGCGTGACCTGGGTGCCGAAGCCGGCGCTGGCCATGTTGACCGCCCAGTGCGTACCGTCGCTGCTCTCCAGCCGCAGCAGGTCGATGTCGAGCGCGGGCTCCGCCAGCAGCAGCTCGAGCGCGGCCAGCGGCACGTCGGGGAGACCCGCGGCCGCGGCGAAGTCGTTGGCCGTGCCCATCGGCACCAGCCCCAGCGCAGGCAGCGCGCCGTCCCCCGAATCCCGCTCCGCCAGCGCGGTCGCGACTTCGCTCAGCGTGCCGTCGCCGCCGGCGGCAACGATCGCGTCAACGCCGTTCGCGACCGCGGTGTCCACGCAACGCGCGCCGTCCCCGGGCTCCCAGGTCACGCGCACGTCGATGTGCACGCCACGCTTGCGGATCGCGTCCACCGCTTCGCGCAGCGCGTCGTCGCCCGCGGCCTTGCCGTTGATGACCAGCAGCCAGCGAGGCGCGCTCATGCCTGCAGCCCGACGCTGCGATCGCGGCCTGGGCGGCTGCTCACGGGGCGGCCGCACCGCTGGCCTGCGCGACCTCACGGCGCATCCGCGAAATCACGCCGGCATAGTCCGGCTTGCCGAAGATCGCCGACCCGGCGACGAAAGTGTCCGCCCCCGCGGCCGCGATCGCGCCGATGTTGTCGGGCTTCACCCCGCCGTCGATCTCCAGGCGCACCTCGCGCCCGCTGGCGTCGATGCGCTCGCGCACCTTGCGCAGCTTGTCGAGCGCGGAAGGGATGAAGGCCTGGCCACCAAAGCCCGGGTTCACCGACATCAGCAGCACCAGGTCGAGCTCGTCGAGCACGTAGTCCAGCACATCGACCGGCGTGGCGGGGTTCAGCACCAGGCCCGGCTTGCAACCGGCGGCGCGGATCAGCTGGATCGTGCGGTGCACGTGGCTGCTGGCTTCCGGATGGAAGCTGATCAGCGTCGCGCCCGCTTCGGCGAAGTCACCGACGATGCGATCCACCGGCGACACCATCAGGTGCACGTCGATCGGCGCGGTGACGCCGTGTTTACGCAGCGCGCTGCAGACCAGCGGGCCGATGGTCAGGTTGGGCACGTAATGGTTGTCCATCACGTCGAAATGCACCCAGTCGGCGCCGGAGGCAAGGACGTTGTCGACCTCCTCGCCCAAGCGCGCAAAGTCGGCGGAAAGGATGGACGGGGCGATGACGGTCGGCAGCATGGCGGGCTCGCAGGCAGGTGGGCGGCCGGTGGCCCCGCGCCTCGGCTGCGCCCGTTCCGCGGGCCCGCGCCGGGGCGCGCACGGACGCACCAGGACCGCCGATTCTACCGGCCGCTGCGGCGCTTGTTCCGGATCCGGTCGTAGGCCTGGTTGATCTCGGCCGCGCGCCGCTGCGCCTGTTCAAGCAGTTCGGGCGCGGCGCCGGTCATGCGGTCGGGATGGTACTGGGCCATCAGCCGGCGATAGGCGAGGTCGACCTCGGCTTCGCTGGCCTCCGGACCCAGGCCGAGGACGCTCCAGGCACCGTGGTCGGCGCGCCGGAACCAGTCGCTGTCGAACGCGTGCCCGATCAGCAGGCCGATGAGGCCGCCGGCCGGGTGCCGCATCAGCAGCCAACCGGCGACGAATCCGAGGAGTTTTCCATACCATCGCTTCATGCGCCTGATTCTAGCGTCACGGGTCGCGCAAACACCGCGCATCGCTACAATGCTCGCCCGACGGCTGCGATACGACCCATGGCCACGACCCTGCTCGAAGCCCACCTGCCCGGGCTCGAACTGCTCCACCGCGGCAAGGTCCGCGACGTGTACGCGCTCCCGGCCGGCCGCGGCCCGGACGCGTTCGGACCGCTGCTGCTGATGGTCGCCACCGACCGCCTCAGCGCCTTCGACGTGGTCCTGCCCGACCCCATCCCCGGCAAGGGCGAGATGCTCAGCCAGGTGTCGAACTTCTGGTTCGAGCTGACCGAGCACCTGGTGCGCAACCACCTCACCGGCATCGACGTGGCCACCGTGCTGCCCGAAGGCGTGGATGCGGAGGCCTACCGCCTGCGGTCGGTGGTCACCCGGCGCCTGAAGCCGGTCCCGGTGGAAGCCATCGCCCGCGGCTATCTCATCGGCAGCGGCTGGAAGGACTACCAGCGCACCGGGCGCGTGAGCGGAATCGCCCTGCCCGACGGCCTGCGCCAGGCGGAAAAGCTGCCGCAGCCGATCTTCACTCCCTCGACCAAGGCCGCCGCCGGCGACCATGACGAGAACATCGACTTCGACACCATGGTGCGCACGATCGGCGCCGAGCTGGCCGAGCAGGTGCGCGACGCGACCCTGCGCCTCTACGCCTTCGCCGCCGAGTACGCGGCCGAGCGCGGCATCATCCTGGCCGACACCAAGTTCGAGTTCGGCACCGATGCCGACGGCCGCCTGTACGTGATGGACGAGATGCTCACGCCCGACTCTTCGCGCTACTGGCCAGCCGACGCCTACGAAGTCGGCACCAGCCCGCCGAGCTACGACAAGCAGTTCGTACGCGACTGGCTAGAGACGCAGGACTGGGACAAGACCGCGCCCGGACCGCACCTGCCGGCGGAAGTGATCGAGCGCACGCGCGCGAAGTACGCCGAAGCGCTGCAGCGGCTGGCCGGCATCGACATCGACGCGGGCGCGAAGGCCGGCTGAGCCCACCACCCCGCCCCCGTCCTGTAGGAGCAGCTATAGCTGCTCATACGGGGAAGGTTCGGTCTGGTGGAGGCCGGCGGCGCGCAGTGCGCCGGTGATGGCGGTGCGGGCGGTGTCCAGTGCTTCGGTTCGCGGAACGATCCGGGCTCGACGGTCGAGGGTCTGGGCCAGGCCTTGCGCCACCAGCTCGGCATGCGCGGCGGCCAGCGCTTCGACGGTAGCCGCATCAAGCAGGCCGGCCTCGCGGCAGGCGGCGATCAGCCCGCGCGTGGAGCGCGGCTCCAGCAGGCCCGGATGCTCCGCCGCGTGCCCAAGCACCAGCGCCTGCAGCAGGAACTCCAGGTCCACCAGCCCGCCCTCGCCCTGTTTCAGATCGAACAGGCCGTCGCGGCCACGGTCGAGTTCGCTGCGCATGCGCGCGCGCATCGCCGCCACCTCGGCGGCCAGGACCGGCCAGTCGCGCGGCCGCCCCAGCGCCGCCGCACGCACGCCTTCGAATGCCTCGCACAGGCCCGCATCACCAGCCGCACAGCGCGCGCGCACCAGCGCCTGGTGTTCCCAGGTCCAGGCGCGCTCGCGCTGGTATTCGCCATAGGCCGAGAGCGATGACACCAGCAGGCCGCTGCCACCGTCCGGGCGCAGGCGGACGTCGACTTCGTACAGGCGGCCGGCGCCGGTGACCGTGCCCAGCAGCAGCACGATCTTCTGCGCGAAGCGCGCGAACCAGCGCTGCGCCTCCAGCGGACGCGGGCCATCGGACAGGGCATCGGCGGGCGCGTCGTACAGGAACACCAGGTCGAGGTCGGAGCCGACGCCAAGTTCCTCCCCGCCCAGGCTGCCGTAGCCGATGGCTGCGAACGGTGCATCGGCCACCACGCCGTGCGCGGCGCGCATCTCGCGCTCCGCGAGCGCGACCACGGTGGCGAGCACGCCGTCGGCCAGCAACGCCAGCTGGTGTGCACTGTCGACGGCCGCCATGCGTCCGTCCAGCGTGGCCAGCGCGATGCGGAAGCTCAGGGCCTGGCGGGTCTCGTTGAGCGTGAACAACGCGCCCTCGATGTCATCGCGCTGCAGCGCGGCCGCGCAGGCGGCATCGATCTGCCCGCGCCCGGGCATCGGTCCTTCCACGCGCGCGTCCAGCAGCTCGTCCAGCAGCAGCGGGTGCGCGGCCACGCGCTCGGCGAGGAAGGCGCTGCGCGTGACCAGGTCGGTCAGCCGCGCCAGCGCCGCGGGCTGCTCGTCGAGCAGCGCCAGGTAGCTGGCGCGGCGCAGGATGTTGTGCAGCAGCGCCAGCAACCGGCGCATCGCCTGCAGCGGGCGGTCGGCCGGCGCGCTGGCCTGCAGCATCACCGGCATCACCCGGTCCAGGCGCGCGCGTACGGCGTCGGAGAGTTCGCGCACGCTGGGCGAGCGCACGAAGTCGCGCAGCGCGGCGTCGACCTCTCCCTGGTCGCCGAAGCCGGCCGCGGCCAGCACGCCGGCGTCGCCGCCCTCGGGCAGTGCGCGCCAGTAGCCGGCGAGATCGCCGCTGACCGCGCCGCGCGACTCGTCGCGATGCGCAAGCAGGGCGTCGAACTCGGCCGCCACGCGCTCGCGCCGCGGTTCCAGTTCGGCGAGCAGCGCCTCCCAGTCGGCATGCCCCAGGCCACCGGCGATGCGCAGCCGGTCCAAGGGCTCGACGGGCAGCACGTGGGTCTGCGCATCGCGCAGCATCTGCAGCCGGTTCTCGATCCGGCGCAGGAACAGATAGGCGTCGGCGAGATCGGCCGCGGCATCGGGCCCGACCTGGCGCGCGATGCGCAGGGCGTCGAGCATGGGCAGCAGGCTGCGGCCGCGAAGCGCCCCCTCGCGCCCGCCGCGGATCAGCTGCAGCGCCTGCACAAGGAACTCGATCTCGCGGATGCCGCCGGGCCCGCGCTTGATGTCGTCGGCCAGGTCCTTGCGCGCGACCTCGGCGGCGATCGCGGCCTTCATCTCGCGCAGCCCGGCCAGGGCGCCGTAGTCGAGGTAGCGGCGGTAGACGAAGGGCCGCAGCGCCACCAGGAAGCGCTCGCCGGCGTCGATGTCGCCGGCCACCGGTCGCGCCTTCTGCCAGGCGTAGCGCTCCCAGTCGCGGCCCTCGCGCTGGAAGTACTGCTCCATCGCCGCGAAGCTCAGCGCCACCCGGCCGGCGTTGCCGAAGGGACGCAGGCGCAGGTCGACGCGGTGGCAGAAGCCGTCGGCGGTCTGTTCGTCGAGCAGCTTCGCCAGCGCGCGTCCCAGGCGGGCGAAGTATTCCTCGGCGGCGAGCGGGCGCGGGCCGTCGCTTTCGCCGGCTTCGGCATAGGCATAGACCAGGTCGACGTCGGAACTGAAATTCAGTTCGCCGCCGCCGAGCTTGCCCAGCGCGAACACCACCAGGCTGACCGGCGCGCCGCTGCCATCGCGGACCACGCCGTGGCGCGCGGCAAGCCCGGTTTCCAACGCGGCCAACCCGAGCTGCAGGCAGGTCTCGGCCAGGTGCGTGCTCCCGGCCAGGGTGTCGGCCACCCCATCCAGCCCGTTCAGGTCGCGCCAGACCAGGCGCGCGGACGCTGCGCGGCGGTAGCCACGCAGCTGGCCCGGCCAGGCCTCGGGGGCATCGGGGGCAAGCCGCGGCGGCGCGATTGGCGCGGACGGATCATCCAGCAGCGCTTCCAGCACCTGCGGCTGGCGCGCGAAGACCTCGGCCGCGAAGTCACTCGCGGATACCACCCGCCGCAGGGATTCGCCGCCACGCTCGGCCAGGCCGGCCTGCAGGCGCGCCAATGAGCGGTCAACGTGGGCGCGGAGCGCGGCGTCTTCGCCTTCGGGGGTCACCAGGTCCATCTGCCGATTGTGGCATCGCCTCGACCTGCCGCCATTGCATGCCGGGGATGGAGACGGAAAAGGTTCTTTTCCTGATTGAGGGGCTTTCGGTTGATGCTCCGGGAGGGAACACGCGCCCGCTCCTGATCTCCGTCCCGAAGCAGGAAAACTCCACGGCCCGTCCCGTGCACAGGGGGTGTGCGTACAGCCGGCCATGGATGGCCGGCGGCCGGCCTTGGGAGCAGGACGCGGACAGGCCGGGGGAGCACACCCCCTGTGTGCGGGACGGGCAGCGAAAATCAGGACGGAGCAACTCCCGGCGCAACAACGCTCCAACTGTCACGTCAGCCCCCGGGGCCTCGAGAAGAGCCAGCCGCTCTGCCGGGCCGGCATACGCCTCTCCCTCAGCCGGGAGAAGAGACCAAAAAAAGCCCGAAGCGGCGGACCGCTTCGGGCTTTGCTCCCTCCCCCACGTCGGGTGCAGGACGATCGTGAAGGAAACGTTATGCAAGTTGCACGCTGCAGCGCAAAACGAAACTCGCCAGTTCAGGAACTATTCCGGGAATCGGCGGCGTCCCAGGTCGCGCAGCATTTCGCGGGCGGCGTTGCGACCCGGCAGGCCGGTGACGCCGCCGCCCGGATGCGTTCCGGAGCCGCACAGGTAAAGTCCCGGGAGTGCGCCGCGGTAGTTTCCCTGGCCCAGCAACGGGCGTGCGGAGAACAGCTGGTCCAGGCCCAGCGAGCCGTGGAAGATGTCGCCGCCGACCAGGCCGAAGCGGCGCTCCAGGTCGAGCGGCGACAGCGCTTCGTAGCCGAGGACGCTGCGCGCGAAGTTGGGCGCGACGCCGTCCACCGTATCGATCATCAGCCGGGCCACGGTGTCGCGATGCAGGTCCCAGCCGCCGTCGACGTCCGGGTTCACGTGCTGGCAGAACAGGCTGGCGACGTGCCGGCCGGCCGGAGCCAGGCTGTCGTCGAGGGTCGAGGAGATGACCAGTTCCACGATCGGTGCGCGCGACCACCCGGCGTTGTGCTCTTTCGACTTCGCATCGAAATACGCCTGCTCGAAGTAGCGCAGCGAAGGCCCGACCAGGATGCCGCTCTGGTGGTGCGGCTGCAGCTGCGTGCCGGGCGACGCGGTGAAGTCCGGCAGCTCCGACAGCGCCACGTTCATGCGGAAGGTGCCCGAGGCGCAGCGGTAGCGTGCGATGCGCTGCGCGGTGTCGTCGTCGAGGTGCTGGCGCGGCACCAGCTTCGTGTACAGCAGCTTCGGATTGAGGTTGCTGGCGAGCATCTTCGCGCGCAGTTCGCGACCGTCGGCCAGGGCCACGCCCACGGCGCGACCGCCTTCCACCAGCACTTGCGCGACCTCGGCGCCGGTCTCGACCACCACGCCACGCGCGGCGCACTCCGCGGCCATCGCCTGGGTGATCGCGCCCATGCCACCAATGGCATGCCCCCACGCGCCCTGCTTGCCGTTGACCTCGCCGAAGACGTGGTGCAGCAGCACGTAGGCACTGCCCGGCGTGTAGGGGCTGGCGAAATTTCCGACCACCGAGTCCCAGCCCAGCGCGGCCTTCAGCGGTTCGGACTCGAACCAGTGGTCGAGCAGTTCGCCGGCGGACTTGGTGAACAGGTCCAGCAGGTCGCGGCGGCCGCGCATGTCGAGGTGGCGCAGGCGGCGCACGACGGACACCGACGCCAGCCAGTCGGCGAGCACGAAGCCGTCGGACACGTTCGGCGGCGTCAGCAGCATCAGCTCGCGCAGCACCGCGACCACGCGATCCAGCATCGCGAAGTACTGCGGCAGCCGTTCGGCATCGCGCGCCGACCACCGGGCCACCTCCGCCGCGCCGTGCTCGCCGCCCAGGCGGAAGGCGCGGCCATCGGGCAGCGGCAGGAAATTCGAGAACGGCCGCTCGACCACGCGCAGGCCGTGCTCGGCCAGGCGCAGGTCGGCGATCACCAGCGGGTTGAGCAGGCTCACCGTGTAGCTGGCGACCGAGTTGCGGAAGCCGGGATGGAACTCCTCGGTCACCGCGGCACCGCCGACGATGCCGCGACGCTCCAGCACCCGCACTTTCAGCCCGGCGCCGGCAAGGTAGGCGGCGCAGACCAGACCGTTGTGGCCGCCACCGATGATCAGGACGTCGTCGGTCGCGGTCATCGGCACGTCAGGCCTTCGCGCTCGCGGTTGGGGCGCGTGCGGCCAGCAGCGCTTCCACCTCGTCGGCCAGGCGGGCGGCTGCGTCGGGGCGCCCAAGGCGCGCAGCCGCCGCGGCAGCTTCGGCAAGGCGCACACTGTCCGGCTGCGACACGGGGCCTGCGCCCGATCGCGCACTGGTGCCGGCGCCGGCGAACAGTTCCCGCAGTCGCGCCGCCAAGGCTTCGGCGGTGAAGCCGCCATCATCCTCGCGCATGCACCAGCCTGCGCCGAGTCGCTCGAGCGCTTCGGCGTTGCCGCGCTGCTCGTCGCGCGAACCACCCTGCGGGATCGGCACCAGGATCGCCGGGCGCCCGACCACCAGCAGGTCGGCGATCGTGGTCGCGCCGGCGCGGGTGATGACCAGGTGGGCATCACGCAGGCGCGCGGCCATGTCGTCGAAGAACGGCTGCAGGTCGACGTCGATGCCGGCGCAGCGCAGTTGCTCCGCAACCGCATCGGCATCATCGCCTCGGTACTGCAGCGACATCTTCAATCGCGCGCGCAGTGCATCCGGCAAGGCCAGCAGGGCGGGCGGCACCACGCGGCCGAATACCGCGGCGCCCTGGCTGCCGCCCACCACCAGCAGGCGCAGCGGGACACCGTCGGACAGCGGCGGATACGGCGCCCGCGCAGCCTCGAGGATGCTGGCACGCACCGGATTGCCGGTCTCGACCAGCTTGCCGCGTGCCGCGTCCTCCACGCCGCCGAGGTCACCGAACGACGTCGCCACGCGATCGGCGAAGCGCAGCAGCTGGCGGTTGGCCATGCTCAGCCGCGAGCCCTGCTCATGCAGCAGCAGCGGCAGGCCGAGGCTGCGCGCGGCCAGCGCCGGCGCGAAGCTTGGATAGCCGCCGAAGCCGGCCAGCAGGCCGACGCCGCGGCGCTTCATGTCCGCGCGCGCGGTGGCCGCGGCGCGCAGGATCACCATGGCCGCCGCGAGCTTGCCGCCGACGCCACCCGCCAGGCTGCGCGCCGGCAGCACCAGATGCGGCAGCCCTTCCAGCGCCTGCGTGAACCGCGCGCCGCGTTCTTCGGTGTACAGCACCACGCCATGCCCGCGCGCCTGCAGCTCACGCGCGAGGGCCTCGGCCGGGAACAGGTGGCCACCGGTGCCTCCGGCGGCCAGGCCGATCGTCGCGCGCCCCGGGCGCTGGTCATCACTGTGCATGCAGGCGCCTCAGTGCGCTTCCGCGGGTGCCTTGCCGCGCACCCGGTTGAACAGGCTGACCGCGCCCACCACGAGCGCGCCAACCAGCATGCCGACCACCAGGCTGGCGACGGTGTCGGCGAGGAAAGCCGGCAGGCCCCAGCCCAGCAACACATCGATCAAGTGGTGCAGGGCATCGATGTTGTGCACGAAGATCCCGCCGCCCACCAGGAACATGGCGATGGTGCCGATAATGCCCAAGGCCTTCATCATCCAAGGCGTCACGTACACCAGCGCGCGCCCCAGCGCCGGCACGAGCACGCCGGGCCGCTTGTCCATCCACAGCCCGGCGTCGTCCATCTTCACGATCGCCGCGACCACTCCGTAGATGAACACCGTGACCGCCAGCGCGATCACCGACAGCGCGACCGCCCGCGTCAGCAGGGACTCGTCGGCGACCACTGCCAGCGACAGCACGATGATCTCGGCGGAGAGGATGAAGTCGGTGCGCACCGCGCCGCGGATCTTCTTCTTTTCCAGTTGGCGCGGGGTTTCGCCCGAGGCGAGCACGGCCTGCGCGCGTGCCTCGACGTCGGGCTTGGCGTGGGCATGGAACAGCTTCTCGATCACCTTCTCGAAGCCTTCGTAGCAGAGGTACGCGCCGCCGACCATCATCAAGGGCACCACCAGCCACGGCACCAGCCAGCTGATCAGCAGCGCCGCCGGCACCAGGATCAGCTTGTTGACCAGCGACCCCTTGAACACGCCCCAGACCACCGGCAGTTCGCGGTTGGCCTTCACGCCCGCGACCTGCTGCGCATTCAGGGCCAGGTCGTCACCAATCACGCCGGCGGTCTTCTTCGCGGCGGCCTTGGTGAGTACGGCGACGTCATCGAGCAGGGCCGCGATGTCGTCGAGCAGGGTGAGCAGGGAGGCACCGGCCATCGGGAATCCATTGCGGTATGTGGGAAAGGGCGGATTGTCGCACCCTCGCCGCCCGTGCCATATGACGGGCCCGGCCACTGGCGTCAGCGACAATTGCGGCCGGCCCGGGCCGCTGCTACCTTCGCCGGCTTGCACGCCACCGGGAGGGCGGCAGGCATGGTCGAAACGGATATCACCCAGTTGCTGGTGCGTGCGCGCAGCGGCGAACCCGAGCGCATGGGAGAGGTCTTCCAGGCGCTGTATCCGGAACTCATGCGCATGGCGCGCTCGCGGCTGCGTGGCCGCGACGCCACCATGACGCCAACGGTGCTGGTGCACGAACTGTTCCTGCGCGTCACCTCATCGGACCATCTGAACCTGGTCGACCGGCGGCATTTCTTCGCAGCCGCCGCCCAGGCGCTGCGCTGGATCATGGTCGAGGACGCCCGCAAGAACCTCTCGCAGAAGCGCGGGGGCGGCGCCATCCACCTCGAGCTCGACGAAGACCTGTCACCGGCCGCGCCCGGCGGTGCGGCCGACACCGGCGTGCTCGCCCTGCACGAAGGCCTGGATGCGCTGGAGCAGCTCAGCCCGCAGCGCCGACAAGTGGTGGAGCTGCGCTACTTCGCCGGACTGGAGTTCAAGGAAGTCGCCGAATTGCTGGAGATTTCCGAACGCACCGCCCAGCGCGAATGGGAGCGCGCGCGCGCGTTCCTGCTGGCGATGCTGGATGAGGGCAACGATGGACGCTGACGCGCTCGCCCACTGGCAGGCCGCAGACGCCGCCTTCGGCCAGTGGCTGGACCTGCCCGAAGGCGATCGCGGCGCCTGGCTGGCAGCGCTGGACCTGCCGGACCCCGTGCGCCACCGGCTCGATCAGCTCATCGCCGCCCACGTCCGCCCGAGCGCGGCACTCGCATCGCCCGGCAGCGACCTGGCCGGCGTGCAGCTTGGCGCATGGACCCTGGAGACCGAGCTCGGCCGCGGCGGCATGGCCGTGGTCTACCGGGCCTCGCGCAGCGACGGCATCGCCCGCCAGGACGCGGCGCTCAAAGTGCTCACGCTGGGCGCGCTGGGCATTACCGGCCACGAGCGCTTCCAGCGCGAGGCCGAGATCCTCGCCCGCCTCAACCATCCCAACATCACCCCGCTGGTGGACTCCGGCGTATCCGGCGACGGTACCTGCTGGCTGGCGATGCCGCTGGTGGAAGGCGAACGCATCGACCTCTGGTGCGAATCGCACACGCCGGATGCGCCGGCCACGGTGCGCCTGTATCTCCAGGTCTGCGACGCCATCGCCTACGCGCACCGGAACCTGGTGATCCATCGCGACCTGAAGCCTTCCAACGTCCTGGTCGAAGCGGACGGACACGTGCGCCTGCTCGATTTCGGCATCGGCCAGTTCACCGATGCGCAGGACGAGCGCACGCAGACGATGTGGCGTGCGCTGACGCCCGGCTATGCCGCGCCCGAACAGCTGCGCGGCGACCCGCCCAGCACTGCCATCGACGTCTACGGCCTTGGCGCCCTGCTCCACCGCCTGCTCACCGGGCGGACTCCAGAGGGCGGCGACGGCGCCAACGCCACGCGCCCTTCGCAGCTGGTACGCGCCAGCAGCGATGCCTGGCACCGCCACTACGTGCCGCTGAGGAACGACCTCGACCGGGTGCTGCTCAAGGCGCTGGCGGAGGAGCCGCAGCGGCGCTACCCATCGGCCGAGGCCTTCGCCGCCGACCTGCGCCGCTGGCTCGAGGGGCGTCCGGTGCTGGCACAGAGCCCGACCCTGGGCTATCGCGCGCGCAAGTTCATCGGGCGCAACCGCCTGGGCGTGGTGGGGGCGGTCCTCCTGGCAGCGAGCCTCGCCGGCGGCATCGGGGCGACGCTCTGGCAGGCGCGGGAAGCGCAGAAGGCGGCGGAGAACGCGCAAGTGCAGGCGCAGCGGGCGACACTGGTGCGGGATTTCCTCGAAGAGATCTTCATGTCCACCCAGCCGACGGCCGGCGAGGTTCCGGATGCGCTGGACCTGCTCGAGGAAGGCTCGAGGCGTGCGCGTTCCGCGCTGCTTGCCGATGACCCGGTCGCCGCCGCCGACATCCTCCTGCTCACGGGCGCCGCGCGCATGCACCTGAGCCGCTATGAGCTCGGCGAACAGGACCTGCTGGCAGCGCTCGACCTGCTGGATACGCATGCACACCCGGACATCGGTGCGCGCGAACGCGTGCTCGTGCACATGGAACTGTCGGAGATCTACAGGAACACCGGACGAATCGATGAAGCCATCGCGGCCAGCAATCGCGCGGCCTCCCTGGCCATTGCGAACAGGCTGGCCGAGGAGGACGTGTTCGACGCCCGGCTCAGCGTTGCCCAGGCCAATGCCTTCCACGACCCGGCCAGCGCGGAAGCCATCACGCGCCAGCTGCTGGAAGACGCGCTCACCGCCGGCCATGCGAACAGCTACGTGCACCGCGACATCGTCGCCACCCTGGGCGTGGTGATGGTCCAGAACGACCACGACAGGGCCGACGTCCTTCCCATCATGGAGGAAGAGCTCCGCCTCTCACGCGAACTCGAGGGCGAAGACAGCGGCTGGTACGCCTACCGGCTTGCGGGAAATTCGGGCACCTTCCTGCTCGCCGGGCGGCCAGACCGCGCGCGCGAAATGCTGGACGAAGCCGTGCGGATCGTGGACACGGTCTACCGCGAACCTCATCAGCTCGCCGCGAACATCCACTGCAACATGGGTACGCAGCTGCATCTGACGGGCGATCCCGAACCGGCCCTGCACCACTACGACCAGGGCGTGGCCATCGGCCAGGCGGTGGGACGGAAGAACCTTGCCGCATCCGAATGCATCAGGTACCGCAGCATCCTCAGGGCCACGCTGGGCGACCTTGTCCCCGCCCTCGAGGACCTGGACCAGGCCGAATCACTGAGGGTCCTGAACGCGAACGACCAGACCTCCATCGGGCGCAGCATCTGCGGCATGCGCGCATCGATCCGCCTCCGCCTCGGCGACGTCGCGGGCGCTGACGATGCGCTCGAGCAGTGCCAAGCCGGCGCCGACGCGGGCCAGTCGCACATCTATGCGCTGGCGGAGGCCGAGGTGCGCATGGCGCAGGGGAAGCTGCGCGAGGCTGGTGCTCTCGCCGCCGGACTGCGCGAGAGCGTGAGGCGCGGGCTGGACAACTCGTGGATGCGCCCCTGGATGCTGTCCATGCTGCTTGCGAAGAAGACTGCCGACGCGGACGCTTTGGCCGCCCTCGCGACGGAGGCGGCGGCCTTCCTGGACGATGCGCCACCGATCGCCCGCTGCCTGGCCGAACCCGTGGAGACGCACTGCCTGGCGCTGCCCTGACGCCTTCTTGCAGCCGGCCAGCGCGGAACATGCATGACTACGTGGCGGTTCCCGCCTCCTGGCGACCCGGCCGCAGACACGGGGCCGCGGACCCGGGCAAGCTGAAGGCCTATGGCAGCAGGGACGGGCGCGAGTCGAACCATGCCCGCGAATTGCGCAGGTGCAGTTCACGTTCCGCACCATCGAGCTCGACGCCGACGCCCAGTCGCCCCCAGGCCAGGTGCAGGTCGCCGCTGCGTCGCTCCCCCTCGATCTTCATCCGGGCATCGACGCTGAAGCGGTCGTTCTCGCCGCGCGCACCGTCGAGTACCAGCACGCCATCGCGCCAGGCCCAGCGTCCGCGCAGGTGCGCCTCGCCGGCGTCCACCATGCGGCCGATCCACGCCGGATAATCGCCGCGGTCGGCGAACATCGCCAGCAGGAAGCCGACGTCGCGCATCCGCACCTGGATGTTGCCGCCGGCCGTCACCGGCTTCTTCCAGGCCGCCTGCCCGCGGTCGATGTCGATGGTTGCCCACCAGCCCGAACGCAGCTGGCCGTCACGCTCGCGGAAGGCGACGTTGCGCAGGCGCACCTGGCTGCCGTCGAGCCGGAGCTCGCCGTCGCGCAGGTTGCCGCCGCGCAAGCGGCCGTCGATGACCACGTCGCCGGCGAGATCGAGACCCGCAACCTCGATCTGCGCCCGGCGCGCGTCGACGCGCAGCGATCCGGTGCCGATGTCGCCCGCGGCATCGAGCCGCAGGTCCGCGCCAAGCGTGCCGCTGCCGCCGCCGAAGCGGAGGCCATCCTTCGGCAGCCAGGCATTGAGCACGGCGATGTCGGGCACCCGCGCGTCCTTGAACACCAGGTGCGCGGCCAGGGTCTCGCGCAGGTGCTCGAGGCGGCCGTCGGAGACCAGTTGCACCCGCAGGTCGCGGCCGCTGACCAGCGGCTGCTCCAGGGCGTCATGCCGCGCGGCGCTGAAGCGGTCCATCACCACGTCGACGCGTGACTGCAGTGCGCCTTCCCCGTCACGACCGAGCACGGCATCGGCATGCGCCACGCCTTCAAAGCGGGTGTCGAGCAGGTCCGCATGCGCCTGCACGTCGCGCACCCGCAGCGTGCTGCCCTCGCGCAGGCGGCCATCGGAGAGCTGCAGATCGGCCTCGATGCCGCCGCTGCCCTCCAGCGCCAGCCAGTCGCTGTCCATGAACAATGCCAGCACGCCGCCGATCGACGGCATGTGCCAACGGCCGCGCACGTGGCCCTCACCGCCGGCCAGTCGCACGCGCCAGTCGCCCAGCGGCAGCACGTTGCCAGGCAGGCGCAGGTCGGCGTCCAGGCTGGGCTGTTCGGGATCGACATCGGGCAGCGCGACCTGCAGGTGCAGGTCTTCGTCCACCGCTAGCCCCAGCGTCAGCGCGTTGTCGACCGACTCGCCATCCGCACCGCGCGCGCGCAGCGGCAACTGCAGCGACAGCATCCCGCCCGGCTCCAGCGCACCGTCGCGCAGTGACAACTTCGCATCCAGCTCGCCGCCTTCAACCCCGGGTACCAGGTGGAAGGCATAGCGGCCGGTCTCGTCGATCTCGGCGCGCAGGCCCAGGGGCGTTCCTTCAATCGTCAGCGATGCCTGCAAAGCCTGCAGCCGCGCAAGGCCGGCCTGGCCCGCGGGCAGCTCGGTCATCGAGAACGCGGCCTCGACGACGCCGTCGCGCAGCCACTGCGTTTCGCCATCCCCCAGGCTGAGCCCGCTGAAGGCCGCCGTGGATGGAAGCAGCGCCGCAGGCCCGCCACGGAACTGCTTGCTGAAGCCGACCTCGGCCCGGCCATGGCCGGCAAGATGCACGCCAAACACCTCCCCGCCCACGATGCTGTCGCTGGCGATGCGGTCCATGCGCAGGATCCAGGCGCCAGGCCGCTGCGCGGGCGACGGAACCTCGGTATCGACGCGCTCTATCGAACCGCTCACTGCGTCAGCCTCGACCCAAGGGATGCGGATCTCGCGCTTGAGCAGCGGCAGCAGTGCGACCCGCCCAATGGCGTGCTCGGCCTGCGCCGTCCACGCCGTGCGCCGCGCATGCCCCTGCATGCGCACCCCGTTCACGACAACCCACCCGGGCAGCAGGGTATGGCCGCCATCCCAGTTGATCTGAAACTTTTCCGGCTTCCGATTCAACAGCGACTGCGCCGCATCGACGTTGAGAAAAGCGTTGCCCGCGGCGAGATAGACCAGCCAGGTGCCCAGCAGGATCCAGCCCGCGCGCCGCAGCCGGCGTTTGCCCTTGTTCATCCATGGACTCCCCGGGAAGTTCGATAAAAAAGAACCCCGCCTCGCGGCGGGGTTCTTCGTGAAGCAGTACAGCGATAGGGCGTGGATCAGAAGCCCATGCCGCCCATGCCGCCCATGTCGCCACCGCCCGGCATCGCCGGCTCGTCCTTCTTCGGCAGCTCGGCCACCATCGCTTCGGTGGTGATCATCAGCCCGGCGATCGACGCCGCGTTCTGCAGCGCGGTGCGAGTGACCTTGGTCGGGTCCAGGATGCCGAACTCGATCATGTCGCCGAACTCGCCGTTGGCGGCGTTGTAGCCGAAGTTGCCGCTGCCGTCCTTGACCTTGTTGACGATGACCGACGGCTCTTCGCCGGCGTTGGTCACGATCTCGCGCAGCGGGGCTTCCATCGCGCGCAGGGCGATCTGGATGCCGTGGTTCTGGTCTTCGTTGGCACCCTTCAGGGCCTCGACCGCGGTCTTGGCGCGCAGCAGCGCGACGCCGCCGCCCGGGACCACGCCCTCTTCCACCGCCGCACGCGTGGCGTGCAGGGCGTCTTCGACGCGGGCCTTCTTTTCCTTCATCTCGATCTCGGTCGAGGCACCGACCTTGATCACCGCAACGCCACCGGCCAGCTTGGCCACGCGCTCCTGCAGCTTCTCGCGGTCGTAGTCCGAAGAGGTCTCTTCGATCTGCGCCTTGATCTGCTTGATGCGGCCTTCGATGCCCGAGCCTTCGCCCGCGCCGTCGATGATCGTGGTGTTTTCCTTGGTGACCTGGATCTTCTTGGCGCGGCCGAGGTCGTTGATGGTCGCCTTCTCGAGCGACAGGCCGACTTCCTCGCTGATCACGGTGCCGCCGGTGAGGATGGCCATGTCTTCCAGCATCGCCTTGCGACGGTCGCCGAAGCCCGGGGCCTTGACGGCCACGACCTTCACGATGCCGCGGATGGTGTTCACCACCAGGGTCGCCAGGGCCTCGCCCTCGACTTCCTCGGCGACGATCAGCAGCGGCTTGCCCGACTTGGCCACGCCCTCGAGGACGGGCAGCAGGTCGCGCACGTTCGAGATCTTCTTGTCGTGCAGCAGGATGAAGGGATCATCCAGCTCGGCCGACATCGACTGCTGGTTGTTGATGAAGTACGGCGACAGGTAGCCGCGGTCGAACTGCATGCCCTCGACCACGTCGAGCTCGTTGTCCAGGCCCGAACCCTCTTCAACCGTGATCACGCCTTCCTTGCCGACCTTGTCCATCGCCTGGGCGATCAGGTCGCCGATGTTGGCGTCGGAGTTGGCGGAGATGGTGCCGACCTGGGCGATTTCCTTCGAGGTCGACGACGGCTTGCTGATGCTCTTCAGCTCTTCCACGGCGGCCTTGACCGCCTGGTCGATGCCGCGCTTGAGGTCCATCGGGTTCATGCCGGCGGCGACCGCCTTCATGCCCTCGCGGATGAAGGCCTGGGCCAGCACGGTCGCGGTGGTGGTGCCGTCACCGGCGTCGTCGGAGGTGCGCGAGGCGACTTCCTTCACCATCTGCGCGCCCATGTTCTCGAACTTGTCGGCCAGCTCGATCTCCTTGGCGACGGACACGCCGTCCTTGGTGATCGTGGGCGCGCCGAAGCTCTTGTCGAGCACGACGTTGCGGCCCTTGGGGCCAAGCGTTGCCTTGACGGCATTGGCGAGCACATTGACGCCACGCACCATCTTGGCGCGCGCGTCTTCGCCGAAGCGGATTTCCTTCGCAGACATTGTTGTTTCCTCGGAGCTGGATCAGGGAATGGGGGTTGCGATGCGCCTGGCGCGCGCTCAGCCGACGATGGCGAGGATGTCGTCCTCGCGCACGATCTTGTATTCGGTGCCTTCGTGCTTGTACGCCGAGCCCGAGTACTGGCCGTAGATGACCTTGTCGCCGACCTTGACCTTCGGCGCGCGCAGGCTGCCGTTGTCCAGGGCCTTGCCCTCGCCGACGGCGATCACTTCGCCCTTGGTGGGCTTTTCCTTGGCATTGTCGGGGATGACGATGCCGCCGGCGGAGACTTCGTCGGCTTCGATCGGCTTGACCACTACGCGGTCATAAAGCGGCTTCAGGTTCATGACAATCCTCACAAGTGATTGATTTTATTTGACAAAAATACGAATCGGTCGCGGAGTCTAGCAGTCGGCCCTGCCGAGTGCCAAAACGCGCGCCGCGAAAACCCGGCAGTGCCGGGATGTCCGCAAGATGGGGGGGCGTTGGCGGGGTTCAAGGGTCCCGGCGAAATTAAGGCACGGCTCAGAAGCGCCAGGCGCCGACAACCATGGTCTCGCCGTTGTTGGGCGAGTGCAGGCTGGCGTTGGAGATATGGCGCAGCAGCAGCGAAAAGCGGTCCCAGCGCCAGCCGGCGGTGGTCACGAACTGCGGATCGCCGGAAAGCGCGTCCGTCTCGCCCGACTGGGCGCCGACGCCGGCGCCAAGCGTGAGGCCATTGTCGGTGCGCTCGTAGCGCAGGCCGACGTAGCCGACCAGGACGTTGTCGGACAGGTCGCGGCCGCGCACCTGGCCGCGGCCGTCGACGTGGATGGCGCCGACCTCGCCCCGCAGCACCGCGTTGTCCAGCTCCCGCAGCTCCGGGAGCCAGGCGACCGAGGCCACCTTGGTGAACTCGCGCTCGGTGGTCTTGGAGCCGCCGGCGGCGACCTCGATGCCGGTCGCGGCAAAGGCAGGCAGCGCGAGCGCGAACAGGACTGCGGTCAGTCCGGCGCGGAGTACGGCGGGGCGGGTTGCAACGGGCATGTGAGGACCTGGATGAACGGGGGAGGATTCGCCCCGCAAGAATACTTTTGCCGCGTCGCGCTGGCGTGCAGGTGGACGGGATGGTGTGTCCCTGTCTGGCGGCCGTCATATTTGACAGTTAGATTGCATGGTCCACAAAGGGGAGTTACCAGATGCGCCTAGTCAGTTCCCGGCTCTGCTACGCAATCGCGCTGGCCGTTGCCGCCACGCTTCCGGCCCAGGCCGAAGTCTTCATCAACGAAATCCACTACGACAACCTCGACACCGACGTCGGCGAGGCGATCGAAGTGGTCGGCAGCGCCGGCGAGAGCCTGGCCGGCTACCAGCTGGTGCTCTACAACGGCAGCAACGGCTCCACGTACGACACCGACACCCTGCCCGAGGGCAACCTCTCGGCCTGCGGCGGCAAGGTCCGCTTCGCCACGGTGAACTACCCCGAGAACGGCCTGCAGAACGGCGCGCCCGACGGCATCGCCCTGGTCGACCCGCAGGGCAACGTGGTCCAGTTCCTGAGCTACGAAGGCGTGATGACGGCCAGCAACGGCCCCGCCGCCGGCATGAGCAGCACCGACATCGGCGTCATGCAGCCCAACAGCACGCCGATCGGCCATTCGCTGCAGCTCGGCGGCACCGGCAATGTCTACGCCGACTTCACCTGGGCAGAAGCCGCCAGCGAGACCTTCGGCGCATGCAACAACGACCAGTCCTTCGGCGAACCCGGCAATGCCGCGCCGCGGGTAGTCGAGACCTTCCCGACGCAGGGTTCCAGCAGCTTCCCGTACGCGGCCGAGCTCACGGTCACCTTCAGCGAGCCGGTGGTCGCCCAGTCCGGCGCGTTCACCCTGGCCTGCGAAGGCCCGATCCGCCATCGCGCCCCCACGCTCGATCACGTGGCGCAGGCGACCAGCTTCACCCTGACGCCTTCGACTCCGCTGGTGCCGGGCCAGGCCTGTTCGCTGCGGGTCGACGCCGGTTTCATCCTCGATCTCGATGACGCTGCGCCTGAAGCCGACACCGTCATCGACTTCCACGTGAAGAGTGCGGGCGACGGCGGCGGCGGCGGCGGTAGCGACGACTACTACGGCCTGGTCAACGATTCCAGCCCGGACCAGCTGCGCTGCTCGCTGCACGAAACCATCCGCGGCCATGTCGCTTATCCCTACAGCGGCGGCGGCATCACCACCTGGACGATCCTCGAGATCGCCGACGAGGATCCCAACGATCCCGGCAAGATCCTCGACGTCTATCGCAACCGCAGCTATACCAAGGGCTCCGACCGCGCGGGCAGCGGCGGCAGCAACAAATACAACCGTGAGCACACCTGGCCGAACTCGCTCGGCTTCCCGAGCCGGGAAGGCAACCTGGGCCTTCCGCACTCGCCGTACACCGACGCCCACATGCTCTACCTGAGCGATGAGGTCTACAACTCCAACCGCGGCAACATGCCATTCGCCGACTGCGCGCAATCGGCGAACTGCGGCGAACGCCCGACGGAGTTCAACAACGGCCGCGGCGGTGGCAGCGGCACCTACCCGGGCAACTCGAACTGGGTCCAGGGATCCAATGGCAACCAGGGCTCGTTCGAAGTCTGGGGCGCACGCAAGGGCGACATGGCACGCGCGGTGATGTACATGGCGATCCGCTACGAGGGCGGCACGCACCCCGGCACCGGCCAGTCCGAGCCCGACCTGGAACTCACCGACGAGCGCAGCAAGATCGTCGGCACGAGCTCGTCACCGGCATACATGGGCCTGCTGTCGACCTTGGTCGAATGGCACCTTGCCGACCCGCCGGACGATGCCGAGCGCGCCCGCAACGAAGTGGTCGCCGCCCACCAGGGCAACCGCAACCCCTTCATCGACCATCCGGAGTGGGGCACCCAGGCGCTGTTCAACTCGAGCACGCCGGCAACCTGTGAACTCGGCACGCCAGCGGCGAGCGAGCCCCGCAATCCGCGGCTGAAGGATCCGCGCGCGCGTGGAACCATCGCTCCGGTGCCGGCACCTGCGGCATCAACCGGACGCAAGCTGAAAGCGATGCGCTGACGGCCCGCGCCTGGCTTCCCGTTCAAACAGGGGAGTGATTCAAACAGAGGGGCGCCGGGATCCGGCGCCCCTCTGTGTTTATACGATCAAATGAGCGACAGCAGCGTGGTGATGCGATTCCGGTTGAGGGCGGCCATCGGCGGCAGCCTGCAGCTCAACGCGATCGACTTCGACGTCAGCAGACCGCCGGCATCGGCGCCGGACCATGTCAGGTTCCCCGCAGCACCGCCGGCCAACGTGATCGATTTCGGGATGTAGCTGGCACTTGCAAGCTCGTCACCAACCACCGCTGTACAGGTCACCGTGACCGGACCTGTCGACCCGTTGCTGATCCGCGTACTGAAGCTCTGCACGTTCAAGGAGACTTCTTCGTTGGCAAGCGCACAAGTCACGAAAGCCGGCGCATCGCTTTCGTTGACGATGGCGAGCGGGCGCTTGCGGATCAGCCCCTCAAAAACGGGCAGCGCCGCCTGGCAGTTGCCGACAGGGCCTGTGCCGGTCGTAGTGAGCAGATCCAATGCCTGTGCGTGTTGGGTTGCGCCCAGAAGCAGGACACCGGATGCCACGAGGCAGGTCAATTTGTACATAAGGGTCTCTCCTCATATATGGGTGCGGCGCCTTGCGGGCGCCACCAGCCAACCTTAGAGGAGTATCCCGTCTGCCAAGAGTGACGGCGGACCCGCTTCTGATGACGTTTCAGCACCGCGACGCCAAAATCAGGGCCTTGCGCCTGAAACCATGCGTTGCGTCAGCCCTCAGCGGCTGGATTTCCAGCGTCCGGTGTATTCGGCCCGGGTATCGCAGGACATGCTTTCCATCATTCCCGGAGAGTTCTTCATCAGGGCGCCCAGGGGACCCGACTCTTCGACCTGCGAGCTGTACTGGATCCAGCCGTGTACATGTTCGCTGTCGACCAGCCGCGCCCGCGCATCGATTCCAATCTCCAGTATCCCGCCCACCTGCCTGGCCAGATCATCGAACATCGCTCCCCGCCAGTGGCCGGCATCGATCCGGGTCCAGCGCAGATATTGTTCCGGCACAGTCATGTACCTGTCCGGATGGAAGCTTCCATTCCAGGTGATCGGCACGTCGCCCGTGGTCGGCGTGCCCATGGCCATGGGGATCCCGCTGCGGGCCAGCAGCGGACACCTGGCCAGGTCCATTGGCGTCGAGACGAACTCCCAGATCCCGTCACGCGGACCATGGTCGGCTCCGGGGAACAGCTCGATCGGGCAGTCACCGGAGCCGCCAAAGTTGCGATGGATCTCCTTCGTGGATTTCGCGACCCAGGCCATTTCGCCAAAGGCCATCACGAACGTCATGTCGGCGGCGCCGGCTGGCGCGGCTTCGCCGGTCAGCACCTCGACATCCTCCACGGTCAGGCTGGACAGCATGCAGCGGCAGCCGCCAACGTCGCAGTCCGCGGCCACGATCTTCTTTTCCGCCTGCGCGGACGGCGTCGCAAGCAGCGCCCCGAGGCCGAGCAACGCGGTCAGCGTGAAACGGGGATGGATCATGGCTGCGCCCCTTCCACGGCGATGTCCGAGACCCAGCGCGCGGTGTAGCCCGAGTGCAGGGACATGCACTTCGTCGCCTCCCTCGCCAATCCCGAGGTCTCGACGTCGCCCCAGCCGCGGATGGTTTCCCGGTCGACCAGCTGCGCCCGCATGGTGGTGGCTATCGGCCCACCGGTCGGTCCCAGGGTGCCGCTCCAGTTGGCGTCGTCGATGCGGGACCACTGGATGAAGTGCGTACTCGTGGGCATGTACCTGTTGGGATCGAAGCGCCCGTCCCACGTGATGGCCATCCGCTGCGTGACCGGCGGATCGACGCCGAACATGGCGGCCATCGGACACTGGGACAGGTCCACCACGTCGGTCGTGATCTCCCAGACGCCATCCCGCGGACTGCTGGCCGGGCCTGGACCGGGAAACGGATCGATCGGGCAATCACCCGACCCGCCAAAGTTCCGGTGGATCTCGCCAGGGGTTTTCGCCACCCAGGTCATTTCGCCGAACGCCATCACCAGCGTCATGCCTTCGGCGCCCGCGGGTGCCTGTTCGCCGGTCAGCACCTCGACATCCTGGATCGTGAGGCTGGACAGCATGCATTGGCAGCCGCCGACGTCGCAGTCGGCGCCAATGACCTTTTTCGCCGCATGTGCCGGCGATGGCAGCATGGCGCCGATGCCGGCAAGCAGCATCGCCAGTGCAAATCGAAGAGCGATCACGGCTGCTCCTCGCCAGGGGGGGACATGACCCGCCGCCGGAGTTCATCGCGGCTGATCTTTCCGTTGTCCACGGGGATTCCTCCAAGCGCGTCCACCAGCTCCGCTTCAGCGGGGGTCAGCGCGCTGGCGGCCTGGTCCGGCACATCGACTGCAGGCGCATCGCCCTGGGAGACCCCGCAGCCTCCAAGAAGCAGCGCCAGCACTGCTGGCAGCAGCCCTCCCGCAGACCTGCCGCGGCGATTGATATCCATTGGCCTCCTCCCGTTGTCGAAGCCTCCCTACAGACGACGCCCGGCCCGGCTTCCGGACATTCACCAAGGCGCGCCCGGGCTTCTGCGTTCCGCAACCGCAAGGGTCCGGGCCGCCCGGGTCGGCTACCCTGTCCGGCTCCTGCCGCCCGCCGCCCGTCCGTGCCGATGACCGCCCCCCCGCACCGCTGCAACCGCCCCGACGCCCGCATCCGGAGGTCGATCGCCAGGCCACCGGCGCGGCGATGGATGTGCGCCGCCCTGCTCGCACTGGCGACGCTGCTGGTACCCGGGACGGTCCTGGCCGCGATCGGCATGGACGATCTGCTGCCGGTGGACGAGGCCTTCGTGCTGCGGGTCGATGCCTCCGCGGCAGGTGGCATCGGGCTTGAGTGGACGATCGCCGAGGGCTACTACCTCTATCGCCACCGCATGGGCGCCGAACCCGTGGACGATGGGTTCCGCGCCGACCCGGCCGGGCTGCAGTTGCCTGCCGGCACGCCGTATACCGATGAATTCTTCGGCGACGTCGAAACCTACCGCGGCCGCGTGGCGGGCGTACTCCCGGGCACCGCGACGGCCGCACGCACCGGACTGAAGATCCGCTACCAGGGCTGCGCCGACGTCGGCATCTGCTATCCGCCACAGACGCGCACGGTGGCGGTGGCGCTGCCGGCTGCCGCAGCCGCGACCCCGAAGCAGGCCGATTCCGGTTTCGCCGCGCTGGGCCAGGCACTGGGCACGGGCGGCACGGGCGGCTCCGCACCGACAGCCAGCGGCGGCGCTGCCGGCGCGCTGCCGCTGCCGGAAGCGCAGGCCTTCGCATTCGAAGCCATTGCCGATGATGGCGATACCCTGCTGATGCGTTTCACACCGGCGCCGGGCTACTACCTCTACCGCGACCGCAGCAGCTTCACGCTGGAGGCCGACGGCATCCAGGCGGGCACGCCGCGCTGGCCGCGGGGGGTCGCACACCACGACGAGTATTTCGGCGAGGTGGTGGTCTATTTCGACCAGGTCAACGTGCCCCTGCCGCTGCGGCGCAGCCACGGCGAGGCGCGCGAAGCCACGCTCACGGCGACCTTCCAGGGCTGCCAGGACGGAGGCATCTGCTATCCGCCGATGACCCGCAGCGTGCGCGTGTCGCTGCCGGCGGGCACGGCGGCAACCGCAGCCGAGGCGGCAGCCACCGCGGGGGCAGCGGCGGATGCCGGCGACCCGGCCACCACCGACGCCGCTAGCGGCCCTGCGGGAACGGGGGGCGCAGGTGTCGCAAACGCGCAGGCCCCGCTCGCCGCCGGCATTGCTGATGCGCCGGACTCCGCAGCCACGGACGCTGCGGCGCCCATCAACGGCACGCCTGGCGCCACGGCCGACGCGGCCGCCGACAATGCCGCGCGCAGCAGGCCCCCGGCCATGCCGGACGGCGGTGGCCTTGGCCTGGCCCTGCTGCTGGCGCTGGCCGGCGGCATCCTGCTCAACCTCATGCCCTGCGTGCTGCCGATCCTTTCGCTCAAGGTGCTCGGCCTGGCGCAGGGTGGTGCCAGCCGCGCCCACGCCCGCCGCCAGGCGCTCTGGTACACCGCCGGCGTCCTGGTCGCGTTCGCCGTGGTCGGCCTGGCCGTACTCGCGCTGCGCGCCGCCGGCCAGGCCATGGGCTGGGGCTTCCAGCTGCAGCAGCCGGGCTTCGTGGCCGCGCTGGTGCTGCTGATGGCGGCGGTCGGCCTGAGCCTGTCGGGCGTGTTCAGCGTCGGCGGCAGCGCCAATCTCGGCCAGGGCCTGGCTGCGCGCAGCGGCCCGGTCGGCGATTTCTTCACCGGCGTGCTGGCCTGCGTGGTCGCCAGCCCCTGCATCGCGCCGTTCATGGGCGGCGCGCTGGCCTATGCCTTCTCCGCCTCGCCGGCCGCCGCGCTGCTGGTGTTCCTGGCCCTGGGCCTGGGCCTGGCGCTGCCGTTCCTGCTGGTCGGCCTGGTGCCGGCGCTGGCCGACCGCCTGCCAAGGCCGGGCGCGTGGATGGACACGCTCAAGCAGGTGCTGGCCTTCCCGATGTACCTCACCGCGATCTGGCTGGCCTGGGTGCTGGGCCGCCAGCGCGGCGTCGACGCCATGGCCGTGGTGGCCGCCGGGGTGGCGGTGATGGCACTGGCGCTGTGGTGGCTGGAGCGCGCACGCATGCGCGGCGGCTGGCTGCGGCGGCTGCCGGCGATCGCGCTGCTGGTGCTGGCGCTGTCGTCCGCATGGCTGGTTGGCCGCATGCCGCCGCCGGTCGCGGCGGTGGCCGGGGCCGAAGGCGGCAGCGTCGCCTACTCCGCCGAGCGCCTGCGCGCCCTGCGCGACGCAGGCACCCCGGTCTTCGTGAACATGACCGCCGACTGGTGCGTGACCTGCAAGGCCAACGAGCGCAGCACGCTGTCCGGCGATGCCTTCAAGAACGCCCTGGCCCGCACCGGCGCCGCCTATATGGTCGGCGACTGGACCAGCGTCGATCCGGAGATCAGCGCGTTCCTCGAGCAACACCGCGCCGTCGGCGTGCCGCTGTACGTGGTCTATCCGGGCGACGGCGGCGAAGGCCACGTACTGCCGGCCGTGCTCGACCCCGACACCGCGGTCGCGGCGCTTGAACGGGCGGCACGCTGATGCGCACGCGCAGCATCCTGCTGGTAGCGCTGGCCGCGGGCGTCCTTGGCGTGGTGGCCGGGCTGGCGGTGAACGGCCCCGGTCCGCTGCTGCGCACCGAGCTCGGGCAGCGCGCGGTACAACATGCGATGGATGCCGTGGCCCCGGCGCCGCCCGGGGACCTCGCGATCGCGAAGCGCGGCGACCCGGTGCCGACCATCACCCTGCCCGACCTGTCCGGCCGTCCGCGCACCCTGCCCGAAGAGTTCGCGGGCCGCCCGCTGCTGGTCAATTTCTGGGCCAGCTGGTGCGGCCCCTGCATCGAGGAAATGCCCGAACTCGACCGCTTCACCGCCGAACAGGGTGACGACGGAGTGCAGGTGATCGGCATCGCGCTCGACGACCAGGCGGCCGTGGAGGAATTCCTGGAGCGCATCCCGGTGCGCTATCCGATCCTGATCGACGCCGCCGGTCCGCGCGATTCCGGTGTCCAGCTCGGCAACCAGCGCGGGGTCCTGCCGTATACGGTGCTGGTCTCGGCCGACGGCCAGCTGCTCAAGCAGCGCATCGGTCCCTTCGTGCATGGCGAGCTGGACGACTGGGCGCGCAACCGCGACTGAATCAAACAAGCGTTTAAAACTGCGCTAATTCGCAAAACTTCGGCGATCTGGACACGATCCGCCGCTTGCCGCAGACTGACCGCCGTTTTTCGTGAAGGCGGATCCGCACCGGAGATGGACAGGCTTCTGGTCCTCCACGGCCCCAACCTCAACCTGCTCGGCAGCCGCGAGCCGGAGATCTATGGCCGCGACACCCTGGCCGCGATCGACGCCGGGCTGCGCGCGCGCGCGGAGTCCGCGGGGCTGGCGTTCGAAAGCCTGCAGTCCAACGCCGAGCACGTGCTGGTGGACCGGGTCCAGGCCGCCGCCGGCGACGGGACCTGCTTCATCCTGCTCAACCCGGCCGCATTCACCCACACCTCGGTGGCGCTGCGCGACGCGCTGGCCGCGGTCGCGATCCCCTTCATCGAAGTGCACCTGTCCAACCCGCACGCCCGCGAACCCTTCCGCCGCCAGAGCTTCTTCAGCGACCTGGCGGTGGGCGTGGTCGCAGGCTTCGGCGCCGCCAGCTACGCGCTTGCGCTGGATGCCGCCCTGCCCCGCCTGGCGCGGGCGGGCTGAGGCCGGATTCCGGATTCACCGTCCACGACCCACGATTCCCCGATTGCCACTGCCGGCACCTGCCGGCACCACCAGAGAGGCCCGCATGGACCTGAGAAAAATCAAGAAGCTGATCGACCTGCTCGAGGACTCCAACCTCGCCGAGATCGAGATCAAGGAGGGCGAGGAGTCCGTGCGCCTGGCGCGCACGCCGCGCGGCTATGCGCCGCAGGCGCCGGCCCAGTTCATCCAGGCCGGCGCGCAGCCCGAGCCGGTGATGCCGATGCAGTCGCCCGTCCAGGCCGCCACCGGCGGCCGGCCGGCCGAGCCCACCGGCCCAGCGCTTCCCGACGGCCACGTCGTGCGCTCGCCGATGGTCGGCACGTTCTACGCATCGCCCGCGCCGGACAAGCCGGCCTTCGTCACCGTCGGCCAGGTGGTCGGCGCCGGCGACACGCTGGGCATCATCGAAGCCATGAAGATGTTCAACCCGATCGAGGCCGACGTCGCCGGCACGGTGCTGGCGATCGTCGGCGAGAGCGGACAGCCGGTCGAGTTCGACCAGCCGCTGTTCGTGATCGGCTGAGGCCCGACGACATGCCCCTCGACAAGGTCGTCATCGCCAACCGCGGCGAGATCGCGCTGCGCATCCTGCGCGCCTGCCACGCGCTGGGCATCCGCACGGTCGCGGTGCATTCCACCGTCGACCGCAACCTCAAGCACGTCGGCATGGCCGACGAGTCGGTGTGCATCGGCCCGGCGCCCTCGCCGCAGAGCTACCTGGACATGGCCAGCATCATTGCCGCCGCCGAGGTCACCGACGCCCAGGCGATCCACCCCGGCTACGGCTTCCTGGCCGAGAACGCCGACTTCGCCGAGCGCGTGGAGCAGTCGGGCTTCATCTTCATCGGCCCCAAGGCCGACACCATCCGGCTGATGGGCGACAAGGTGGAGGCGATCAAGGCCATGAAGGCCGCCGGCGTGCCCTGCGTGCCCGGCTCGGACGGCCCGCTGGGCGACGACGCCGCGGAGAACATCCGCCTGGCGCGCGGGATCGGCTATCCGGTGATCGTGAAGGCCGCCGGCGGCGGCGGCGGCCGCGGCATGCGCGTGGTCCACACCGAGGCCGCGCTGCCCGGCGCCGTGGCGACCACCAAGCAGGAGGCCAAGGCGGCCTTCGGCAACGACATGGTCTACATGGAGAAGTTCCTCGAGAACCCGCGCCACATCGAGATCCAGGTGCTAGCCGACGGCCAGGGCAACGCCATCCACCTGGGCGAGCGCGATTGTTCGATGCAGCGCCGCCACCAGAAGGTGGTCGAGGAAGCGCCGGCGCCCGGCATCACCGACGCGATGCGCGCGGAGATCGGCCAGGTCTGCGTGGATGCATGCATCCGCATCGGCTACCGCGGCGCCGGCACCTTCGAATTCCTGTTCGAGGACGGCCGTTTCTACTTCATCGAGATGAACACCCGCATCCAGGTCGAGCACCCGGTCACCGAGATGGTCACCGGCATCGACCTGATCCGCGAGCAGCTGATGATCGCCGCCGGGCGGCCGCTGTCGATCCGCCAGGAGGACGTGGTGATCCGCGGCCACGCGATCGAGTGCAGGATCAACGCCGAGGACCCGGACAGCTTCATGCCCTCGCCCGGGCTGATCCAGCACTTCCACGCGCCGGGCGGGCCGGGCGTGCGCGTGGACAGCCACGTTTACGAGGGCTACCGGGTGCCGGCCAACTACGACTCGATGATCGGCAAGCTGATCGTGCACGGCGCCGACCGTGAACAGGCGATCTGCCGCATGCGCGTGGCGCTCAGCGAGATGGTGGTGGACGGCATTCGCACCAATATCCCGCTGCAGCAGCGGATCTTGGCGGACAGTGGTTTCGAGGAAGGCGGGCGCAATATCCACTACCTGGAAAAGCGCTTGACCGAGCGCAAGGACACCTCGCTCTCGATCCTCTGACAGGCGCCGCCCCACGGGGCGGCGCACATTGCCGTTGGCGGCACCATGCGGCAGCGCAACATGGTGAGCCCGGCCACCTCGCATATGCTCGGTCGTTCACCGGGCACGGGGGCCGGTACCAACGACAAGGGAGAGAGGATCGATGCGCGTTCGCAAGAGCAGGGTCGCCACCGCCGTGCTGGGCGGCCTTCTGGCCACGGCCACCGCCGGGATCGTATTTGCACAGCCACCTACCGCTGCGCCCGCGCCCAAGGGCGCAACCACTGATGACAAAACCTCGGCCGAGAGGCCCTGGAGCATCGGCGGTGGCGACATCGGCATCCGCTGGAACCATGACCTTGCCGGCGACCTCGGCATGCGCATCGTGCCCGCCTCCGTCCACGGCCAGCCCACCTCCGACGGCTCCGAGCGCTTCGCGCTGCAGGACGCCCGGCAGATGCGCTTCATCGTCGACAACGGCTACGCCCGTGAAATGGCCGGCGGTGCCCTGCAGGCCCGCGGTGGTTACGTGGTGCAGCTGAAGGGCGGCAACATCGACCTTGACGGCTTCCGCCTGGTGCCGCGCGCCGTCAAGCGCGGCGCCGAACCCGAGTTCGACCTGGTCGACGCCAAGGGCGTGGCCTGGTTCCACGTCGACCATGTGATGCACGAGCTGCTGGACGATCCAGCGTCGTTCACCATCGGCTCGTCCGACATCCGCATCAGCGAACGCCTGGCCAAGCGCATCGGCGCCCCGTATGCCGCCGGCATGGCGATCGCCGAACTGCAGCTCGACGTTCCGGTACAGATGCGTGGCAGCGGCGACCTGCGGCCGCAGGCCAACCACATCACCTGGGACGGCGACCCGGCACCCGACGGCAGCACCTACCAGAACGACATCTTCATGCTCAGCACCTTCGCGCAGTACCTGCGCTGCCAGGACTGCACCGGAGCAGAGGGCAGCGGCACCATGGCCATCGCGCCGTCGGCGACGCTGAAGAACAACGTCAACGAGGGCAGCATCAACGCCACCGTGCCCAACGACCCGCTGGGCACCAGCAGCGCGATGTGGACGGCCAGCATCCCGTGGCACCAGAAGTTCACGGGCAATTCGGCGCCGTACAACAACGACCAGCATCCCTACCTGATCTGGAACATGTACCGGACCAATGCCGATGGCAGCTTCGAGCAGATCGGCCGCTCGGGCGTGAAGCACGCGTACCTGACCACCAACGGCAGCTGCCTGGACAGCAACGACCACCACAACCACGCGCTCGGCCGCGGTTGCACCGACACCTACTCCGTCGGCAATAACGACTACACCCAGGGCATGACCTCGCGCGACGAGATCCTGCCGTCTTCCGGGCTCTGGGGGCGCTGCGGCTCGGTCTTTGATCCGGACTGCAACGGCATCCAGAACACCGCGCCCGGCGACAACTACGTCCACCGCCTGCTGGTCGGCGAGTCACAGGTGTCGCCGTCCGCCAACCCGGGCGCCACCTGGATGTTCGAGTCCTGGTACGTGGCCCGCAAGGACATCAACATCTACAACTCGATGTCCACCAAGGTCACCAACCCGTCGTGGACCGGCAGCATCTGGAACATCGGAACCAGCACGGAGCGCCTGGGCTCGGCCATCGACCGCTGGTTTGGCGGCGACAGCGCGCCGCTGAACCCGCGCAACCCGCACATGAACCCGACCAAGGATCGCAAGCTCATCACCGAGCTCGTGTCCGGTGACTCGCACGCCAAGCTTGCGGTCAAGGCCCAGCGCCTGCCGGGCGGCCTCTGGCAGTACCACTACGCGCTGATGAACTTCGACTTCGCGTTCGCGGAAACCGAGGGCAACTCGCCCAACCTGCGCATCCACTCCACGCAGGGTTTCGACGCCTTCGCCCTGGCGACCGCCTCCGGCGGCAACGTCAGCACGACGACGTTCCGCGATGGCGATCTCGACGCGGCGAACGACTGGGCCTTCGAGGCCGGCGCCAACAGCATCGAGTGGAGCACCGGCTCCAGCGGCCGTTCGCTGGGCTGGGGTGAGCTGTACTCGTTCACCGTGCTGTCCACCCAGGCCCCGGTGAGCGGGACCGCGACGCTGCGCGCCGACGGCACCGGCCGTGGCACCGCTTACCAGGTCGAGACCCTGGTGCCGGGCCGCTGAGCCCTCTTGCCGGCCCGGGGCATTCCCGGGCCGGCAAACCCGACGCGCTGGCCGGTACCATGGCGTTTCCCTGGTCCGGCCACCGCGTGATGCCCTTCCTTGAACTGACCCTGCACTGCCGCGAATCCGAACAGCCCCGCTACGAGCACGCCTTCGACGACGTCGGCGCACTGGCGGTGACCATGCTCGATGCGGACGCCGATACCGGCAACGAACGCGCGATCCTCGAGCCCGGCGTAGGCGAAACCCCGCTCTGGGCGGCGATCTCGCTGAGCGCGCTGTTCCCGCACGACTCCGACCCGCTGCTGTTGCTCGCTGCACTGGAAAGCTTCGACTCCGGCCTGGACTGGAGCCGGGTTTCGTTCCGCAACGTCGAGGACCAGGACTGGGAACGGGCCTGGATGGACCAGTACGTTGCGCTGCGTTTTGGCGAACGCACCTGGATCGTGCCCTGGAACCACGACTTGCCCGACGGCGCCGAGGGCGACGAGGCCGCCATCGTGCGCCTGGACCCCGGCCTGGCCTTCGGCTCCGGCACCCACCCCACCACGGCGCTGTGCCTGCGCTGGCTGGACGGCCTGGCCGCCGACGGCCTGCTGGACGGCGTCCGCGTGCTCGACTTCGGCTGCGGCAGCGGCATCCTGGCGCTGGCCGCGCTCAAGCTCGGCGCCGCCCACGCCACCGGCATCGACAACGACCCGCAGGCGCTGCTCGCCACCGCCGACAACGCCGCACGCAACGCCGTGGGCGAGCGCCTGTCGGTATACGCACCCGAAGGCGCACCCGACGGCACCTGGCCGGTGGTGGTCGCCAACATCCTCGCGTCGGCGCTGGATGCACTGGCAGGCACCCTTGCCGCACGCGTCGCACCTGGCGGCCGGCTTGCGCTGTCGGGCATCCTCGACGGCCAGCAGGAACCGCTGCTGGCGCGCTATGGCGAATGGTTCGATGAGCTCTCGGTCGCGATTGAAGGTGACTGGGTTCGCATTGACGGCATCCGGCGCCGCTGACGGCTGCCCGCCACGCAGCGCGCGTGCTTGAATAGGCCGCATGTTCGTCAACTGCCCCTCCTGCCGCGGCCTGGTCGCCACCGACCCGGCCAGCGACCTGCCTCCGGAGCGCTGCCCGCGCTGCGCGGCACCGTTGCGCGATCTTCCCGGCGGCGCGGTTGCCCCGGTGGGCGATGCCCGCAGCGGCGTGGCGGCGGCGATTTCGGAATCGTTCGACGGGCCGGCGACAACCGCCGGGAATCCGGCGGACGACGGCGCTGCGCAACCCGCGATATCGCTCGCCACGCTGCTGCAGGCGCCGGTGACGGCGCCCATGTCGCATCCGCCCGGCGTGGTTGGTGACGGATCGCTTGAAGCAGCGCCGGAAGGATCTGCTGAAGGCACGACAGGGAACGTGCCGGAAGATGGGGCCGGGGCAGCGGATGAAGCGCTGGACGAGACATCCCTTGCGAGCGCGGCGCCAGCGGAAGCCCACGATCCCGCGCAGACCTGCGGACCAGGCCCGAAGCCCGCACCTGCAGTGACACCTGCAGCTACAGCTGCACCCGCCCCTGACCCGGAACAAACGACCGCTCCTGCGCCCAAGCCGCAGCGCGCCACCGGCCGCGCCGCCCCAAGCTTCGCGCGCACCCGGCGCACCGGCCCCCCGGCGGCACGCTCGGGCCGCACCTGGGCACTGCCCGCCGCCATCGTCGCGCTGGCGCTGCTGCTGTTGCTGCAGTGGCTGCTTGCCGACCGCGCGCGCCTGGCCGCCGACCCGGGCTGGCGGCCCGTGGTCGCGGGCGTCTGCGGGCTGCTGCGGTGCAGCCTGCCGCCGTGGCGCGAGCCTGCGGCGTTCGTACTGCTTGAACGCGATGTGCGCCCGCATCCACAGGCCGCCAATGCGCTGCGCATCGCCGCCAGCTTCCGCAACGACGCCGCCTGGCCACAGCCCTGGCCCGGGATCGTGCTGACGCTGTCGGACATCGACGGCCGTCCGCTCGGCACGCGCGCATTCACCGCCGCGGAGTACCTCGGCGGCGAACCACCAACGGAGCTGCTCGGCAGTGGCCAGGGCGCAATGATCCGCATGGACGTGCTTGAGCCGGGCCCGGGGGCGGTGGGCTTCGCATTTGATTTCCACGATGGCCCCGAGCCGATGGCAGCCGCGCGCGCCGCGCGTTAAACTCGTTTCCGATCGCGCGCTTGCGCGACATGGTCCAGGGGTCCGATTGAACGCCGCCGACAGCAACGAGCCGCAGACCCGCGGCACGCAACGGGCGCCGCTGCGCGAGCACGTGGCGAACGCCGTGCGCCGCTACATCCGCGACCTCGACGGCTGCGATGCGGGAAACCTGTACGACATCGCCCTGCGCGAGCTCGAGATTCCCTTGTTCGTCGAAGTGCTCAACCACTGCGAGGGCAACCAGAGCCGCGCCGCGGCCATGCTTGGCATCCACCGCGCGACCCTGCGCCGCAAGCTGCGCGACTACGGGATCCTCTGACCCGCGCGCACCCGCGCCACCGCGGCCAGGTTGCTGCCGCGCCGTATAATCGCGGTGTCCCCGCAACCCCCACATGCCATGACCTCCGATCGCCTGCCCCTGCGCCGGGCCCTGCTGTCCGTGTCCGACAAGACCGGCCTGGTTGAACTCGCCCGGGCGCTTGCCGCGCGGGGCGTCGAACTGCTGTCCACAGGCGGCACGGCCCGGACCCTTCGCGAGGCCGGCCTCGCGGTGCGCGACGTGGCGGACGCCACCGGCTTCCCGGAAATGATGGACGGCCGGGTCAAGACCCTGCACCCGGTGGTGCACGGCGGCCTGCTCGGGCGCGCCGGCGTCGACGAGGCGGTGATGGCCGAACACGGCATCGGCGCCATCGACCTGCTGGTGCTGAACCTCTATCCCTTCGAATCGGTCACCGCGAAGGCGGACTGCACGCTCGCCGACGCGGTCGAGAACATCGACATCGGCGGCCCGGCGATGCTGCGCTCGGCGGCGAAGAACTTCGCGCGCGTGGCGGTGGCGACCGATCCGGCGCAATACGCCGGCATCGTCGACGAACTGGACGCGCACGACGGCACGCTGTCGGCCGCGACCCGCTTCGCGCTCTCGGTGGCCGCGTTCAACCGCGTGGCGCAGTACGACGCGGCGATCGGCAACTACCTGTCGGCGATCGGCGACGCCACCGTCGACGTGCCGGCGCGCGCCGAGTTCCCGGCGCAGATGGCCACCGCCTTCGTGAAGGTGATGGACCTGCGCTACGGCGAGAACCCGCACCAGTCGGGCGCCTTCTACCGCGACCTGCATCCGGTGCCCGGCACGTTGGCCACGTTCACCCAGCTGCAGGGCAAGGAGCTCAGCTACAACAACCTCGCCGACGCCGATTCGGCCTGGGAATGCGTGCGCCAGTTCGACGCGCCCGCCTGCGTGATCGTGAAGCACGCCAATCCCTGCGGCGTGGCCACCGCGGCCGGCTGCGGCGAGGCCTACGAGCGCGCGTACGCGACCGACCCGACCTCGGCCTTCGGCGGCATCCTCGCCTTCAACACCATGCTCGACGCGGCCACCGCGAAGGCGATCCTGGACCGCCAGTTCGTCGAGGTGCTGATCGCGCCCGACTACGAGCCCGCCGCGCTGGCGTACTGCGCGAAGAAGGCCAACGTCCGCGTGCTGCGCATCCCGCACGGCGAGGGCATGAACAACTACGACAGCAAGCGCATCGGCTCCGGTCTGCTGCTGCAGTCCTCGGACACGCGCGGCATGACGGCCGGCGAGTTGAGGCAGGTGACCAGGCGCGCGCCGACCGCGGCCGAGCTGCGCGACCTGCTGTTCGCATGGCGCGTGGCCAAGTACGTGAAGTCCAACGCCATCGTGTACGCGAAGGACAGCGCCACCATCGGCGTCGGCGCCGGGCAGATGAGCCGCGTGTACTCGGCGCGCATCGCCGGCATCAAGGCCGCCGACGCGGGGCTGGCGGTGCCGGGTTCGGTGATGGCATCGGATGCGTTCTTCCCGTTCCGCGACGGCCTGGACGCCGCTGGCGAGGCGGGCATCCGCGCGGTGATCCAGCCCGGTGGTTCGATGCGCGATGCAGAGGTGATCGCCGCGGCCGACGAGCACGACATCGCGATGGTGTTCACCGGCGTCCGGCATTTCAGGCATTGATTCCATTCGCGCCTGTGGCGCGAATCGCCCCCTGGCTCAGGGGGCTATCTTGAACAGACACCTCAAACAGACACTTCGAGGCGGTTGCACACGATGAAGGTCCTGGTCATTGGTTCCGGTGGTCGCGAACATGCGCTCGCGTGGAAGCTGGCGCAGTCTCCGCGCGTCGATGAGGTGCTGGTCGCGCCGGGCAACGCGGGCACCGCGACCGAAGCGGGCTGCCGCAACGTCGACGTGAAAGCCACCGACATCGATGCGCTGCTGGCGCTGGCCCGCGACGAGGGCGTGGCCTTCACCGTGGTCGGTCCCGAGGCGCCCCTGGTGGCGGGCATCGTCGATCGTTTCCAGGCCGCGGGCCTGCGCATCTTCGGGCCGTCCGCCGCGGCCGCGAAGCTCGAGGGCAGCAAGGCCTTCGCCAAGGATTTCCTTGCCCGCCACGGCATCCCGACCGCGCACTACGCGGTGTTCACCGAGGTCGAACCCGCGCTGGCGTACCTGCGCGACGCGGGCGCGCCGATCGTGGTCAAGGCCGACGGCCTGGCCGCGGGCAAGGGCGTGATCGTGGCGATGACCCTCGCCGAGGCCGAGGCCGCGGTGCGCGACATGCTCGGCGGCGATGCCTTCGGCGAGGCCGGCGCGCGGGTTGTGATCGAGGAGTTCCTGGACGGCGAGGAAGCCAGCTTCATCGCCATGGTCGACGGCAGCTTTGCGCTGCCGATGGCCACCAGCCAGGACCACAAGCGCGTGGGCGACGGCGACACCGGCCCCAACACCGGCGGCATGGGTGCGTACTCGCCGGCACCGGTGGTCACGCCCGCGGTGCACGCGCGGATCATGCGCGAAGTGATCGAGCCGACGGTCGCTGGCATGGCCGCCGACGGCGTGCCGTTCAGCGGTTTCCTCTATGCGGGCCTGATGATCGATGCCGACGGCGCGCCCAAGGTGATCGAGTTCAACGTGCGCTTCGGCGACCCGGAAACGCAGCCGATCATGATGCGCCTGCGCTCGGACTTCGCGACACTTGTCGAGGCCGGCATCGATGGCGCGCTGGATGGCGCCGACGCCGACTGGGACCCGCGCCCGGCGCTGGGCGTGGTGATGGCGGCCGAAGGCTATCCGGCCACGCCGCGCACCGGCGACGTGATCAGCGTGCCGGACATGCCCGGCACCGGCGACGTCCGCGTCTTCCACGCCGGCACGCGGCTGGAGAACGGTCATGCGGTCACCGCGGGCGGTCGCGTACTCTGCGTCTGCGCGCTGGGCGACAGCGTTGCCGAAGCGCAGCAGCGCGCGCATACCGCCACGGCAGGCATCACCTGGCCCGGCGAATTCCATCGCAGGGACATCGGCTGGCGCGCCATCGCACGCGAGCACGACCCACAGGCCTGACCCCCGGCCACCACAGGAGCCCCCATGACCATGCCCCGCCTCTCGATCCTCGAACTCGGCCGCGTGCGCGAGGGCGGCGACATCCGCACCGCGCTCGACGAGGCCCGCGAACTCGCCCGCCAGGCCGAAGGCTGGGGCTACGAGCGCTTCTGGATCGCCGAGCACCACAACATGCCGGCGGTCAGCACCGCGGCGACCTCGCTGGTGATCGCCCACGTCGCCGGCGGCAGTTCGAAGATCCGCGTCGGCGCAGGCGGCATCATGCTGCCCAACCACGCGCCCTATGTGATCGCCGAGCAGTTCGGAACGCTGGCCACGCTGTTCCCCGGCCGCATCGACCTTGGACTGGGCCGCGCGCCCGGCACCGACCAGGTCACCGTGCGCGCCCTGCGCCGCGACCCCGCCAGCAGCGACCGGTTCCCGCAGGACGTGCAGGAGCTGCAGGCCTGGCTGTCGCCGACGCGGCCCGGCCAGCGCGTCGAGGCCGTGCCCGGATCGGGCACCGAAGTGCCGCTGTGGATCCTCGGCTCCAGCCTGTTCGGCGCCCAGCTCGCGGCCGAGCTCGGCCTTCCCTTCGGCTTCGCCTCGCACTTCGCGCCGCAGATGCTGGACCAGGCGCTGTCGATCTACCGCAGCCGGTTCCAGCCGTCCGCGCAGCTCGACAAGCCGTATGCGCTGGTGGGCGTCAACGTGATCGCGGCGCCGACCGATGACGAGGCGAAGTTCCTCGCCACCTCGCAGCAGATGTCGTTCGCCGGGATCTTCCGCGGCGCGCGCGACCTCACCAAGCCACCGATCGACGACATCGAGCAGTACTGGACGCCGCAGGAAAAGGCCCAGGCATCGCACATGCTCGCGCACAGCATCTACGGCGGTCCCGACACCGTGCGCGAAGGGCTCAAGGCACTGATGGAGCGCACCCAGGCCGATGAGCTGATGGTGGTCTCCGACATCTTCGACTTCGACCACCGCCTGCGTTCGTTCCAGGCGGTCTCTGAAATCGCCTCGACCCTGTAAACCCCCACCACTCCTGCAGGAGCAGCTACAACTGTGATCGCATTGCGGCGGAACCCTTCGCAGCTATAGCTGCTCCTACAAAGCCGGTGTTGGCGATGGCCGGTTTCGCGGGCTTGCGCTAGGCTCGCCGCACACCATCCGGGGTCCGCATGGCCTATTCCCAGTTCCAGCTGCTGCGCGAGCGGCGCTTCCTGCCCTACTTCGCCGTGCAGGCGCTGGGCGCCTTCAACGACAACGTCTACCGCCAGGCCATCATCGGCCTGTTGTTCTACCTCGGCGTGGACAGCGAGCAGCGCACCCTCTACACCAACCTGGCGCCGGCGCTGTTCATCGCGCCCTACTTCCTGTTCTCGGCCATCGCGGGGCAATTCGCCGAGAAGCTGGAAAAACAGCGCCTGATCGTGATCACCACGGCGATGGAGATCGGGATCATGTCGCTGGCCGGCATCGGCTTCATGCTCGGCAACATGCCGCTGCTGCTGGTCGCACTGTTCGCCACCGGCATGCAGTCGACGCTGTTCGGGCCGGTGAAGTATTCGATCCTGCCGGCGGTGCTGAAGCCCGAGGAACTCACCGGCGGCAACGGCCTGGTGGAGATGGGCACGTCGCTTTCGATCCTCGCCGGCATGATCTACGGCGGGCTGGTCTTCCAGGTCGCCGGCACCTGGGGCGCGGAGGCGGCCGCGGCCTCGGTGATCGCGTTGGCGGTCATCGGCAATCTGGTGGCACGCCTGATCCCGCGCGTCGATGCCGGCGCGCCGGAACTCAAGGTCAACTGGAACCCGGTGCCGGAGTCGGTCCGCATCTGGAAGCTGAGCCGGCGCACCCCGGCGGTGCGCAACGCGATCCTCGGCGTGTCCTGGTTCTGGTTCGTGGGCACGGTGCTGACCGCGCAGCTGCCCAACTACGCCGAGCTGCACCTGGGCGCCGCGGAACGCTCGACCAGCCTCTATATCTTCGGCCTGGCGCTGTTTTCGGTCGGCGTAGGCACCGGCTCGCTGCTGTGCGAAAAGCTCTCCGCACGCACGGTGGAGATCGGCCTGGTGCCGCTGGGCGCGCTGGGCATCAGCGCCTTCATGCTGGATCTCTACTTCGCACGCAGCGGCCTGGCGCCGCAGGTGGGGCTCGATATCGCCGGCTTCCTCGCCGGCAACCACGGCTGGCGCATCGCGATCGACCTCACCGGCATCGGCTTCTCCTGCGGACTGTTCATCGTGCCGCTGTTCGCGTTGATCCAGAGCCGTACGCCGAAGCACGAGATGGCACGCGTGTTCGCCGGACTCAACATCCAGAATTCGGCCTTCATCGTCACTGCGGCGGTCACGGGGCTGGTGCTGCAGCAGGTGCTGGGCTGGAGCATCCCCCAGGTCTTCCTGGCGGTGGCGATCGCCAACCTGCTGGTCACGACGTGGATCTTCACCATCGTGCCCGAATTCGCGATGCGCTTTGTCAGCTGGCTGCTGGTGCGCACGCTGTATCGCCTGGAGCTGCACGGCATCGAGCGCCACGTGCCCGACGAGGGTCCGGCGCTGCTGGTCTGCAACCACGTCAGCTACATGGACGCGCTGATCCTGGCGGCGAGCATCCCGCGGCCGGTGCGCTTCGTCATGTACTACCGGATCTTCCAGATCCCGGTGATGCGATGGATCTTCAAGGCGGCCGGCGCGATCCCGATCGCGAGCCCCAGGGAGGACGCGGCGATGATGCAGCGCGCGTTCGACGGCATCGACGCGGCGCTTGCCGAGGGCGAGCTGGTGCTGATCTTCCCGGAAGGCCGGCTGACGTCGGATGGCGATATCGCTCCGTTCAAATCGGGAGTCGAACGCATCCTTGAACGCCGCCCGGTGCCGGTGGTGCCGATGGCGCTGCGCGGGATGTGGAGCAGCATGTGGAGCCGGCGCAGCGCGTCGGCCGCACGCGGGCGCCTTGGCATGATGCGGGTGCCGCGCCGCTTCCGCGCGCACGTCGCGGTGATGGCGGACGCGCCGATTCCCGGCAGCGAAGCCGACGCCGCGCTGCTGGAAGCACGCGTGCGCGCGCTGCGCGACGACAAGCCCTGAGCGTACCCCTTCGGACCACATCCCCTCATGTAGGAGCAGCTATAGCTGCTCCTACGGGGAGGTGCGTCAGTTGACCCAGCCGGCGACGACGAACAGGGCCAGCAACGCGAGCCAGGCGAGGAGGACGCGCCAGACCAGGGACATGGCGTCGCGCATCGCCTGGTCCAGCGGGGCCTCGAGCACCGTGGCCATGGGCGCCGCCATCGGCGGCACGCCGGCGGCCCCGGGTTCGACACCGGCTTCGACGCGACCCTCGACGCCGCGTTCGGCGCCGGCCTCCACGGACCCCGCCTCCCGGACCGCATCGTCGAGCTCGCGACGCACGCTCGCGCGACCGGCCGCGGCGAGTACGTCGGCTCCCTGCGCCAGGCCGGTGCCGCCGGCGGCCTTCCAGGCCGACACCACCACGTCGAAGTTGCCCACCAGCGCCAGCGACAGCGCCATCAACTGCGCCACCGGCCAGTCCAGCAGCACCAGCAGCCGGCGTGCGCCCTCCACCGTGCCGGCCGGCAGGTACAGCGCCGGCTCGTCTTCGGCGGCGATGGCGACCAGCCGATACAGCAGCGCGCCCACCGCGCCCAGCACCACGAACCAGAACAGCACGCCGAACCAGCGTCGCAGGGCTGCGATGAAGACGCGACCGACCTCGTCGCCGGCGTCGGCGGCACCCGCCGCAGCCGGGGGACGCAGGCGCGCCAGTGCTTCGCGGCGCTCGGCAGAGTCTTCCGCATCGACCACCGCGGCCACGTCGACATCGAGATCCCGCGGGCCCCAGGCGTAGAACACCACGGCTACGCCGAACAGCAGCGCCGGCAGCCCGAAGGCGACGCCGTGCAGCAGCCATTGCAGGAAACCGACCACCAGCAGCACCGGGACCAGCGCCAGCAGCAGGCCCCAGCGCCCGCGCCAGAACGCATCCTCGCGCAAGCGACCGTCCAGCCAGCGCAACAGGGCGCGATACCAGCCGTCGTCGCGGACGGCAGCGGCAAACCAGGGCGCCAGGTGCCCGAGCACCAGCGCAACCACTACCGCGAACAGGGTCGGAAACATGGCCTGATTCTAGCGCCAGCCGGCGAAGGCGACCGCCCTCACCCCCGGCTGTCGTGCCAGCGCTCGATCAGCCAGCGCGAGATCGAGATCGTCGGTGACAGCAGCAGCCCGTCGGGGCCGGATTCGCCGCGCAGCGCGGCGCCGACTTCGCCACGGGTGAACCAGCGCGCATCCTCGAGCTCGTCGCTCAGGCACTGCGGCACGTCGGGTGCGGCGTCGGCCTCGAAGCCGAGCATCAGCGACGAGGGGAACGGCCAAGGCTGCGACGCCAGGTAGCGGCAGCCGAGCACGCGCACTCCGGATTCCTCGTGGACCTCGCGAACCACCGTCTGCTCCAGCGACTCGCCCGGCTCGACGAATCCCGCCAGCACCGAATAGCGCCGCGGTGCCCAGCCGGGGCCGCGGCCGAGCAGCAGGCGCTCGCCGTCGCTCACCGCGACGATCATCGCCGGATCGGTGCGCGGATAGTGCTCGAGCCCGCAGCCACCGCAGCAGCCAAGCCAGCCCGCACGCCGGTACTCGAGCGCCGCGCCGCAGGCCCCGCAGTAGCGGTGCCGCGCGCGCCAGTGCAGCACCGCGCGCGCCTGGGCGAAGGCGGTGGCCTCGAAATCCGGCCACTGCGCGGCCGCGTTGCGCAGGTCGACGCCGGGCGGCGGCGCCGTGGCAGCGGCGCCGCGCGTGTCCGCGGCGTCTTCCGCGCGCACCGCGAACCAGCCCTCGTCGCCGCGCAGGCCCAGGAACAGGGCCGCGCCGGGTCCATCGGCAAGATCGGCCGCCGGCGGCGCGAACACCGAGCCATCGGCCGTCGCCCACGCGCGGCCCTCGGCATCGAGCACCAGCGCACGCCCGGTGGCCCACAGCCGGGCCAGGGCCTCGTTGTCGTCACGGATATTCTCGGCGCGATCCAGCGGCGCCTCGACGAAGGCGAACGGCGCCGCGCGCCGCGGGCTCATGCGGTGAAGCTGCTGCCGCAGCCGCAGGTCGACTTCGCGTTCGGGTTGCGGATGGTGAACTGCGCGCCATGCAGGCTTTCGACATAGTCGACCGCCGCGCCCATCAGGTACTGCAGGCTCAGCGGGTCGACCAGCAGCGTCACGCCATCGGTCGCCACGGCGAGGTCGTCATCGCCCTGCTCTTCGTCGAACTCGAAGCCGTACTGGAAACCCGAGCAGCCGCCGCCCTGGATATAGACGCGCAGTTTGAGGGCGTCGTTGCCCTCTTCGGCGATCAGTTCGCGGACCTTGGCCGCAGCCGACGGGGTGAACTCCAGCGGGCGGTCGAGCGACTGGTAGCCGGGGGCGGAAAGATCGATGGTGGTGCTCATGCCATCAAGCATGGGGGGTGGGACCGTGGGCTTCAAGCGTCCGGCGCGGAACGTGGCGTCGCCGCGGTGGCGTCGGCCCAGGTGAAGGACTCCTCCACCGCCTGGCCACGCGGCGGCGCCAGGCGCACGATCACGCGCAGCGGCTTGAAGCCTTCGGGCAGCATCAGGTCGCCGTCGACCTGCTGGAAGTACTTGAAGGAATACTCCACGCCCGGCGCATCGTCGAGCTGGCGCAGCGCGGTCCAGTCCAGGCGCTCCAGGCTGTCGTTGCGCGAGCCTTCCACTTCAATGGTCAGGTTCCCGCTGCTCACCGCTGCCCGGTTCAGGGTCTGGGTGAGGGTGGCGGTGAAGTGCCAGGCGCCTTCGCCCTGCGACTGCAGGCGCAGGCCGTGCACGGTCAGCCCGCGGCGCTGGCTGGTGCTGCCGACCAGGCGCTCGTAGAAGGCGACGTCGGCGCGCAGGGCCGAGATTTCCTCGTCGCGTTCGGCCAGCGCGAGCTGAAGGTCGCCGTTGGCCTCGCGGCTGACCTGGTCGGAGCGCGCGAGCGTCGCGACCTCCTGGCGCAGGCCGTCGATTTCGCCGCGAAGCGCGGCATCGTCGCTGCGACTCCCGCCGTTGGACACCGTCCAGGCACCCCAGACCCCGAACAGCAGGCAGGCCGCGAGCACGACCATCAGGATGATGTGCGCGCGCGGATGCGGGTGTTCGGGCGGTGGCGTGTCCGGCATCCACGCATGGTAACGCCCGCGCCTGAGCGCCGGGCGAACGGGGCGGTGCCTATACTTCGCGCCATCGCAGTCGATCGCAGCCCCACGGAGCACGGCCATGTCCGAAGCCCAACTGTTCGCCGCCGGCGTCCTGCTTGCCTGGCTGGCCGGCATCCGCGTCTACCTCACCGTGTTCGGCGTCGGCTTGGCCGGCGCGCTGGGCTGGCTGGAGTTGCCATCCGCGCTCGAAGTCACCGCATCGCCATGGGTGCTGGGCATCTCCGGAGTCCTGGCGCTGGTGGAATTCTTCGCCGACAAGATCCCGGGCGTCGACTCCGGCTGGGACCTGCTGCAGACGCTTGCGCGGGTGCCGGCGGGCGCCTTCCTGGCCGCGGCCGCGCTCTCGCCCGATGGCGACCTGTCGGCCGGCATGCTCGCCACCGGGGCCGGCGTGGCCCTCGGCAGCCATGTGCTCAAGGCCGGCAGCCGGGTGCTGATCAATGCATCCCCGGAGCCGCTCAGCAACTGGGGGGCCTCGGCCACCGAAGACGTCGCCACCATCGGCCTGCTGGCCCTGGCCCTGGCCAACCCGCTGCTGGCGCTGGGGATCGCGCTGGTACTGAGCCTGCTGCTTGCCCTGGGCCTGTGGTGGGTCTGGCGGCGACTGTTCCGGCGCCGCGCCGTGGCCGGCACGGGCTGAGCGCGACCGGCATCGCAGGACCGCGGCGCCGGTTCGTTGTAGGCTTGGCGATTCGGGGGGAGCGCAAGGTGCGCTGCGCCTCCGTCCCTGCCTACGGAGGTCTCCCGCAGTGAGTGCAGCACCCGGCACACGGACCGCAGCGGACACGGGCCAGGCAGCGCCCCTGCCCGGTGGTGCCGTTCGCGCCGAGTTCCCGCCGTCCGCCTACTGGCGCCGCTGGTGCGAAGACGCCGCGCCGCCGGTGGCCGTGCAGGCCGATGCGCCTCCGGCCGAACCCCCGCCACCCGCGGTCACGCCCCCGGTCGCCGCCGACGGCAGCACCGATGCGCCCTACCGCGTGCTGGTTGTCGAGGACGACCTCAGCCAGGCGCTGTTCGCCGAAAGCGTGCTCAGCGGCGCCGGCATGCAGGCGGCGGTGGTGTCGGTGGCCACCGAAGTGATGGACTCGCTTGCGACCTTCCGCCCCGACCTGGTGCTGATGGACCTGCACATGCCGGGCATGGACGGCGTGGAGCTGACCAACCTGATCCGCCAGGACCCCGCCTACGGCCACGTGCCGATCGTCTTCCTGACCGGCGACCCGGACCCGGAGCGCCAGTTCGAGGTACTCGAGGTCGGCGCCGACGACTTCCTCACCAAGCCGGTGCGGCCGCGGCACCTGATCGCCGCGGTGCAGAGCCGCGTGCGCCGGGCGCGCATGCTGCAGCGCGAGCGCAGCGGCGGTGGCCGCCACCCGGTCACCGGCCTGTTCACCCGCTCGCACATGCTGCAGCGCCTGAACTCGATGATCCCCGGCGACGGCAAGGGCGCGCTGTTCATGGTCGAGATCGCGGGCATCGGCGTACTCCGCGATCGCTATGGTTATTCGGGGCTGGAGCAGCTGCTCACCGATGCCGCCGCCCGCATCGGCGAAGCCGCGGCCGGCCACGCCGTGTCGCGCCTGAGCGACAGCATCTACCTGATCCACGCCGCCGAACTTGAAGCCGGGCAGCTGCCGGAAAGCGCCCGCGCGCTCCGCGACGCGCTCGGCCGCGAAGGCTTCAGTGCGAACGACGAGGCGGTGCGCCTGCGCGCCTTCGTCGGCTACACCACCCTGGCCCATGCCTATGGCGATGCCAGCAGCGCGCTGGCCGCCGCCGAGCGCGCTCTGCGCGAGGCACGCGCCCAGCCCACCGCCGTTGCCGGCTACCAGCCGCCGCGCCAGCGCGACCACGACCAGGCCATGGCCGAATCCGTGCGCCAGGCGCTGGCGGACAACCGCTTCGAACTCGCGTTCCAGCCGGTGGTGGCCGTCGCTGGCGGTGACGAAGCACAGTTCCAGACCCTGCTGCGGATGCGCGGCACCGACGGCAAGCTGCTGGCCGCGGCCGACTTCCTGCCCGCCGCCGATGCCGCCGACCTGATGCACGACATCGATGCGCGCGTGCTGGAACTGGCGGTGACCGTGCTCCACCAGCGCACGGCCGACGGCCGGCCGGTACGCCTGTTTGTTTCGCAATCCGCACGCAGCCTGGCCCGCGACGGCCACGCCGACCACGTGCTGGGCATGCTTGCCGCCTACGGCGTCGAGGGCACGCGGATCGTGATCGACGTGCGCCAGGACGAAGCCCTGATCCACGCCTTGGCGCTGCGCGAGTTCTGCGACGCCATGGTGCCCGCCGGAGTGCAGCTGTGCCTTGGCCAGTACCAGTCCGGCCGCGAGGCCGACGCCCTGCTCGGGCAGCTGCCGCTGGGCTACGTGCGGCTGGCCTCGCGCTATTCGCAGAAGCTCGACGACCCGGCCGTGCGCGATGAAATGCGCCAGGCCATCGAGCGCGCGCACCGCCTGGGCCTGTGCGTCATCGGCCAGCAGGTGGAGGATCCGCAGGCCGCGGCCACGCTCTGGATGAGCGGCGTCGACTTCATCCAGGGCAACCTGGTGCAGCAGGCCGCGGGAGAAATGGACTTCGACTTCCACCACTCGGTGCTCTGACATGCTGACACGCGGACGACCCTCGGCAATCATGCTCCGCTGGCTCGCGCTGGGCGCGGCCGCAGGCGCCACCCTGTCCCTGGTGCTGGACGCCCTCGGGCTGGAAGGGCCCTGGGAGCATGCCGCGCTGGTGCTGGTGCTGCTGGTGCTGTTCGCGGTCATCGCCATCCACGTCAGCGTGCGCCGCCGCGACCAGGAAATGGACGAGGCCGACGAGCGCGCGCGCCGCGACGAGGCGGTGATGGAACAGCTGCAGGCGCAGATCGAGCAGCACTCCCAGCTCGAAGCGCAGATGCGGCAGGCCAAGCAGGCGGCGGAATCGGCGGTGATGGCCAAGGGCGAGTTCCTGGCCACGATGAGCCACGAGATCCGCACCCCGCTCAACGGCATCGTGCCGATGCTGGACCTGCTGATGCACGCCCGCCTGGCACCCGACCACGCCGAACTGGTGCGCACCGCGTACACGTCGTCGCAGCAGATGCTGCGCATCGTCGACGACATCCTCGACTACTCCAAGCTCGAGGCCGACAAGCTCGAACTCGAGAGCACCGGCTTCAACCTGCGCGAACTGCTTGATGGCGTGATGCAGCTGTTGGACCGCCCGGCCCAGGGCAAGGGCCTGCGCATGAGCCTCAACATCGACCCGGCCGTGCGCCTGGCCGTGCGCGGCGACCCGGTGCGCCTGCGCCAGGTGCTGGGCAACCTGGTGTCGAACGCGGTGAAGTTCACCGAGCGCGGCTCGGTGACGGTGACGGTGCGTCGCAACGGCGAGACCGCCGCCCAGCACCAGCTGCGTTTCGAAGTGCGCGACACCGGCATCGGCATCCCGGCAAGCTCGCAGACGCGCCTGTTCCAGGCCTTCAGCCAGGCCGATGCCTCGACCACCCGCCTGTACGGCGGCACCGGCCTGGGCCTGGCGATCTCCAAGCGCATCGTCGAACTGATGGGCGGCCGCATCGGCGTGGAGTCCGAAGCCGGCCACGGCGCCACCTTCTGGTTCGAGATCCCGCTGCTCAAGGCCGCCGGCGACATGCCCAACAACCTTGACGACAACACCGCCCGCGGCCGCCTGCTGCTGCTCAGCGCCGACCCGCGCCTGCGCCTGCGGCTGTCGATGCTGCTGCCCAATTGGGGCCTGCGCGTGAGCGCGGTCGAAACCACCCAGGAAGCCCTCGACCGCCTGCGCGCGGCCTCCAACCAGGGCGCGCCCTGGGCCTATTCCCTCGTGCTGGCGGACCTTGCCGGCATGCGCAGCACCGCGGTGGCCCTGCACCGCAACCTCGGCCGCCAGGCCGTCTACGGCGACCTCAAGCTGGTCTGCCTGTACGGGGATGATCCGGTCCCCGAAGAACTGCAACGCAGCGTCACCCTCCTCAGCCGGCAGTCCCCCGACGCCGATCTCCGTGCCGCCCTGCTGGGCGGGAACGCCGCACAGGCACCGGACAACGTCAGGGAACCCGTCTCCATGGCCAACGCCATCGCATCCTCACTGCCCTCGGCCCCGATTCGCGCCGCGCGCGTGCTTCTGGTCGAAGACAACCCCGTGAACCTGATGGTGGGCCAGCGCCTGCTGTCGGTGCTCGGCATCACCTGCGACACCGCCAGCAACGGCGAAGCCGCGCTGTTGCGCATGGAAGCCTCGCGCTACGACGTCGTGCTGATGGACTGCCAGATGCCGGTGATGGACGGATACACCGCCACCCGCCGCTGGCGCGAGATGGAGCAGGACGCCGGCGACGGCCGCCACGTGCCGATCATCGCCATGACCGCCAATGCCATGGCCGGCGATCGCCAGAAATGCCTGGATGCCGGCATGGACGACTACCTCGCCAAGCCGGTGACCCGCAGCGAGCTGGAGCGCACGCTGGCGCGCTGGTGGAACGCCGAAGCGGCCGCGGCCGCGGCCCAGCGCGAAGCCTATGAAGTGGATCCGGAAACCGGCGACATGATCGGCTACGCCAACCACGCTGTCGGCACCGGGAGCGAGGGCGCCGAAGTAGAGGTCGAGTTCGTGGACGGGATTCCGCCCGTAGCCGGGCCGGATGACGAGGCAGATGATTTGTCGATGCCGACGGCGGCGCTCGACGCTGGCACGGAATGGGCGAGACGGCCGACGCCTGCTTCCCCGGCTGCGCAGGCACCTGTGGCTGTGCAAGGCCCCGCGGATGCCGCGCCAGCACCGGCTTTCGCGGCACCGCCATCCACGCTTCCGCCCGTGCTCGACCACGAGATCCTTGAAGAGCTGCGCGCCATGCTCGGCGACGACCTCGACCACCTGATCGATGTCTTCCTGGCGGACACGCCGCGCCTGGTGGGTACCATGGAACAGGCCGCCACCGCCCCCGATTACGACGCCCTGCGCGACGCCGCGCATTCACTGAAGTCGTCCAGCGCCAACCTGGGCGCGATGTCACTGTCGGCCGCGGCCAAGCGCGTCGAACTGGGCGCGCGAGAGCGCCTGCTCGAGCGCCCCGCGGTGGCGGTGGCGCTGGTAGCCAACGAGTTCAACCGCGCCCGCGCGGCGCTGAAGGCCGCGAGCGCAGCCCAGGCCTAGCTCTGCAGGAGCGGCGGGGCTGTGTGGGAGCGGCCTGTGGCCCGATCGCAACTGTAGGAGCAGCTATAGCTGCGATCAGCTGCCCATCTTCGACTGCAGGTAATTCTGCTCGCCCACGCGGTTGATCAGGTCGAGCTGGGTCTCGATCCAGTCGACGTGCTCTTCCTCGGAATCAAGGATGTCCTTGAACAGCCGGCCGCTGGTGTAGTCCTTGATGCTGTCGCAGTACTCGATCGCCTCGCGCAGCAGCGGCAGGCCGTCGAGTTCAAGCGCCAGGTCGCACTCCAGGATCTCGCGCGGCGACTCGCCCACGCGCAGCTTGCCCAGCGCCTGGAAGTTCGGCAGCCCTTCGAGGAACAGGATGCGGTCCGCCAGCTGGTCGGCGTGCTTCATCTCGTCGATCGATTCCTCGTACTCGTGCTTGGCGAGGTCTTCGAGGCCCCAGTTCTTCAGCATCTTTGCGTGCAGGAAGTACTGGTTGATCGCGGTGAGTTCGTTGTAGAGCGCCTTGTTGAGGAACTCGATGACCTTGGGGTCGCCCTTCATGGCATGTCTCCGGCTGGCGTGGGGAAGGATCCTGACGACTCTAGCGCCAACGATCCCCACATGCCGGAACGCGAATCGTGATCATCCCCACCTTCATCCAGGTGGGTCCGATGCGCGCGCCTCAGGCCGCGTTGGCCAGCGGCAAGATCTGCAGGCCCCTGCGCGAAGCGGCCTCGTCTTCCAGCAGCGCCACCGCGGTATCCACGCAGCTGCCGCAGCAGGCGCCGGCGCCGGTACGCATGGTGAGCTCGGTCATGCTGCCGCAGCCTGCGGCGGCGGCCTCGCGAATCTGGTGGTCGGTAACCCCGTTGCAGACACAGACGTACACGGCGGACTCACGGTTCATGGGACGAACCGATTGTCGTTCCATATGAGAATGATTGTCAATCCTGAACGAGGCGCGTTCTCGTCATGGGCACCGGACGCCCGCGCCCGCGCTGGGTTTCCAGGCTGATCGTCGGCACCGCCCCGGGCCCCGCCACCTGCCGCGCGAACGGCGCCAGATGTTGCAGCGCCCGCGTATAGACCCCGCGCTTGAAGTTCACCACGTGTTCGAGCGGGTACCAGAAATCGACCCAGCGCCAGTGGTCGAACTCCGGCGTGTCGGTCAGGTCCAGGCGCAGGTCGACGTCGGCTCCGGTGAAGCGCAGCAGGTACCAGACCTGCTTCTGTCCGATGCACACCAGCCGGTCGTTGCGACGGATCGCACGCGGCGGCAACCGGTAGCGCAGCCAGCCGGGCGTTGCGCCCAGCACGTCGACGTGGCGGGCCTCCAGCCCGGTCTCTTCCGCGAGCTCCCGGTACATTGCCTCGAGCGGGGTCTCGTCGGAATTCATCCCGCCCTGCGGGAACTGCCAGCCGTCACGGCGCACCCGGCGCGCCCAGAACACGCGGCCATCCGGATGCATCAGAACGATGCCGACATTGGGTCTATAGCCGTCCGGATCGATCACGATGCGGACTCCTGAGGTCTTTCGACGCCTGCAGCGTCACTGCGTCCGACTCTGCCACGGGGCGCCGGAGGGGACAAGCCGGGCCGGGGGATTTGACGCGGATGCCGGGCGGGTGGACAATTGCGGGCTCGCCGCGCAACGCGTGCGGGCACCATGGCTATGTAGCTCAGCTGGTTAGAGCACAGCACTCATAATGCTGGGGTCGGTGGTTCGAGTCCACCCATAGCCACCAGATTTCACCGCAAAATCAATTGATTGCGCACAAGACCCCGCCTTCCAAGCGGGTTTTTTTGTGCCCAAATCCAGGGTCCGAGAAATGCGGGGGTCGCCCGTCGAAGGCTCTTGCTGTCCGGACCCACCGCGACCCGAAAACGGCCTGTGCCCGGTTGAATCGCTCCGTGTTTCATAGACACCTCGCAGCCATGATCCACGGCAACAGCGGGAGTGGCCATGAGCAGCAAGCGATACACGGAAGAGTTCAGGATCAGGCGTCCAGGCCACCCAGGCAGAGATACTTGATCTCCAGGTAGTCCTCGATGCCGTACTTCGAGCCTTCGCGGCCGAGGCCCGACGACTTCATGCCGCCGAAGGGTGCGACCTCGGTCGAGACCAGTCCTTCGTTGATGCCGACGATGCCGTACTCAAGCGCCTCCGCGACGCGCATCACGCGCCCGATGTCACGACTGTAGAAGTAGGACGCCAGGCCGAACTCTGTGTCGTTCGCCATCCCGATGGCCTCGGCCTCGGTCGAGAAGCGGAACAGCGGTGCCACCGGGCCGAAGGTTTCCTCGGAGAATATCCGCGCCTCGCGCGTCACGCCGGTGAGCACGGTCGGTGCGAAGAAGTTTCCGCCCAGCGCATGCGCACCGCCACCGGTCAAAACCTTGGCGCCATTCGAGACCGCGTCGTCCACGTGCTCCTGCGCCTTGCGCACCGCCGCGGCGTCGATCAGCGGGCCGATCTGCACGCCGTCCGCGAACCCGTCGCCGACCTCCAGCGCGGACACCGCGGCTTCAAGCTTCGCGGCGAAGGCGTCGTACACGCCGTCCTGCACCAGCAGCCGGTTTGCGCAGACGCAGGTCTGCCCCGCGTTGCGGAACTTGGAGGCCAGCGCGCCCTGCACCGCGGCGTCGAGGTCTGCGTCATCAAAGACGATGAAGGGCGCATTGCCGCCCAGTTCCATTCCGGTCTTTTTGACCGTCGGTGCGCACTGGGCGATCAGCAACGCGCCCACTTCGGTGCTTCCGGTGAATGACAGCTTGCGCACATCGGGATTCGAGGTCATCTCGCCACCGATCTCGCTGCCGGGTCCGGTTATCACGTTGCACACGCCCGGGGGCAGGCCGGCTTCTTCGGCCAACACCGCCAGTGCGATCGCTGAGAACGGCGTCTGGCTTGCCGGCCGCAGCACGCCGGTACACCCGGCCGCCCAGCCGGCACCGGCCTTGCGGGTGATCATCGCCGCCGGGAAATTCCACGGCGTGATCGCGGCGAACACGCCGATCGGCTCCTTACGCACGATGATGCGGCGGCCAGGCAGGTGCTCGGGAATGGTGTCGCCGTAAATGCGCTTGCCTTCTTCGGCGAACCATTCGATGAAGCCGGCGGCATAGGCGATCTCGCCGCGGCTTTCGGCCAGCGGCTTGCCCTGCTCGGCGGTCATGATCCGGGCGAGATCCTCCTGGTGCGCCATCATCAGTTCGAACAGCCGGCGCAGCGGTACCGCGCGCTGCTTCGCGGTCAGTGCGCGCCATGCCGGCCCGGCCGCCTTTGCCGCGGCGATGGCGCGCGCAGTATCGCGGGCACCCAGCGACGGCACGTGTCCGAGCACCCTGCCCGTCGCCGGATTGGTGACCTCGATGGTCTTTCCGTCACCGGCTTCGATCCACTGCCCGCCGATATGGTTCGCTTCCCGGAACAGCGCCGGACGCGCCAGCGTGGAAAGGAAGTCATCGTCTGCCATGTCGGTACTCCTGTCAGAACGCACCCGGCCACTCCCCGCTGGCCATGCCAATCCGTGCGCGCGCCGCTTCCAGGCCGCCCGAGATCGTGACCAGCAGTTGGCTGCGCTTGAGCAGTACATGCGGATTGGCCTCTTCGCTGAATCCGATGCCGCCATGGACCTGGATATTGGTCGCGCCGTTGCCCAGCGCCGCCGCGCCTGCGACAAGCAGCGCGCAATCGACCTGCAGCATGGCATCGGCGCGCCCTTCGTCGATTGCGACCGCGGCAAACCCGACCTGGTCGGCGGCGTTGCGCGCGGCAATCGCCATGTTGGCGCAGTGGTGCTTGATCGCCTGGAAGCTGCCGATCGGGCGCCCGAACTGGCGGCGCTCCTTTGCATAGGCCACGGCCATCTCAAGTGCCAGCGCAGCGATACCGGCCAGTACAGCGGCATCATTGAGGCGCAGCCGCAGGATTCCGGCCGCATCGAATCGCACCGCATCCGCTCCGGGCGAGGCGCCCGACTCCAGCCGCGCATGCCAGAGTCCGTCGTCGACCACCTCGCCCGCGGCATGTCCGGCACACAACCAAGCTTCACCGGCGTCACGCAGAAGCAGGCGCTGGGCCAGCGGGTCGGCGACGACGATACAGCGCTCGCCGCTGCGATATCCCGCCGCCGTGCGCATGGCTGCGTCGCTCCCGACGCTTGCAGGCGCATGCGTCGCGCCGATGGTGGCCAGGACCGATGGCGCGGCAAGGCAGCGCCCGAGCTCGATCGCGATCAGGGCCTCTTCCGCGGCGCCAAGTCCGCTGCCGCCCGCTTCTTCGGGCAGCGCGATTGAAAACAGGCCGATGTCGTCGAGCTTCGCCCATGTGTCCGTGTCTTCTTCGCGCGCGCCATGGATCCGCTCCAACGGCAGCAGCGCGCGCAGGGAAACGTTGAACGCGTCGGCGATCGCGCGCTGCTCGATGCATGGGTGGTAGCGAAGCGCCTCGTTCACGGATATCCCCGACAGTCCCTCATGGCGCCATCATCCCTGCCACCTGGAACCGCGCAATGGGCCAGGCCGCGATTGACGCACTGCGCAAAGAAAGCGTCGCCGCTGGTCAAAGCCGGCCAGCCTGACGCCAGACGCAAACATTGCGTCGCAGCGTATCAAGGCGACAAACGGCCCGATATTCGATGCTGTGCCAACGCAATGTCGGTGCCGAGCGCGGCACGGGAGAACGGGGCACGTGGAGTTCGGATGGTCGACCGGGGAACAAGCGCATCGCATGCGCGTTCGCGGCGTGCTGCAGCGCCTGCTTCCACCCGACTGGGAGCGGATTTCGATGCACGGCCCCGGCAGCGACGAACAGACGGACTATTCGCGCACGTTCTGTCCGGTGCTGGACGGCGAAGGCCTGCTGGTGCCGCACTGGCCCCGCGGGTTTGGTGGCGAGGACGCGGACGTCTGGCAGCAGTTCATCCTGGGCGAAGAGATGTGGGCCGCGGGCGAGCCGCGCGGGCCGCAGTACATGAACGTCAACTGGATCGGTCCGGTACTCATGCGCTTCGGCACGCCGGTGCAGCAGGACAAGTACCTGCCACCCATCCGCAGCGGCCAGGCGATCTGGTGCCAAGGTTTTTCCGAACCTTCCGCCGGCTCCGACCTCGCCGCGCTGCGCACCCGGGCAGTGCCTGTTGACGGTGGCTACCGCGTCAGCGGCGCGAAGATCTGGACCTCCTATGCCGGCCATGCCGACACCTGCTTCCTGCTGGCGCGCGTGCCCGCCGCCGAGGGTGGCGCCGAGGGCAAGGCCGGCATCGTGATCCTGCTCACCGACATGCGCGCGCCAGGCATCCAGGTCAAGCAGATTCCCGCCCTGATCGGCGAAGGCGACATCCATGAGGTGTTTTTCGACGACGTGTTCGTGCCGGCCGAAGAGCGCCTCGGCGAAGAAGGCCAGGCCTGGGAGATCATCAGCTACGCGCTGCAGAACGAGCGCGTCGGCATCGCCCGCTACGAGTTCTCGCGACGCATGCTCGACCGCGCGGTGGCACGACTGAAGGCGGATAGCCGCTGGCAGGACCCGTCGGTGCAGGAAAAGGCCGGGCGCGCGCTGATGCTGTGCGAAGCCGCGCGGCTGTTGGTCTACCGCATCGTGGATGGCAAGGCACGAGGCCTTGCCGCCGACGCCTATGGCGCGATCGCGCGCTGGGCGGTGGTGCTGGCCGACAACGGCGTCAATGACTTCCTCACCGAGATCCTTCCCGAAGGACTGCTCGGCGACGACCCCGTGCAAGTCGCCCACCACCAGCGCGCGATCGCCGCCGGCGTTGCCTCCGGCGCGGCGGAAATCCAGCTCAACCTGATCGCACGCCGCTGGCTCGATCTTCCCTCGGAGCGCGGCCCGCGATGAACTTCGAACCGAGTGACGACCAGGCCGCCGTCATCGGCGAGGTCGAGCGCCTGCTCGAGGGCCTGCCGCTGCAGGCGCATACCGAGCCGGTCATCGCGCCCTACAGCGACACGCTTGATGCCGCGCTGGCCGATTCGGGCTTTCTCGACATTGCGCGCGAAGATGGTTTCGGACCGCTCGATGCCGCCCTGCTTTGCGAACGGCTCGCGCGCTCACAGCACATCGTCGAAGCCGCGCACACGGCGCTGGTCGCGCCCGCGATCGGCCTGCCCCGGGGGCTGCGTCCGCTGGCACTGGTGAGCGGCGACCCGACGCGGCCAGCGCGTTTCCTGACCAGGGCCCGCGTGCTCGTCGCCGACCTCGGCACGCATGCACTGGCGATCGAGGTCGATCCGGCGCGCGTGCAGCCAGTCGACAGCCTCTTCGCCTATCCCTATGGCCGCCTCGATTCGATCGACGGCCTGCGCAGCTGGAAGATCACCGACGTCGCCGCGCTGCGTCGACGCTGGCGCATCGCGATCGCTGCCGAGGCCGCTGGCTGCATGGCCGGCGCGCTGGCGCTGATCGTCGAGCACGTGAAGGATCGCAAGGCCTTCGGGCGGCCGCTGGGTTCGTTCCAGGCGATCCAGCACCGGCTCGCGATGGCCTGTGAAACCACGGAGTCATGTCGCTGGCTGGCGCTGCGCGCCGCTTGGTCGGACGACGAAGGCGACGCGGCGCAGGCCGCGGCTTTCGCACAGGCGCGCATTGCCCAGACCACCTATGACCTGCACCAGTTCAGCGGGGCAATGGGGCTGACGCTGGAATACCCGCTCCACCTCTGGACCTACCGGCTGCGGGCGCTGGCAGGGGAACTCGGCGGCAGCGGCGCGCAAGCGCGCGCGGCCGCCGCCCACGCATGGCCGGACGCCACCACATGAGCAACGATCACAACCCCTTCCGCATGCGCGCACGCGCCTGGCTCGAGGCCCATGTGCCTTGTGACCCCGCACCACACGATGGCCTGGCCGCGCGCGCGTACGTGCTTGCCTGGCAGCGCACCCAGGCCGAAGGCGGCTGGGCCGGACTGTCGTGGCCGACGGAAGCCGGTGGACAGGGCCTGTCGATCCACGAACAGATCATCTGGTTCGAGGAATGTGCGCGGGCACGTGCGCCATCACCATTGGGCGCCGGCTTCGTGGGCCTCAACCATGCCGGACCGACGCTGATCGCCTGTGGTTCGCCGGAGCAGAAAGCCTTCCACCTGCCCAAGATCCTCGGCGGCGAAGTGATCTGGTGCCAGGGCTTCTCCGAGCCGGGTGCCGGATCCGACCTCGGCAACGTGCGTACCCGCGGGCGCATCGAGGGTGATGAACTGGTCATCGACGGCCAGAAGATCTGGTCGAGCTACGCCGATATCGCCGACTGGCAGGAAATGCTGGTCCGCACTGATCCCGAAGCGAAGAACTCCGCCGCGCTGTCGTGGGTGATCGTACCCATGGACGTACCCGGCATCACCGTGCGTCCGATCCGGACCATGGCCGGCACGCAGAGCTTCTGCGAGGTGTTCTACGACAACGTGCGCGTGCCGCTTTCAAACATCGTTGGCGGGCTGGACAACGGCTGGGCCACGGCCATGTCGACGCTCAGCTTCGAGCGCGGCACGGCAACGCTGGCGCTGTTGATCGAAACGGTCTCGCACGTGGACGACCTGCTGGCCGACTGCCCGGATAGCCGCCCGGTGATGCGCGCCACCCTGGCGCAGCTGCGTGCGGAGGGCCAGGCAATCCTGGCCTCGACCTATCGCTTCGCACTTGATTCCGAGCACGGCGTGCCGGACGCCAGCGGTTCGATGATCCGTCTTGGCTTCGCCGAATTCACGCAGCGGGTGAGCACGGCGGCCATCGAGCTTTACGGCATCGACGCGCCGCAGGTCGTCGGGGGCCACGGCTGGGGCTACGGCTATATGCATGCCTTCTCCGAAACCATTGCCGGCGGCGCCGCGGAGATCCAGCGCAACATCATCGCCGAGCGGGTGCTGGGCCTGCCGAAAGAGCCGCGCCGGTAAAAAGTTGCAGCTGTCCGGTATCGGCGACGCCGCCCGGCCGCCGGATGCGGGCACGCTCAGCGGCGTGCGTTCGGGTCCGGGTTCCAGCGTGGCGCGCGCTTCTCGGCGAAGGCCTTCGGCCCCTCCTCGAAGTCCGGGTGCGACCAGTGCGACTTCAGCAGCTCCCAGCCATGGTCATGCGCGGCCGGGTCGGACAGTTCGGTGGACGCCCAGATCGCGCGCTTGGTCAGCGCCAGGGCCTGGGGCGAATTGGTGGCGATGGCCCGCGCCAGTTCGCGCGCACGCGCCAGCGTTTCTGCAGGTCCCGGCTCAAGCAGGTCGACCATGCCGAGTTGATGTGCCCGCTCGGCCGGCATGCGGTAGCTGCGCCCGACAAGTCCCATCAGCAGGGCCGCGCCAAGACCGGCACGGCGCGCAATGCCGACCGATTCCAGACCGGAGACCTGGCCCACGCTGACGTGTGAATCCATGAACATCGCATGCGCGCTGGAGATGACGATGTCGCTGTCGGCCACGAAGTGCAGGCCGCCACCATTCACCAGTCCGTTCACTGCGCAGATCACCGGTTTGGTCACACCGCACATCCGCGATGAAAACCGGTTCACCTGCGCGTTCGGCCTGTTGTGTAGCGTGCCCTCGCCCACCTGCAGCACCGATGTCGAAGCGCCTGTGCAGAAGTGCCGCGCGCCCGCGCCGGTGATGATGGCCACGCGGATCGCATTGTCACGTTCGATACGGTCCCAGGCCTCTTCCAGCATGACCAGCAGGGCCGGGGTCAAGGCGTTGCCTTCATGGGGGCGATCGAGGACAAGCGTGGCGATGCCGTCTTCGAGATCGAATTGCAGCGGGGTCGGTTCGTTCATCCTGACTCTCTCAGGCCATCGTCATGGGCAGTTGCGACTCGGTGCGCGGGCTCCTGAGGGCTTCCAGGAGAGTCACTGATACGGATGGTGGATCGACGTTGCCATATCGGCACACGCGATGCGGGACCTCTGGCGACAACCTGCAGATGCAGCGCGACCGGAAGGGGCTGCCGTGGGAACCGGCGAGTCCTGCTGTCGGCGCGTGCAGCGTGGATGCTGTCGCAATCTGTCAAGCACGTCGTGAAATCGCGGTGCTAGCTTGAATTCAGGAACGAAATGACACGAGGGAACCGCAACACCATGCACGATGCCTATATCGTCCAGGCCCTGCGCACCGCCGGCGGTCGCCGCAAGGGCCAGCTCGCCGGATGGCATCCAGCCGATCTTGCGGCCGAGGTGCTCAATGCCCTCGTCGACCGGAGCGGCATCGACCCGGCTGCCGTGGATGACGTGGTGCTCGGCTGCGTCAGCCAGGTGGGTGAGCAGAGCTTCCACGTCGGGCGCAACGCGGTACTCGCGTCCAATCTGCCCGACAGCGTGCCGGCGGTAACCATCGACCGCCAATGCGGTTCCTCGCAGCAGGCGCTGCATTTCGCAGCGCAAGCGGTCATGTCCGGCACCCAGGACATCGTGATCGCGGCCGGGGTGGAAAGCATGACCCGCGTACCGATGGGCGCGCCGACGCGGTTGGCGGCGGAAGCCGGCTTCGGTGGGCCCTGGAGCGACCGCATCCAGCAACGCCATGGCGTGACGGAATTCAGCCAGTTCACCGGCGCGCGCATGATGGCCGAAAAGTACGGCCTCTGCCGCAGGCAACTCGATGACTACGCCCTGCGCAGCCATCAGCGCGCGGCCAACGCAGTCGAAGCCGACGCATTCGTCGACGAGATCGTTCCCGTTTCCGGAAGCGACGGCGAACTCCACATCACCGACGAGGGCATCCGCTTCAATGCCTCCTTCGAAGGCATCTCGGCGGTCAAGCCGATCGAAGAAGGCGGGATCATCACCGCCGCCAACGCCAGCCAGATGTGCGACGGAGCGGCCGGCCTGCTGGTGGTCAACGAGCGCGCACTGAAGACCCACGGACTCACCCCGCTGGCGCGCGTGCACCACATGACCGTCCTCGGTGGCGATCCGGTGATCATGCTCGAAGCGCCCATCCCCGCGACCCGCCGTGCACTCGAGCGCAGCGGCCTGTCGCTGGATGCGATCGATCTGTACGAGGTCAACGAAGCCTTCGCCTCGGTGGTTCTCGCCTGGCAGGACGCACTGGACGCCGATCCCGATCGCCTCAACGTCAACGGCGGCGGAATCGCCCTCGGCCATCCGCTCGGTGCCACCGGTGCGAAGCTGATGACCACCCTCGTCCACGCATTGCGCGCGCGCGGCAAGCGCTATGGCCTGCAGACGATGTGCGAGGGCGGCGGCCTGGCCAACGTCACCATCATCGAGGCGCTCTGAGACCATGGCGATCAGCACACCGTTCACCCGCCTGCTCGGCATCGAGCACCCAATCGTCCAGGGCGGCATGCAGTGGGTCGGGCGAGCCGAGCTCGCGTCGGCCGTGTCCAATGCCGGCGGCCTCGGCATCCTCACCGCGCTGACGCAGCCGACGCCCGAAGCGCTGGCGCAGGAAATCGCGCGTTGCCGCGGAATGACCGACAAGCCGTTCGGCGTGAACCTCACCATCCTGCCGACGATGACCCCGCCGCCCTATGCCGAGTATCGGCAGGCGATCATCGACAGCGGAGTGAAGGTGGTCGAGACCGCCGGCTCCAAGCCGCAGGAGCACGTCGCGCACTTCAAGGCAAACGGCATCGTCTTGATCCACAAGTGCACCTCGGTGCGTCACGCGCTGTCCGCGCAGCGCATGGGCGTGGACGTGATATCGATCGACGGCTTCGAGTGCGCCGGCCATCCCGGCGAGGACGACGTGCCGGGCCTGGTGCTGATTCCCGCTGCGGTGGACAAGCTCGAGATCCCGGTGATTGCTTCGGGTGGGTTTGCCGACGGCCGAGGCCTGGTGGCCGCGCTGGCGCTGGGTGCCCAAGGCATCAACATGGGCACGCGCTTCTGTGCCACCCGGGAAGCACCGATCCACGACAACGTCAAACAGTTCCTGGTCGGCAACGATGAACGTGCCACCAACCTGATCTTCCGCAACCTGCACAACACCGCGCGCGTCGGCAAGAACAGCGTGTCCGATGAAGTGGTGCAACTGCTCGACAGGGCGGGCGCGAAGTTCGAAGACGTCGCCCATCTCGTGCGCGGTGCGCGCGGGCGCGAGTTGCTGGAAACCGGAAACCTCGACGCCGGCCTGGTCTGGGCCGGGCAGTCGCAGGGGCTGATCCATGACGTCCCCAGCGTCGCAGGGCTGATGGCGCAGATCATCGGCGACGCGCGCCGGATCATCGAACACGACCTGCGCGCACTCCTGGACTGAAGCGCAGTGAGCCCGACAACTCAAATGAAGAGACTACTTTGAGCACGATCCTGGTAGGCCTTAAGCGCGTGGTGGACTTCAACGTCCGCATCAACGTCAAACCCGACGGCAGCGGCGTCGTCACGCAGGGCGTCAAAATGGGCATCAATCCATTCGACGAGATCGCACTCGAAGAAGCGCTTCGCATCCGCGAACGCGGCGAGGCCAGTGAAGTCGTGGTCGCGAGCATCGGCCCGGAAGACGCCCAGCAACAGTTGCGCACCGGCCTGGCGATGGGCGCCGACCGCGCGATCCTCGTGCAGTCCGAAGCGGCGGTCGAACCGCTTGTTGCGGCGCGGGTCTTCCTCAAGCTGGTGGAACGCGAAACCCCACGCATCGTATTGCTCGGCAAACAGGGCATTGACGACGACAACGGCCAGGCCGGGCAGATGCTCGCGGCGCTGTGGGAGCGCCCGCAGGCGACGTTCGCCTCGAAAGTCGAGCTTGCAGGTGACTCTGCGCGCGTGACCCGCGAGGTCGACGCCGGACTGGAAACGCTCGAGATCGACCTGCCGGCGGTGATCACCGCGGACCTGCGCCTCAACGAGCCGCGCTTCGTGAAGCTGCCCGACATCATGAAGGCGAAGCGCAAGCCGCTCGACATCATCGCGCTCGCCGATCTCGGCATCGATGTCGCACCACGGTTCACCACGCTGAAGTTCGAGCCGCCCGCCGTCCGCACCAAGGGCGTGATGGTCAAGGACGTCGCTGAACTCGTCGACGCGCTCACGCAGAGGGGCGTGCTGTGATGGCCGCGGTGCTGATCGTCGCCGAACACGCCGGCGGCCGACTCAACCCGTCCACTGCGCGGGCCGTAACCTGCGCCGCCGCGATAGATGGCGCACGGATCGATGTCGTCGTGCTGGCGGCTGACAGCGCCGCCGTTGCGGCACAGGCCGCAGCGCTGCACGGAGTCTCCCGCGTGCTGTGCGTGAACAAGCCCGCCAACGCGGAGCCGTTGGCCGCAACGCTCGCGCCACAGATTGCCGCACTCGCTGGCGGATACACGCACGTCTTCGCGCCATCAAGCACCTTCGGCAAGGACCTGCTGCCGCGCGTGGCCGCCCTGCTTGGCGTCGGCCAGCTCAGCGACATCATGGCGGTGGAGTCGCCCTGGCGCTTCCGCCGCCCGATCTACGCCGGCAACGCCATCATCACCGTCGAGGCGCCGCAGGACGGGATCGTGGTCGCCACCGTGCGCCTGGCCTCGTTCCAAGCGGCGGGCGACGGCGGCCAGGCCACGATTGAAACGGTGACCCTGGATGTCGACCTGCCTGCGCATACCCGTTTCATCCAGCGCAGCGCCGCCAATGGCGACCGGCCCGACCTGCAGAGCGCGAACCGTGTGGTATCGGGCGGTCGCGCACTTGGCAGCGCGGAAAAGTTTGCCCTGATCCAGTCGCTTGCCGACCGCCTTGGCGCCGCCGTCGGAGCCTCTCGCGCCGCGGTCGATGCCGGCTATGTCGGCAGCGACCTGCAGGTCGGCCAGACCGGCAAGATCATCGCCCCGGAGCTGTACGTGGCCGTGGGCATCAGCGGTGCGATCCAGCACCTCACCGGCATCAAGGATGCCCGCACCATCGTCGCGATCAACAAGGATCCGGACGCGCCGATCTTCGAAGTGGCGGACATCGGGCTGGTGGGTGATCTGTTCACCGTGTTGCCGGACCTCGAACGTTCGCTTCAGGAGACGCAGACCGCATGAGCACGCAAACCTTTGAATCCTGGGTCGGTCGCGAGGAAAGCCGCAACGATCGCCTGCATGCTTCGACCATTGCTGCCATGGCCGCGACGCTCGATCTCGACGCGACACCCGCTCCGGGTGAACCCGTTCCGCCTGGTTGGCATTGGCTGTTCTTCAACCCCGCGGCGCGGCGCGGTGAACTCGGCGTCGACGGGCATCCGGCGCGCGGCGGCTTCCTTCCACCGGTAGCGCTTCCCCGGCGCATGTGGGCCGGCAGCCGCATTCGCTACCTGCACGATCTGCCGGTGGATGCCGAGGCCACCCGACGCAGCCGGATCCTCAAGGTCGAGAACAAATCCGGCAAGCGCGGCGCGCTGTGCTTCGTGACGGTCGAACACACCACCTCGCACGGCAGGACACCCTGCATCGTCGAGGAACAGGACATCGTCTACCGCGAACCCACGCCACCGGGCGCTGCTCCCCCACCGCCACCCGCGCGCCACCCGGCCGAGCCGCAGTGGGTGCGCGACGAGGTCGCCGACACGACCCTGCTGTTCCGCTATTCGGCACTGACCTTCAACGGCCATCGCATCCACTACGACGAAACCTATGCACGCGACGAGGAGGGCTACCCCTGCCTTGTCGTGCACGGCCCGCTTACCGCGACCCTACTGCAGATGTTCGCGCGTGAACACGGCGGCCGGCCGCTTGCAGAGTTCGACTTCCGCGGCGTCGCACCCCTGTTCGCGAACCGCCCTTTCCGCCTGGAAGCCCGCGAGCAGGACGCGGACACGCTTGAAGTCTGGGCCCGCGGTCCCGCCGGCGAGCTGGCGATGTCGGCTGTCGCGCGCCTGCGATGACCGGCCACCTGCCCGCTCGCTCCGTTCCCCATTGAAGAAGACAAGACCATGGCACAACATCCGAGCGGCCCTCCCGGACTTGAAGGGCAGGTCGCGCTGATCACCGGCGCGGCAGGCGGCATGGGCCGCGCAGTGTCCAACACGTTCCTTGCCGCCGGCGCACACGTCGTCGGCACCGACATCGGCGATGACGTCGACCTCGGCGAGGGCATCGAATACCTCCCCTACGATGTCACCTCCCGCGCCGACACCGACCGGGTCGTTGACGACGTGCTCGTACGCCATGGCAGGATCGACATCCTGGTGCTGTGCGCCGGCATCATCGCCCGGACGCCGCTGGCCGAAAGCAGCGACGAGGAGTGGGACGCGATGTTCGCCGTCAACGTGCGCGGCGTCGTGAACCCTGCGCGCAAGCTGTTTCCGATCATGTGCGAACGCGGCTACGGCAAGATCCTCGCCGCCGGTTCGATCGCCGCCAAGAACGGCGGCGTGTCGTCCGGACCGGCCTATGTTGCTGCCAAATCCGCGGTCCACGGCATGGTCCGTTGGATGGCTAAGGCCGGGGGACCGCACGGCGTCTACGCCAACACCCTTGCACCCGGCCCGGTGGAAACCGCGATGTGGGCCACCGTCAATGCCGGCAACGCCACGCCATCGGCCAACACCACGGTGCCTCTCGGCCGTTACGGCACAGCAGAGGACATCGCGCAGGCCGCATTGTTCCTCTGTTCCTCCGCATCGAACTGGATCACAGGCACATCGCTGGATGTCAGCGGCGGCATGTGGATGGATTGAAGGAGGCTCGCATGGCAAACACACAGGCACCGGTCATCGGCTTCGTGGGCCTCGGCGTCATGGGCGGCGCGATGTGCCGGAACATCGCACTCAAGCACAACGGCGAAGTGGTCGCGTACGACGCTGTTGCGGCTGCATTCGCGGCGCTTGATGGCACGGATGCAACACGGGCCGCATCGGTGGCGGATGTGGCCGCTCGCGCCGACATCGTGTTTCTCTCGCTGCCCGGCGGGCCCCAGGTGGAGCGCGTCTGCTTCGGCGACGGTGGTCTCACGTCGGGAGAGCGCAGGCCGGCCATGATTGTCGACCTCAGCACCACCCCCGTCGATCTCGCACGGAGCGTTGCCGGGCGGCTGTTCTTGCTGGATATCGAATTCAGCGATGCGCCAGTGGCGAGGACGCGGGAAGCGGCACAGCGCGGCGAACTGAGTGTGATGGTCGGCGCGACCCATGCATTGTTTGCCCGCATCGAACCGCTCCTTCATTACATCGGCACCGACATCACCCACTGTGGCGAAGTCGGCTGCGGCCAGGTGGTGAAGCTGATCAACAATGCGCTCGTGTTCGAGAACACGCTGGCGCTGGCCGAGATGATGGTGGTCGGGCAGCGCGCCGGGGTGCAGCCGGCCACGCTGCTCGACGCGGTGTCCAAGGGCTCCGGCGACAGCTTTGCGCTGCGCAACCACGGCCGCAAATCGATGCTGCCGCGCGACTTCCCCGAGAAGTCCTTCCCTCCCGAGTACGCGCTGAAGGACCTGGGCTATGCCCTTGAGCTCGCGGCCAGCGTCGGCGTGTCCGCCCGCGTCACGCAGCTGGCGGAACGCTACTACGCCGCTGCCGCGGAAAGCGGCTGGGCCGGTCGCTATTACCCATCCGTGATCGAGGTCGTCGATCGAGACATTGCGCTTGCACCTGAAGCGGACGGCAAGACGTCATGAAACAGTTTGAATTGCAGGGCAAGGTCATCGCCTCCGGACTGCACTTCCCTGAAGGACCGATCGCCTTGTCCGACGGCAGCGTGCTGGTCGCGGAGATCAAGGGCGCGCGGTTGCTGCGCATCGCGGCCGACGGCTCGCAGCACGTCGTGGCGGAGCTTGGCGGCGGCCCGAACGGCGCCGCCATCGGGCCGGATGGTCACTGTTATGTCTGCAACAACGGCGGCTTCAGCTGGCGCAGCGACGACGGCTTCTCCCGTCCCACCGGTCCCGCCGCCGACTACAGAGGCGGCAGCATCCAGCGTGTCGACTTGTCGACGGGCGCCGTCGAGACGGTCTTCACACACTGCGACGGCGTCCCCCTGCACGGCCCGAACGACATCGTGTTCGACGCCACCGGCGGGTTCTGGTTCACCGATTTCGGCAAGAAGTTCGACGATCGATTGATGACCGGCTCGCTGCTTTACGCCCGCCCCGACACGGGCACGATCCACCGCGCGGCACAGCACCTGCTCACCCCCAACGGGGTCGGGCTCTCGCCCGATGGGCAAACGCTGTACGTCTCCGAGACCGAAACCAGCCGTCTCTGGCGCTATCCCGTCACCGAACCCGGCCGCATCGCCCTGGCGCCCTGGCCGTCGCCGAATGGCGGCCAGCTGCATCATGGCCTGCCCGGCTACCAGCGCTTCGACTCCTTGGCCGTCGAGGAGAGCGGCAACATCTGCGTCGCGACCCTGGTCAGCGGCGGCATCAGCGTGTTCTCGCCATCCGGCGAATTGCTCGAGTTCCATCGCGCACCCGAGGGCTACTGCACCAACCTGTGTTTCGGTGGCCCGGACCTCCGGACGGCCTTCATCACGCTGTCCGGATACGGGCAACTCATGGCCGTGCCCTGGCCACGGCCCGGCCTGCGGCTTCAAACCTGAAGTCCGGACAGCAGGTCACCGGATCCACGGGATCTACAGGTTCCACGACGTTTGACTGCCATTTCAAAAGAATGCATTCTGCATTAAACATTATTTACGCACACCGGAGCACAGCATGAATACCGAGAACCAGAAGGGAGACGTCGGCGCAGCGCCGGCACAGGGCTTGATCACCGACGAGGCAATCGCCGCCGCCAGGGCCATGATCGGGCTGCAGCTGCGCCCCGAGGGGCCCTATCTCCAGGACGCCACCGCCGACACCCTGCGCAACTGGTGCAACGGCATCGGCGACCTGAACCCGCTCTACCGGGATCCGGGCTACGGTCCGGCAAGCCGCTACGGCAGCATGATTGCCCACCCCAACTTCCCGATGGCGTTCGGCTGGCTTGGCCGCACGCGCTGGGGCCTGCCCGGCGTCCACGGCTTCTACGCCGGCAACGACTGGGAGCTCTTCCGCCACGTGCGTCCGGGCGACCGCATCACCGCCATCGAGCGCGTGGTCGGCGTGGAGGAAAAGCAAAGCAAGTTTTCCGGCCGCCTCGTCCTCCAGTACGTCGAGGCCTGCTACTACAACCAGCGCAGCGAGCTGGTGGCACGCGCCCTCGGCACCTGCACGCGCCACGAGCGCAAGGCCGCCAAGGACGCCGGCAAGTACAAGGAAATCGAAACCCACCAGTACACCGACGAAGAGCACGATCGCATCGACCGGATGGTGCTCGACGAGCCGAAGAACATCCGCGGCGAACACACCCGCTACTGGGAGGACGTGGAGGTGGGCGAGGAACTGCCGACCATCGCGCGCGGCCCGCTGTCGCTGATGGACACCATGGGCTTCCTGGTCGGCTGCGGCCGCGGCCATACCCACGGCGTCGTGCTGCAGGCGGCCGTCAAGCATCCGGGTCACTTCTTCCGCAACCCCGAGGCGGGCGGCGGCGTGGAGTACACCGGCATCGGCCACCACCGCGAATCCACCGCCAAGGAAGTCGGCGTTCCCGGCACTTACGACTACGGCCCGCAGCGCTCGGCCTGGATGTGCACGCTGGTCACCAACTGGATGGGCGATGCCGGCTGCATCAAGCGCATCCGCACCCAGATGCGCCGCTTCAACATCATGGGCGACACCACGTTCTGCAAGGGCACGGTCGTCAAGAAGTACGTCAAGGACAACACGCCTCTGGTGGATATCGAGATCGCGGCCGAGAACCAGCGCGGCGAAGTGACCACTCCCGGCCTGGCCACCGTCGCGCTGCCTTCGCGCGACGTCAACCTGCCAGCGTTCATCGACGGCTCCGGCTGCGACCTCGAACTCCCGGTCACGCGCTGAGCCGGGCGAGGTCGACTTGAACGCAACAGCAGCGATGGACAGGACCACCAACGGGGCGACTCCGCTCCCGTTGGCGGGCTGCAGGGTCATCGAGCGCGCACGCACGGTGGCGGGCGCGTATGCAGGCCGCCTGCTCGCCACCCTGGGTGCGGACGTGCTGATGCTGGAGCCACCGGGCGGGTCGGTGCTGCGCGCCGCCCCGCCGTTCCTGCCTGGCGAGAATGGTGAAAGCGCGTTGTTCACCTACCTCGCCTGCGGCAAGCGCAGCCTGGCGTTTGATCCTGCCAGCGACGACGCTCGTGACGTGGAGCATGAACTCGCGCGCGCAGACATCCTGATCGACGACACGCCCGTCAATGAGCGTGCGTCCACGGACTGGTCGGCCCAGGCGATCGCGGCGCGCTTTCCCTCCCTTATCCACGCCAGCGTCCTGCCATTCGGCGCGACCGGTCCGAAGGCCGGCTGGCGCGGCGAGGAGATCAACCTCGTGCACGCCAGCGGCGAGGGCTTCCTGCTTCCCAACGGGCTTTCCAACGAGCTGTTCCCCGACCGCGCGCCACTGAAGATCTATGGTCATTTCGCCAGCTACCAGGGCGGATGCGCGGCGGCGCTCTCGGCCCTGGCCGCATGGTGGGCAAGGCCTGCGCACGGCGGCCAGCAGGTCGATGTGTCGGTGCAGGACGCCATGCTGCTGTGCGGCGCCTTCGCACTGCAGCGGCTGGGCGATGGTTCGCTGGAACACCGCGCTTCGCGCAGTTTCAAATACGGCGGCGTGTTCGAGGCCCGCGACGGCTTCATCGAATTGCTCACGCTCGAGGACCGGCAGTGGAATGGCCTGGTCGAATTGCTCGGCAGTCCGGAGTGGGCAACCGATCCCGTGCTGGATGACGGACTGGAGCGCAGCCGACGCGGCGCCGAAATCAACCGCCATATCCGCGCATGGATGGCGGTCCACGACGTCGACGACATCGTCCGCAACGCCCAACGCTTGGGCGTGCCTGCGGCCAAGTACCGCACGCCGCACGAGGTGATCCACGGCGAGCACGAGAAGTCGCGCGGCCTGTTCGCGCCACTGGCATCGGAGCATGGCCCGGCCGCGAGCGTGCTGGTCGCACCCTACCGCTTCCGCCTGTCCCCGCTGCACCCCGGGAAAGCCGCGCCCCGACTCGACGATGCCCGCCCGCGGAGCAAAGAAGAGGCCCGGCCTTGAACACCGCCACCGCACCCCTTGCCGGCATCCGCATCGCGGACTTCACCATCCACGCTGCGGGACCGTTCTGCACCCATCTGCTCTCACAGCTCGGAGCCGAGTGCATCAAGATTGAAAGCGCCGTGCGTCCGGATGCGTTCCGCAAGCCACATGCGGTCTACGGGCGCATGACGGCGGCGACCTTCGACCAGGTCGCCTCCAACAAGCATTCGGTCCGCCTCAACCTGAAGAAGCCCGAGGGCGTCGAGCTCGCAAAACGACTTGTCTCGATCAGCGATGCCGCGGCCGAGAGCTTTCGCCCAGGCGTCATGAAGCGGCTCGGCCTCGACTTCGACTCCCTGCTGCAGGTGAAGCCGGACCTCGTGATGCTGTCGCTGTCGTCATCAGGACAAGCGGGCCCGGACTCGCACTTCGCCGGATACGCACCGCTGTTCGGTGCCTGGGGAGGCTTGGGCTGGATGAGCGGTTACAGCGACGGCCCACCGATGGAGATGCGCCACGTGATGGACCACTCCGCCGGCTTTCATGCCGCCGTCGCGCTGATGGCGGCACTGCACCAGCGCCGCCTCAACGGACAGCCGCAGCACATCGACATCGCCGCACGCGACGTGGCCTCCGCGATGATCGGCGACGCGCTGGTCCAGGCGAGCGCCGGCGGCACGCCCACACGTCCGGGCAACGCCGACCTGGCGATGGCGCCGCACGGTGTCTATCCCACCAACGTGCCCGACCGCTGGCTCACCATCGCGGTGCGCGATGACGCCGAATGGTGCGCCCTGGTCGGCGTGCTGGGCCAGGACGCGCTCGCAGACGATCCGCGCTTTTCTTCGCCGCATGCGCGACACGCACATGCGGAACAGCTTGATGCAATGCTGTCGACCTGGCTTCGCGCCCACGACTCCGATGTGCTGTGCGAACGCCTGCAGCAGGCGGGAGTTCCGGCTCACGTGTCCTGGAACATGCAGGACATCACGGCCGATCCGCACCTGCTCAGCCGGGGCACGCTGACCGTCGTCGACGATCCGGCCAACCCGTCCCGCCTGGCGGTCGGGCCACCGGCCCGGTTCTCGCACAGCAGTGACGTCGGCATCCGCCGCGGCACACCTGCGCTTGGGCAGGACGAAGACCGTGTCTATGGTGAGCTGCTGGGACTCGATTCACGCCAGCGTGCCGACCTCGAGCAGCGAGAGATCATCTACTGAGTTCGGGGCCAGTGACGCGCCTCGCCCCTCATCCCGCAGAAGGAACCAACCTATGACCACGAAATCGATCTACCTCGTGCTCGACATGATGAACGACCTGGTCCACGCCGACGGCCCCAACGGCAAGGCGGCCTATGGTGAGCAGGTACGCGAGCGACGCACCGTCGAAAACACGCGCATCGCCATCGACAAGGCCCGTGCGGCCGGCATCCCGGTCGGCTTCGTTCGCGTCGGATTCTCCCCCGACTACCGCGAATGCCCGCCGGCCTCGCCGATCTTCTCCGGCGCGAAGCGAAATGGCATCTTCAAGCTCGGCGAATGGGGTACTCAGACGCATCCCGACCTCGGCCAGCGCGCGGAGGACTTCGACATCGTCAAGCACCGCGTCAGCCCGTTCTACAGCACCAGCCTGGACGCGATCCTGAGCGCGCGCGGCATCACAAGGATCTACTGTTCGGGGATATCGACCAACGCCGTCGTCCAGGCCGTGGTGCGCGAAGGCCACGACCGCGATTACGAAATCGTGGTGGTCGAGGACGCCTGCTGCGGCATGTCCCGGGAAGAACACGAGATCGCAGTGAAGAGCTTCCAGCGGTTCTGCACCCTCACGAGTTCGGCCGACGTGGTTTTCGAGTAGGCGTGCGGCGATGAAATCCATCGCGCGCGTGCGCAGCCTGCTCTTTGTCCCGGGCAATCGGCCCGACCGGTTCGCGAAGGCTGCCACGAGTGGCGCGCACGCGGTCGTGCTCGATCTTGAAGACGCCGTGTCGCCGGACGACAAAGCACGCGCGCGCGACGCCGTGGCGGCATGGCTGGCATCGGATGGCGACGGCATCGTCCGCATGAACGCCGTCGAGACGCCATGGCACGCGGCCGACATCGATATGCTTGCGCGGAGCCCGGGCACCACGGTGATGCTGCCCAAGGCCGATGCCGACTCCATCGCCCGCACCATTGCGGCCCTTCCAGGGTATCCAGTGATCGCGCTGGTGGAAACGGTGCGCGGCTACAAGGAGCTGCCCCGGATCGCCGCCAGCCACGGCGTGCAGCGGATCGCATTCGGAAGCATCGACTTCGCCGCGGAAAGTGGAATTCAGGATATCGGCGACGCGATGACTTCCGTGCGCAGCGCGATCGTGCTGGAGTCCTGCTTCGCCGGTCTTGCTGCGCCCCTTGACGGCGTAAGTACCAGCCTCGACGACGAGTCCGGCATCCGCACCGACGCGCTGCGCTCCCGCCAGCTCGGCTTTGGCGGAAAGCTCTGCATCCACCCCCGCCAGGTGCTGGCGGTGAACACCGCTTTTATGCCCACCAGCCACGACGTCGACTGGGCGCAGCGCGTGCTGGCGGCCATCGAGGCCAGCGACGGCGGTGCGACAACGGTCGATGGAAAGATGATCGACAAACCGGTGGTCGAACAGGCCCGGACCATCCTCGCAGACGCGGCCGAAAGCACCTGCTGACTCGATCGCAAGGGGGCTCATTGGCCCCCGCCCCCGGCGGCGCTACACTCGCTGTTGACAACTTGTTCCAGGCTCCCCTCTTGCCTACTTCGACGATGGACTACCGCACCAAGGAAGAGCAAGTCGCCGACTTCCTGCGCGAAGGCATCATCTCCGGTGCCTATCCGCGCGGATCCAGGCTCAAGCAGGCGGAGCTTGCCGAGCAGTTGAACCTGAGCATCACGCCGGTCCGCGAAGCGCTGAAGCTGCTTGAAGCGGAAGGCTACGTCAGCCGCGACTCTTACCGCGGCGCCAGGGTCATGCCGTTTGACCCGGACGCGTCCGGCGAAATCCTGCAGCTGCGTCTGCTGCTCGAAGCGCAGCTGGTCCGGGGCGCCATCGAGAAGATCACCGCCCAGGACATCGAAGAGCTGCAGGCCTTGGAAGCCCAGTTCGACCGGGCCTTCGCAAGCGGGGACCGGGCCGTGGCCCGCGGAATCAACTACCGCCTGCACCGGCGCCTCTACGACATCGCCGAAATGCCCCATACCCTGCATTTCGTGCAGATCCTCTGGGCACGCTACCCGTTCGACGTGATCAACGCGGCCGATGGCCGCGGCCAACACGCGGCCCAGGAGCACCGCGCGATCCTCGATGCCATTGCCGCGCGTGACATCCCGGCCGCCATCCTGGCCATGCAGACGCACATCGAGTCCGGCTGGAACGTCCTCAGGGCTGAAACCACCTGACTGCTGACGCGCGGCGCTCAGGCCTGTGGCGTGGGCCTGTGCCAGGTCAGCTCGTCCTCGCCTGCGACATGGACGGCGCCGCCCTCCAGGAGTTTGGCCGCGTTCTCATCACTGATGCCCAGCGATGCCAGCAGTTCCCTCGTGTGCTCGCCCAGATGCGGCGGCGGAAGTCCGCCGGCCGCACCGCTGGTTCCGGGAAACTCGGGAACCTCGAATTGCAGGCCATGGAAGTCGAGTGCCCGCAGCTTGCCCGGGTATCGGGCCTGGGGAGCCTCCAGTACGCGCTCAAGCGGCAGTACCTCGGTGAAGCCCAGCCCCGATGCGCGCAGCAACGGCACGACTTCCTCGAAGGATCGGCTGGACATCGCATCGCGTATCGCCTTCTCGACGCGTTCCCGCTGCTTCTTGCGCTCCCTCAGGCGATCAAGCGCAGGGTCCTCCGATTCGGGCATGGCCAGCCCTTGCGACAGCTTCTTCCAGTGCGCGTCGGTCAGCACCAGCAGGTAGAGCCAACGGCCATCGGATGTCTGGTAGGCACCGTACCCCGGCATCGCGAATTCGCCTCCCGCTTCCTTTTCCGGCCTGCCCAGCAGCTGCGTCTTGATCTGCACGCCGGCCAGGTCACGTCCGGCCACGTGCAGGCCCGTCTCGTAGAGACCGATTTCGATATAGCGCTCCGATGCAGGCAACGGCTGCGGCAAAAGCATCGTTGAAAGGATGCGGATGACCGCGTATGCCCCCGCGAACTGGTCGTGGTACGACGGTCCCAACCTGCTCGGGCGACCATCGACCCGATGGTCGTCCATCACACCGGTGGACGCTTCCGCAACGGGATTGGTTGCCAGGTCATCGTGCTGCGGCCCTTCCCCATAGCCGCGGATATGGCAGTAGACGAGCTGCGGATTGACGTCGGCGAGGTCGTCCGCGGTGATCCGCAGCTTGCGGGCCGCAGACGGTGACAGGTTGTGGATGACGACATCGGCACTGGCAACCAGCTGCCGGAACACATCAAGCCCTTCCGTCGACGCAAGATCGATCGAGATGCTCCTCTTACCATGGTTGTACGCGATGAAGGTCCCGCTCGGGCCACCGCGCACCAGGGCACGGGTCGTGTCCCCGGTGGGGGGCTCCACCTTGATCACCTCGGCGCCAAGCTGTGAGAGCAGGTGCGTCGCGAAGGGCGCAGCGATCATCGTGCCGAGTTCGATGACGCGGCGACCGGACAGGGGTTGATTCGACATGTAGGGCTTTGACCTCGATTGATATGCGCTTGTTGCGGTGTTCCGTGACGTTTCCGGTTACTGCATCGGCAGGGGAACGATGGCCGGCTGCCGGCTCTTCATGGATCCAAGCATGATCATCACCAGCATGGCGATGCCGCAGGCTCCGGCCACGTAGCCGAAGGTCCAGTCGAATGCCAGTCGACTCGGATAGTGCACGTCGCTTCCCGGAACCCGGATCGTGTCGACGGTGACGAGGAATCCAATCATGGCCGCGCCAACCGCCTGGAAGATCGAGCGAACCACGCTGTTGACGCCAACGGCCTCGCTTACGCGCTCTGGCGGTGCGTGTTCGATGATGATGGTAGGCAGGGCTGCATACACAATTGGCAGACCCGGCCCAAGCAGCAGGCCTGCGGCGATCAGCGCCGGAAGTTCATGCCGCGCCAGCATGAGGATGCTCCATCCGGCCACCAGCATGACCGTTCCCACCAGCGCAGCAGAGCGCGGGCCGTAGCGCGCGCTGATCTTCCCGGAGACCGGGCCACCCAGGATGCCTGCCCACAGCACGGGGCCGAGCATCGCGCCGGTCGTCGTTGCCGACAGGCCGAGACCGCCGTACTCCGATGGCTGCTGCATGAACAACGAAAGCACGTAGCCGAACTGAAACGCCCCTGCTCCAAGGAAGCCCATGCATAGATAGGCCGCCGCGATGGGCCTCACACCCATCAGGCGCACGTTGATCAATGGATAGCTTTCGCGCCACTGGTGCAGGAACCAGTAGCCGAGAATCAGACTCCCGCCAGTCATCATCAGCAGGGTTCTCTGATCCGTCAGCCCCCATACGCGGGCCTGCCCGATCCCGTACATGAGCAGCACGATTCCAGGAGCGAACAACACGCCCCGAAACACGTCCATCTTCGGCCTTGCCACGACCTCTGCCTTTCGTGCGGGAATGAACAGCAGGACCATGATGGTCCCGATAGCTGCGAAGCCCGCGCTGAAGTAGAAGATCGCATGCCAGTCGAAGCGATCGACGAGCCAGCCGCCAAGAAGAAGGCCGCCGCCTCCGCCCGCCATCACCGCACCCACGATGACCCCCACGGCAAACGGAACCCGCTTGCGCGGCAAGCGCTCACTTGCAAGGCCCAGACAGAGGGGCAGGATCGTTCCCGATAATCCCTGTATGGCCGTGCCCGCGACCACGCCGCCCAACGTTGTCGAGAACGCACTGACCAGTGACCCCACCGCACATGCGGCGAGTACGATCAGCAGCACCTTGCGCCGGCCGTACAGATCACCCAGCCGGGCACACAAGGCTGCGGCAACCGCCGACACGAGGAGACACCCTGTCAGAATCCACCCCGCCTTCAGCGGGTCGCCGAACACACCGACGAATCTCGGCATCGCCGCGAAGATCATCGACACTTCAAACGCGGACGTGATCTCGGCGAACACCAGCGCGATCAGGATGGGCCAGGTGCGAATGGCGGATCCTTGCATGGTTGCATTTCCGCTGCCCGACAAACGGGTCAGTCCTTGCCTTCGAAAACGATGGCGTGGAACGTGGCGACTGACTGTCGATGCGGAATCGCGCGCTGGTACGCATCACTGGTGTACCAGGCGAGCGCATCGGCGTATTCGGGGAATTTGAGCATCGCCACGTTCTCGATGTTGTCTCCCTCAACCACCTCGAATCGGGTATTGCGCGTGGCGATCGGGGTCAGCTTGTCCAGCGGCGACTGGTTAGCATGTGCCGAGTAGGCCTCCAGCGCGGCTGCGTAGCCGTCCGGGTCGGTCGTCTTCTTACGAATGATCACAACGTATCCAGCCATCTCATTGCCTCGTTGAATGGAACATGCAGATCCGTCCGATGGGGCAGTGCACGCAATGCACTGCCCTGGCGGAACTCAAAAACGCCAGGAGAAGCGCGCCCATACCTCGCGGCCACGCTCCACGAAGCAGCTGCCCTCGTCTTGGCCCGCCGGGCCACCCTGCTCGGCTCCGGAAACCTGCCCGCCGAGAATGCCGCCGTTCTGGCTGTTGTCGTTGGAACAGCGGCCGACAACGTTCTCGTCACCCAGGTTGCGGCCGATCAACGCGATCTCCCACTTGTTGTCGACCCCGCTCAACGCTACCTGTGCGTCGTACTTGACGAAGGAGTCCTGCGGGAAGCCGGGCGGATCGACCAGGGTCGTGGCGTACTCGGAGACGTAGTTCAGCCCCGCGCCATAGTTGATCCGCTTGCCGTCGGACAGGTAGATTTCGTGATCGAAGGACAGGAATCCGCTCCAGTCCGGCGCCCGCACCAGTCGCCGCCCTGAAAGGTCCTGTGCCGAGTAGCGACCGGTGCCGGGATTGAACAACTGGTCGCAACCCTGGGCGATGGTCTGGCCATTCCCGCAAGGTGCATTGGTGAAGGAATCGTAGCGGGCGTGGTTGTAGTTCAGCGCGGCATTGATCATCAGGCCGCTGACCGAATCGGGCATATAGGTCATGTCGAACTCGACACCACGCACGTTCGCCGATGCGGCATTCAAGGTCCGGGTGAAGACCAGGTAGCTGCCGTTGCCGACGTCGCTCAGCTCAAGCGCGCCCACCTGCAGGTCGGTGTACTTGTAATCGTAGGCAGCAAGATTCGCCGAGAGTTTGCGGTCGAATGCGCGGAACTTGACACCCACCTCGCCACCCTTGGCCTCTTCTTCACCGAACGATGCCGGGCGATCGGGCGCGGTGAAGTTGATGCCCATGAACGAGCCGGATTTGAATCCGGTCCGATAGGAGGCGAACAGGGTCAGGTCCTCGTTGGCCTTGTAGGCCACGGACGCTTCGGGCGAAACATTGGACGCGCTGATTTTCGGATCCAGGCGATCCGACCAGCCAATCGGGCCAACACCGGCATCGAAGTTGTACAGCGAGTGCCAACGCGTTTCGTCGGTCCAACGCGCACCCGCGGCGATCTCCAGCTTGTCGTTGACGTCCCAGATGGCTTGGCCGAACACCGACGTGGCCTCGATCTCCACGATGTTGAGCACGTGCTGCATCGTGCGCGGCAGGCCAAACAGGATGTTTCCGCCGATGTCGGTTTCGTTGCGGATCTCTCCCTTCTGATAGAAGGCGCCAAGCATGAAGTTCACGGGGCGATCCGCATAGTCCGAGAACAACCGCAGTTCCTGGCTGAACTGCTTGTTGTCGAACTGGTAGGTCTGTGCCATCAGCTGCCCCACCGACGACGTGCTGCCGGCAAACAGTGACCGGAAATCATTGGCGTAATGACCGGTGACCGAAGTCAGGGTCAGGTCGTCGCCTATGGCGAAGTTCATCTCGAGCGTTCCGAAGAGCTGCGTGCTGTCTTCGAATGGAATGCCGCCGTTCTCGCCGGCATCCGGGAATGCGGTGAGGTCGAACCAGGGCCGCCGGATCACGCGGTCAGCCTTGCAGTCCTCGCCTTCCAGGAAGGAGATGCCGATCGGGGGCACGCCACCGGTACCTTCGGGGCAATGGACGCTCTGGAATCCGGAGGCGGCGCCGTTCACCCGATAGTCGCTGTAGTTGAGCTTCAGGCGCGCGTTGAAACGATCACTGGGCTCGTACAACGCGGTACCGCGCAGCAGGGTTTCCCGGGCCGGCGCGTAGTCCTTGAAGTCTGGCGTGCGACCGCCAAGTCCTGGAACAGCCACCGCTTCATTCCTGAAATAGCCCTCCTGGTCGGAGAACCGGCCGGCGAGCCTGAGCTTGAGCGAATCGCTGAGCGGTCCCGAGATGATCAGTTCGCCCACCTTCTCCTCGGCCTCGGCCTCGTAACCGATCCTTCCGATCACTTCGACCTCGTCCGTCGGGTCGGCGCTGCGCAGCGAAATCACGCCAGCGGTGTTGTTCTTGCCGAAGAAAAGCGACTGCGGACCCTTCAACACTTCGATCTGGGCGACGTCGAACATGCCCAGTCCATAGGCCGCGCCCTGGCTCAGCGACAGGCCATCGATGTTCAGCGACACCGAGTTGTCCATGGTCGGATTGATCGCGGTCGTACCGATGCCACGCAGCGACGCCTGGACGCCGCTCGAGGTCACTCCGCTGCCAAGCAGCAGACTCGGGACGCGGGTGGCGATCGAGTAGAGATCATCGACCTTGGTGCGCTCCAGCGTCTCCTGTGTCAGCACGTTGGCCACCACCGGGACCTCGAAGATGGACTCCTTGCGCTTGCGGGCGCTGACCACCACCGCATCGAGCGTGGTGGCGGAGCCTGTGGATGGGTCGACGCCCTGTGCTTCGGCGATTTCGGGCGTATCGGCACCATGTCCGGCCACCGCCTCCCGGGCATCCGCAGGGGCGGCGATTTGCGACGCAAGGACCGCCGCTACTGCGATTGCCAATGCTTTTTTCGTTCCAGACATGATTACCCCCGGCTTGCTTGTCGATGGGCCCGGCATGCCAATGACGTAGGCCGGGCGTAATGGAACTTCGTCAGGTGGCAACGGCCAGGCCCGAACGCGGCCAAACGCACCTCGCCAGTTCAATGTTTTATGCAGGATGCATCATATATTCGTGTGTTCGAGGCCTAGACCCTGATCTGATACGCCCTGGCGCGCGCCGCGTCGGCGCGCGCCAGGTCCCCGTCAGTAAGCGCTGCCGAGGTTGTCTCCTTCCTCGCCGTACCACGTGCGGAACTCCTTGATCCCGGGGAAGTTCGGCATGTCCGCGTTGGCCTCCGGATCAATCTCCACGTGCACGACCGCCGGCTTGCCGGATGCCAGGGCACGCTCCACCGCCGCCGCGATGTCTTCCGCCCGATCCACGTACTCGCCATGCGCGCCGAAGCCTTCCGCGATGCGATCGAAGCGCACCTGTTTGCCCCAATGCCCCTCCGTCTCAGCCGTGTCCTTGCCCAGCGACGCGCGATAGGACGCCACTTCGATGCCCCATGCGTGGTCTACCCAGATCACTGACACGACGGGCAGGTTCTTGCGCACGGCGGTTTCGAGCTCGGCGATATGGAACTGGAACGACGAGTCGCCGGTCAGCAGCACCACTCGCCGCGAGTCGCCCACGGCGACCTGCGCGCCAACCGCATACGGCAGGCCGGGCCCGATGCTTCCGTAGTTCTGGTTCCAGAAGAAGTCCCTTGGGCGCATCTGCAGGAACTCCGTGAAGAACAGGCTCGACGAACCACCATCGCGGACAATCACCGCGTCCTTGGGCAATACACGCGTTGCTTCCACCGCCAGTGTCGCGGGATGGATCGGCTTCGAAGTCGTGGGGACGGACGCCAACGCCTTCTGCTTGAGATCGGCATGCGCGGCGGCCCAACCTGCAAGCTTCGCGCAACGACGGTCAACTGTGCCCTTTACTGCCGCCGAAAGCTGGGGCACCACCGAGCGCAGGTCGCCGACCAGCGGAACATCGATGGGCCGGTTGACTCCGATCGCGAGCGGGTCGTTTTCAAGGTAGATCCACTTGCGGTCTGTGCGGCCCCGGCTCCAATGATGCCCGCGACCGTAGTGCATCGGCTCGCCGATCTCGGTGCCGATGGCCACCACCACGTCGGCCTCGCCCACGATCTCGTTGGCGACGGACGTCCCGTAGGGGAAGGTGCGCCCATCCATGCCTTCGATCACGCTTAGCGCGCCCGTAGTCTGGATGATCGGACAATCGAGGGCCTCGGCCAATACACCAACAGCAGCGTGTGAGCGAGTCACGTGCGCGCCCTGCCCCACCAGAAGGATCGGCGAATCGGCCGCCTTCAGGAGTTCCACCGCATGTGCGATCGCATCGGTTCCGGCCTGCTGGCCGACAAGGCGGTACTGTCGCGGACTCAGTGCCGGCTGCACGACCAGGTCGGCGCCAAGCACGTTCTGTGGGAAGTCGATGTAGACAGGACCGGGGACTCCGCCCAGCGCCCGCCGGATCGCCTCGCGCACGATCTCGTCGGTCTGCTCCGGATACTCGATCACGCCGACGTACTTCATGGCTGATTCGAACATGCCCGTCTGGCTCACGTACTGCATTTTTCCCCGGCGTACCCGCTGTTCGTACAAGCGGTGTCGCTGGCCGCCGATGTAGATCGTCGGTGTATTTTCCTTCGCCGCATGGATGGCGCCCGATACCAGGTTGGCAACGCCAGGCCCCTTGTTTCCGATCACCACCGCCGGCTTTCCGGTCATCCGCCAGGACGCCTCGGCCATGAACGACGCGGCTTCCTCGTGGTGCGGCGCAACCACGTTCCATCCACGCGATTCGGCATGCAGGAACATCGAGAAGAAGCTCGGGTCAGGTATGCCGAAGATGGAGTTGATGCCCTCCGCTTCGAACAGTTCAACAATTCGCTCATGAATCTTCATGCGTCACTCCGCTGGTCAAGGATGCTCAAGGCGCTTTCGGGCTCGCGTGACCGCCGCGGCGGTACTTTCGGGGCTCGGCGCCATCAGGACGACCACCGCCAGCACGGCGCCGAGGATGGCCATGAAATAAAACGCCGACACGTAGGTCCCGGACCGGTCGAAGGCAAGTCCGGTCAGGAACGGCGCCAGCGCTGCGAATGCGTTGCTGAGCGGCATCTGCGAACCCAGGATGGTGGCGAACGATCCGGGTCCGAAGTAGCTCGCGACCGTCGAGTGCCAGCAGGTCAAGGCCCCTCCTGCACCGACGCCAAGCAGGAGGGCAAAGACCAGCATCATCGTTACGCTGTGGGCAAGTGTTGCAACCACGACCGAAGCGGACAGAAGGAGGATGAACATCGTCCACATCCTGCGCGGGTCGAACCGATCGCACAGGTAACCGGCCGAAAGCTTCCCGAAAACGCTCGACAGCGCAAATACGCTGATCGCAGAGGCGGCGACCTCGGGGCTGTGCCCGAGATCGCGCAGATGCGGGACTCCATGCGCCAGGACCGCGCTGCTGGGAACGGTCTCGCCAACGGCGGCCAGTCCTATGAACCAGAATGCCCGGGTCCGGGCCGCTTCGCGCAGCGTCCACACCCGCCGCACGGGCTGCGCCACGTCGATTACGGCGGCATCTTCGTCAGAGGCGCCATTGGGCCGCTGACCGATCGATTCCGGCCTGTTCTTCACGAACAGCAACGTGAGGGAGAACGAAACGCACGCGGCGGCCACGACGCAGTACCAGCCCCCGCGCCAGTCGCCCCCGTTCAAGGTGATCGCCTGATTGATCAGCGGCGCGGCGATCGACCCTGCCACGCCACTGCCGGTGAGCACGATCGCCAGCGCCATCCCCCGGCTCTTGATGAACCAGCTCGTGACACAGCTCTGCGCCGGGATGAGCGCACCCAGCCCACTGCCAAGCGCCACGACACCGCCGTAGACGGCGACATAACTCCAGCCGCTGTCCACGACGATGGTCAGCAACAGGGCTCCGATCGCAACCAGCGCGGACCCGAGCGCCAACGTGAATCGTGGGCCATGGCGATTGACCAGGCGCGCACTTACCGGCGCACTGCAGCCGACCATGAGCACGAACGCCGTGAATCCCAGCCCAAGCATGCTGCGGCTCAAGCCCATCTCCGCCGCCATGCTGGCGTTGGTCACGCTTGCGCCGGTGTAGCAGAATCCGAAGTTGATGCCGACAATGCAGGCGAGCACCGTTACCAGGAACCACCCATAGAACCTGGGCGCTGTCTTCAGCATGGGGCTTCCGCCAGTAGTGGCATGACCAAGTGATCTCACTCGCAGGAACATGTCATCAGGCGAGTCCCCGGGGCGATCTCAGCGATCGGCCTGGAAGCCGAAATCGAACTCGGTCTTCGTGGCATTGATGATCATGGCCCAGAAGGACCACCACGCAATGCCAACCGTCAGCGCCAGCGTGTCCTGGTCACCGAAGTGGGTGGCCACCCGACCGTAGAGCTCGGTGGGTACATCGCTGTCCACGACCGCCACGGTGTACTCCATGACAAGCCTCTGCTCGTCAGTGAAGGCATTCGCAGTTTCCCAGAAGGGAATCAGCGCCTGCAGCTCGAGGCTGATACCTGCGGCGGCCGCGGGATCCAGGTGCGACTGGAACGAAAAATCGCAGCCCAGTCTCCAGTTCAAGGTCTGCACCATGAGCTGTTGCAGGTCCCGGCGCGTACTGGTGAAGGGCATCTCCCGCACGACGTAGTCGCTCAAGCCGACCAGGCGCAGTGCAAGCTTTGGATCATTTGCCACCGTGCCGAAGGCCGCTGACTTGCCGGGGATCTCCGGATTCTCGACTCCAGGGAACATGTGATCGAACAATGCCTTGACTGCTTCCTTCGTCGATGCGTCCGCATCCGCCGGGTAGTCACCCGGCTTCATCATCGGCTTGATTCGCGCCATGTCTTTCTCCGTTCTCGTTGTTCGTCAGAACCAGCGGTACTCGAACTGCAGGGCGATCTCCCGCGGGCGGGCGAACGTTCCCGTGTGCTGGGTTGCGGGACCGCCGGGCGACGATGCCGTCGCGATCAGGTAGTACTCATCGTTGAGGTTGCGCCCGATCAGAGAGATCCGGAACTGCTCGCTCACCGGCATCAGATGCACGCCGGCGTTGAAGCGCCAGAACGAATCCTGGATTGCGCCGGGATGATTGTCGGGCTGCGTCTGGTAGTCCGAGCTGTAGCCCGCACCAAGCGAAAAATCGGCCAGCCAGTTGGCGCCAATATCGGCCCGATAGTCCATGCCAAGGTTCGCGGTCAGGCGCGGCGCACGCACCAGGTATTCACCGGTCAGCTCCTGGACGCCGCCGACGCAACCCTGGGCTGCCGTCTGCCCGGAATAGCACTGTGCATTGCGATAGTCGGTGTACTTGGCGATGTTGTAGCCAAAGTTCGTATTGAGCGAAAGCCGGTCGGTCGCCAGCCATTGCAGTGACGCGCCAACGCCCTTTGTACGGGCCTCGGCGGCGTTCCCGATGGTGAAGCTGATGGTGTTCTGGTTGAAGGTCGCGACCTGCAAACCTTCGTAGTCGTACTGGTAAGCGGTGATATCCATCCGCACGCGATTATCGGCCAGCGTCGCCTTGTACCCGACCTCGAACCCGTCGGTTTCCTCTTCATCGAACTTCAGCGTTTCGGGGTTGGCACTGGACTGGAGGATCGCGCCGTTGGAGAGTCCGCCGGACTTGTAGCCACTCTTGTAGCCAGCGTAATAGGTCTGGTTCCTGCTTGGCTTCCAGCGCAACGTGGCTTCCGGGGAAATATTGCTTCCGGAGAAGTTGGCGTGCACCACCTCGCCCACGGGAACGAGCGACATCGCGGTAGCGCCGATCGACTCGTTCCAGAACCGCCCGGTCTTGTCATCCTTGGTATAGCGCGCGCCCGCGGCCAGCTCCCAGTAAGGATTCAGATCCCATTGCAGCTGCGCGAAACCGGAGATCGTCTTCGAGTCGACGGACGCCTCCGTCTCGAACGTCGTCCAGTTCTGCGCCATCTCGTTGAAGCCACCGTGGAACAGGTCGGCGGCGTTGAACCAGTCCCGCGTGCTCTTTTCGTAGTACAGGCCGACCTGGTAGTTGATCGGGCTGTCGAAGTCCGAACTGAGGCGGAACTCCTGGGTGAACAGGTCGTAATCCTCCTGCTGACTGCTCCAAAGCAGGGAGTACTCGGTGTAGTCAGCGTTGTTGCTGCCCGTGATTTCCTGGCTGTAGAGGCCCGTAGTCGAAACAAGCGTGTGACGGGCGAAGTCCTTGTTCAAGGTCAAACCGCCGAGAAAGAACTTGGAATCGTAGAACGGAACGCCGCCGTTGCCGTAGGGCCAATTGACCGCGTACTCGGCCGGCAACGACCCCTCCGCTTTCCTCTTGTCCTTCCTGCAGTCCGACTGCAGCATCGGGATGCCGGAAATCGATGGAACCGTCTGCGACCCGGAGCAGAAAAGCTCCACATAGGCGTTCATCGCATTCATGGTCTGGGCGTCGTACGTCAGCTTGAGGTTCGCACTGAAATCATCAGTCGGTTCCCATAGCAGCGTCGCCCGGGCTGCCACGTTGTCGCCGTCGGGCCCCATATCGCCAAACGTCGCGCCCGGCACCGTGTACTCGGGACGGATGGGGTCGGCAACCGGTTCGGCCACGTTCCTGATCCATCCGTCCATCGCGCTTGCGCGTATTGCCAGGCGCCCCTTCAGCGTCGCGGCGAGTGGGCCCGACACCGCTGCCTCGAGGTAGCGTTCGCTGGCTTCGGCCTCGTAACCAATGCGTGCATAGCCTTCAAACGCGTCCGTCGGATCCTTGGTACGAAGGGAGATGGCGCCAGCCGGCGAGTTCTTGCCGAAAAACAAGGCCTGGGGGCCAGACAGCACCTCCACCTGGGCGAGGTCGTATACCGTGGAATTGATCACGCGTCCGCGGGACATGGGTACGCCGTCGACACTCACCGATACGCTCTGGTCGAGGCCCGCATCGGAGGTGGCGGAGCTGATGCCACGGATCGTCAGGAAGCCTCCCGTGCCGTTGGAGGCGCGGCCAATGATCACCTGGGGCGCGACCTCGCCGATCTTCGACAGATCGGTCGCCAGGTTCTTCTCCAGCGCCTCGGGCTGGATGGTGGTGATTGCAACCGGTACGTCCTGGATAGACTCGGTGCGCTTGCGCGCGGTCACCGTGACGGCATCAAGCGTCGTCGGCGTGGCGCTGGGAGATTCCTCTGCAACGGCGGCCCCGTCCTGTGCGTTCGCGGCCGCTGACATTGCAAGAATGGATGCGGCACTGCACATCACAGACAGGATCTTCCTACGCATGGCTCTCTCCCAAGAGTTGCAATAGAACGGAGCAGATCCGATTTGGACACGGTCCGTCTTTCGTGTGATGACCCTAACAATCCCCCTGCCTCCGGCAGTTAACGCCTCGCGACAAACGAGGCGCTCCGCACGACGGACACGGGAAGCTTGTATCGCTGCCGAAAACCACGCGCTGAACGCGTGCCGGTGACCGTGCCTTTTGCCACATGCGCGGAAGAAGCCAACGCAGATACTCCTTCGCGAAAGGACTACGCCGCGCTCACCGGCACGTTCCGGCGTCCGCGGCCAAGCCGGCTCAATGATGCGAACGCACCGACCGACGACCTGCGGAGAGGTCGTAATCGTGCTGCGCATCGCTGAGCGCGCGCAGGAACGGGCCGATTCCAGGATGCGCCATGTAGCTGTCATGGCAATGCTTGAGCCCACCTGTAACGGCCGGGTCCTCCGGCAGATCCAGCATTGCGCTGATCCGCCGGGAAAGGTGCAGCGTGGGTGCAAGCATGCAATCCAACATCGACCATGGCGCCTGCACCTTGCCCGATGGCGACGCGACGATCTCCGACAGCAGCCTCGCACCGCGGATCCAGTCCTGGACTTCCTGGCCGACTGCATCGTCGTTGCGTCCCGCGGGATCAAGCTGGCGGAACAGGCGGATAACGGGTGCGGCAAAGTATAGATCCACGATCCTGCACGCCGAATCCATCCTCGCCCTGGCGGCGGCCTCGACAGGGAGCAATGATGGCGACGGGAAGCAGTGCTCCAGGTAGCCCAGGATCGCGGCGGACTCGGCAATTCCATGCCCATCATCCGTCACCAGCACCGGAATTTTTCCGACCGGGTTGATGTGCAGGAACTCATCGGAGCGGACTCCGCCTGCCGGCAGGCTCCTGGTCCTGACCTCCTGCCCCTTGGCAGCGGCACCCAATGCCACCCGGACGCTGAAAGGGGACACCGCGCTGCTGTAGATTTCCACTCATCGACCTCTTCGGCTGGACGGATCAGCCAGCCGCATCGGCAGGGTTGTACCCGACATACGACACCTCCTCCACGAACGCATCGAACCCGAACGCACCCCACTCGCGCCCGTTGCCCGACATCTTGCAGCCGCCAAACGCCGTGTAAGGATCGAGCAGGTCAAGGTCGCCGTTGAGGTTGACCTGCCCTGCCCGGACGCGGGCACCGACTTCGCGCGCCTTCTCGATGGTGCCGGCGTGCACGTAGGCGGCGAGGCCGTACGGCGTGTCGTTGGCGATGCGGACGGCTTCGTCTTCGTCGTCATAGGGAATGATCGCCAGCACCGGCCCGAAAATTTCCTCCCGGGCGATCGTCATGTCGTTGCGCACGTCTGAAAACACCGTAGGCCTGACATAGTAGCCCTGCTCCAGGCCCTCGGGCTTGCCGGGGCCGCCGACCACCACGGTCGCGCCCTCCTCGATGCCCTGCTCGATCAGGCCCTGGACCTTCCGCCACTGCGCTGCGTTGATCACCGGCCCGAGGAAGGCGCCGCTGTCGGGGGCACCCACCTGCAGCGTGTCGGCGGTTTCCTTCGCGATCGCCACCGCTCGGGCCTGCTGCGCGCGCGGCACCAGCATGCGCGAGGGCACGGAACAGGTCTGGCCGGAATTGATGAACATGTAGCGCACGCCCGCGCTGACCGCCTTCTGCAGGTCGGCGTCTTCGAGGATCAGGTTCGGACTCTTGCCGCCAAGCTCCTGGTGGACGCGCTTGACCGTGGGTGCAGCGTTGCGCGCAACCTCGATGCCCGCTCGCGTCGAGCCTGTGATCGACACGGCATCCACGTCCGGATGCGCGCTGAGCGTGGCGCCCACGGTCGGGCCGTCGCCGTACACCATGTTGAACACGCCGGCAGGCACGCCCGCTGCATCGAGGATGTCGGCCAGCACCTTCGCCGAATACGGTGCGAACTCGGCCGGCTTGAGGACGACCGTGCAACCCACCGCCAGCGCCGGGATGACCTTGGTCACCATCATCGCCACCGGCCAGTTCCACGGCGTGATCAGCGCGCAGACCCCGATCGGCTGGCGGCGCACAAGGCTGCTGCCGCGCACCGTTTCGAACGGATAATCCTTCAACACGTCGATGGCGACATTGATGTGCGTGGCGGGCAGCGGCACCTGCGCCTGCTCGGCCAGCCAGATGGGGCAGCCCAGCTCCGCGATGAGCGCGTCGACCATGTCCTTCTTGCGCGCCTCGTACTCGCTCGCGATGCGCTGCAGCAGCTCGATGCGCTCTTCTCGGGTGGTCTTCGAGTAGGTCGCGAACGCCTTGCGCGCTGCGGCCACGGCGCGGTCGACATCCGCCTCGCCGCCCAGCGCGACGCGCCCCGATACCTGCTCGGTGGTCGGGTCGATGACGTCCAGCACCGTGCCGCTGACCGGCGCCACCCATGCCCCGTCAATGTAGAACTCCAGGCAATCGCGCATCTCTTTCTCCATAAGGTCTCAGCCGTCCCGCTGGGTCCACACCGAAGTGCGCCCGGATTGGGACAGGTATTTCGTCGAACTCCAGCCGCCGTCGACGACGATGGTCTGGCCATTGATGAAGCTGCCGCCCGGCGAGCAGAGGAACGCGACCGTCGACGCGACGTCTTCCACCGTGCCCAGCCGCGTATGCGGCGTCATTTCCGTGTTCATGCGCCGGAAGGTCGGATCCTCCAGGCGGCCCTCGGTCATCGGCGTCACGGTGACGCCTGGCGCGACGGAATTGGCGCGGATGCCGGATGCGCCGTACTGGCATGCGATATGCCGCGTCAGTCCGTCCAGGCCAGCCTTGGCAGCCGAGTAGGCGCCGCCGCGCAGGCCGCCGACGACGGAGAACGTGGAGCTGATATTGATGATCGCGCCGCCGGGGCGCATGTGTGCCAGTGCGTCACGCGCAAGCCGGAACGGCGCGCGCAGCATCAGTCCGATGAAGTAATCCAAGTGTGCATCGTCCGCTTCGTGCAGCGGTTTCGGACTTCCCGCGCCGGCGTTGTTGACGACGAAGTCGATGCCGCCCCAGTGCTGCACCGCCAGCTCGACGATGCGCCGCGGCGCGTCGTCCGCGGTAACGTCCAGTGCGAGCGTCGCCACCCGTGACGGGTCGCCGATTTCGTCCTCGAGCGAACGCAGCCTGTCCGGATCCCGGCCGATGCCGACGATCGCCATCCCCGCCCCGGCAAGCTTCAGCGCGCAGCCGCGCCCGATGCCACTGCTTGCGCCGGTGATGATGGCGACCTGCGTGCGTGGTGTCTGTGTGTCCGTCATGCCATCTCCGTCCCGGCATTGCTTGCGCGCAGCGCCAGCGTGGTGCGGATCCCGTGTTTCAGAATTTTCCCGGCATCGTTCTTCGGCAGCGCCGCCCACGCCGCGACCTCTTCCGGAAACTTGAACTTCGCCACGCCGCGCTCCGCGAGGAATCCGGCTAATGCTTCCACATCCGGCGCCTTGCTCCCGCTCGCAGGCACGATCACCGCGCAGGCGCGCTCGCCGGTACGCAGGTCAGGAATCCCGACGATGGCGATCTCGGCGATCTGCGGATGTTCGAGCAGCATGTCCTCGATTTCCTTCGGTGCGATGTTCTCGCCGTGGCGGATGATGATGTCCTTGCTGCGGCCGGACACCACCAGGCAGTCGTCGCCCACCCATCGCCCAAGATCACCGGTCCGGTAGAAGCCATCCCTGTCGAACGCGGACGCCTCGTCTTCGGCGTGCAGGTAGCCCGCCATCATCTGCGGCCCCTGCACGCGGATCTCGCCTTCGCCATCGGCGGCCTGTCCAGAAAAGACGATGCGCACGTTCGCAACACCCGGCCGGCCATCCGTCGCGGCCGCACGATCAAGATCATCCCGCGCAGGACAGCCGACCGTGGTCACCGGCACCTCGGTCGATCCGTATACGCGCGTCACCGCGGCGCTGGAGAAATGCGCGGCGGCGCTGCGCACGAGCGACGGCGGCACCGAGGCGCCTCCGCACACGAACAGTTTGAGCGACGGCAGCTGCGATCCTTCCGCCTTCGCCGCTGCAAGGAGCTGCTCCAGGAACGGCGTTGCGCCGCAGATGTGGGTGCAGCCTTCGCGCGCGGCGAGCGCCAGCGCGGCCTGCGGCTCCCAGCGGTCCATCAGCACCGCGCTCGTGCCGAGCATCGCCGGCGCTTCGAATGCGTATATCGAGCCGCCAATGTGGCTGATCGGCGATGGCACCAGAAACACATCGCCTGGCGACACGTGCCAGTGGTGCCCGATCTGGCGCATCAGCGCATGCAGCGTGTTGTGGGTGTGCAGGACGCCCTTGGCACGGCCACTCGTGCCCGAGGTGTACATCACCATCCGCACCGCATCCGGATCCAGCCCTGGCAGCACCAGGTCGATACCGGCCCCGAACAGCGCTGCGTACTCCGCATGTGGCCCGGGATCGCCACGCACCACGTGCACCGCGGGTGGCGACTCAAGCTGGGCGACGACGCGTGCGAGCATTGCCGCATAGTCGTGGCGACGGAACTCCGACGGAATCAGCACCATGCGCGAGCCGATGTCGCGCAGCTGGAACAGCAGTTCGTGGTCGCGCATCGATGGAAGCACCGGATGCGCGACCATTCCCGCCAGGGTGATCGCGTGGTACAGCACCGCAGCTTCGTTCCAGTTGGGCAGCATGAACGACACCACGCTGCCGGCCGGCATCCGCGCCATCAGGCCCCGCGCGAGGGATACCGCCTGTGCATGCAGCGTACGTGCGTCGAGCCGCACCTCGCCATCGACCACAAGCACACGGCCGGGCGTGTCCACGGCGGCCCGGCGCAGGTCGTCGGCCAGGGTGCCGTCGATCCACCAGCCATCGCGATAGGCATCGGCGGCCCGCCGGGCGTCCCAGCGCAGCGAAAAGCCGCCCTTCCGGATTCGCCCCACGCTTTGCTCAACCACCATTCGACTACCTTCGTCGGCACCACGCGCCACGCTCATGCCGACATCATCGACAACATCGCTCCGTCCAGCATTGATGATTGGCGACAGGTGGCGGACCGGGTACGACGGTACGCACGCCCGTCACGCGCACGGGACATGCCGCCCTCGCGGGCGACAGGTACTCGAAATGCGCGTCAGCCCTGCTGGCTGTTTGCCGAACAGACCACGCCGCCAGCGGGCCCTTGCTGCATCCTCAGATCGCGCGGGCTCACCGAAAACCAGCGCAGGCAGCTGCGCGAGAGCACCGAGGTCTCGGCATAGCCCAGCCTTTCCGCCACCTTCTTGAGAGGCATGTCGCCATGCTGGATGTAGCGGAGCGCGAGTTCGCGACGGATCTCGTCCTTGATGTCCTCGAACGAGGTGCCTTCGGCGCGCAACCGGCGCTGCAGCGTGCGCGGATGCAGGCAGAACTCGGCTGCAATGCGGTCGTTGGTGCAATCCCTGCTGCCGATGTACTGCTCGATCAGGCTGCGCACGCGCGACTGGATCGACGCCTCCACGTGCGGAAAGCGGTTCTCGATGAAAGTGGTCGCCATCTCGTACACGCGCGAGTCCGGATCCACCACCGCGCACATCAGGTCGTCCTCGGTGAGGATCAGGCCGTCGGCCTGTTCGCCAAACGCGACCTCGCAGTTGAAGTAGTGGCGATAGGCGCGAAGCGGCGCCTGCGGCTCGTGCGTGAACAGCACTTTCCGCACGCGGGCGTTGCCACCGGTCAGCTCGCGGATGTTGAGGCTGGCCAGCATCAGGGCATGCTCGACCGCTTGGCGCCTGTCTGGCGTGCGCTCGAGCAGGATTTCCAGGCGCACCAGCAGCTTGTGGTTGGGACGGTCGGGCACGAAGCGGATCCGCGTGGCCACGCTGTAGGCGTGGATGCTCTTCGCGCAGTAGCCGATCGCCTGCCCCAGGGTGGTGGAATTCCTCATCACCACGCCGATCGGGCCGATGGCCTTGTTCCCTCCCTGCATGCAGGCAAACTTCAGCCCGAACTCGGGACATTCGAGGTCGCTGGCCGCCTGCTGCATCACGTTCAGGAACGCCCGGTATTCGATGAACGCACCGGGCTTGTCGAGCAACGCCGGATCAATCGAAGCGCGTCGCAGGATGGCGTCCGGATCACCGCCAAGCTCACGCGCCAGCTGCGGGAAACCCTGCAGGCTGTCGACGCCTACGGTTTCGGGGGTGGATCGCGACCGGGCATCCTCGTGCCCATGATCAAATTTCGAGGGAGCGTCTACGGCGACGTCTTCCACGGCATTCAGCGCCATTGCACTCTTCTCCGCTGCCCTGCCTTGTACCGCTTCTGCACCATCGGACGGCGAGGTCTGAATTGAAGCCGACAAATTCCGTGTCGGCTGATGACGGCACAGCAGTGCCTGATTCATCCTAGGGTGTCGCCAATTGTCCGGTCAATGCTGCGCAGCAGCATCGGTTCTCGCACCGCAGGGCCGCCTTCGCGCCGGCTATTCCGGGTCCATGAGATCCGTGTGCAGCAGCACCAGCGGCGCGCAGGCCTCCGCGCTGCAGCCGAAATGCCGGGTCTGTCCGCCATGCGACCAGGTGGCCGTTCCGCCGCCACCAATCACGAAGTCCCAGGTTGCGCCTTCGCTGCGGAGCTTCCCCGAGATCGAGCACGGCAGTTGGTAGAACTCAGAGTACGGCGATTGCCCGTACTGCCGGCTCAGCTGGAAGAACTCCACCACCTGCCGGCCGGACAGCTGCCACTCGCCACACGCGGCTTCCAGCGGATCGCCGGCCGCGCCCGTGTACTCGGCATCGGCGACCTCGATCACCTCCGGCGATTGCGATGGCCTTGTTGACTCGTTCTCCGGCAGCGCGTGTCCGCAGGACGCGCCAGCCAGCGCCAGGGCCGCCACGACCCAACTGAGGGCGTGGACGCGCGGCGCATTGGCCACGTCATCATTCATCGACGTACAGCCCCGCGCCCTCGCCTGCCGTCTTGTACGAAATGAGGTCGTGTTCATAGATGTCCGCACTGGTGAGCCCGTACTCCTCCATCAGGATCCCGACGATCGTGGCGATCGACGCCTTCTGCTCGTCCGTCGGCGGCTCCCACTCCGGCGTGCCGGTGTCTTTCGGGCCGCAGTTCTTGACGCAGCGTGACACCGTCTCGATACCGACACTGTCGGTATTCATCGGAAAGCGCACCGGGTATGCCTTGACCTTTTCGTGGTTGTGCACTTTGGTCGGGTTCCACTTCCAACTGGTGATCTCCCTGGTTTCGTCCACCGGGCAGGTGCCGTTGGCCATGCACCGGGACTTGATCTTGCCCACGTGGTAGGTGTGCTTGAGCAGGCTCGCGGCCTGGTAGACCGTGCCGTCCTTGTCGACATAGAAGTGGGTACCGATGCCCGTCCCCGCGGAGTTGAGCGCGCTTTGCACGCTGGCGCCATCGGTCCGGTGCAGCACGATGGCTTTCGGGCCGTCCATCTTCCCCTTCTCCAGCGCGGCGACGACGCGACCGCCGCCGCCACCCCGCCTGCACCACTCCCGGCTGCCGGGCCTTGATCGATGAAGGCCCGCACTTGGCTGCCTGCGATCAGGGTGGCGCCGCAGGTGGTGGAATCGCCATGCCGCGCCAAGGGCTGACCGTCGACGAGGATGGTCGCATCACCACTGACGATCGTCGTGGGTCCGCACTTCGGACAGGCAACTGCGTCACTCATGCGGGCGACGGGTTGCCTTCGATATCGGTGGAAGGCGAACCGCTGACCACCCTGCCGCCATGAGTGGTCGCGTCGCCAACGACGATCCATATCCGAGCCATCGTCCAATGCCTTGGAACCTGAAGCCTGTTTGATAACCGATCCCGGGGCGGCGCTCAACGTGAACGCTTCCAAACGGTGCAGCCTGTCCCACACGTCGGCCAACGCGGCCTGCAAGACGCCATGCTTGTCCCAGGCCGCTACCGCGCCAACAACCTCCGCGTCCAGTCCAGCAACACCAGCGGCAGCCGCTCAGGCGCCGACAGCACCGCGTAGCTTTCCGGTCCGAACACCTTCGGCAGATAGCCTGGAGCCTGCAGGTCCACCGTGAGGCAGAACGGGAAAATGCCCTGCAGCCGCGCCTCGGTCACCGACTGGCGCATGTCCTCGACGCCGAATAGGCCGTCGTAGCGGTCGGCGTCGTTGGGCTTGCCGTCGGACAGCATGAGCAGCAGGCGATGTTCGGCCGGCTGCCGCATCAGCAGCGCGGTGGCATGCCGGATGGCGGCGCCGGCGCGCGTGTAGTTCTCCGGCTCCAGGCCGGCGATGCGCAGCGCGATGTCCGGCCCGTAGGCCTCGTCGAAGGCCTTCAAGGTGCGCATCGACACCCCGTGCGGGCCTTCGCCGGAGAAGGCCATGGCCGAGAAGGGTTCGCCCAGGCCCTCCAGCGCCATGCAGACCAGCAGCAGGGCCTCGCGCTCGACGTCGATCACGCGCCGACCGCCGCCGATGAAGCCGTCGGTGGAGCCGCTCACGTCGACCAGCAGCGAGACGGCGATGCTGCGCCGGCCCGGCCGGCGCGTCTCGTACAGTCCCTCGCGCAGGAAGCCGCCGGCACGCAGGTCGGCACGGCCTTCGACGCAGGCATCGATGTCGATGTCCTCGCCGTCGCTCTGCCGGCGCATGCGGACGCGCTCGGGACGCAGGGCCTCGAACTGGCGGCGGATGCCGTCGAGGTGCGAGCGGTGGCGGGCCAGGGTGGCGTCAATCCAGGCGGGGTCGCCATCTGGCGGCGGCACCATCCGCACCGTGGTGCCGTGTTCGATGTACGACGCGCTTGCATGATCCCACTCGGGATAGCGGAAGCGGGTGCCGCCGGCGTCGGGATCGTCGAACTCGATCTTCGCGCGGCTGGCGGGCGGGTCGTCCGACAGCAGGACTTCGCGCGGCGGGTCGGGCGCGGCGATCATCCGTGTCGATGACAGCTCCGACAGCATGTCGCCGTACTCGTCAGCGCTGGTTTCGTCGTCGCGGTCGACCGGGCGCTGCAGGCCGAAGGGATCCTCGGCGACCTCGTGCGGCGCGTCCTGCTGGATCATCCACGCGCCGGGCTCGCCGGGCCGGTCCTCGTCCTCGGTGGCTTCGCGCTCCTCGGGCCTTCGCTCCATCCGCGCGCTGCGGACCGGCCCGGCGTCTTGCTCATCATGGTTGAAGGGTTTGCCATCCAACATCCGGGCAACGGTGCCCGCCTCGCGCAGCTCGCCCGTCCACCAGTCGCGGTACAGCGGCATCGGGCCAAGCCGGCGCGCGTCCGCCCTGTCGATGTCCCAGTCGGCGAGCAGCCGTCCGGCTTCCACTAGCGGGTCGTCAGTCCGGCCCGAGTCGGAGTCAGGGTCGAAGCCGGCACCGGAACCGGAACCGGAGTTGGAGCCGGTGTTGGCGTTGCGGTCCGACGCGGTCTCCAGGTCACGCTCCAGGATGCTGCGGACCAGCTGTTCCAGAGGCTGTCTCGCAGCTGCAAAATCGACCAGCGGCGGGCGCGCGGCCAACGCCAGCCTCCGCAGCCGCCGCAGCGCCGGCAGCAGGCCGGGAAAGCCGCGCGCGACTGCGACTTCGGCGGCATATGCCTCCAGCACCAGCGCTGTATCGCGCAGCAGCGGACTGCGCGTCGCGGCGATCGCCCGCACATGGCCGCGCGTGGCCCGGCACGCCTGCTGCAGCGCCATCGCCCGATAGAGCTCCGAGGCCTCGACGTCGTCGCAGATCCCCAGGTGGGCCGGGAGCCAGATCGCATCGCCGCTGGTGGCCGGCAGCGCCTGGCGATGACGCGGATACGCGTGGCGGTGGAACAGCCGATGCAGCACGGTCGGTCGCGCCGGCGGCAGCGCCACGCGCATCGGCAGGCTGGTGCCGCACGCGGCCGACACCAGCAGGTCCAGGCGCCGCACCAGCGATGCGAGCGCTACCGGGGCATCGGGCTCGCGCGCATAGTGCCGGCGCCAGGTGTCGCGGATGAACACCGTCGCATGCCGCGCCACATCGACGACAACGTCCTCGGCCTCGGCCACGTCGGCAGCCGCCTAGGGAAACATCGCGTCGACGAGTTCGCGCATCGCGCCGAGCAGGGTCGGATCGTCGCTGAGCGGTGAAATCACCGCCGCGTTGCACGCCTCGCGCACGCTGATGCCGCTGGCGACCAGGCGCCCGGCGGCAATCAGCAGGCGCGTGCTCGGAACCTCGGCCAGGCCGCGGTCACGGAGCGAGCGCACGCGGCCCGCCAGCTCCACCAGCGCAACAGCGGTGCCGCGGTCCACGCCGCTTTCCGCGACCACGATCGCAGCCTCGGCCGGCGGTTCGGGAAACCCCAGCTCGATCGCGACGAAGCGCTGCCGCGTGCTCGGCTTCAGGTCCTTGAGCATGCGCTGATAGCCCGGGTTGTAGGAGATCACCAGCTGGAAACCCGGCGCCGCCTCCAGCGTTTCGCCGGTGCGGTCGATCGGCAGGATGCGCCGGTAGTCGGTCAGCGGATGCAGGACCACGATCGTGTCCTGGCGCGCCTCCACCACTTCGTCCAGGTAGCAGATCGCGCCTTCGCGAACGGCGCGGGTCAGCGGGCCGTCCTGCCAGACGGTGTCGTCGTGGCGGATCAGGAAGCGACCGATGAGGTCGCTTGCGGTCAGGTCGTCGTGGCAGGAGACCGTGATCAGCGGGCGTCCCAGCCGCCATGCCATGTGCTCGACGAAGCGTGTCTTGCCGCAGCCGGTGGGACCCTTGAGCATCACCGCCAGGCCGCCGGCATGGCACTGCTCGACGATCCCGACTTCGTTGCCCGTGGGCAGGTAGTACGGACCGGCCTCCGCCGGCCTCATGCGCTCATCCACCCATCAAGTTCCCCGGCGCCTTTGCAGCTCGCCGTCGGCGGGATGGTCCGCGATCACGTCGAACTGCGGGCGGTATCTGAAGAAGTCGAAGATGAACATCGCGACGCCGGTGGCGAAGATCGTCGCCGTCAGGATCAGCATCAGGAAGTGCACCTGGATCTTCAGCTGGGCGTCCAGGTAGCCCATGCCCATGATCCGCTCGAGGTAGACCTGGGCGATGCCCGCGGTGCCGAAGGACAGCGTCATGCCGAACATGCCCGTCACCTGCAGCCAGAACGCCCAGTAGCCGAGCGGCGAGTACCTGTCCTGGGGCCGGTTGGTCAGGCTGGGCAGCGCATAGGTGATCATCGCCATGGTGATCATCGCGTAGGCGCCATAGAACGCCGAATGCGCGTGCATCGCAGTGATCAGCGTGCCGTGGGTCCACTTGTTGACGCTGGGCCAGGTGTGCGCCAGGCCGAGCAGGCCGGCACCGAACAGGGCGAAGATCGCGCTGCCAATGGTCCAGTGCAGGGCCAGCGAGTTGGGGTGCTTCACCCCGCCGCGGCGCATCGCCGCATAGGCGTAGATCGCCATGGCAGCCAGCGCCAGCGGCTCCAGCGCGCTGAAGAAGCCGCCGATCGGCAGCCAGATATGCGGTACGCCCACCCAATAATAGTGATGCGCGGTGCCGAGGATGCCGGCGAAGAACACCAGGCCCACGATCACGTAAAGCCACTTCTCCATCACCTCGCGATCAATGCCCGACAGGCGGATCAAGAGGTAGGCGAGGAAGCCGGCCATGATCATCATCCACACGCCTTCGACCCACAGGTGGATGGTCCACCAGCGGTAGAAGATCGAGACGGTGTAGTTCTCGTAGTGCAGCAGCGCGGGGATATACAGGATCGCCGACAGCGCAAGCCCACCCAGCAGCACGCCCTCGGTGGTCGTGAACCGCCCGGACCTCTTGATGGTCATGCCGATGTTGTAGAGGAACATCAGCATGCAGATGACGATGACGATCTTGTGCGGCAGCGGCTGCTCGAGCAGCTTGTTGCCGGTGCCGTAGCGGAACAGGTAGCCGATGACCGCGGTGACGCCCATCACCGTCCACAAGCCGAGCTGCCAGTAGGCCAGCTTCGTGCTGTACAGCTCGGTGCGCGACTCGTCGGGGACCATCCAGTAGGTCGCGCCCATGAAGCCCGTGAGCACCCAGACGATCAGCAGGTTGGTGTGGATGGTCTTGGTGACGTCGAACGGCAGGATGTACAGCAGCGGATCCGGCCCGAGGTACTTGGCCGCCGACAGCAGCCCGAACACGATCTGCAGCCCGAACAGCACCATGGCCACGGCGAAGTACCAGTAGGCCACCGATTGCGACTTGTAACGCATGGAAGATCTCCCGGTGGCGGCGCAGGACGCCTGCCAGTCTTATTTCATCGATCCAAGGAAGGCCACGAGCTGGTCGACCTGCTCTTCGGTCAGGCTGTCCGCATACGTGTTGGGCATGAAGGACGTGCCTTCGGCCGAGAACATCGCCCCGGGCACCAGGTGCGCGCTTGGGGTCACGATCGACTCGCGGATGTAGCCCTCGACGTCGGTCGCGCTGCCGCTATAGTCCGGCGATGCGATCGTCTGCGCCGCGCGCTCCGCCATGCCGGCCATCGACGGACCGGCGAGCTGGACACCCGGCTGCAGCGAATGGCAGGCCGTGCAGACCGGCACCGCGGTCCCGAACAGGTTTTCGCCGATCGCACGGGGATCGCTGTCCGCGCGCACGGGCCTGACTTCCCGCGCCTCTGCCGCGCCCTCGGCGGTGCCCTGCGCGGCCACGACGACCGACCCGCCGGACACCAGGATCGGACGCGGCGGCCAGCCCTGGTTGTCGACCTTCGACACCCAGTCCAGGAACTTGACCAGGTTCGCGATCTCGATCTCGCTGAGGTCCTGCGTCGGCATCAGGCGCCGATGGCGCTGCTCGTCATAGAACTGGGACGGATCACGCATGTAGGCCTTGAGGTAGGCCTCGCCGCGGTGCTGCGCGATCTTGGTCAGGTCGGGGGCGTAGTAGGCGCCCTCGCCAAACAGGGTGTGGCAGTTGATGCAGTTGTACTTGTGCCAGACATCCTTGCCGTGGGTGATCTCCGGCGTGATGTCGTCGGCGTTCGTGAGCTCGCCGAAACGCATGTGGCTGTAGAAGGTCAGGCCGAGGAACGCAACGGCGGCAAGCCCCGTTGCGACGATGGCGAAGATCCGTGACTGCCGCTTGTTCATGGGTCCCTCCTCAGACGGCGATCGAGGGCCAGTAGGAAATCGCCGTGTATCCGGCGTAGACCACGGCCACCGCCATCAGCAGCAGCACGAAGATTCCGACCCAGCGGACAGGTGACACCAGACTTGTCGCTTTCATTCGACGGCTCCCCGGTCGGGCATGGTCGGGACAGGCGGGCCCGCGCGGGATCCACTGTGGCATTGCCTGCCGGGTCTTGCATTGTGCGGCGCAGCGGGCACGCGCGCATGACACGCGGCGGCATGCTTGCGAGACAGCTCGGGGCACGGCTTTCCGCGTGGTGCGGCTCAGGCTTCGCGCGGTGGCATGGCGGCGGCGCCCGCGGCCGGCGCGTCGTGCTTGCTGCCGCCCAGGCACCGCGGCGAATCCGGCGCGGCGCCCTGGCCGGCCCACTCCGCGGCGGTGTAGGTATGGAGCGCGAGCGCGTGGATCTCGCCCATCAGCGCGCCCATCGCAGCGTACACGGCCTGGTGGCGGCGCACCGGCGACTTGCCCAGGAATGCTTCGCTGGCGATCACCGCCTTGTAATGCGTTTCCAGCCCGCGGCTGTGCATGTGGCTTTCGTCCAGCACTTCGAGGTGGCTGGGGGACAGCGCCTGCAGGGCGGCCTGGATGCGATCGATCTTCGTGCTCATGGCGGCATTATCGCCGCTATCGAAGCGGCAGGTCCGGCTGGCGCTCTATGCCAGGCATACGAGCGCCTGCCGCGCCGCGATCCACTCTTCGTTGGTCGGCTCCACGCCCACCAGCACGCGGCTTGCCGGCGCGGAAATCGTCGCCGCGTTCGCCTGGTTGGCCGCGTCGTCGAGAGCCAGGCCCAGGAAGCCGAGGTCCGCGCACACGCGTTCGCGGATGAAGGGGTTGTGCTCGCCGACGCCGGCGGTGAACACCAGCAGGTCCAGCCCGCCCAGCACCGCGGCCATCGCGCCGATCTCGCGCACGATCCGGCGCACATAGAGTCCAAGCGCAACGCGCGCGCGCTCGCCCGCCACGCCCGCGTCGCCTTCGTGCTTCACGATCACGCGCGGCTCCGGCGAGATCCCGGACACGCCCAGCAGCCCGGAGCGGTGGTACAGCAGCTGTCCCACCTCCTCCAGGCTGAGCTTCTCGATCTCCATCAGGTACAGCACGGCGCCGGGATCCAGCGCGCCCGTGCGGGTGCCCATCATCAGGCCGTCGAGCGCGGAGAAGCCCATTGTCGTGGCGACGCTCTGCAGGTCCCGCATCGCGCACAGGCTGGCACCGCTGCCGAGGTGCGCGACGATGGTGCGGCCGCGCGCGGCCCGGCCATGGCGCTCCGGCAGCGCGGTGGCCATGTAGGCATACGACAGGCCGTGGAAGCCGTAGCGCCGGAGGCCGCGCTCCCAGGCATCCCAGGGCAGCGGCAGGATCTGCTCGACCATCGGGATGGTGTGGTGGAAGCCGGTATCGAAGCAGGCCACCTGCGGCAGCCGCGGGTACTCGCGCAGCAGGATGCCGACCGCCTCCAGCGCGAAGGGCTGGTGCAGCGGCGCCAGCGGAATGAAGCCGCGCAGGTCCTCCAGCACGCCCTGGTCCACGCGCACCGGCTCGAAATACTTGCTGCCACCGTGCACCACCCGGTGCGCGACCGCGCCGACGCGGCGCCCGGCGAGGCGTTCGAGGATGCGGTCGCGGATCAGGGCCAGCGCGCTGCGATAGGGCGCGTCGGCGCCGAGCTCGACCGGGAACGGCGCGACCCCGCTCTCGCCGAAGTCGGGCGCGGGGCCGCCGATGCCCTGCACCTTGCCGTTCCACAGCGCCTTGCGCGGCAGCGGATCGACGCCGCCGTCGTAGACCGCGAACTTGATGCTCGACGAGCCACAGTTGAGCACCACCACCAGGTCGGCGCCGGAGGACTCCACCGCCGGCGCCGGGGGATGCCCGCTCACGGAGGGCTCTGTCGATTGTGGTGCGCCAGCATCAGCGCGATCGCGCACGAGGCCATGCGCGATTCACGCGGGTCGGCGCGGCTGGTCAGCACCACCGGCACTTTCGCGCCCAGCACGATGCCGGCACTCGCGGCCTGGCCCATGAAGATCAGCTGCTTGGCCAGCATGTTGCCGCTCTCGAGGTCCGGGACCACCAGGATGTCGGCCTGTCCCGCCACCGGCGAGGCGATGCCCTTGGTCTTCGCCGCCTCCATCGACACCGCGTTGTCGAAGGCCAGCGGGCCGTCGAGCACGCCGCCGGTGATCTGGCCACGGTCGGCCATCTTGCACAGCGCCGCGGCGTCGAGCGTGGCCTGCATCGACGGGTTGACCGTCTCGACCGCGGCCAGGATCGCCACCTTCGCCGTGGCGATGCCGAGCACGTGCGCCAGGTCGATTGCGTTCTGGACGATGTCCGCCTTCTGCAGCAGGTCGGGCGCGAGGTTGACCGCGGCGTCGGTGACGAGGAACGGCCGCGGATAGTGCGGCGTCTGGATCACGAAGCAGTGGCTGACGCGGCGCTTGGTGCGCAGGCCCGACGCCGAGGCCACCACCGCCGACATCAGCTCGTCGCTGTGCAGGCTGCCCTTGATGATGATCTCGACCTCGCCCTCGCGGGCCAGCTCGGCCGCGCGCATGGCCGCGGCGTGGCTGTGCGGCACGTCCTCGACCGGGATGCCGGAAATGTCGAGCCCGGCCGCCGCCGCCGCCGCGTCCAGCCGCGCGCGCGGTGCCACCAGCACCGGTTCCACCAGGCCCGCATCACGCACGTCCAGGGCCGCGGCCAGGCTCAAGGCATCACAGGGATGCACGATCGCGGCGCGCACGGGCGCCAGGTTGGCGACGTGGTGAAGCAGGCGCGCCAGGCCATCGTTGCCGTTGGCGTCCTTGCGATGGGCCGGCTGCGCCGGATGGTCTGCGGTCATCGGTGTCCTTTGGCTTGCGTGGAGCGTGGGCGCGTCGGCTCCGGGCTGCGGCTTACTCGCCGGCTTCGGCTTCGAGCCGCTTCGCCGCTTCGCGCTTGCCCATGCCGCGCAGCGCCGCGAGCGACTGCACCTGTGCCTGGCGAGGGACGGTCTTGCCGGCTTCCCAGTTGTAGATCGACTGCCCGCTCACGCCGGCAAGCTGGCCGTATTCGGCCGCGGACAGGCCGAGTTTCTCGCGGTGCGACTTCAGGCCCTTGGCCTGGAAACGGACGCGGGGGGCATCGCCCTCGGTCGTGGCCGCCGCGGCCTTTTCCGCGCGCGACGGGCGCGCCCCGGATTTCACCTGCCGCGCCAGCGCCGCCACTTCGCGCTTGAGCGCCGCGATATCGCGCCGGTAACCGGCATTGGCCTTGCGCAGGGGCTCGAGCTGGGTTTTTGCTTCCTTGCGGGCAAGGCGCGCGATTTCGGCTTTCAGGACGGTTGCGAGATTGGCCACCAGGCATTACTCCATATTTCAATAGGGGGAATAGTCGGGAAGTCTAGTTTTGAATGCCTCCCGCGTCTAATACTGGACTTTCCGGAATTATCAGCGCGGTTTCAACGGGATTATCCGGGTCCGTCACGCTGCCGCATGCACGGACCCGTGCAGACTGCCGGCCGACCCGCGACGCCCGCATGAACCAGCCAAGGGAGCAGGTGTGCTTTCCATCATTATTCCCGCGCACGACGAGGCGCCCGTCATCGCCGCCACCCTCGACGCCGTGGCCGGCGCCACCGCCGGGCATGGCGATGGCGTGGAGGTGATCGTGGTCGATGACGCGTCCACCGATGCGACGGCCGCGATCGCACGCGCGCACGGCGCCCGCGTGGTGCAGGTCGACGTGCGCCATATCGCCGGCGCGCGCAACGCCGGCGCCGCCGCCGCGCGCGGTGGGCGCCTGCTGTTCGTCGACGCGGACACGCTGGTCAACCGCCAGGCGGTGGATGCCGCGATGCAGGCGCTCGATGGCGGCGCGGCGGGTGGCGGCACCGCCGTGCGCTTCATGCGCCCGCTGCCGCTCCACATCCGTCTGTTCGAATCGGCCTCGATCGTGCTGTTCCGCCTGTTCCGCATCACCCCGGGCTGCTTCATCTTCTGCACCCGCGAGGCCTTCGACGCCGCCGGCGGCTTCGACGAAGGGCTGTACGTCGCCGAGGACGTGGCCTTCGGCCGCGCGCTGGCCAGGCAGGGCCGGCTGGTGATCCTGCGCACGCCGGTCCTCACTTCGGCGCGCAAGGTGCACACCTATTCGCTGGCCGAAAAGCTCGGGTTCACGCTGCGATTCCTCTTGTCGCCCAGGCGAATCGCCCGCACCCGGGATGCCCTGCCCCTCTGGTACGGGCCGCGTCGGCATGAAAGGGACGCGACGCCTCCGCCTGAATGACCCGGGGCGGACGGGCATCGGCCCCGGGCCCGGGCGCCGCGCGGCGATACAATGGCGCTTTCCGCCAGCGCCCGCATTTCCCATGACCGACCGCAAGCATCGCAAGCCCCTCCCCGGAACCTCGCTCGACTGGTTCGACGCCCGTGAAGCCGTGGAGGCGCTGCAGCCCGGTGCCTGGGACGCCCTGCCCTATACCGCGCGCGTCCACGCCGAAAACATCGTCCGCCGCGCCGACCCCGCGCGCATTGACGATTATCTCGTCCAGCTGGTCGAACGCCGCCGCGACCTGGATTTCCCGTGGTTCCCGGCCCGCGTGGTCTGCCACGACATCCTCGGCCAGACCGCGCTGGTCGACCTTGCCGGCCTGCGCGACGCCATTGCCGATGCCGGCGGCGACCCGGCGCAGGTGAATCCGGTGGTGCCTGTGCAGCTGATCGTCGACCACTCACTGGCGGTGGAATGCGGCGGTTTCGATCCCGACGCCTTCACCCGCAACCGTGAAATCGAGGACCGGCGCAACGCCGACCGCTTCCATTTCATCGACTGGACCAAAAAGGCTTTTCGCAACGTCGACGTGATTCCCCCGGGCAACGGGATCATGCACCAGATCAATCTGGAGAAAATGTCGCCGGTGGTTTACGTCGACGACGGCGTCGCATTTCCGGATACCTGCGTGGGCACCGACAGCCATACCCCGCACGTCGATGCGCTGGGCGTGATCGCGATCGGCGTCGGCGGACTGGAGGCCGAGAGCGTGATGCTCGGCCGCGCCTCGTGGATGCGCACACCCGAGATGATCGGCGTGGAGCTGTCCGGCAGGCCGCAGCCCGGGATCACCGCCACCGACGTGGTGCTGGCGTTGACCGAATTCCTGCGCCAGCAGAAGGTCGTGGGCGCCTACCTGGAGTTCCGCGGCGAAGGCGCCGCGGCGCTGACCATCGGCGACCGCGCCACCATTTCCAACATGGCGCCGGAATATGGCGCGACCGCGGCGATGTTCTTCATCGATGACAACACCCTCGACTACCTGCGCCTCACCGGCCGCGAAGACGAGCAGGTGGCCCTGGTGGAGACGTACGCGAAGGCCGCCGGCCTGTGGGCTTCGGATCTCGCCAACGCGCAGTATCCGCGGACGCTGCACTTCGACCTGTCCAGCGTGGTCCGCAACATGGCCGGCCCGTCCAATCCGCATCGCCGCCTGGCGACCAGCGACCTGGCCGAGCGCGGCATCGCCGGCGACCTGGCCGGCGCGCGCGCGCAGGAAGCCGAGGGCCTGCTGCCCGACGGCGCGGTGATCATCGCCGCCATCACCAGCTGCACCAATACGTCGAACCCGCGCAACGTGATCGCCGCCGCGCTGCTGGCGCGCAACGCCAACGCGCGCGGATTGACCCGCAAGCCATGGGTGAAGACCTCGCTGGCCCCCGGCTCGCGCGCGGTGCAGCTGTACCTGGAGGAAGCGAAGCTGCTGCCCGAGCTTGAACAGCTCGGCTTCGGCATCGTCGGCTTCGCCTGCACCACCTGCAACGGCATGTCCGGCGCGCTGGATCCGGTGATCCAGCAGGAAGTGATCGATCGCGACCTGTACGCGGTGGCCGTGCTGTCGGGCAACCGCAACTTCGACGGCCGCATCCACCCCTATGCCAAGCAGGCCTTCCTGGCCTCGCCGCCGCTGGTGATCGCCTATGCCATCGCCGGCACCGTGCGCTTCGATATCGAGAAGGACGTGCTCGGCATCGACGCCGACGGCCATCCGGTCACGCTCAAGGACATCTGGCCCAGCGACGAAGAGATCGACGCGGTGGTCAAGGCCAGCGTCAAGCCGGAGCAGTTCCGCCGCGTGTACGAGCCGATGTTCCGCATCGCCGTGGACGACGGCACGCGCGTGGAGCCGCTGTACGACTGGCGCCCGATGTCGACCTATATCCGCCGCCCGCCCTACTGGGAGGGCGCTCTGGCCGGCGAACGCAGCATGAAGGGCATGCGCCCGCTGGCGGTGCTCGGTGACAACATCACCACCGACCACCTCTCGCCGTCCAACGCGATCATGGCTTCGAGCGCCGCCGGCGAGTATCTGTCGAAAATGGGCCTGCCCGAAGAGGACTTCAATTCCTACGCCACCCACCGCGGCGACCACCTGACCGCGCAGCGCGCGACCTTCGCCAATCCGAAGCTGCTCAACGAGATGGTGCGCAACGACGACGGCAGCGTGCGCCAGGGTTCGCTGGCGCGCATCGAGCCCGAGGGCAAGGTCACGCGCATGTGGGAAGCGATCGAAACCTACATGGAACGCCGCCAGCCGCTGATCATCATCGCCGGCGCCGACTACGGCCAGGGTTCCAGCCGCGACTGGGCCGCCAAGGGCGTGCGCCTGGCCGGCGTGGAAGTAATCGCGGCCGAAGGCTTCGAGCGCATCCACCGCACCAACCTGATCGGCATGGGCGTGCTGCCGCTGGAGTTCGAGGCCGGCACCACCCGCGAGACCCTGGGCATCGACGGCACCGAGACCTTCGACGTCACCGGCATACGCGCGCCTGGCGCCACGCTGACGCTGGTGATCAATCGCACGGACGGAAGCAGCACCGGCATCCCGGTGACCTGCCGCCTGGATTCGGACGAAGAAGTGCTGATCTACGAAGCCGGCGGCGTGCTGCAGCGATTTGCGCAGGATTTCCTGGCGTCCACTGCGGACGCGTAGGGCGGCTGGGATGCATCGCGGCAGGGCCGCTATCGGCGCAACATGCCCGAGGCACGATCACTACAGGGTGACCCAGCGAGACGAAATCAGGCTGGCACCCCCGACGCCATTCCGGTGGACTACTGCTATCAGGGCCGGCAGGAGTCGCTGGAGCTGCTGGCGAAGCTGGTGGAACCGGAGATCCCGGACGGCGCTTGATGTCCAAGGGGCGGACGCGAGCTCCGACTTACGCCGCCTGCCCGTACTCGAACGCGCGTCCGGCTCCGCCGGTGCGCATCACTTCCCATCCAAGCATCGCCAATTCGACCGTACGCGGAATCGGCTTGGCTCCGCTGCGGTAATAGGCCAGCACCCTCCGGCTGACATCCAGCGCCTCGGCGGCGGCATCGCCCGGATGCTACCCGGGTTCCATGGAACAATTGCGCTTTGTACTTTCCGGCACTGACGCAATGTCCTATCAGCCAAAACCCAACGCTCCCCAGCTGAAAGTCCCCGCCACCTACATGCGCGGCGGCACCTCGAAGGGGGTGTTCTTTCGCCTCGAAGACCTGCCCGAAGCCGCCCGCGTTCCCGGCCCCACGCGCGACGCGCTGCTGATGCGCGTCATCGGCTCGCCCGATCCCTACGCCAAGCACACCGATGGCATGGGCGGGGCAACCTCGTCCACCAGCAAGTGCGTGATCATCGGCCCCGCCACGCAGCCCGGCCACGACGTCGACTACCTCTACGGCCAGGTCTCCATCGACACCGCCTTCGTCGACTGGTCGGGCAACTGCGGCAACCTCAGCACCGCGGTCGGCCCGTTCGCGATCGCCAACGGTTTCATCGACCCTGCGCGCCTGCCTGAGAATGGAACTTTCGCCGTACGGGTGTGGCAGGCGAACATCGGCAAGACCATCGTCGTGCACGTGCCGATCGCCAATGGCGAGGTGCAGGAGACCGGCGACTTCGAGCTTGACGGTGTGACCTTCCCGGCGGCGGAGATCGTGCTGGAGTTCATGGACCCGTCCGATGACAGCGACGACGACGGCGGCGCAATGTTCCCCACCGGCAACCTGGTCGATGACCTGGTGGTCCCCGGCGTCGGCACGCTCAGGGCGACGATGATCAACGTCGGCATCCCCACCGTCTTCGTCAACGCCGCAGACATCGGCTACTCCGGCACCGAGCTGCAGGACGCGATCAACGGCGATGCAAAGGCGCTGGCCATGTTCGAAACCATCCGCGCCCACGGCGCCCTGCGGATGGGACTGATCGACGACATCGCCGGCGCCGCCACGCGCCAGCACACGCCCAAGGTCGCCTTCGTATCGCCGGCCGCAGGCTACGTCGCCTCCAGCGGCAAGGCCATCGTCGCGTCCGACATCGACCTCAATGTGCGCGCACTGTCCATGGGCAAGCTGCACCACGCGATGATGGGCACCTGCGCGGTGGCCATCGGCACCGCGGCGGCAATCCCGGGCACCCTGGTGAACCTGGCCGCGGGCGGCGGCGGGCGCGAGGCGGTGCGTTTCGGCCACCCTTCCGGCACGCTGCGCGTGGGCGCCGAGGCGCGCGAGGTGGACGGCCGCTGGACGGTTGCCCGGGCCATCATGAGCCGCAGCGCGCGGGTGCTGATGGAAGGCGCGGTGCGCGTGCCCGACCATGGCGGCGCCGCGTAGAATCGCCGCCATGGACATCTTCAAGATCTTCACCCTCGAGGCCGCGCACCGGCTGCCCAACGTCCCCGAGGGCCACAAGTGCGCGCGCCTGCACGGCCATTCGTTCCGGATCGAACTGCATGTGTCCGGCGAGCCAGGCGCGGAGTCGGGCTGGGTGATGGACTTCGCCGACATCAAGGCAGCGTTCCGGCCGCTGTACGAGCAGCTCGACCACCATTACCTCAACGAGATCGAGGGCTTGGAGAACCCGACCAGCGAGCGGCTGGCGGTGTGGATCTGGGAGCGCCTGCAGCCGGTGCTGCCGCAGCTGTCCGAGGTCGTGGTGCACGAAACCTGCACCTCCGGATGCCGTTACCGGGGATGACGCCCAGTGCGGCCAATGGGAGCGGCTACAGCCGCGATTGGTGGCATTCACGGCTTTAGCCGCTCCCACAAAGGCTTTCGGCCCCGAACCTGAACGTGCCGACGAGCGGTTGTTGCACCGCAACATAGGCTGGTTTATGCTGCAACGCACAAACCGGCACTCCCTGCCGGATCCACAGCAGGAAACCCGCCATGTACCAGAACACCAACGAGCAGTTCACCGCCGCCGCGCGCCAGTTCGCCGACACCGCCGCCCAGGTCAACCGCATCGCGCTGTCCAGCGCCGAGAAGGCCATTGGCCTGCAGCTGTCGACCATCGAGCAGAACACCAACGCCGCGTTCGCCTTCTGGGGCGAGCTGGCCGAGGTCCGTGACTTCGACGGCCTGAAGGCCGTGTGGCCGAAGGGCGTGCAGGTTGCCCGCGAGAGCGCCGAGCGTTCGGTCAGCGCCAGCCAGGAAGTCTTCGGCCAGACCGTGGCCACCAACGAGGCCATTGCCCAGATCACCAAGGGTCAGGTCGAGTCGGCCGCCGCGCAGGCGCAGGAAGCCGTCCAGGGCGCCACCAAGGCCGCCGCCGGCAAGCGCAAGTAAGCAAAGGCGTCACAGCGGTCCCGGCGACGGGATCGGGCATCGCGCGCCCCTCTCTCCCGCGCGATGCCTGTTTCAACCGACCCGGCAGCCTTGGCTGCCGGGTTTTTTCATGCCTGCCTGCGGGCCGGCGAGATCGCGGGCTTCAGCCAAGGCCACGTCCGGGCCCGCGACCGTGCGCACCGTCGCCGTCGCCGTCGCCGTCGCCCATGCAGGGGATCAGGCGTTCAAGCGTTTCCACCAGCGGCGCGTATTCCTGCTCCAGTGTTGTCGCGCCAGCGCGGGACTGCAGCGGCCGGCAGCGCGCTCATGCCGCGTCTCCCTGGCCGGTGCGCGCGCTTCGGGCCGCGCGCGCCAGCCGCGCACCGCGGTTGAGCCCGATACGCAGCGCCAGCGGCACCGATTCCCAGGGCAGGCGCTCGAGCGTGTTGCGCGCGGTCAATCCGAGCTCGACGTCGCCGGTCAGCACCAGGCGGCGCTGGAAGAACAGGGTGTCGGCATCCTCGAGCCGGCTGGCAAGCAGCAGCAGGTCGGTCGCGGTGCCGCCAACGCTGGCCTCTGGCGCGCCCTCGCTCGCGTGCAGGCGGCCATCGCGCAGCGCCACCACCCAGTGCAGGTCGAGGTCGGTCACGTCGATGCCCAGCCGGCGTCCCTCCATGAAGGCGAGGCTGCCGTCCGCCATCGGCGCGGCCAGCACCGCGGCCATGGCGCGTTCGAGCAGCCGCTGCTGCAGCCGCGGCGGCAGCGCGCGCAACAGCGGCGCCCAGCGTCGGGGCGGAGGCACCAGGCGCAGGAGCGTGCTGGTGGCCTGGGGAGGAAGGGGGATGCTGTGCATGGCGTGGCGGCTTCCGAGGGACGGGGCGTGTGATGTGGGTGCCGCGATTGGCGGGAGGGCTGCGACTGTCGCGACTGTCGCGATGGTTGCGATGGCCGGATCAAGGTCGATGCCCTGGGCGCGGCGAGCGTCGGCGATGGCCAGCGCGATGAGTCCGTCGGCGGTCGATGCCGGCAGGCCGATCCGGCGCGCGAGCGCCTCGACGCGGCGCCGCACGCGGGCTTCGCGCTGTGGATCGGAGAGCGGACGCCCGGCGCGCGCCTTGCAGCGGCCCGCGCGTATGGCGAAGCGCGCGCGTGCGCCGAACAGCAGCACCAGCGCGTGGTCAATGCCGCCGATCGCCAGGCGCATGCGCGCGAGCGAAGCGTCCACCTTCATGTCCAAGCCCCTGCATGCATCCCCGGGATCCGGCCGCCAGCAGACCACCCGCCACCCGCCCCGTCGCTGACCTGGATCAACCACGGGCGACCTGGCGGCACCCTGCCCCGGACGGCATGTGGCTTGACCCGGATCAGGGCGCAACCCCGCCCCGGACGCGACCCTGTCGCCCTCGACCATCCCCGGGGACTCCGCTTGGCCTTCCACGACCTGCGCTCGTTCCTGTCGCGACTGGAGCGCGACGGCCAGCTGCGGCGCGTCGTCGCCCCCGTCGATCCGGTGCTGGAGTCGACCGCGCTGTGCCTGCGCGCCCTGCGCGAAGACGGCCCGGCGCTGCTGATGCAACGGCCGGTCGGCGCGCGCCATGCGCTGCTGGGCAACCTGTTCGGCCACCGCACGCGCATCGAAGCCGCGCTGGCCGGGCGTCCCTTGGCCTCGCTGCGTGAACTCGGCGAGCTGCTGGCGGCGATCAAGGAGCCGCGCTGGCCGTCGAGCCTGAAGCAGGCGCTGTCGACCTGGCCGGAGCTCGCGCAGCTGGCCCTGGTGGCGCCGCAGTCGGTGCGCGACGCCGCATTCAACGAGGAGGTCCTGGAGGGCGACGGCATCGACCTGTCCCGCCTGCCGATCCAGCACTGCTGGCCCGGCGACGCCGCGCGCCTGATCACCTTGGGCCTGGTGGTCACCCGCGGCACCCGCAAGCCGCGGCAGAACATCGGCATCTACCGCATGCAGGTGATCGGCCCGGACCGCGTGATCATGCGCTGGCTGCCGCACCGCGGCGGCGCGCTCGACTTCGCCGACTGGTGCGCCGATCGCCCGGGCGAACCCTTCCCGGTGTTGGTCGCCATCGGCGTAGATCCCGCAACCACGCTGGCCGCCGTGGCACCGGTGCCGGACACGCTGTCGGAATACGAGTTCGCCGGCCTGCTGCGCGGGCAGCGTACGCGCACATGGCGCAGCGAACGCACGGGGCTGGACGCGCCGTCGGGCGCCGAAATCGTGATCGAAGGCGTGATCCACCCGGGCGAGACCGCGCTCGAGGGTCCGTTCGGCGACCACACCGGCTACTACAACGCTGCCGCGCACTTCCCGGTGATGCGCATCGAACGCATGCGCCTGCGCCGCGATGCCATCTACCAAGGCAGCTACATGGGCCGCGCGCCCTTCGATGAACCCTCCGTCCTGGCGCTGGCGCTCAACGAACTTTTCGTGCCCATCCTGCGCAAGGTGTTCCCGGAGATCGTCGACTTCCACCTGCCGCCGGAGGCCTGCTCCTACCGCATCGCCGTGGTCTCGATCCGCAAGCAGTACCCGGGGCACGCGCGCCGGATCATGATGGCCGTCTGGTCCTACCTGCGGCAATTCACCTACACCAAGTTCGTGATCGTCACCGATGACGACATCGACGTGCGCGACTGGTCGCAGGTCGTGTGGGCGATGTCCACGCGCGTGGACCCGGCGCGCGACACGATGCTGGTGGAGAACACGCCGATCGACTACCTCGACTTCGCAAGCCCGGTGGCAGGTGTCGGCTCGAAGCTGGGAATCGACGCCACCAACAAGCTGCCCGGCGAGACCAGCCGCGAGTGGAGCCGGCCGATCGTGCCGGACGCGGAGGTGGAACGGCGCGTGGACGCCCTCTGGAGCGGAGTGATGGCCGCGACGCCACCGACACGATAATGGCGCATGCGCGGGGCGCAGGTGCGGGTGTGCGCCTGGGCTGTGCAGCTATCCGCGCCGACCTGATCCAGGTCAAGGACGCTGGCGTGCCACGGCGCCGACGATAGCCCATTCATCGACGCTGGAGCAGCGCATGCAACTGGTCTGTCCCGCCGGCAACCTGCCGGCCCTGCAGGCGGCGGTCGACGCCGGTGCCAACGCCGTCTACGCCGGCCTCCGCGACCAGACCAACGCCCGCGCCTTCCCCGGACTGAACTTCAGCGACGACGAACTGCGCGCCGGCATCCGCTACGCGCACGCCAAGGGCACCAGGGTGTACCTGGCGCTCAACACCTATCCCGACAGCGCGCGCCTGGCGCAGTGGCATGCGGCCGTCGACAAGGCCGCCGAACTCGGCTGCGACGCGATCATCGCCGCCGAGATGTCGGTGCTCGACTACGCCGCGCGCACGCACCCCGGCATGCCGCGCCACCTCTCGGTACAGGGTTCGGCCACCACCGAGCCGGCACTGCGCTACGCCTTCGAACGCTTCGGCATCAGCCGCGCAGTATTGCCGCGGGTGCTGTCGATCCAGCAGGTCGAGCGCCTGTGCGAGCGCGCGCCCGTCGCGATCGAGGTCTTCGCCTTCGGCAGCCTGTGCATCATGGTCGAGGGCCGCTGCCAGCTCTCCAGCTACGTCACGGGCGCCTCGCCCAACCGCCACGGCGTGTGCTCGCCGGCGAAGTTCGTGCGCTGGGACGAGTTCGACGACGGCAGCCGCACCGCGCGCCTCAACGACGTACTGATCGACCGCTTCCAGCCCGCGGAGCCCGCCGGCTATCCGACCGTGTGCAAGGGCCGCTTCGACGTTGGCGGCGAAATCTTCCATGCACTTGAGGAACCAACCAGCCTCAACACCCTGGAGCTGCTGCCACGGCTGGCGCAGGCCGGCGTGGTGGCGCTGAAGATCGAAGGGCGCCAGCGCGGCGCGGCCTACGTGGCCTCGGTCACCCGCACCTGGCGCGCAGCCATCGACCGTCATCGCGCCGACCCCGCCGCATGGACCGTCCAGCCCGGATGGCAGCGTGAGCTGTCCGCCCACGCCGAGGGCCATCAGACCACGCTCGGCCCCTACCACCGCTCCTGGCACTGACGTGCCCGGCGCCGAAAGGACCACCCGCATGAAGCTGAGCCTCGGCCCGCTGCAGTACTTCTGGCCGCGCGCGACCACCCTGGCCTTCTATCGCGAAGTCGCCGGCTGGCCGGTCGACGTCGTCTACCTGGGCGAGACCGTGTGCAGCAAGCGCCGCGAGATGCGCACCGTCGACTGGCTCGCGCTGGCCGAAGAACTCGCCGACGCCGGCAAGTCCGTCGTGCTGTCCAGCCTGTCCCTGATCGAAGCCGAGTCCGAGCTGGGCGTGCTGCAGCGCCAGATCGACCACGGCCGCTTCTGGCTCGAGGCCAACGACCTCTCGGCCGTACAGCTGTGCCGCGTCGCCGGCCTGCCCTTCGTCGCCGGCCCAACGCTGAACGTCTACAACCACAAGGCGATGGCGACGCTGGTCGAAGACGGTCTGCGCCGCTGGGTGCCCGGCGTCGAGCAGGGCCGGCAGCTGATCGAAGAGCTGCGCGACGGCATGCAGGCCGACGGCCACGCCATGCCGGAGCTCGAGGTGATCGCCTGGGGCCGGCTGCCGCTGTCGTTCTCGGCGCGCTGCTTCACCGCGCGCGCGCTCGACCTGCCCAAGGACCAGTGCGGCTTCCGCTGCATCGACTATCCCGACGGCATGCCGCTGGCCACTCGCGAGGGCAAGGCCTTCCTGCGCATCAACGGCATCCAGGTGCAGGGCGAGGAGACCACCGACCTCGGGCCCGAGCTGCCTGCCCTGGCCGAGCTCGGCGTCGATCTACTGCGGATCTATCCGCAGGCCGAAGGCACGCGCGACATCATCGAACGCTTCGACGCCGCGCGCGGGGCCTCCGGCCCGCTGCCCGCGCTCGGCGCGCGCAACGGCTACTGGCACGGCGAGCCAGGCATGACGCTCGCGGGACACAGCGCCGGCTGAGGTCCACGCCAGCAGCCGACACTTTTCCGAACTGCGGTGCGATGCCTGCTGACGGGAAGTCAAGACGGAACCAGCACGAAGCGCGATCCCGCACCAATGAGAAGAGCCAGAAAAAGGGCCGGAAAAGATCCGGCCCCCTCCGTGCATCAGCCCGCGTCTGGCGGCATCGCGCGCCCACCATCCGCCTTCGCGGCCGGCGGCACATCATCCAGCCGCTCGCCCAGCAGGCGGCGCACGCTGACGAAGAACACCGGGATCAGCAGCAGGCCGAGGAAGGTCGCGAACAGCATGCCGCCGATCACGCCCGTGCCCAGCGCATGGCGCGCGTTGGCGCCGGCGCCGCTGGACAGCGCCAGCGGCGTCACGCCCATGATGAAGGCGAAGGACGTCATCAGGATCGGGCGGAAGCGCATGCGCGCGGCCTCGATCACCGCCTCGCGCAGACTCTTTCCGGCGGCGCGCTCAAGCACCGCGAACTCGATGATCAGGATCGCGTTCTTGGCCGCCAGGCCGATCACCGTGACCATGCCGATCTTGAAGAAGATGTCGTTGGACAGCCCCGGCCGCAGCATCGTGAACACCACCGCGCCGAGGATGCCCAGCGGCACCGCCAGCAGCACCGCCACCGGGATCGACCAGCTCTCGTAGAGCGCGGCAAGGCACAGGAACACCACCACCACCGACAGCACCAGCAGCAGGGTCGCGGTATTGCCGGCGATGATCTCCTGGTAGGACATGCCCGCCCAGTCGTAGCCGAAGCCCGCGGGCAGCTCTTCGTCGACGATCCGCTCCATGGCGCCCATGGCCTCGCCGGAGCTGTGGCCCGGCGCCTGGGAACCGACGATGTTCACCGCCGAATAGCCGTTGTAGCGGGTCAGCGAGGGCGTGCTCATGGTCCACTCGGCGTCGACCACGTTCATCAGCGGGATCATGTTGGGCGTGCCGTCGGCGTTCGGCGCTGCCGGCGTGTAGAAGCGCGACAGCGAACCGGGGTCGGTGCGGTAGGGCGCATCGGCGCGCATGTTGACGCGCTTCACGCGGCCGTCGGCGAAGTAGTCGTTGACGTACACCGGCGCCAGCATCAACTGGATCGCGCTGTAGATGTCGTTGACCGACAGCCCCATGGCCTGCGCCTGCACGCGGTCGACGGTGAGCTTGAGCTGCGCCGCGTCCTCGAGCGTGTTGGGCCGCACCGCGGTCAGCGATGGATCCTGCGCCGCCGCGCCCAGCAGCTGGTTGCGCGCGGCCGTCAGCGCCTCGCGTCCAAGGCCGGCGCGGTCCTGCAGGTACATGTCGAAGCCGCCGAACTGTCCCAGGCCCTGCACCGTGGGCAGGTTGACCACGAAAATCTGCGCGTCGCGGATGCCGTACAGCGCGCCGTTGGCCTCCTGGATGAAGTCCTGCACCGTGCCGTCGCGCTCGCCCCAGTCGGTGAGCTTGATGAACGCCATGCCGACGTTCTCGCCCTGGCCGACGAAGCTGAAGCCGGCGATCTGCATCATGCCTTCGTAGCCGGGCACCTGTTCCAGCGTGGTGCGCACGTCTTCGAACACCGCCTGCGTGCGCTGCAGGGTCGAGCCCGGCGGCAGCTGCACGATGGCCATGGCATAGCCCTGGTCTTCTTCCGGCAGGAAGCTGCCCGGCAGGCGCGTGAGCAGCACGCCGGCGAGCACGGTCAGCGCGGCGAACACCAGCATCCAGCGCGGCGCGTGGCGCACCGCACCGCTGATGTGGCGCACATAGGTGGCCGCGATGCGGTCGTAGTACTTGTTGAAGGTGCGGTAGACCACGTTCTGGCGCTTGCCGCCGTCGGGCGCGTCGGGGTCGGGCTTCTCGTGTTGCTTCAGGAACGTCGCGCACAGCGCCGGGGTGAAGCCCAGCGCCAGGAACGCGGAGAAGCCCATCGCCACGGCGATCGTGATCGCGAACTGCTTGTAGATCTCGCCCGAGGCTCCGCCCTGCAAGGCGCTTGGGATGAACACCGCCGCCAGCACCACGGTGATCGCGACCACGGCGCCGGTGATCTGGTCCATGGCCTTGATCGTGGCCTCGCGCGGCGGCAGGTGCTCTTCGGCCATGATCCGCTCGACGTTCTCGATCACCACGATCGCGTCGTCCACCACGATGCCGATCGCCAACACCATCGCGAACAGCGTCAGCTGGTTGATGGTGAAGCCGATCATGCTCAGGCCCAGGAACGTGCCCAGCAGCGCCACCGGGATCACCAGCGTCGGAATGATGGTTGCGCGCAGGTTCTGCAGGAAGATCAGCATCACCAGGAACACCAGCACCATCGCCTCGATGAGGCTCTTCACCACTTCCTTGATCGAGATGGTGACGAAGGTGGTGCTGTCGAACGGGCTGAACCACTCCACGCCCTGCGGGAAGCTGCCCTGCAGCTCGTCCATGCGCGAGGTCACGCCCTCGGCCACGGTGAGCGCGTTGGCGCCGGGCAGCAGCTGGATCGCGAATGCGCCCGTGGGCTGGCCGTTGAACTTGCTGTCGAAGCCGTAGCCCTGGGCGCCGATCTCGATCCGCGCCACGTCTTTCAGGCGCACGGTGCTGCCTTCGGCATCGGCGCGCAGGATGATGTCGCCGAACTGCTCGGGGGTGGCGAAGCGGCCCTCGGCCGAGACCGTGGCGGTGAAGCCCTGGCCCTCGGGTGCCGGGTCGGCGCCGATCGATCCGGCGGCGAACTGCACGTTCTGGCCGCGCACCGCCGCCAGCACCTGGGTGGCCGACAGGCCGTAGCCCTGCATCCTGTCCGGGTTGAGCCAGATGTTCATGGCGTACTCGGAGCCGAACTGCTGGGTGCTGCCGACGCCGGGCACGCGCGCGATCTGCTCCAGCACGCTGGCGCCGATCAGGTTGTTGAGCGCGTTGCGGTCGAACGACGGCGTCGACGAACGCAGCCCCACCACCATCAGGAACCCGGCATTGGCCTTGGCCACCACCACGCCCTGCTGGGTGACCTCGGTCGGCAGGCGCGGCGTGGCCAGGGCGACCTTGTTCTGCACCTGCACCTGGGCGATGTCGGCGTCGGTGCCCGTCTGGAAGGTCAGGGTGATGCTGGCGCGGCCGGACGAGCTTGAGCTCGAACTGAAGTACAGCAGGTTGTCGATGCCGGTGAGCTGCTGCTCGATCACCTGGGTGACCGCGCGCTCGGTGGTGGCGGCGTCGGCGCCGGGATAGCTTGCACCCACGGTGACCTGGGGCGGCGCGACGTTGGGATAGGACTCCACGCCCATGTTGAGCAGCGCGATCACGCCCGAAAGCGCGATCAGGATGGAGATGACCCAGGCGAAGACCGGATGGTCGATGAAGAAACGAGGCATCGGGGTCAGCCCTGCGCGGCGGCGTCGGCGGCGGTGTCATCGCCTGCGGGCGTGGCCGCGTCGGGATGGCCTTCGGCCGGTTCCGGCGAAGCGGCCGGGGCCGACGGAGGCGCGGCGCCCTGGCCGGCCGGCGCGGCGCCGGGAGCGCCAGGCGCCGCGGACGGCTGCCACGGCGTGGCGGTGGCAGGCTGCCCCGCCTGCGCGCGCTGCAGCCCGGACACGACCACGCGGTCACCCGTGGCCAGGCCTTCGCTGACGATCCAGCTGCCGGCCTCGGCGCGCGCGGTGGTGATGTCCTTGCGGACCACGATGTCGTCGGCACCCACGACCATCACATAGGGGCCGGTGGTATCGCGCTGCACCGCGGCCTGGGGCACGGTGAACACGCCGTGCTGCACGCCCAGCGTGGCCACCAGGGTCACGTAGGTGCCCGGCAGCAGGCGGCGGTCGGGATTGGGCAGCGTAGCCCGCAGCGACACGGCGCCGGTTTCCGGGTCGACGACGTCGCCCGAGAAGTCGAGCTCGCCGGCGTGCTCGTAGACGCTGCCGCCCGGCAGCAGCACCTGCACGGCCACCGGACCCTCGCGATCAAGCTGCATGCCGCGCACTTCGTCGAGTTCGCCGGCGCCCATGCTGAAGTTCACGTACAGCGGGTCGATCTGGTCGACGGTGGTCAGCAGCGTCGCCGCGCCTTGGCCGACCAGCGCGCCTTCGGTGACCTGCTGCTTGCCCGCGCGGCCGGAGATCGGCGCGCGCACGGTGGCGTAGCCGAGGTTGATGCTGGCGCTGTCGACCGCCGACTGCGCGGCCTGCACGGCGGCGTTGGCGCTGCGCTCGGCGGCGAGCGCGTTGTCGAGGTCGGACTGCGAGATGAAGCGCTCCGGCGCAAGGCTGCGCGCGCGCGTGGCGAAGGCGCGCGCATTCGCCTGGTTGGCGCGCGCCTGGGCGAGCGCGGCCTGCGCCTCACCGGCGGCCGCGCGCAGCGGCGCCGGGTCGATCTCGAACAACACCTGGCCCTTTTCGACGTCGCTGCCTTCCTGGTAGACGCGGCGCTGGATCACGCCGGGTACCCGGGCGCGCACGTCGGCGCTGCGGTAGGCCGCGAGGCGCCCGACCAGGTCGCGTCGCAGGGGCTCGTTGGACGGCTGTACGGAGATGACTCCGAGCTCGGGCGGGGGCGGCTGCTGGGCCTCCTGTTCGCCGCCGCATGCGGCCAGCGTCACGGTCAGGAAGGATGCAATCAGGATGCGCCGCATGGGTGCCTCTCGGGATGAATGGCGAAACAGGTCGGCAAGTATGACGCCGCCGGGGGCGCTCGCGCCGTGCCTGAAGTCAGGGATCGCCGACGCGCACATGGTGCAGTCCGCGTGACGAAACGATGTGAATGCCGCGTGGCCAGCCCGTGGATACGGCCCCGGCGCCCGTTACGGCGCCGTCCCGCCACCGGCGACGGCGCGCGCGGCCGCCCCGAGGTCCGCCGCCAACGCAGCGGGATCCACGGCTGGTCCGGCATGGGCGGCCACGCCCAGGCGGGGCACCGGCAGCGCGGCGTCCAGCAGCCCCAGGTAGTCATCGCGGCGCTCGAACGCCGGGTCGACCGCGCAGCCCACCCAGCCCAGCAGGCGGCAGCCGTCGGCGGCGATCGCGCGGGCGCTGAGCCGGGCGTGGCTGAGGCAGCCCAGGCGCAGGCCCACCACCAGCAGCACCGGCAGCCGCAGCGCACGGGCGAGATCGGCATGCTCGATGCCGTCGGCAAGCGGCGACAGCCAGCCGCCGGCGCCTTCCACCACCACCGCGTCGGCACCCGCCGCGAGCCGTGCGTACGCCGCCAGCACGGGCGGCATGGAGACCTCGATGCCGGCGGCGCGGGCCGCGAGCTGCGGCGCGGTGGCTTCGGGCAGCGCCCACGGATTGACGTCGGCGTACGCGGGCACGGGAATGCTGGCGGCCTGCAGGGCCAGCGCATCTTCGTTGCACGCGCCCTGCGCCGTCGCCTCGCAGCCCGCCGCCACCGGCTTCATGCCCACCGCGCGCAGCCCGCGCGCGCGCAGCGCATGCAGCAAGGCCACGCTCGCCACGCTCTTGCCGACGCCGGTGTCGGTGCCGGTCACCAGCACGCCCCGCGCTACACTTGGACTCATGTTCACCACGCAGAGTCTAAGCGGCGACAAGCCGCAGCAGTACGCCCAGCTCGCCGCCCAGGCGCGCGCCCTCCTCCATGGCGAGCGCGACCGCATCGCCAACGCGGCCAACCTCTCGGCGCTGGTCTACCACGCGCTGCCGGAGCTCAACTGGGTCGGCTTCTACTTCTTCGACGGCACCGAGCTTGTGGTCGGCCCGTTCCAGGGCCAACCCGCCTGCGTGCGCATCCCGCTCGACCGCGGCGTCTGCGGCGCCGCCGCGCGCACCGGCGAAACCCAACGCATCGAGGACGTCAACGCGATCGCGGACCACATCGCCTGCGACGCCGCATCGCGTTCGGAACTGGTGGTCCCGCTGTTCCACGCCGGCGCGCTGGTCGGTGTGTTCGACCTCGACAGTCCGGTTCCGGCCCGGTTCGACGTTGAAGACCAGAGGGGACTCGAGGAGATCGCAGGCGTGTACGTGGAATCGCTGGGGACATGAGCGCGCAACCGCTCAAGATGCGCAACATCGGCCCGAAGTCGGCCGCATGGCTGCGCCAGGTGGGCCTGAGGACGCCGGAAGACCTCATCGAAGCGGGGCCGCTGGAGGCGTTCATGCGCATCAAGCGCGCAGGCTTCAAGCCCAGCCTCAACCTGCTGTATTCGCTTGAGGGCGCGCTCTGCGACTGCCATTGGCAGGACGTGCCCAACGAGCGCCGCGTCGAGCTGGTCGCCGCCGCCGAGGCCGCGATCGCCGAACTGCCGCCGCCGCGCAACCGCCCGCCGGCGGGCCCGGTGACCACCACGATCATGCAGGATGACGACGCCAGCTGAGCCGCCCCGTGCCGGGACGCTTTTGTAGGAGCGCCTTTGTGGGAGCAGCTATAGCTGCTCCTACAGGCCGAACAGGCGGGGCAGTCCGGGCACTCCCGCCGCCAGCACCAGCGCCAGCAACAGCAGCGTCTCCATGGCTTCGATGCTGGCGCCCAGGCAGTCGCCGGAGATGCCACCCAAGCGGCGCTTCCAGTAGACGCCGATCAGCGGCACCAGCGCCAGCGCCACCAGCAGCGGCGGCGCAACGAACACGCTTGCTGCCGTCAGCACCGCGGCCCACAGCCACACCGCACGCATCCCCAGCTTCCACGAGAAGCGCTCGGCCATGCCCGCCTGCTGGATCGGCGGCAGGCGCCGGCTCCACCACAGCGTGCCCCAGCGCGCCCAGGCCGGCAGCAGGACGATGCCGTACCACCAGGCCGAACCCGCAAGTTCCGCCAGCAGCACCAGCTTAAGCAGCAGCTGCATGACCAGCATGACCGCGCCGAACACGCCGATATGCGGATCCTTGAGCACTTCGAGGAAGCGACCGGGGTCGCGATGCGCGGCACCCATGGCGTCGGCGACGTCGCTCATGCCGTCCAGGTGCAGGGCGCCGGTGACCCAGGCCCACAGCGCCAGCGCCAGCACCGCCGCCAGCCACGGGCGGTCGTCCAATGCCCACAGTGGCAGAGCCAGCAGCAGCCCGATCGCGATGCCGACCACGGGGTGGTAGACGGCCGAATGCGTGAGGTCGTCATCGCGGAAGTCCTTCACCTGCGGCGTCGGGATCCGGGTGAGGAACTGGAAGGCGAGGATCAGGCGGCGCAGGCTCATGGTTGCGCGAGCTCGATCAGTTCACCCCAAGGCAGACCATCTTCGCCGGCCTCCACGCGCACGCGCAGGCGCGTGCCGTAATCAATGCGCAGCGCCCACAGCGCCGCCAGCGGCAGCCCGCAGGCCTGCGACAGCGCCATGCGCAGCGCGCCGCCGTGGCTGACCACGAGCACCGGGCCGTCGCTGTCACCGGCATCGGCGAGCAGGGCCTGCAGGGCGGCGGCGATACGGTGTTCGAACAGCTCCCAGCGCTCGCCGCCGGGCGGTGGGTTGCGTCGCGGATCGGCGTGGAAGGCGGCGAGCGCGTTGGCCCGCAGCGCGTCGCCGCGCTGCCCGTCCCAGTCGCCGAAGTCGAATTCGGCCCACTGCACGACCGTCTGCACCGCCAGGTCCAGCGGCCGGGCGAGCGCCAGCGCAGTGTCGTGCGCGCGGCGCAGCGGGGAGCTGATCGCCCGCGTCCAGTGGATGCCGGCGTGGCGCAGGCAGGGCGCATCGACGGCGCCCGGGCACAGCGGTGGATCGCTGCGGCCGTCCATGTGGCCGCGGCGGCCGGTATCGGCATGGCGAACGAAGTCGACGATCACGCCGGCGTCGCCCCGGCCACGGCCGCCTCATCGAACGTGGCCATGTCGTTGTGCAGGGCGCAGGCCAGGCGCAGCAGCGGCAGCGCAAGCGCCGCGCCCGAGCCTTCGCCCAGGCGCAGGTCGAGCCGCAGCAGTGGCGTCGCACCCAGCGTGTCGAGCACATGCCCGTGACCGCGTTCGGCCGAACAGTGCGAGAACAGCAGCCAGTCGCGCACGCCCGGGTTGAGCCGCACCGCGGCCAGCGCCGCGACCGAGACGATGAAACCATCGACCAGCACCGGGATCCCGCGCTGTGCGGCAGCCACCATCGCGCCCGCCATGGCCACGATCTCCAGCCCGCCAACGCGGCGCAGCGCCTCGAGCGGCGGCTGCGGCGCGGCGACGATCGCGGCGCCGTGCAGGGCCAGGGCGCGTTCGACCACGGCCTGCTTGTGCGCGATGCGCGCGTCGTCCAGGCCGGTGCCGGCACCAACCAGATCCGCCACCGGCAGCGCGGCCAGGGCGCAGGCCAGCGCGCTGGCTGCGGTGGTGTTGCCGATGCCCATCTCGCCCAGCAGGAGCAGGTCCGCGCCGCTGCCGGACTCGTCCACTGCGCGACGGCCGGCGCCCAGGGCGTGCGTGACGCCTGCATCATCCATCGCCGCGTCCACGCTCAGGTCGCGGGTGCCGCGGCAGGGCTTGTCGACGGTGGCCCCGGGTAAGGGGCCTTCGGCCAGCGTTCCCACGTCGCGCAGGTGCAGCGGCAGGCCGAGCTCGCGCGCCAGCACCGCGATCGCGGCGCCGCCTGCGGCGAAATTCGCCAGCATCTGCACGGTGACCTCGGCCGGATAGGCCGACACGCCCTGCGCGACCACGCCGTGGTCGCCGGCGAACAGCAGCACCGGCACACGTGCGGCGCGCGGGCGGTCGGTCGCCTGCAGGGCGGCGAGTTCGACGGCCAGCGTTTCCAGCCTGCCAAGGGCGCCCGGCGGCTTGGTCAGGCAGCGCTGCCTGGCCTCCGCGCGGGCCGCATGCTCCGGCGACGGCGAGGCGCAGCCCTGATTCCACCACGATGCGCTCATCGGGTTCCGTATCGACGTTGAAGAGAGCCCATTCTATCGGCGCGCTGCCGTGCCGGGCGGGCGCATCGCTTTGGCGCGGGTGCCGTGGATGCCTTAGACTGCCGCCACTTTCTGGTGACCCGCGGGGATTCCCCCAAGGGTTGAAACGGGAAGCCGGTGACCTTCCGCCAGCCGCATGGCCGACGAAGCACTCCGGCGCTGCCCCCGCAACGGTAAGCGTGGAACACCCCGGCAATCCGCCACTGTGCATCGCACGGGAAGGCGCCGGGGCTGGAGCGGCTGCATCGCTCCGCCCGCGAGTCCGGAGACCGGCCAGGAAGATGACTGGTTGCGACGCGGAGGGCGTGGCGGCGGCAGTGCGCCGTGTCTCCCCACGTCGGCCTACCGTCACATCTCCCCGGACGCGACTCCCAACGACCCTGTCGCGCGGGCGTGCGCGATGCATGGAGATACCGATGAAGCCGCAATACCAGCTCCTTTCCCTCGCAGTGGCGCTCGCCCTGTCCCCGGCCGCCGCAGCCAGCGGCGCGGCACAGGCCACCGACCTCGACACCCTCATCGTCACCGCCACCCGCACCGCGATCAACGCCGAGGACAGCAATGTGCCGGTGCAGGTGATCGACCGCGCGGTGATCGAGCGCAGCCAGGCGACGTCGCTGGTCGACCTGCTGCGCGGACGCGCCGGCATCAACCTCGCCAACCAGGGCGGCCCCGGCAAGCTGTCGTCGGTGTTCCTGCGCGGCACCGAGTCCGATCATGTGCTGGTGATGATCGACGGCGTGCGCATCGGCTCGGCGACATCCGGCATGGCCGCGTTCCAGGACCTGCCGCTGGACCAGATCGAGCGCGTCGAGATCGTGCGCGGCCCGCGTTCGAGCCTCTACGGCTCCGAGGCCATCGGCGGCGTGATACAGATCTTCACCCGCCGCTCCGCTGAAGGCGAAGGCCTGCGCTCCAACTTCAGCCTGGGGGTGGGCAGCAACAGCCTGCGCCAGGCCAGCGCCGGCATCGGCAGCAACGGCGAACGCGGCTGGTTCCAGGCCCAGGGCGCCTGGCAGCGCACCGACGGCATCGATTCCTGCCGCGGCACCGCCGAAGGCTGGGGCGCCGGCTGCTTCGCCGACGAGCCCGACCGCGACGGCTACCGCAATACCTCGGCGAGCGTGCGCGGCGGCGGCAAGGTCGGCGAGACCGTCGAGCTGGAGGGCCACGTGCTGGTCGCCGACGCCTTCAACGAGTACGACGGCAGCATCTTTGGCGGCAACGAGGCCGACACCCGGCAGCAGGTCTTCGGCGGCCGCCTGGGCTGGCGCCCGGGCCAGCGCACCGACGTCAACGTCCGGATCGGCCGCGCCGACGACAAGTCGGACAACCATTTCCACGACCACGCCAGCGGCACGCGGACGTTTGCCAGCACCTTCGACACCCGCCGCGACACCGCCTCGGTGCAGGGCGACTTCGCCGTCGCCGAAGACCACCTGCTCAGCGCCGGCGTCGACTGGCTGCGCGACAAGGTCACCAGCAGCACCGACTTCACCGTCAAGGACCGGGACAACACGGGTCTGTTCCTGGCCTGGCAGGGCAGCTTCGGCGCGCACAGCCTCGAAGCCAGCGCGCGCCATGACGACAACGAGCAGTTCGGCGGTCATTCCACCGGCAGCCTCGGCTACGGCCTGAAGTTCGGCAACGGCTTCCGCTTCACCGCCAGCGCCGGCACCGGCTTCAAGGTGCCCACCTTCAACGACCTCTACTACCCCGGCGCCTTTGGCAACCCGGACCTCGAGCCCGAGGAATCGCAAACGCTGAACCTCGGCATCGCGCAGTTCGGCGAGGGCTGGAACTGGACCTTCAACGCCTTCCGGACCGACATCGACGAACTGATCGGCTACGACCTGGACTTCGCCCTGCTCAACGTCGAGGAAGCGCGCATCCGCGGTGCCGAGCTGACCGGCTTCGTGTCGCTGGCCGGCTGGGACATCAACGCCGAGATCAGCCACATCGACCCGCGCAACCGCAGCGCCGGCACCAACCACGACAACTGGCTGCAGCGTCGCTCGCGCAACACCGCGCGCGTTGACGTGGACCGCGCGTTCGGCGCCTTCCGCGTGGGCGTGACCGGCTTCGGCAGCGGCGCGCGCTACGACGACGCCGCCAACTTCATCCGCCTGCCGGGCTACGGCACGATGGACCTTCGGGTGGAGTACGCGATCAACGACGAATGGACGCTGCAGGCGCGCGCCAGCAACGTGTTTGACCGCGACTACGAAACGATCGCGTGGTACCACCAGCCGGGACGGGAGTACGGGCTGACGCTGAGGTACCAGCCAGCCCGGTGACCCGCAGGCCCCTTGCTTTCGTGGTCGCGGCCATAGCCGCGACCCGGTGGCGATGATCTGGCGGTCGCAGCTCCAGCTCTCCTGCAGGAGGGTCAGCGGTACAGGAGGGTCAGCGGCGGGTGCGCAGGCCGGCCAGGGCCGCCAGGTCGTCCAGAACGGCGACGGCTCCCGCCCTTTCCAGGTCGAAATCGCGCGGATACCCATGCCGCAGCAGTACCAGGTCCATGCCGGCCGCCTTCGCGGCGCCGGCATCGGCTTCGGAATCGCCCACCATCAGCGTGTCCGCCGCGGCCGCGCCGTGCAGCGCCGCCAGGTGCAGCAGGGGCATCGCGCTCGGCTTGCGCTCGGCCAGGGTGTCGCCGCCGACGACGTGGGTGAACCAGCGATCGATGCCCATCGCCTCGATCAGCACGCGCGCCATGCGCTCGGGCTTGTTGGTGGCCATGGACATCGCCACGCCGGCATCCGCCAGCGCAGCCAGCGTCTCCGTGGTGCCCGGATACAGGCGCGCGTGCAGCAGCAGGCACGCTTCGTAATGGAACATCAGCCGCGGCATCACCGCGTCGACATCGGCATCGCTGCCAGCGTGGCGCAGCGCGCTGTCGAGCAGCACGTGCGTGCCCAGGCCGATCCACGCGCGCACGGTGGCTTCGTCCTCGCGCGCATGGCCGAGTTCTTCCAAGGTGCGGTTGACCGCCTCGGCGATATCGGCCGCCGAGTCCACCAGCGTGCCGTCGAGGTCGAACAGCACCAGCTTCCAGGGAAACACCATGTCATCTCCGCGCCGCGCACGATGCCGGCGCCAGTCCCCAAGCCTACATCGCGCCGCGGTCAACGGCGCTGCGACGCCATCCACCCGCTGCATGCCGTCAGTCGACGGCGAGCGCGTCCTCCGGGAACAGCGTCGCCTGCAGCCGCGCTTCTTCGCGGTCACGGAAACCCGCAAGGCCTACGCCGACCAGCCGATACAGGGTGGAGGGCGGCAGCTGCACGCGGTCGCGCAGGGCGAACGCGATCGCGATGAATTCGGCCTCCGTGGCGGGCGGGGCATCGGGCGTGAAGCTGCGCGTGATGATGCGGAACTGCGCGGTCTTGAGCTTGAGCACCACGGTGCGGCCGACACGCTCGGTCTTGCGCGTTGCGGCCCAGGCCTTGGCGGCGATGGCGCGGATCGCATCATCCAGCTCGTCCAGGCGCAGGTCGGCGGCGAAGGTGTCTTCGCTGGAAATCGACTGCACCGGCTGGTTGGGCTCGACCGGACGCTCGTCGATGCCGCGCGCGCGCCGGTACAGGCTGGCGCCGAAGCTGCCGAAGCGCCGCTGCAGGTCATCGAGTGCGAACGCCCGCAGGTCGCCGACCGTGGCCACGCCGATGTCGGCGAGTTTCCGTTCCATCACCTTGCCCACGCCGGGAATCTTGGCCACCGGCAGCGGCGTCAGGAAGGCCTCGACCTGGGACGGCTTGACCACGAACTGGCCGTCGGGCTTGTTCCAGTCCGAGGCGATCTTGGCCAGGAACTTGTTCGGCGCGATGCCGGCCGAGGCGGTGAGCGCGGTCGCCTCGCGGATCTCGGCGCGGATCATGCGCGCGCTCTCGGTGGCGCTGGGCGAAGCGACCTTCGGCGCGGTGACGTCGAGGTAGGCCTCGTCCAGCGACAGCGGCTGCACCAGGTCGGTGTGGCGCAGGAAGATCGCGCGCACCTGCTTCGACGCCTCCTTGTAGCGCGCGAAATCCGGCGGCACGAACACCGCATCCGGGCACAAGCGCTCGGCACGCACCGCGGGCATCGCCGAGCGCACGCCGAACACGCGCGCCTCGTAGGACGCCGCGCAGACCACCGAGCGCGCCCCGCGCCAGGCCACCACCACCGGGCGGCCGCGGAGGCCGGGATCGTCCCGCTGCTCCACCGACGCATAGAAGGCGTCCATGTCGATGTGCAGGATCTTGCGCATGCCCTCATTATCCCGCAGCCGCGGCCAAAGGACCCTGTGGGAGCAGCCAAAAGACCTGTGCGAGCGGCTATAGCCGATCCTGCAAGGGCGCTCCTGCCTCGCGCCTCCTACCTGAGTTCGGAGGCCTCTACCGGCAGGGTCACCAGCAGCAGGGTGGCGTCGTCCGGATCCGGCACCACCCGGAAACCCAGGTGCCGGCACATCGACAGCATGGTGCTGTTCTCGCGCAGCACCTGGCCCTCGATCATCTCCAGGCCCATCCAGCGCGCGACGCCGATCATTTCCTCCATCAGGCGCCAGCCCAGCCCCGCGCCCTTGAGGTCGGAGCGCACCATGATCCCGTACTCGCCGCGCTTGAAGTCCGGGTCGGCCAGCAGGCGCACCGCGCCCAGCATCTCGCCGCTGGCGGCGTCGGTCGCCACCAGGGCCATCGAGCGCGCGTAGTCCAGCTGCACCAGGCGGGCGATGAAGTCATGGCTGAAGTCGCGCACCGCGCGGAAGAAGCGCAGCCGCAGGTCCTCGGCGCTGACCTGCGCGAAAAAACGGCGGAACATCGCGTCGTCTTCCGGCCGCACCGGACGCAGCAGGGCCTGGCGGCCGTTGGACAGCGTGAGCGTGCGCTCGAGCTCGGTCGGGTACGGGAACACCGCGAAGCGCGGGTGGCCGCGGCCGCGGTGCAGGCGCGTGGACGGCGCCACCGCGATCCGCGCATCCACCGCCACCGCGCCGCCGGCATCGACCAGCAGCGGATTGATGTCGATGTCGCGCAGCTCCGGGATATCGGCGGCCAGCTGCGCGAGCTTCACCAGCACCAGCGCGAGCGCGCGCTCGTCGGCGGCGGGCACGTCGCGGTAGGCGCGCAGGATGCGGGAAACGCGCGTGCGGCCGATCAGCTCATGCGCAAGGCGCAGGTCCAGCGGTGGCAGCGCCAGCGCCTTGTCGTCGATCAGCTCGACCGCGGTGCCGCCGCGGCCGAACACCACCACCGGGCCGAACACCGGGTCGTCGGCGATGCCGGCGATCACTTCGCGCGCCTTCGCGCGCAGCACCATCGGGTGCACGCTGACGCCGTCGATGCGGGCGTCGGGCCGCAGCCGGCGCGCGCGCTCGATGATGTCGGCGGTGGCCTCGCGCACGGCATCGGCGCTGCCCAGGTGCAGGCGCACGCCATCGACGTCCGACTTGTGTGTGATGTCGGGCGACAGCACCTTGACCGCGACCGTGCCGCCATCGGCGAGCATCGGCGCGGCCAGGGCCGCGGCGGCGTCTGCATCGGCGGCCTGCACGGGCGTGGCGAGGTCGATGCCGTAGGCGGCCAGCAGGCGCGCGGTGTCGGCGGGGTCCAGCCATTCGCGGCCCTCGGCAAGCGCCGCGTCCACCAACGCCTGGGCGGTGGCACGATCGAAGGTGAAGTCGTCGGGCAAGCTCGGCGGCGTCTCCATCAGCGCCGCCTGGGCTTCGCGATGGCGGACCAGGTACATGAAGCCGCGCACGCCCTCGGCCTCGCTGGCGTAGGTCGGCACGCCGGCATCGCCCAGCAGGCCGGCGGCGCCGTCGTCATCGCCCAGCCACAGCGCCAGCACGGGCTTGCGCGCGGCGCCGCGCGGCCGCGCCCTGAGCACGGCGACCGTGGCTTCCGCGGTCTCCCGCGGCGCCGACAGCACGGTCGGCACGTTGACCGCGAGAATGGCGTCGCTGCCCGGGTCGTCGAGCAGCGCCTCCAGGCCCGCGGCGTAGCGCGCGCCGTCGGCATCGCCAAGCAGGTCCACCGGATTGCTGCGCGACCAGCCGCGTTCGAGCGCGGCGTCCAGGCGCTGGACGGTCGTCGCCGAAAGCGTGGCCGGCTCGCCGCCGAGGTCCTGCAGCCGGTCGAGCGCGAGCAGGCCGGTGCCGGCGCCATTGGTCAGCACCGCCAGGCGCCTGCCGGGCACGCTGCCCAGGTGCGAGAGCGTCTCCGCCGCGGCGAACATCTCGTCCAGCGCGCGCACGCGCAGCAGGCCGGCGCGGCGGAAGGCGGCGTCATAGACATCGTCCGGCGTGGCCAGCGCGGCGGCATGGCTTGCGTGCGGCGGCGCCCGGCGCAGGTGGCGGCCCGGCCGCACCACCACCACCGGCTTGCCGCGCGCCGCTGCGCGCGCGGCCGACAGGAATTTGCGCGCATCGCGCACGTGTTCGAGGTAGAGCAGGATCGCGCGGGTGTGGCGGTCGACGGCAAACCAGTCGAGCAGGTCGGCGAAGTCGACGTCGACCGCATCGCCCAGCGACACCACCGCGGAAAAGCCGGCCCCGCGCGCATGCGCCCATTCGATCATCGCCGCGCCCACCGCCCCCGACTGCGACACCAGGGCGATGTCGCCCGGCGGCGGCCGGTGCGCCGCGAAGCTCGCGTAGAGCTTCGAATGCGGCGCGATCACGCCCAGGCAGTTGGGCCCGACCACGCGCAGGCGGCGCTCGCGCGCGACCGCCGCCAGCGCGGCATTGTGCGAACCGGGGCCCTCGCCCATGCCGCGCGTCAGCACGATGACCGCGCGCGCGCCGGCATCGGCGGCGGCGGCCGCCACCTTCGCGACCTTGGACGGCGGCGTGGCGATGATGACCAGCTCCGGCGCGAAGCCGAGCGCGTCCAGCCGCGGCGAGGAGTCGACGCCGGCGATCGCCGGGTAGCGCGCATTGACCACGCCCACGCGCCCGGGGAAGCCACCTTCGACGATCTGCCCCAGCACCAGCCGGCCCAGGGAGCGCTCCCGCGGGCTGCCGCCGACCAGGGCCACCGAGGCCGGGGCGAACACGGAACCGAGTGCGTAGGTACCCATCGGATGGCAGACCCGGCATGCGCGGAACGGCCCGTGACGATATCACCAGCCCGTGACGCACCGGTGCCGGCCCCGGCTCTGCACGCCTTCCTCAAATGCACTGGAGTAGCGTCGCCGATGATCGGCCCCCGAAGGGTGCCGGACCCGTCCGGACGCCGCCGCGTCCAAGCAGGAGGCACGCCCATGGTCGCCACCGTTCCACGCAGATTCGCGCCCGCTTACCACCCGGCGCACGCCGCCCTGCTGGGCGGCGCGCTGACGCTGTTCCTTGGCACCTTGCTGAGCGACCTCGCCTACGCCCGCACCTACGAGATCCAGTGGAACAACTTCGCGTCCTGGCTTGGCGCCGGCGGCTTGGTGGTACTGGCGTTCGCCCTGGTGTGCGCGCTCTTCGGTCTTGCACCGTCCAGGCGCACGCGTGCATCCGTCCTGCATTTCGTGCTGCTGCTCGCGACCTGGGTCGTTGGCTTCTTCAACGCGCTGATGCACGCACGCGACGCCTGGGCCAGCATGCCCGGCGGCCTGGTGCTGTCGGTGATCGTCGTGGTGCTTGCCGTGGTCGCGACCTGGCTGGGCTTCAGCAACCCGCGCACCGGAGAAGCGAAATGAAACGCTACGCCCTGCCCGCACTCGCCATCCTCAGCCTCGCCCTCGCCGCCTGCGGCAAGGAGTCCGCGCCACTGCAGTACGGCGCCAATCCCGAGTTGCCCAAGCCCCATCGCGGACTGATGCCGGACATGGTCATCGCCGAGCCCGCGGGCTGGGGCGACCGCCTGCCGGTGGTGCCCGAGGGTTACACGGTCAGCGCCATCGCCACCGGCCTGGGCATCCCGCGCCAGACCCTGGTGCTGCCCAACGGCGACATCCTGGTCGCCGAAGGCCGCGGCGGCAACGCGCCCAAGCTCAAGCCCAAGGACATCATCGCCGGCCCGATCAAGGCCGCCGGCACCACCGGGGTGAAGAGCGGCAACCGCCTGACCCTGCTGCGCGACGCCGACGGCGACGGCAACTACGAGCTGCAGACCGTCTTTGCCGACGGCCTCAACGCGCCCTACGGCATGGCCCTGGTCGGCGACGACCTGTTCGTCGCCAACCAGGACGCGGTGGTGCGCTTCGACTACCAGTCCGGCATGACCCAGGCCAGCGCCACCGGGCCTGAGGTGCTGACGCTGTTGCCTTCGGAGATCAACCACCACTGGACCAAGGCGATGGCGGCCAGCAGCGACGGCCGCTTCCTGTACGTCGGCATCGGCTCCAACAGCAACATCACCGAGCGCGGCATGCTCGCCGAGCAGGACCGCGCACGGGTCTGGGAGATCGACACGGAAACCGGCATGCACCGCGCCTATGCCACCGGCCTGCGCAACCCCACCGCGCTGGCGATCCAGCCCGGCAGCGGCCAGCTCTGGGCCGTGGTCAACGAGCGCGACGAGATCGGACCCGACCTCGTGCCCGACTACCTCACCTCCGTGCGCGACGGCGGCTTCTACGGCTGGCCCTACAGCTACTGGGGCGGCAACGTCGATGAGCGCGTGCGGCCGCAGGATCCGGAGAAGGTGGCCTCGGCCATCGTTCCCGACTATTCCCTCGGCTCGCACGTCGCCGCGCTTGGCGTCGATTTCTCGATGCCGGCCATGGGCGCGGAATTCGCCGACGGCGCGTTCGTGGGCGAGCACGGCAGCTGGAACCGGGCCGACCCGGTGGGCTACAAGGTCGTGTTCGTGCCCTTCCGCAACGGCGGCCCGGCGGGCGATCCCATCGACTTCGTCACCGGTTTCCGCGACGACGACGGCACCACCCGCGGCCGCCCGGTGGGCGTGACCGTGGATCCGCGCGGCGCCCTGATCGTGGCCGACGACCTGTCGAACACCATCTGGCGCGTGGCACGGAACGGTGGCGCCGCGACGCCGCCGCCCGCGGCCACGGCAGACCCGCTGGACGCCGCGGATCTTGCCCGCCCGGAGGCGGCCGCCGAAGTCGCCGGGGCGGCGCCTGCGGACACGTTGTAGGCCTCAGCCCGCGTATAGATCCACGTACTCGGGTACCGGCATGGCCTCAAGCGTTGCCTGGTCCAGGCTTGCGGCCAGGATCGCCTCCTGTCGAGCGGCCGGGAACCGCCGCGCCAGGTTGCGGCGGAACTTGGCCTCCAGCAGCGGGATGCCTTCGTCGCGACGGCGCCGGTGCCCGACCGGATATTCCACCGCGACTTCGTCAAGCACCGTGCCGTCTTCGAAGGCCACCGTGAGCGCGTTGGCGATGCTGCGCTTCGCGGGGTCGTGGTAGTCGGCGGTGAACTGCGGGTCCTCCACGCAGGCGATCCTGGCGCGCAGCCGGTCGATACGCGGATCGGCGGCCACCTCGTCCTCGTAGTCGGCCGCGGTCAGGCGCCCGAAAACGAGGGCCACCGCGACCATGTACTGGATGCAGTGGTCGCGGTCGGCCGGATTGTCCAGCGGGCCCTGCTTGTCGATGATCCGGATGCAGGCCGCCTGGGTGCGGATGCCGATCGTGGCGATGTCCTCCACGCTGCGCCCGGCGTGCGCGAGGCGCGCGTGCAGCAGCAGCGCCGCCTCGACCGCGGTCTGGCCGTGGAATTCGGCCGGGAAGCTGATCTTGAACAGCACGTTCTCCATCACGTAGCTGCCGTAGGGACGCTGGAAGCGGAAGGGCCCGCCCTTGAACGACACGTCGTAGAAGCCCCAGCCGGGAGCGGTCAGCGCACCGGGGCAGCCCATTTCCCCCGTGGCCGCGATCAGCGCCAGGCGCACGGCGCGGCTGGTGGCGTCGCCCGCGGCCCATGACTTGCGGCTGCCGGTGTTGGGCGCGTGGCGGTAGGTGCGCAGGCTCTGCCCGTCCACCCAGGCCTGGGACACGGCGTTGACGATCGCTTCGCGCGACAGGCCCAGCAGCCCGGCCACCACCGCGGTCGAGGCCACCTTCACCAGCACCACGTGGTCCAGGCCGACGGCGTTGAAGCTGTTCTCAAGCGCAAGGCAGCCCTGGACCTCGTGCGCCTTGACCATGGCGCGCAGCACGTCGCGCATCAGCAGCGGCGGCCTGCCCTCGGCGGCCGCCGTGCGGCCCAGCCAATCGGCCACGGCCAGGATGCCGCCGAGGTTGTCCGAGGGATGCCCCCACTCCGCCGCCAGCCAGGTGTCGTTGAAGTCCAGCCAGCGCACCATCGCGCCGATGTTGAAGGCTGCCTGCACCGGATCGAGCTGGAAGCCCGTGCCCGGGACCCGCGCGCCATTGGGCACCACCGTGCCCGGGACGATCGGCCCGAGCAGCCGGGTGCAGGCCGGATACTCCAGCGCCTCCAGGCCGCAGCCCAGGGTGTCGAGCAGGCAGTGGCGCGCGGTCGTCCAGGCCAGCGGGGATTCGATCGCGAAGCCGGTGACGTAGTCGGCGATGTCGACCATGGCCTGGTCGGGGGCGGGTCGGACGTTGCTGGCGTGCGTGGACATGGCGGTCTCCGCTGCGGTGATGGCCCGACGCTACTCCCCCGCCGGCGCCCGGGCCATGGCACGCCGTCCACGGCGTCGCATCCTGCTTGACGCCCTGCGCGGCGCATTCCAACCTGCCCTGATGAAGATGACACTGGTCCGCAACGCGGACGTCTACGCACCCGAAGCCCTCGGCCGCCGCGACCTGCTGCTTGGCGGCGGCAAGCTGCTGTGGATGGGTGCCGATGCCCCCGACCTGCCCGGAGCCTTCGGTGCGTCCATCGTCGACCTTGGCGGCCGCCGGCTGCTCCCGGGCTTCATCGACGGCCACGTGCACGTCACCGGCGGCGGCGGCGAGGCCGGCTTCGCCAGCCGCGTGCCGGCGCCGATGCTGTCGCGCTACACCCGCGGCGGCGTGACCAGCGTGCTCGGCCTGTTGGGCACCGACGACGTCGCCCGCGGCACCCGCGAGCTGGTGGCCCACGTCAACGCGCTGCGCGAGGAAGGCCTTTCGGCCTGGGGACTGGCCGGCGGCTACCACCTGCCACCGGCCACGATCACCGGCAGCGTGCGCGGCGACCTCGCTTTCATCGACTGCCTGGTCGGCGTGGGCGAACTGGCGATCAGCGACCACCGCTCCAGCCAGCCGACGCTGGACGAACTGCTGCGCATCGCATCGGAAGCGCACGTGGCCGGGCTGATGACCGGCAAGGCCGGCATCGTCCACCTGCACCTGGGCGACGGCGCGCGCGGGCTGGACCTGGTGCGCCGCGCGCTCGACCAGAGCGAGCTGCCACCGCGGGTGTTCAACCCGACCCACGTCAACCGCCGCAGGGCGCTGTTCGACGAGGCCATCGAACTGGCGCGGCGCGGCTGCACCATCGACATCACCGCATTCCCGGTGGATGAGGACGAGGACGCGTGGAGCGCGGCCGACGCCCTGGTGCGCTACCTCGACAGCGGCGCCCCGCGCGAGCGCGTCACCGTCAGCTCCGACGCCGGTGGCTGCCTGCCCTGCTTCGATGCCCAGGGGCGGGTCGCCAGCATGGACGTCGGCCATTCCGGCGCCCTGGTCGAAACCCTGCGCGAGCTGCTGGCGCGCGGCGTCGCGCTGGCCGACGTGCTGCCGGCCTTCACCAGCAACGTCGCCGACCTGCTGCGGCTGCCTGGGAAAGGCCGGATCGTGGTGGGTGCCGACGCGGACTTCGTGGTGATCGACGAGGCCGCCACGGTCACCGACGTGTTCGCCGGCGGCCGCCCACACCTGCGGAACGGCGCGGTGCTGCGGCATGGTACGTTCGAGGGTCGACCCACAGATCACCGTAAACCAGGAGCCAATTGATGCCGAGCAAACCCGCCAACGGGGAACAACGCGGCTGGATCATCCCGATCGGCGGCGCAGAGGACAAGGAAACCAACCCCCGCATCCTGAAGCGCTTCGTCGAAGTCAGCGGCGGCAACGAGGCGGACATCGCGGTGATCCCGACCGCCAGCCGGTTGAGGGAAACCGGCGTGCGCTATGAGGAACTGTTCGACGGCATGGGCGCGGCCAGCGTCGAGGTCGTCGACTTCGACACCCGCCGCGACTGCCAGGAGCCCAGCCGGCTGGCGCGGCTGGAGCAGGCCAGCGGCATCTTCTTCACCGGCGGCAACCAACTGCGGCTGTCGACCATCCTCGGCGGCACCGACGTGGCACGCACGATCCGCCTGCGCAACGCGCAGGGCGTTCCCGTGGCCGGCACCAGCGCCGGCGCCGGCTTCCTCAGCGAGCACATGATCGCCTTCGGCAGCGAGGGTTCTTCGCCGCGCGCCAGCAGCGTGCGGCTCGCGCCCGGGCTCGGCCTGACCAACCGCTTCGTGATCGACCAGCATTTCCGCCAGCGCGACCGCCTCGGCCGGCTCACCGCCGCACTGGCCTACAACCCGTTCGCGATCGGCATCGGCCTGGACGAGGACACCGCGGCCTTCATCTCCCCCGAAGACGTACTGGAAGTGGAAGGCAGCGGCGCGGTCACCGTGGTCGATGCCCACGACCTGCAGTTCTCCTCGATGGCGCATGCCGACGAGGACGACCCGGTGTGCATGCTGGGCCTGGGAGTGCACATCCTGGTCGCCGGCGCCACCTTCAACCTGCACACGCGGCGGGCCTCGGCCGGACGCCTGGCCACCCGCAAGACCTGACCGAAGGGACTCACCCATGCGCATCCTCGAACGCTCCGTCTACGTGGGCCCCTCGCTCCACGCGCACTTCCCGGTGATCCGCCTGCTGCTGGACCTGGGCGCGCTGGAGCAGTGGCCGACCGCCCGCCTGGGGCCGGGTTTCATCGATGGCCTGGTGGCGGCCCTGCCCGGCCTGGCCGAACACGGCTGCTCCTACCGCACGCCCGGCGGCTTCCTGCGTCGCATGCGCGAGGACGAGGGCACCTGGCTCGGGCACGTGCTTGAACACGTGGCGATCGAGCTGCAGAACATCGCCGGCGAGGACGTCACCTTCGGCAAGACCCGCAGCGTCGACGACCGCCCGGGCGTCTACACGGTGGTCTACGAGTACGCCCAGCGCGAGGAAGGCATCGCCGCCGGCGACCTGGCACTGCAGCTGATCAGCTCGCTGCTGCCCGCCGACCTCCGCCCCGCCGGCAGCGTGCCCGAAGACTGGGAATGGGATGTCGCCCGCGACGAGTTCATCCGCTATGCGCAGCGGCGCGCGCTCGGCCCGTCCACCGCATCGCTGGTGCGCGCGGCCGAGGAGCGCAACATCCCCTGGCTGCGGCTCAACGCGCAGTCGCTGGTGCAGTTCGGCCACGGCCGCTACCAGCAGCGCATCCAGGCCACGGTCACCGGGCGCACGTCCTACATCGCGGTGGAGCTCGCCAGCGACAAGGAAGAGACCAACAAGATGCTGGCCGCGCTCGGCCTGCCGGTGCCACGCCAGCTGATGGCCGCAAGCCAGACCGATGCGCTCAAGGCGGCGCGCCGGCTGGGCGGCCCGGTGGTGCTCAAGCCCTGGAACGGCAACCACGGCCGCGGCATCACCATCGACATCACCGGCGACGACGAGATCCGCGAGGCCTTCGTGGCCGCGCAGGCGCACTCGCGCTCGGTGATCGTGGAGACCTTCCAGCCGGGCGACGACCACCGCCTGCTGGTGGTCAACGGCGAGCTCGTCGCCGCCACCCGGCGCACGCCCGGCCACGTGGTCGGCGACGGCCGCAGCACCATCGCTGAACTGATCGAACAGGTGAACCAGGATCCGCGCCGCGGCGTCGGCCACGAAAAGGTGCTGACCCGCCTCGAGCTGGACGCGCAGGCGGAGCTCATGCTCGAGCGCGCCGGCCATGCCGCCGATTCCGTGCCGGCCGCCGATGAAGTGGTGCCGCTGCGCTCCACCGCCAACCTTTCCACCGGCGGCACCGCCACCGACGTCACCGACGTCATCCACCCCGACAATCGCGAGATGGCGATCCGCGCCGTGCGCGCGATCGGCCTGGACGTGGGCGGCGTGGACTTCATCAGCCCCGACATCACCGAAAGCTACAAGCGCATCGGCGGCGCGATCTGCGAGGTCAACGCCGCGCCCGGCTTCCGCATGCACGTGGCGCCCAGCGAAGGCACGCCGCGCGACGCCGCCGGCCCCGTGATCGACATGCTGTTCCCGCCCGGCTCGCCGGCGCGCGTGCCGATCGCCGCGGTCACCGGCACCAACGGCAAGACCACCACCGCGCGCATGCTGGCGCACATCGCCAAGATGTCCGGGCACACGCCGGGCCTGACCACCACCGACGGCGTCTACATCGACGGCCAGCGCACGGTCGAGGGCGACATGACCGGGCCGGTGTCCGCGCGCATGGTGCTGCGCGACCCGACGGTCGACCTGGCGGTGCTGGAAACCGCACGCGGCGGCCTGCTGCGCGCCGGCATGGGCGTGACCAAGGTCGACGTGGGCGCGGTGATCAACGTCCAGTCCGACCATCTCGGGCTCAAGGGCATCGACACGCTCGAGCAGCTCGCCGAGATCAAGCGCATCGTGGTGGAAGTGGCCGAGGAGTGCGCGGTGCTCAACGCCGACGATCCCAACGTGCTGCGCATGTCCGGCTACACCAAGGCCCGCACCATCTGCTACGTGACCATGAACACCGGCCACGGCCTGGTCCGCGAGCACGTGCGCGCCGGCGGCCGCGCCTGCGCGCTGGAGGAAGGCGTCAACGGCCACATGATCACGCTCTACGACAAGGGCAGCCAGATCCCGCTGCTGTGGACCCACCTGATCCCGGCAACGCTCGAGGGCCGCGCCCTGCACAACGTGCAGAACGCGATGTTCGCCGCGTCGATGGCCTTCGCGCTGGGGCTCAAGCTCGACGACATCCGCCATGGCCTGCGCACCTTCGACACGACCTTCTTCCAGGCGCCGGGCCGGATGAACGTGTTCAACGAGCATCCGTTCAAGGTGCTGTTCGACTACGCCCACAACGCGCACGCGGTCGGGGTGATGGCCGACCTGGCGCAGCGCCTGGACGTGGACGGACGCCGGATCGTGGTCGTCGCCGGGCCGGGCGACCGTCGCGACGAGGACCTGGTGGCGATCGCGCAGGCGGTGGCCGGGCGCTTCGACCACTACATCTGCCGCCGCGACGACGCCCTGCGCGGCCGCGACGGCGACGCGGTGCCGAACATCATCGCCAGCGCCCTGCGCGACGCCGGGGTGGACCCGGCGGCGATCTCGGTCATCCCCGACGAACAGGAGGCGATCGACGCCGCGCTGCGCATGGGCCAGCCGGGCGACCTGCTGCTGGTGCTCGCCGACGCGCTGGCCCGCTCCTGGAAGCAGATCACCAAGTTCAGGCCCGAAGGCGCCGCGAGCGGCCCGGCGAAGGCCACCCCGCCGCCGCTGTCGGCCGCCAGCGACGAGCCGGTCTTCGACCTGGAAGGCCTGGTGCGCGAGGAGCGCGGCCTGGTATTCGCACCCGACGAAGACAGCGACTGACCGCACGCCCGATGACCGCACCCGCGCCGCTGCCCTTCGACGACTCACGCCGCCTGACCGGTCCGAACCTGTACTTCGCCGACGCCGGCGCGGTGCTGGAAACCGGGGTCGGCGCGCCGGTTCCACGCGTCCTGGTCGACGGCTGGAGGCAGCGGATCGCGCGTGCACGCGCTTCCCTGGGCTGGCCCGATGGCCCGGTCCGGGTGCGCGAACACGCCACCGGCGCCAGCCTCGCCTTCGCGGCGCCGGCCGACCGGCTGTACGCCGCCACCGAGGTCAACGAATGGGCCTGGCTGTCGGTGCTTGCCGAGGCCGGCATCGACACCGGCGACGCCGCCCTGCAGCCCGCCCACGCCCCGATCGACGATGACGACGCCGCGCTCCGCATCCTGCGCGCCGCCGCCGACGCCGAACACCTTCCCCGCCTGCAGGCGCTTCGCGAAAGCGCCCTTGGCCACGGGTTGCCGCTGCTGCTCGACGACGAACAGCTCTCGATCGGCCTGGGCACCGGCAGCCGCACCTGGGACAACCCGGCGCTGCCGCTTCCCCACGAGGTGCCCTGGCAGGAGCTGCATGCGATCCCCGTCGCCCTGGTCACCGGCTCCAACGGCAAGACCACCACCGTGCGCCTGCTCACCGCGATGGCCATCGCGAACGGCTGGCACACCGCCAACAGCTGCACCGACGGCATCTACCTCGACGGCGCGCTGATCGAGGACGGCGACTACTCCGGCCCGGGCGGCGCGCGCGCGCTGCTGCGCAACCGCCAGGCGCAGGCCGCGATCCTGGAGACCGCGCGCGGCGGCCTGCTGCGCCGCGGGCTGGGCGTTGCGCACGCCGACGTGGCCGTGGTCACCAACGTCAGCCCCGACCACTTCGGCGAGTACGGCATCCACGACCTCGACGGCCTGGCCGAGGTCAAGCTGACCGTGGCCCGCGCCATCGACGGCGCAGGCACCCTTGTGCTCAACGCCGACAACGACCCGCTGCGCCGGCATGCCGCCGGGCTCGACGCGGCACCGGCCTGGTTCTCCACCAGCGACGACCATCCACTGCTGGCGGAGGCACGCGCCGATGGCCGCCGCAGCTGCGGAGTGCGCGACGGCCGGCTGCAGCTGTTCGACGGAGCCGCGGCCCATGACCTGGGCGCGGTCGCCGACATGCCCCTGACGCTTGGCGGCCTGGCCGCGCACAACGTCCAGAACTGCGCCGCCGCCGCGCTGGCCGCCGCCGGCCTCGGCATCGCGCCGGACACCATCCGCGCCGTGCTCGCGCGCTTCGGCCGCGCCCACGGCGACAATCCCGGCCGCCTGCAGCGCTGGATCCTGGGCGGCGGCGTGCAGGCCTACGTCGACTACGCGCACAACCCCGACGGCCTGCAGCACCTGCTCGGGCTGGTGCGCCAGGCGCACCATGCCGGCGGCCGGCTGCACCTGCTGCTGGGCCAGGCCGGCAACCGCAGCGACGAGGCCATCGCCGAGCTTGCCGCCACCGCCGCCTCGTTCCGGCCCGACCACGTCGTGCTCAAGGACATGGACAGCGCCTACATGCGCGGCCGCGAGAGCGGCGCGGTGGCGCGGCTGCTGCGCGAGGCGCTGCTGCGCGGCGGCGTGGCGGCCGGGGCCATCGTCGAATGCCTGGACGAAGCCGAGGCCGCGCGCCTGGTCCTGGCCGGCGCGCGCGCGGGCGACAGCCTCGTGCTGCCGGTCCACGGAGCCGGCGCGCGCGCGCGCGTGGTCGCGCTGCTGGACCGGCTGCAGGCCCTGGGCTGGTCGCCGGGCGACCCGCTGCCCGGGGCGCTGCCACGCGACTGACGGCGGCAGCGACCGTCGCATCGGGAACGCAGCGTCCCGGGGCAAGCCCCCATCGTGAGGGAGCCCTGGCTTAGGATGAATGGGCCCCACGCCGCGCGTGGGATGCCGCAATCCTCCCGACGCCGCACCGGCGCCCGCTCTCCGAAGGACCCCCATGGCTTCGACTATCGAACGCCGGCCCGTACCGGCTTTTCATCCCGTCCACGCACTGCTGCTCGGCGGTGCGACCACCCTGCTCCTCGCTGCCCTGCTCGGCGACATCGCCTATGCGCGGACGTTCGAGATCCAGTGGAACAATTTCGCGTCCTGGCTGATCACCGGCGGCCTGGTGGTCGCGGGCGTGGCGCTGGTGTCCGCGCTCGTCGGCCTGCTGCCCTCGCGCCGCACGCCGGGCTCGCTGCTGCACTTCGTCCTGCTGCTGGCGACCTGGGTCGTCGGCTTCTTCAACGCGCTGATGCACGCACGCGACGCCTGGGCCAGCATGCCCGGCGGCCTGGTGCTGTCGGTGGCCACCGTCATCCTCGCCATCGTGGCGACCTGCTTCGCGGTCCGTGCCCCGCGCATCGGAGGTGTGGAATGAACCGCCTGAGCCTGCTTGCCCTTGCCACGTCCGCGGTGGTCCTCGCCGCCTGCAACCCCGACCCGGGCCCGATGCAGTACGGCTCCGAGGTCAACCTGCCCGAGCCGAAGCGCGGCCTGCTGCCGCAGATGGTGATCGCCGATCCGTCCGAGTGGGGCGACCGCCTTCCGGTCGTGCCCGAGGGCTTCGAGGTCCGCGCCATCGCCACCGGCCTGGGCATCCCGCGCCAGACCCTGGTGCTGCCCAACGGCGACATCCTGGTCGCCGAAGGCCGCGGCGGCAACGCGCCCAAGCTCAAGCCCAAGGACATCATCGCCGGCCCGATCAAGGCCGCCGGCACCACCGGGGTGAAGAGCGGCAACCGCCTGACCCTGCTGCGCGACGCCGACGGCGACGGCAACTACGAGCTGCAGACCGTCTTCGCCGACGGCCTCAACGCGCCCTATGGCATGGCCCTGGTCGGCGACGACCTGTTCGTCGCCAACCAGGACGCGGTGGTGCGCTTCGACTACCAGTCCGGCCAGACCCAGGCCAGCGCCGCCGAGCCTGAGGTGCTGACGCTGTTGCCTTCGGAGATCAACCACCACTGGACCAAGGCGATGGCGGCCAGCAGCGACGGCCGCTTCCTGTACGTCGGCATCGGCTCCAACAGCAACATCACCGAGCGCGGCATGCTCGCCGAGCAGGACCGCGCGCGGGTCTGGGAGATCGACGTCGCCACCGGCATGCACCGCCCGTACGCGACCGGCCTGCGCAACCCCACCGCGCTGGCGATCCAGCCCGGCAGCGGCCAGCTCTGGGCCGTGGTCAACGAGCGCGACGAGATCGGACCCGACCTCGTGCCCGACTACCTCACCTCCGTGCGCGACGGCGGCTTCTACGGCTGGCCCTGGGCGTACTGGGGCAACCATGTCGACACCCGCGTCAAGCCGGAAAACCCGGACAAGGTCGCCGCCTCGATCACGCCGGACTACAGCCTGGGCGCGCACGTGGCGTCGCTTGGCGTCGACTTCTCCAGCCCGGTGATGGGCCCGGAGTTCGCCGACGGCGCCTTCGTCGGCATGCACGGCAGCTGGAACCGTCCGGATCCCTCCGGCTACAAGGTGGTGTTCGTGCCGTTCCGCAACGGCAGCCCGGCGGGTGATCCGATCGACTTCGCCACCGGCTTCCGCGACGACGACGGCACCACCCGCGGCCGCCCGGTGGGCGTGACCGTCGACCCGCGCGGCGCGGTGGTCATCGCCGACGACCTGGCCAACATCATCTGGCGCGTGTCGCGCGTGGGTGGCCCGGCGGTGGCGCCGGACGTGGATGCCGACAGCGACACCGATACCGGCGCCGACGGCGCCCCCGCCGCTGACGCGGACGGCAACGCAGCGGAGTCGAACGGCCCCGCGACCCGCTCCTAGCCGGCGTCCGCCGGGGGGCGTGCCGCTCCCCGGCCCCGGCGCGCCTTCGCGCGCGTCCGGACCGGCGACCCATCCACGCCGCGGCCGGCGTCCCCGCCGGCCGACACGACGCGGGCCTGCAGCTCCTGCAGGTCCGCCAGCATGTCGATGTAGGCGGTGAACCGCCGCAGGTAATCCGGCGACTGCGCCTGCATCAGGCGCAGCATCCGTCCCGCCAGCGCGCCCGAATTGAGCGGCCCCGCATCGTCGGGCGTCGGCGCCAGCGCGCGCCGCACCTGCTCGCGGTTGCGCAGCCCTGCCCACAGCTCGCGAACGCCATCCAGCGCCGGGAGTGCCGGCCAGTGCGCGGGTGCGGGCAAGCCCAGGTCGATCCCGTCGGCCAGCACCTGTCGTTCGATGGGCCAGCGTTCGAGGGCATCGAGCAGCCCTGCAAGCGGCTGCGCCATCGGTTCCGCGGCTGCCGATGCCGCGGTCCGCGACTCCGGCAACTGCGCGGCATCCGCGTCCTGCGGCGCCTGTGCCGCACTGTCCCGGAAGTCGCTACCGCCCATGCGCAACCTGCGAGCCCGGCTTCTGCCCATGCTGCTGCCGCGGTACCGGGGCCATCTCGACGCGGCGGTTTCGCGCGCGGCCTTCGGCGTGCGCGTTGCTGTCGACCGGCTGTTCGGCGCCGAAAGCCGCGGCGAACACCGAGGACGCCGGCACGCCCTGCGCCACCAGCGCGCGGGTCACGGTCAGCGCGCGCTGCGCGGACAGCTCCCAGTTGTCGGCGTAGCGCTGGCTGTCGCCGCGCACCAGGCGGTCGTCGGTGAAGCCGCTGACCATCAGGATCTCGTCGCGGCCGGCCAGGAAGCCGGCCAGCGGCGCGGCCAGGCTGTCCAGCAGCGCCTCGCCCTCGGGCTGCAGGCGGTCGGAGCCGAGTGCGAACAGCACGCTGCCGCTGATGCCGATGCGGCCGTCAACCAGGGTGATGCGGCCGCTGGCCAGCGGGGCGGCCAGCGCCTGCTCGAGTGCCACGCGGCGCTGGTGTTCGACCTCGCGCTGCGCGACTTCTTCGGCCAGCCTGGCCTCGAGGTGCAGCTGCACGCCGATCACGCCCACCAGGATCAACACGAACACGCCCAGCAGCACCGACATCAGGTCGCCGAACGCGGCCCACACCGGGACCGTGGAATCGACGTCGCCCTCGACCTCCAGGCTCATGCCGCGGCGCCGGGCAGCTGGCGGAGCTCGGCGATGATGTGCTTCTGCGCGAGCACGCTCAGGTCGACCAGCTCGCGCGCCTGGGCCACGTAGTAGGCCAGCTGTTCGTCGCTGCGCGTGCCCGAGGCGTCGAGCGCGGCGGCGATGCCGTCCAGGCGCCCGGTCAGCTCCGTGCTGCGCTCACCGAACTGCTGCACGGCGCCGGCCAGCGCCTCGCCCAGGCCGGCCACGCTGGTCGCACCCGCGTCCAGGCGCGCCACCGCGGCGTCGATCGCTCCGGTGCCGGCCTCGACCTGTTCGCCGAAGCGGCCGCCGGCCTGTTCCAGCAGCGTGGAGGTGGTCGACACCAGGGCATCGATCGCACCGCGCTGCTCGGTGGAGGCGTGGTTCACGGCGTCCAGCAGGGTCGACAGGGTCTCCATCAGCTGGCTGCGTTCGGCCAGCATCGCGGTGTCGCGCACCATGCTGTCGGAGAGCTTCTGACGGAGCTCGGCGACCACCTCGGCGGCGGCTCGCGGCGCCTCCGACGCGGCCTCCACCAGGGTCGATATCTCGGCGATGGTCGCGGCGGCGTGCGCCTGCGACTGCGCGCCGATGTCGGCGGCGGCAGCGGCCAGGGCCGAGGCCACGGCCTCGTGCCGCTGCGCGGCGTCCTCACCGGCGCGGGCCCAGTCCTCGCGCAGCGAAGCGGCCATCGTTGCGAGCTGGTCCTGCCAGGCCGCCAGGCGCTGCCCGTCCTGTTCCGAGAGCGCGGACTGCAGGCGGGCATGGGTGCCTTCAAGCTGCTCGAGCAGGGTCATCGATTGGCCGGCAAAGGCCGCGCCGGCCGCGTCCAGCGCCTGCCCGTGGCGCTCGGCCAGGGCATCGTGCTGGGCCTGCTGGCGCGCGAGCGCCCCGTCCCAGGCGGTAGCGAGCTGGGCCGTGGTGGCCTCCAGGCGCGACGCCACCTCCTCGACCATGCCGCCGGTGCGCTCCACGAGGCGTTCGCCCGCCGCGTCCAGGCCCGTGCGCAGCGCTTCGGCCAGAACCTGCTGCGACCCGGCCTGCTCGGCCAGCGCACGCTGCCACAGCGTCGTGGCGGCGGTCGAGCTGCTTTCAAAGCCGGCGTCGAGCGCGGCCAGCTGGCGGTCGACCGACGCGGCGACCGTCGCGTTGAGTTGCGCGGCTTCGCGCGTGACCGTGTCCATGGCCGCAGCGACGGCCGGCTGCACGGCCTCGACGGCCGCGCGCGCGCTGTCGGCCGCGCCGCGTTCCAGCGCCGCCGACAGCGTGCCGGCCAGCCGCTCCCACGCCACCGTGCTGCCGGCATGGAAGGCGTCCTGCTGCGAGGCCTGGCGGTCGTGCGCGGCCTGGGCCTGCCGCTCCATCGCCGCGGCCATGGTCTCCAGGCGCTCGACCAGGGCCGGCATCGCGTCGGCCTGCGCCTGCATCAGGCGCAGCGATTCATCGCGCTGGTGGGCGCGGGTATGCACGCGCAGGCCATCCACGCTCGCGGCATCGAGCAGGCGCACCGTCTCCGCGCGCTCGCGGCGGCACAGCGCAGCCAGCAGCCCGAGCATGGCCGAGGCGGCCACGCCCGCGATCGAGGTGCCGAAGGCCACGCCCAGGCCCTCCACCGGCGCCGCCAGCGAATCGCGCACCGCCTGCAGGTCGCTCGCCGACTGCAGCGCGATGCCGGTGCCGCGCAGGGTGACCAGCATGCCCAGCAGGGTGCCGAGCATGCCCAGCAGCACCAGCAGGCCGACCAGGTAGGGCGTGAGCGCGGGCGCCGGCAGCGGTGCCTGGCCGCTGTCGATGCGCTGGCGCACCGCGCCGCGCAGCGTCGGATCGAGGCCCGCCAGCCAGGCGGCCAGGCCGTCCGGCCCGGGCGGCGCGTCCAGCGCGGCGACCAGGCCAGCGGTCGCCTGCCGGTAGCGGTACAGCTCGACGCCACCGATGAGGTACAGCGCGCCGATCAGGGCGGTGACCGCCAGCGCCAGCGCGTGGCTGCCGATGTATCCCGCGCCGATCCAGCACACGACCAGCAGGCCGAGGGCGAAAACGAGGCTGTCGAGGAGGGTTCTTTTCATGCGTCCGGGCCTGGGCTGCGAAGCGCGGAAAGCAGGGCTTCGATGGGGTGGAAACGGAGGTCGAGTTCGGCCGACAGCACCTGCCGCGCCTCGTCGCGGAAGCCGGCGCGCCACGCGCCGGGATCCAGGTTCGCCGGCGCCGCGGCGTCGGCATGGAGCACGTGCAGGCGCTTGAAGCGCGCGACCAGCGCGGGGACGACCGGGACCAGCAGCGCGTGTTCCCGTGGCGCCAGCAGGCCTTCCATCACCGCATCGACCGCGGCCAGCCGCGCCTGGCCGTCGGCGCGCCGCGCCAGGCGCTCGCGCAGCTCGCCGCGCAGGCGCCCGCTCGCCGACTGCATGTCGCGCTGCAGCCCCTGGCAGTGGCGCTGCACGGCGGCGGCACCCGCGGCGGCACCGCTGCCGTCCTCACCCGCACGCGGATGCAGCGGCAGCGTCCAGTCGCGGGCGGCGGCGTCGATGGCCTCTTGCAGCACGCCGCGCAGGCGCAGGCATTCAGCGGCGGCGTCCTCATCCGGCGTGGCGCCGGCGCGATCCGTCGGGCCATCGGCCGCCGCGACGGGGCTGGTGGCGGCACCGGAATCCTCGCCGTCGTCCCGGCCTGCGGGCGCGTCGTCGAGCGCCCGCGACAGGGCCACGGCGCGCTGCCAGTCCAGCCAGTCGCCCAGCACGTCCGCCGGGGACCGCGCCTGCCGGCCAGGTTCGACGCCGGCCAGCCGGGCCAGCAGCCTGGGCAGCGCGGCGCCCGGGACGGGCGCCCGGGTGCGGTGTTCAAGCATGCTGGTGGCCAAAAAACGACCATTTTAGCGCGTTGCCGCCGGGCGCTGCCCGCTGCCCGCTGCCCCGGACCGGGACCGGGACCGGGAGACGGACGGGCGCCGGTTACTCCACCGTCACGCTCTTCGCCAGGTTCCGCGGCTTGTCGACGTCGGTGCCGCGCGCCAGCGCGACGTGGTAGGCCAGCATCTGCACCGGGATCGTGTGCACGATCGGGCTCAGCACGCCGACGTGGCGCGGGGTACGGATCACGTGCACGCCCTCGCTCGCGCTGAAGTTGCTGTCGGCGTCGGTGAACACGAACAGCTCGCCGCCGCGCGCGCGCACTTCCTGCATGTTCGACTTCACCTTCTCCAGCAGGCTGTCGTTGGGCGCGATCACCACCACCGGCATGGCGTCGTCCACCAGCGCCAGCGGGCCGTGCTTGAGCTCGCCAGCGGGATAGGCCTCGGCATGGATGTACGAGATCTCCTTGAGCTTGAGCGCGCCCTCGAGCGCGATCGGGTAGTGCACGCCGCGGCCGAGGAACAGCGCGTGCTGCCGGGGCGTGAAGCTCTCCGACCACAGCGCGATCTGCGGCTCCAGGTTCAGCGCGTGCTGCACGCTGCCCGGCAGATGGCGCAGCGCTTCGATGTATTCCGCTTCCTTCTCTTCCGACAGCCGGCCGTTGAGCTTGGCAAGCGTGGCCGCCAGCGCGAACAGGCCGACCAGCTGGGTGGTGAAAGCCTTGGTCGAAGCGACGCCGATCTCGGCGCCGGCACGGGTGTAGAACACCAGCTTGCTGGCGCGCGGGATCGCACTTTCAGGCACGTTGCAGATCGACAGCGTGTGTTCGTGGCCGAGCGACTTGGCGTACTTCAGCGCTTCCATCGTGTCGAGCGTTTCGCCCGACTGGGAAATGGTGACCACCAGGTGCTTCGGGTTGGCCACCGCGGTGCGGTAACGGTACTCGCTGGCGATCTCGACGCTGCACGGCAGCCCGCTGATCGCCTCGATCCAGTAGCGCGCCACGGAGCCGGAATAGAAGCTGGTACCGCAGGCGAGGATCTGCACGCCCTCGATCCCCCGCAGCACGGCCTCGGCATCCTTGCCGAACAGCGTGGGCTCGAACGCACCGGCGTCGATGATCGCCTCCATGGTGTCGCCCAGCGCGCGCGGCTGCTCGTGGATCTCCTTCTGCATGAAGTGGCGGTAGGGACCCAGCTCCAGCGACGCCAGCGAGACGTCGGACAGGTGCTCTTCGCGCAGCACCGGCTGGTCGTCCTCGCCGAACACGTTCACGCCTTCGCGCGTGATCTCGGCGGTGTCGCCTTCTTCAAGGAAGATCACCCTGCGCGTGGCCTGCAGGATCGCGGAGACGTCGGAGGCGACGAAGTTCTCGCCCTCGCCCAGACCGATGAGCAGCGGGCAGCCCATGCGCGCGACCACCATGCGCTCCGGCTCCTTGCGGCTGACCACGGCCAGCGCATAGGCACCGTGCAGCTCCTTGACCGTGCGCTGCAGCGCGCCAAGCAGGTCGGCGCCGTCCTGCAGGTAATGGTGGATCAGGTGCGCGATGACCTCGGTATCGGTTTGCGATTCGAATTCATAGCCCAGCCCGCGCAGGCGCTCGCGCTGCTGCTCGTGGTTCTCGATGATGCCGTTGTGCACCAGGGCCACACCGTGGCTGACGTGCGGGTGCGCGTTAGATTCCGTCACCCCGCCGTGCGTGGCCCAGCGGGTATGGCCGATGCCGAGCGTGGCCGAGAAGCCTTCGCTGCCGGCGGCACCTTCCATCTCCGACACGCGACCGGTACGGCGCACGCGGCGGATGTCGGCGCCATCGACCACGGCGATGCCGGCGGAGTCGTAGCCACGGTATTCGAGACGCTTGAGTCCTTCGATGAGGACCGGAACCACATCGCGATCCGCAATCGCGCCGACGATGCCGCACATAAGCAGATGAACCCCTGGGTTGGTGACCTGCCAGTTTAACGGGGAAAGCCCGCGGGACCGTCCGCGCGGACGCTGCGACTGTCCGCGCGGACACCCGGACACTGCGGACCAATCAAATAAAATCAATGACTTGCAGTTGGCACGACCCTTGCGGATACACAGGGCAGACCATCCTTCTGACAGCGCCCTCCCGCCATGGACTCTTCCCGCTCCCGCATCCGCGACACCTCCGCCCAGGACCATGTTCCTGCGGCCGCGTCATCCACGCGCCGGAACCTGCGCAAGCCGTGGGTGGCGGGGGGCGCGGCGGCCGTGGTGCTGCTTGGCCTGGCCATCTGGGTCGCGGTTGGCTGGAGCGGCGGCGGGCGCTCGCACGACGCGTCGCGCATTCGCATCGCCGAGGTGGTCCGCGGTGACCTGGTGCGCGACCTGTCCGCCGACGGCCGCGTGATCGCCGCCAACAGCCCGACGCTGTACGCGATCGCGGGCGGCACCGTGGCGCTCAAGGTCGTCGCCGGCGACGCGGTGGAACAGGGCCAGGAACTCGCAGTGATCGACAGCCCCGAGCTGCGCAGCAAGCTGGTGCAGGAGGAATCCACCTTGGCCAGCCTGCAGGGCGAAGCCAATCGCGCAGTGCTCGACGCGCGGCTCACCCGGTCGGACGCGCAAAAGCTGCTTGACCAGGCGCTGATCGAGCAGGTCGCCGCGCAGCGCGACGTCGAGCGCTACCAGCGCGCATTCGAGGGCGGCGCGGTGTCGCGCAACGACTACGACCGCGCGCTGGACGGATTGAAGAAGGCCGAAATCGGCGTCGCCGCGGCGCGCCAGGACTTCTCGCTGCAGGGCCAGGGCGCGGGCATCGACGCCGGCAACAAGCGCCTTTTGGCCGAGCGCCAGGAGGCCGTGGTCGGCGAACTGCGTCGCCAGGTGGATGCGCTGACCCTGCGCGCGCCCTTTGACGGCCAGGTCGGCCAGGTGCAGATCGCGCAGGGCACGAACGTGGCGGCCAACGCGCCGATTCTTGGCGTGGTCGACCTGTCGCAGTTCGAGGTCGAGATCAAGGTGCCGGAGAGCTTCGCCCGCGACCTCGGCATCGGCATGCCGGCCCAGGTCACCAGCGTCGGCAAGCAGTGGCCGGCGGAGATTTCCGCGGTGTCGCCCGAAGTCGTGAACGGCGAGGTCAATGCCCGCCTGCGCTTCGCAGACGGCGACCAGCCGCCCGGCCTGCGCCAGAACCAGCGCCTGTCGGCGCGGATCGTGATGGACACGCGCGAGGACGTGCTGATGGTCGAGCGCGGCCCCTTCCTGGAGCAGGACGGCGGCAACTTCGCCTACGTCGTGCAGGGCGGCAGCGCCGAGCGGCGTGCGATCCAGGCCGGCGTGTCCAGCCTGTCGGCCGTCGAAATCCTTTCAGGACTGCAACCCGGCGAGCGCATCGTCGTGTCCGGCAGTGACCAGTTCGAGCAGGCGGACCGCGTCCGCATTTCCGGAGAGTGACCATGAACGCAATGACCGGCTTCCCCCACCACCTGCACTGGAGCTCGACCGAACTGGCCGACGCCGTGCCGCGCCGGCTGAGCGAGATCTACCGTTTTGAAACCGGCCTCGAAGCGCCCCAGCCACGGGCCGCCAACGGCGAGCACAAGCACGCCCGGACGCCGCAGCACTTCCTTCCGGCATCGAGCCTGCCCGACATGTTCAGGGTGAACTGATGCACGCCAACCACAGCTCCGAACAGGGAACTCCCGCCATGCTGGACATGCGCCAGGTCACCAAGGTCTATCGCACCGAACTGGTCGAGACGCACGCGCTGCGCTCGCTCGACCTGCGCGTGGCGGAAGGCGAATTCGTCGCCGTCACCGGGCCCTCGGGCTCGGGCAAGACCACCTTCCTCAACATCGCCGGGCTGCTGGAGACCTTCACCGGCGGCGAGTTCCACCTCGACGGCGAGGACGTGCGCGGCCTCAACGACAACCAGCGCAGCAAGCTGCGCAATCAGAAGATCGGCTTCATCTTCCAGGGCTTCAACCTGATCCCGGACCTGAACCTGTTCGACAACGTCGACGTGCCGCTGCGCTACCGCGGCATGCCGGCCAACGAGCGCAAGCTGCGCATCGAGGACGCGCTGGGCATGGTCGGGCTGGGATCGCGCATGAAGCACTTCCCGGCGGAGCTGTCGGGCGGCCAGCAGCAGCGCGCGGCGATCGCGCGCGCGCTTGCCGGCAGCCCGCGCCTGCTGCTGGCCGACGAACCCACCGGCAACCTCGACACGCAGATGGCGCGCAGCGTGCTGGAGCTGCTGGAGGACATCAACCAGCAGGGCACGACCATCATCATGGTCACCCACGACCCGGAGCTTGCCGCGCGCGCGCACCGCAACGTGCACATCGTCGACGGCATGGCGACCGACCTGTCGGTGGAGCCGGGCCTGACGCGGGCCGCGCGCGCCGAACGCATTGAATCCGAAGCCGCCACCGACGCCGCACCCGGCGCCTGAGGACCCAGCCATGCTCGCCTACTACTTCAAGCTCGCCCTGCGCAGCTTTCGCCGCAACAAGGCGCTCACCGCGCTGATGGTGGTGGCGATCGCACTCGGCATCGGCACCAGCATGACCACCCTGACAGTATTCAAGGTGCTTTCGGGGGATCCGATCCCGGCCAAGAGCGATCGCCTGTTCATGGTGCAGTTGGATCCCGAACCCATCGCCACGCAGGTCCCCGGCGACGAGCCGATGGACCTGCTTACGCGCTTCGACGCCGAGGAGCTGCTGCGCCAGAAGCGCGGCCTGCGCCAGGCGATGATGGTCGGCGGGGACACGATCATCGAGCCCGAGTCTTCGACCTTGAAGCCCTTCGTCGACCAGGCGCGCTATGCCTCAGCGGACTTCTTCCCGATGTTCGAGGCCCCCTTCCTCCACGGCCAAGGCTGGAGCCGGACCGACGATTCGGCCCGCGCCCGCGTGGTGGTGATCTCCCGGGTGCTCAACGACAAGCTGTTCGGCGGCGTCGACAGCACCGGCCGCCAGCTGCGCATCAACGGCAGCGCGCTCCGCGTGGTCGGCGTGCTCGACGACTGGTCGCCCAGCCCCAAGTTCTACGACCTCAACACCGGTGCCTACGGGCGCGATGAACAGGTCTTCGTGCCCTTCTCCACCGCCATGGACCTGGATCTCGGCACCAGCGGCACGACCAACTGCTTCGGCAACAATCCAACCAACGATGGCACCGACGTCAACGCGCCCTGCGCCTGGATCCAGTACTGGGTCGAGCTCGAATCCGCGGCGCAGGCGAAGGATTACAAAGCCTGGCTGGACAACTACTCCGCACAGCAGAAAGCCGCCGGCCGCTTCCAGCGCGAGCCCAACGTGCGCCTGCGAAACGTGATGGAGTGGCTGGACCATCGTCAGGTGGTGCCCGGCGACGTGCGCCTGCAGATGTGGATGGCGCTCGGCTTCCTGCTGGTGTGCCTGCTCAACACCGTGGGCCTGCTGCTGGCCAAGTTCCTGCGACGTGGTGGCGAGATCGGTGTGCGGCGCGCGCTTGGCGCATCACGGCGGGACATCTTCACGCAGTGCCTGGTGGAGGCCGGCACCGTGGGCCTCGCCGGCGGCGTACTCGGCCTCGGCTTGGCCCTGCTGGGTCTGTGGGCCGTACGCCAGCGCCCCACCGGCTACGCCGCACTCGCCCACCTCGACGGTTCGATGCTGCTTGCCACCTTCGTGCTCGCCCTGGTCGCCAGCCTGCTTGCCGGCCTGCTGCCGGCGTGGCGGGCGATGCAGGTGACGCCGGCGATCCAGCTGAAATCGCAGTAGAGACAAGGAAACAACATGGACATCCGACCGATCCTCTCCACCCTGCTGCGGCACAAGACCGCCGCGGCGCTCATCGTGCTGGAGATCGCGCTGAGCTGCGCGATCGTCTGCAATGCGCTGTTCCTGATCGCCGAGCGCGTCGAGAACGTGTCGCGTCCCAGCGGCATCGCCGACCAGGAGCTGCTGCAGATCCGGCTGAGTGGCATCGGGCCCACCGAAAACGCCGACGCGCGCACCCGCGAGGACATGGCGGCGCTGCGCGCCGTACCCGGCGTGGCGGGGGTCACCATGATCAACCAGCTGCCGTTCTCCAACAGCGCGTCCAATTCCGGGCTGAGGCTGACGCCCGAGCAGGACCGCGCGACGCTGGTCGCTGCCACATACCAGGGCCATGACAGCATGGTCGAGACGATGGGCATCCGCCTCGCGGCCGGCCGTGACTTCACGCCAGCCGAGTTCATGGACGCGACCGAACTCGAGCAGGTGACCGACTTCAGCACGCTCTCCAGCCCGGCCATCGTCAGCGCGGAGATCGCGGACAAGCTGTTCCCTGGCGATGGCGCGCTGGGGAAGACGGTCTATCTCGGGCCGGTACCGCTGACCATCATCGGAGTGGCGGAGACCCTGACCCGCCCCAACCTCGCCGGCGGCAGCGACATGACGTACTCGTTGATCCTGCCGATCAGGAACAACTACAACAACGGCGGTTCCTACATGGTTCGCGTCGCCGATCCCACGCGGCGCGACGAGATCCTGACGGCTTCGGTCGCTGCATTGGAGAAGGTCGACCCCAATCGCCTGGTGCTTGACCAGCAGAGTTACAGCGCGATCCGCGACAGCTACTTCCGCAGCGACCGCGAGATGATCATCCTGCTCGGCATCGTCTGCATCGCCTTGCTGATCGTCACCGCCCTCGGCATCGTCGGCCTGGCCAGCTTCTGGGTACAGCAGCGCAGCAAGCAGATCGGCATCCGCCGCGCGCTGGGTGCCACCCGCGGCCAGATCCTGCGCTACTTCCAGACCGAGAACTTTATCCTGGCCACCATCGGCATCGCCGTGGGCATGGTGCTGGCGTTCGGCATCAACCAGGTGCTGATGGGTCGCTACGAGTTGCCACGGCTGCCGCTGTTCTACCTGCCGGTGGGCGCGGTGGTGCTGTGGCTGCTGGGACAGATCGCCGTGCTCGGCCCCGCGCGCCGCGCCGCGGCGGTGCCTCCGGCGGTGGCGACCCGCAGCGTATGATCGCAAACCGATGCCCACCATCCTGATCATCGACGACAACGCCGCCGTCGCCACTGCGCTGGAGCTGCTGTTTTCGCTGCACGATATCGATGCCGCCAGCGCGGAGTCGCCGGATGCGGGACTGGCGCGCCTGCGCCAGGGCGGCATCGACCTGGTGATCCAGGACATGAACTTCCAGACCGACACCACCTCGGGCGAGGAAGGCCTGGCGCTGTTCCACGCCATCCGCGAGCGCGAGCCGGACCTGCCGGTGATCCTGCTGACGGCATGGACCCACCTCGAGTCCGCGGTCGACCTGGTCAAGGCCGGCGCCGCCGACTACCTGGCCAAGCCCTGGGACGACCGCAAGCTGCTGGCCACGGTCAACAACCTGCTGGAGCTCTCGGAGGCGCGGCGCGAACTCGCGCGCCACCGCAGCGGCGAGCGCCGCCGCCGCACGGCGCTGTCGCAGGGTAACGACCTGCGCGGCGTGGTCTATGCCGATCCCGCCAGCGAGCGGCTGCTGTCGCTGGCCTGCCAGGTGGCACGCTCGGAACTGCCAGTGCTGGTTACCGGGCCCAACGGCGCGGGCAAGGAAAAGATCGCCGAGATCGTGCACGCCAATTCGCTGGTCAAGGATGGACCCTTCATCGCGCTCAACTGCGGCGCGCTGCCGGGTGAGCTGATCGAAGCCGAACTCTTCGGCGCCGAGGCCGGCGCGTACACCGGTGCCGGCAAGGCGCGCGAGGGCAAGTTCGAAGCGGCCGACGGCGGCACCCTGTTCCTCGATGAAATCGGCAACCTGCCGGCGGCTGGCCAGGTGAAGCTCCTGCGCGTGCTCGAGACCGGCCGCTTCGCGCGCCTGGGCGGCAACCGCGAGCGCCAGGTCAAGATACGCGTGGTCAGCGCCACCAACGCCGACCTGCCGGCGATGATCCGCGACGGTCGTTTCCGCGAAGACCTGTACTACCGCCTCAACGCGATTGAGCTGGCACTGCCGCCATTGGCCGAACGCCCCGACGACATCCTGCCGCTGGCGCTGCACTTCCTTCCCGCCGGCAAGCGCCTGGCCGCGGACGCCGAGCGAGCCCTGCTCCGTCACTCGTGGCCGGGCAACGTGCGCGAGCTGCGCAACGTGGTGCAGCGCGCGGCGCTGCTGTCGACGGGCGACTCTGTGGCTGCGGCGGCGCTGGGCCTTCCCGTGCCTTCGGCGGCCGCCACGACCGCATCGGCATCGGCATCAGCGGGCGGCGAAGAGCCCGACCGCGCCGCGATCGAAGCCGCGCTGGCGCGCAGCGGCGGCGTGCTGTCGCAAGCGGCCATCGAACTGGGCCTGTCGCGACAGGCGCTGTACCGCCGCCTCGACCGCCTCGGCATCCGGCGCGACTGATGGCGCAGGGTCGGCGCCTGCCTCTGAGCGTCGCGTTCACCGGCATGGCGCTCGCCTATATGGCGCTGGCGGCAGGGCTGACGCTGCTGCTGGAGCAGTGGATCCAGGCGCGCTGGCTGGCGGCGTTGGTGGCGGTCGCCTTGCCGCTGCCGCTGCTGCTCTACCACGTGCATCGGCTGCTGCGGCCGGCGCACTCGCTGTTCCGCGCGCTGGCAGGAAGCGTGGCCAGCTACCGCGACGGCGACTACAGCTTCGGCGTGACCTGGGACGGCGGCGGCGAGCTGGGCGCCCTGGTCGCCAGCCACCGCGCGCTTGGCGACACGCTGCGCGACCAGCGCCTGCGCCTGGTGCAGCGCGAGCTGCTGCTCGACACCATGGTGCAGAACACGCCGGTGGCGATGCTGCTGGTGGATCCCGGCGGCCACGTGGTGCTCGGCAACCTGGCCGCGCGCAAGCTGCTCGGCGATGGCCGCAAGCTCGAGGGCGTGGCCTTCGACGAACTGCTCGCCGGCGCGCCCGAGGTGCTGCGCGACGCCTTCGCCCGCGGCGGAGATGGGATGTTCACCGTCGGCCACGACGACGACGAAGACATCTACCACCTGTCACGCCGGTTGTTCCGCCTCAACGGCCGCCGCCATGAGCTGGTGCTGCTGCGCCAGCTCACCGCCGAGCTGCGACGGCAGGAAGTGCAGACCTGGAAAAAGGTGATCCGGGTGATCAGCCACGAGCTCAACAATTCGCTGGCGCCGATCGCCTCGCTCGCGCACTCCGGTGCGGAGCTGCTGCGGCGCGGACAGCTCGAACGCCTGCCCGGCGCGCTGGCGACGATCGAAGAGCGCGCGCGGCATCTGGAAGGATTCCTCCGCGACTACGCGCGCTTTGCCAAGCTGCCGTCGCCGCGGCTGGAAGCGATCGAGTGGCAGCAGTTCCTCGAGCGCCTGCGCAACCAGGTCGAGTTCGGCATCGAAGGCCATGTCGAAGGCAGCGCGCGCGCCGATGTCGTCCAGCTGGAGCAGGCCCTGCTCAACCTGCTGAAGAACGCGCACGAGTCCGGCTCGGCGCCGGGCGGGGTGCGGCTGGCGCTGCGGCGCCTTCCCGACGGCTGGCGCATCGACGTGCTGGACCGCGGCAGCGGCATGAACGACTCGGTGCTGTCGAACGCGGTGCTGCCGTTCTATTCCACCAAGCGCCACGGCACCGGCCTGGGTCTGGCGCTGGCGCGCGAGATCGCCGAAGCCCACGGCGGCCGCATCGCCCTGCTCAACCGCGATGGCGGTGGCCTCTGCGTCAGCCTGGTCCTGCCCGCCTGAGGCTTGGCTTCTGCGGGAGCGGCTATAGCCGCGATCCAGGTCAGACATAGGAACAGCTATCGCCGCGACCTGCCACGAATTTGGCGTTTACGGCAATTCCGATCGCAGCTATAGCTGCTCCCACAACATCCTTCGACCCGGTGGCGAGGCTGCTACCTCGGCTGCTTCGGCTACTTCGGCTGCTTCTTCGGGCGTTGCCAGGATTCGATGGTCTGCTGGCGGCCGCGGGCGATGGTCAGCTTGCCTTCGGGCGCGTTGCTGGTGACCACGGAGCCGGCGCCGATGGTGGCGCCGCGGCCGATGGTCACCGGAGCCACCAGCGATGCGTTCGACCCGATGAAGGCGCCGTCCTCGATGGTGGTCGTGGACTTGTTTGCGCCGTCGTAGTTGCAGGTGATGGTGCCCGCGCCGACGTTCACTCCGGCACCGATCGCGGCATCGCCGAGATAGCTCAGGTGGTTGGCCTTGCTGCCGACGCCAAGCACCGCGTTCTTGGCTTCGACGAAGTTGCCGATGTGCACGCCGTCGGCCAGCACCGTGCCCGGGCGCAGGCGCGCGAACGGACCGATCTGCACCGCGCCTTCGGTGCGCGCGCCGTGGATGTCGCAGTGGGCGCGGACCTCGGTGCCGGGGCCGAACTCGGCATCGCGGATGCGGCAGAATGGGCCGATGCGCACGCCGTCACCGAGCACCACGCGGCCTTCGAAGATCACGCTGGCATCGATCTCGACGTCGCGGCCCACGATGACCTCGCCGCGGATGTCGACCCGCGCCGGATCGGCGAAGCGCACGCCCTCGACGCACAGCGCGCGCACCAGGCGCGCCTGCATCGCCCGCTCCAGCTGCGCCAGCTGCCAGGGGTCGTTCGCGCCCTCGGTCTCGATCGCCTCCTCGACGAACACCATCTCCGCGGCGCTGTATTCGGCGGCGGCCATTTCAAAGACGTCGGTCAGGTAGTACTCGCCCTGGGCGTTGTCGCTCGACAGCCGGCCCAGCCAGTTCTTGAGCGCGGTGGCCTCGGCGGCAAGCACGCCGGTGTTGACGGTGGTGATGCGGCGCTGCTCGGCGTCGGCGTCCTTTTCCTCGACGATGGCGCCGACGTTGCCTTCGGAGTCGCGCACGATGCGGCCGTAGCCGCGCGGGTTGTCGAGTTCTGCCACCAGCACCGCAAGCCGGTCCCCGGCCGCGAGCAGGCGGTGCAGCGTGCCGGCGGTGATCAGCGGCACGTCGCCGTACAGCACCAGCACCTGGGCGCCGTCGGGCACTCCGGGCATGGCTTCGCGTACGGCATGCCCGGTACCGAGCTGGCGTGCCTGCTCGACCCATTCCAGGTCGGACTGGCCGGCGAAGGCCTCGCGCACCTGGTCGCCGCCGTGGCCGTGGACGACGTGGATCGCAGCGGGCTCCAGCGCACGCGCCGCGTCGATGACGTGCGCGAGCATCGGCCTGCCGGCGATCTTCTGCAGCACCTTGGGCAGCGCGGACTTCATGCGCTTGCCCTCGCCGGCGGCAAGGATCACGACGTGGAGTTCGTTTGCGGGGCGGTCCTGTGCGGGCATGGTCGTCCTGGCCTGTTGTTCCGGCGGCCATTCTAAGGTGCCTGCTGCTAGCATGCGCGCGATGTCGCGAGCAGCGCCACCCGCCCCCTCCCCAGGCACAACCAGCACCGCCACGCGCCGCCAGACGGCAGCCCGGCATGTGCCGGCCGTATTGCTGTGGGCCGGAGGCATTGCCTGCGCCGGCGGCGTGCTGTTCCACGGCATGTTCGCGGAGTGGGTGCCGGCACGTACCACCGCGTTGATGGTGATCGCCTTGCTGGCGCTGGGATTCGCCTGGGGTCTGCGGCGCGCCACCGGATTTGCCATGGCGCACGGGCTCGCGCTTGCCTGGCTGCTTGCACTGGCCTGGTTCGGTGACCCTCTGCCCCTGCTCGCCACGCTGCTCATGGCCACCGCCGGCATCGCCCTTGGCGGCCTGCTGCTGCCGCAGGCTCCGACAGCCGCGCAGTGCATCACCGGCCTGGCGCTGGGCGCCGGAGTGCTTGGGTGGATGTTGCCCCTGCCGCTGCATACGCGCTGGACCTACCTGGCGGTGCTGCTGGCGCTGCTCGCGTGGCGGCAGCGCGCGCTCCGCACCACGCTGCGCGCCACCGCCGAAGGCTGGCGACGCACGGTGGCCGCCGACCCGCGGGCGATGGCACTGGTGGTGCTCGTGCTGGGCCTTGCCTCCACGGCATGCTGGCCCCCGACCACCCAGCACGACGACGTCGGCTACCACCTGTTGTTGCCGTGGTCGCTGCAGCTCGACGGCCGGTTGGCGATGGATCCCGATGTCCATGCATGGGCGCTCGCCCCCTGGGCGGCCGACGTGCTGCAGGCGATACCGCAGTTGCTGTCCGGCGCCGAGGCCCGCGGAGCAGTGAATGCGCTGTGGCTGGTGCTGGTCGCGGGCGCGCTGTGGCGCCTGGCGGGCACGCTGGGCGGCGACCTGCGCGCGCGCGCCTGGACGGTCGCGCTGTACGCGGGCATTCCGCTGACCGCAGCGCTCGCGCTCGGCATGCAGACCGAACTCCCCAGTGCGGCAGCGCTGGCGTGGGCGGCGTGCCTGGCCTTCAGCACGCCCTCGCGAAGAATGGTGCTTGCGGCGTGTGCGCTGCTTGGCCTGTTGCTGGCCACCAAGCTTGCCGCGGCCGCTTTCGCCGCTTTCCTGTTGCCCTGGCTGGCATGGCGCCAGCGCAGCGTGCTGGACGCGCGCACCGCGCTGGGCGGACTCACCCTGCTGGTCGCGCTGGGCGGCAGCAGCTACGCCTTCGCCTGGTTCATCGCCGGCAATCCGTTCCTGCCACTGATGAACGATGTCTTCGCCTCGCCCTACTTCGGCGGCGCCTTCCGGGACCCGCGCTGGCATGCCGGCGTCGGCCCGCTGCTGCCGTGGCGGATGACGTTCGATACCGGCCGTTACCTCGAGGCCTTCCCGGGTGGCGGCGGATTCGTGCTGGTCGCGCTTGCGGGCGCCTGGCTGGCGGCACTCTGGCAACGCCGTACGCGCGCGCTCGCTGCGCTTGCCCTGGCCATGATGGTGGCGCCACTGCTGGCCACCCAGTACCTGCGGTACGTGTACCCGGCGCTGCTGCTCGCCCTGCCGGCCCTGGTGGTGGCGGCGCGCGCGGCGGCGCCGCGCAGCGCCCATGTGCTGCTGGCAGCCACCTGCATCGCCAACCTGCTGTTCCAGGCCAACGGCCACTGGATGCTCCGCACCGGCATGGTGAAGGACACCGTGGTGGCCGCCGGTCGCGATGCGCCTGCCTTCAGCGAATACGCGCCGTCGCGCCTGATGGCCGCGATCATTCGCGAGCGGCGGGCGGCCGAAGACGGTTCCGCAGGCCCCGTGCTGGCACTCGCGCTGGACGTGCCGATGCTGGCGGAGTTCGGATCCGCCGCGCGCACCGTGTCCTGGTACGACCCGTCGCTGGAGGCTGCGGCGCACCGCGCGAACGCCGACGCCGGCGGCGCGGGCTGGGTGGCACTGTGGCGCAGCGAAGGCGTCGCCGACATCGTGCTGCGCGCGGACCGCCTGACGCCTGCACAGCACGCTGGCCTGGCGTTGTCAGGCGCCCACCGTGAATCCGCCGTGGGCGAGGTCGAATGGTGGCGCCTGCCACCGGCCAATGGCGTGGACGCAGCACATCCGGAGCCGGCGCGATGACGCTGCGCAGGCAAGGTCCGCGTTACCTGCTGATCGGCGGCATACAGTGGCTGCTCGACTGGGGCGTCATGGTGCTGCTCAGCCACTTCGGCCTGCGCATCGGACTGGCCAACGTGGCGGGCCGCGTCACCGGCGCGATGCTCGGCTTCTGGCTCAACGGCAAGATCACCTTCACCGGCGACGAGCACGTGCTCGGCCGGCGCCAGCTGGTGCGCTTCATCGCGATGTGGCTGGCGATGACCCTGCTGAGCACGGTCGCGATCGAAGCGATCGACGACGTGTTGGGGCGCAAATGGGCGTGGCTTGCGAAGCCGCTGGTGGAGGCATGCCTGGGCGTGATCGGCTTCCTCGGCTCCAGGCACTGGGTCTACCGCCGCTAGCGCCCAGGAGGCCCGGCCAAAAGAAAAACCCCGCATGAGTGCGGGGTTCGTCCACGGAGGCCAAGGCTTCGGGCGCGGCCGATGCCTGCCGTCAGTGCTTCAGGTTCTTGCGCAGGCGCTCCAGCGCCTGCAGCTGCGCCGCGACCTCGGCCATCTTCTGCTGCGCCTCGGCGATGTCCATCGCCTCGCCGCGGCCGGCGAGCACGCGCTCGGCTTCTTCCTTGACCTTGCGTACCGCGGCCTCGTCGATCTCGTCGGCGCGGATCGCAGTGTCGGCCAGGATCGTCACCACCTGCGGCTGCACCTCGAGGATGCCGCCGCTGATGGCGAAGTCCAGCTTGTCGCCGTTGGCCTGGGTGACCACGACCTTGCCCGGCTTCAGGCGGGTGATGAGCGGTGCGTGGCGCGGCGCGATGCCGAGCTCGCCCAGCTCACCGGTGACCACCACCATGGTGGCCTCGCCGCGGAAGATCTCGGCCTCGGCACTGACGATGTCACAACGGATGGTGGTCATGGGTACTTACCTGCCTCAGGCCTTGTCGGCCATCTTCGCGGCCTTCTCGACCGCTTCGTCGATGCTGCCGACCATGTAGAACGCCTGCTCCGGCAGGTGGTCGTATTCGCCGTCCACGATGCCCTTGAAGCCGCGGATGGTTTCCTTCAGCGGCACGTACTTGCCTGGCGAACCGGTGAAGACCTCGGCCACGTGGAAGGGCTGCGAGAAGAAGCGCTCGATCTTGCGCGCGCGCGACACGGCCTGCTTGTCTTCTTCCGACAGCTCGTCCATGCCCAGGATCGCGATGATGTCCTTCAGTTCCTTGTACTTCTGCAGGGTCATCTGCACGCGGCGCGCGGTGTCGTAGTGCTCGTTGCCGATCACGTTCGGATCCATCATGCGCGAGGTCGAGTCCAGCGGATCGACCGCCGGGTAGATGCCCAGCGAAGCGATGCTGCGCGACAGCGCGACCGTGGAGTCGAGGTGGGCGAAGGTGGTCGCCGGCGACGGGTCGGTGTAGTCGTCCGCGGGCACGTAGACGGCCTGGATCGAGGTGATCGAGCCGGTCTTGGTCGAGGTGATGCGCTCCTGCAGCACGCCCATTTCCTCGGCCAGCGTGGGCTGGTAGCCCACCGCCGACGGCATGCGGCCGAGCAGCGCCGAAACCTCGGTGCCGGCCAGGGTGTAACGGTAGATGTTGTCGACGAAGAACAGCACGTCGCGGCCCCTGCCCGACTCGTCCTTCTCGTCGCGGAAGTACTCGGCCATGGTCAGGCCGGTCAGCGCCACGCGCAGGCGGTTGCCCGGCGGCTCGTTCATCTGGCCGTAGACCATCGCCACCTTGTCGAGGACGTTGGAGTCCTTCATCTCGTGGTAGAAGTCGTTGCCCTCGCGGGTACGCTCGCCGACGCCCGCGAACACCGACAGGCCTTCGTGCGCCTTGGCGATGTTGTTGATCAGTTCCATCATGTTGACGGTCTTGCCGACGCCGGCACCGCCGAACAGGCCGACCTTGCCGCCCTTGGCGAACGGGCACATCAGGTCGATGACCTTGATGCCGGTCTCCAGCAGCTCGTTGGCCGCGGCCTGCTCTTCATAGGTCGGCGCGTCGCGGTGGATCTCCCACTCGGACGACGCCTCGATCGGGCCGGCTTCGTCGATCGGGCGACCGAGCACGTCCATGATGCGGCCCAGGGTGCCCTTGCCGACCGGCACCGAGATGCCCCTGCCGGTGTTGTTGGCCATGAGGTTGCGCTTCAGGCCGTCGGTCGAGCCGAGCGCGATGGCGCGCACGATGCCGTCGCCGAGCTGCTGCTGCACTTCAAGCGTGATTTCGGTGCCTTCGACCTTCAGTGCGTCGTACACCTTCGGCACTTCGCTGCGCGGGAACTCCACGTCGACGACCGCGCCGATGATCTGAACGATCTTGCCCTGGTTGCTCATCACTTAAGTCCTCTGGAACTCGCTGTTTTTTCTGTTTGTGGGAGCGGCCATGGCCGCGATTGGTCGGGACCGGGCCACTTGGCCCCTCCCACATGCATGTATGGATCAGACCGCGGCGGCGCCGCCGACGATCTCGGAAATTTCCTGCGTGATCGCCGCCTGCCTGGCCTTGTTGTAGACCAGGTTGAGCGTGTCGATCAGCTTGTTCGCGTTGTCGCTGGCGGCCTTCATCGCGACCATGCGCGCGGCGTGCTCGGAGGCGATGTTTTCCATCACCGCCTGGTACACCAGCGACTCGATGTAGCGGGTCAGCACGTGCTCGAGCACGGTCTCGGCGTCGGGTTCGTACAGGTAATCCCAGTCGTGGGTCACCAGCTGCTCGTCAGACGGCGGCAGTGGCAGCAGCTGGTCGAAGGCCGCGCGCTGGGTCATCGTGTTGACGAAATCGTTGTAGACCACGAACACGCGGTCCTGGCGGCCCTCGATGAAGCCGTCGATCATCACCTTGACGATGCCGATCAGCTGCTCGACCTCAGGGTTGTCGCCCAGGTGGGTGACGCTGGCCAGCATGTCCACCTTCAGGCGGCGGAAGAACACCGTCGCCTTCTGGCCGATGGTGACCACGTCGACCTCGACGCCCTTCTCGTGCCACTGCCGGATCTCGCCCAGCAGCTTGCGGAACAGGTTGTTGTTGAGGCCGCCGGCCAGGCCGCGATCGGACGAGACGATGACGTAGCCGACGCGCTTGATCTCGGGCCGCTCGACCAGGAACGGATGCCGATAGTCGGTATTCGCCTGTGCGAGGTGGCCGATCAGCTGCTTCATCGCACGCGCGTAGGGGCGCGATGCCTTCATCCGCTCCTGCGCCTTGCGGATCTTCGAGGCCGAGACCATTTCGAGCGCGCGCGTCACCTTGCGGGTGTTCTGCACGCTCTTGATCTTGGTTTTGATTTCTCTGCCGCCGGCCATGTCTTCGCTCGCTCTGCTCGCTACGGGGTTCTGGGTGCTGGGGTTACCAGGAACCGGTCGCCTTGAAGTCTTCGATGCCCTTCTTGAACGCCGCTTCGATCTCGTCGTTCCAGGCGCCGCTGCCGTTGACCTTGGAAACCAGCTCGCCGGCGGTGTTGTCGAAGTGCGCATGCAGGCCTTCTTCGAACGCGCCGATCTTGTTGACCGCCACGTCGTCGAGGAAGCCCTCGTTGACCGCGAAGATCGACAGCGCCTGGTGGGCGATCGACATCGGCTGGTACTGCTTCTGCTTCATCAGCTCGGTGACGCGCTGGCCGCGCTCGAGCTGCTTGCGGGTGGCATCGTCGAGGTCGGAGGCGAACTGCGCGAACGCCGCCAGCTCGCGGTACTGCGCCAGCGCGATGCGGATGCCGCCCGACAGCTTCTTGATGATCTTGGTCTGCGCCGAACCACCCACGCGCGACACCGAGATGCCGGCGTTCACGGCCGGGCGGATGCCGGCGTTGAACAGGTCGGTCTCGAGGAAGATCTGGCCGTCGGTGATCGAGATCACGTTGGTCGGAACGAACGCGGACACGTCGCCGGCCTGGGTCTCGATGATCGGCAGCGCCGTCAGCGAGCCGGTCTGGCCCTTCACTTCACCCTTGGTGAACTGCTCCACGTAGTCCTCGGACACGCGCGCGGCGCGCTCCAGCAGGCGGGAGTGCAGGTAGAACACGTCGCCCGGATAGGCTTCGCGGCCCGGCGGGCGGCGCAGCAGCAGCGAGATCTGGCGGTAGGCCACGGCCTGCTTGGACAGGTCGTCGTACACGATCAGCGCGTCTTCGCCGCGGTCCATGAAGTACTCGCCCATGGTGCAGCCGGAGTAGGCGCTGATGTACTGCATCGCCGCCGATTCCGACGCAGTGGCGGCGACGACGACGGTGTGCGCCAGGGCGCCGTTTTCTTCCAGCTTGCGCACGATGTTCGCGACCGTCGAGGCCTTCTGGCCGATGGCGACGTACACGCACTTGATGCCGGTGCTCTTCTGGTTGATCACCGCGTCGATGGCCATCGCGGTCTTGCCGGTCTGGCGGTCGCCGATGATCAGCTCGCGCTGGCCGCGGCCGATCGGGATCATGGCGTCGACCGACTTGTAGCCGGTCTGCACCGGCTGGTCGACCGACTTGCGCCAGATCACGCCCGGGGCCACGCGCTCCACCGGTGCGGACAGCTTGGCGCCGATCGGACCCTTGCCGTCGATCGGCTCGCCGAGCGCGTTGACCACGCGGCCCAGCATCTCCGGGCCCACCGGCACTTCGAGGATGCGGCCGGTGGTCTTGGCCACGTCGCCCTCGCGCAGGTGTTCGTAGTCGCCGAGCACCACGGCACCGACCGAGTCGCGCTCGAGGTTCAGCGCGAGCGCGAAGGTGTCGTTGGGCAGCTCGATCATTTCGCCCTGCATCACGTCGGCCAGGCCGTAGATGCGCACGATGCCGTCGGACACGGAAGTGACCGTGCCCTCGTTGCGCGCTTCGGCGGCCAGCTTGACCGTCTCGATGCGGCTCTTGATCAGTTCGCTGATTTCAGAGGGGTTGAGCTGGGTGCTTGCCATTTCCGGTTCCTCGGTGCGCGCCAGCGGGTGGTGCGCGGTAAGTGGATCTTGTGGTGGCGTCGCGCCGGCCATCGCCGGACCGCAACGGCCCTGTTTACTGGTTCAGTGCCGTCTGCAGGCGGCCGAGCTTGCCGCGCAGCGAACCATCGATGACGACGTCCCCGGCGCTGATCACCGCACCGCCGATGAGCGCGGGGTCGATCGCGGTTTCAACTTCGACCACAGTGCCGAAACGGCGCTCGAGGGCGGCGCGGATGCCGGCCATCTCGGCTTCCGAGAGTTCCGCCGCCGAGGTCACCGTTGCGCGCACGATGCGTTCGGCTTCGGCGCGCAGGTCCTCGTACAGGCCCGCGATCTCCGGCAGCTGGGCCAGGCGGCCGTTGCTGGCCAGGAGCGCGAGGAAGCTGCGCTGTTGCGCTGACGCGGCTTCGGGTGCCAGCAGCGTGACCGCGTCGGCGTTGGCCAGCGACGGGTGACCCAGCAGCGGCGCGACCTGCGGATCGGCCGCGACGCGGGCGGAGAACGCCAGCGCCTGCGACCAGCCCGCGAAATCGCCTCCGTCGCGCGCGATCCCGAAGGCGGCACGGGCGTAGGGTCGGGCGAGCGTGATCTCCTGGCTCATCGGACTCAGATCTCCGCGGCGAGTTCGTCGAGCAGCGCCTTGTGGGCGTTGGCGTCGATCTCACGCTTCAGCAGCTTCTCGGCACCGGCGACGGCGAGCGTCGACACCTGGCGGCGCAGATCCTCGCGGGCACGATTGGCCGAAGCCTCGATTTCAGCGTCGAACAGCGCCTTCTGCCGGATCGACTCGGTCTGCGCTTCCACGCGCGCGGCCTCGACGATCTGGTTGGCGCGCTGGTGCGCCTGGTCGATGATCTCGTTGGCCTTGGTGCGCGCGACCTTGAGCTCCTCGCCCGCCTTGTCCTGGGCCTGCGCAAGCGCGCGCTGGCTGTTGTCGGCGGCGGCGAGGCCCTCGGCGATCTTCTGCTGGCGCTCTTCGATGGCCTTGAGCAGCGGCGGCCAGACGAAGGTGGCGATCAGCCAGATCAGCGCAGCGAACGAAAGCGCTTGGGCGATCAGGGTGAGATTGATGTTCATGGCAGTGCCTGTCGTGTTGGTCGGGGCATGCGGGGGCGCATGCCGGCCTTACTGCGGGGCGCGGGCGGCAGGTGCCGCCCGTGCCGGGCGCGGCGAGGCGATCAGCCGGCCAGGCGCGCCAGGGCGTCGGTCCACGGACCGATGAACGGGCTGGCGAACGCGAACAGCAGGCCGACGGCGACCGAGATGATGAACGCGGCGTCGATCAGGCCGGCGGTGATGAACATGCGGACCTGCAGCACCGGGATCAGCTCGGGCTGGCGCGCGGCCGACTCGAGGAACTTGCCGGACATGATGGCGAGGCCGAGACCGGCGCCGAGCGCGGCGAGGCCGACCATGATGCCGATACCGAGGGCGGTGAAGGCCTGGACCTGGGCAAGCGTGGTGAGGATGGTTTCCATGGTTATCTCCGGGCGTGGTGCTTTGAGGGTTGGACGAAAGGGTTGGGGTGGAGCTGGAGTTGGAGCTGAAAAACTTGAACTTGAACTGGAACCGGGTACTGGAGCCGGGACGTCAGTGGCTGTCTTCCGACAGGCTCAGGTAGACGATCGACAGCATCATGAAGATGAAGGCCTGCAGCGGGACCACCAGGATGTGGAAGATCATCCAGCCCAGGCCGAACACCGCGCCGCCGAGCATGCCGATGATGCTGGCACCGCCAAGCACCCAGATCAGCAGGAACACGATCTCGCCGCCGAACATGTTGCCGAACAGTCGCATCGCCAGCGAAACCGGCTTCGAGATCCACTCGACGATGTTGAGGATGAGGTTGAACGGCATCATCCACTTGCCGAAGGGCGCGGTCAGGAATTCCTTGGTGAAGCCGCCGATGCCCTTCGAACGCAGGGCGAAGAACAGCATCAGGAAGAACACGCTGATGGACATGCCAAGGGTGGCGTTGACGTCCGCCGTCGGCACCGGCTTCCAGTACTCCACGCCCACCCACGCAAGCGGGACGGCGAAGAAGTCCGCCGGGATGAACTTCAGCATGTTCATCAGCAGGATCCAGAAGAACAGGGTGATCGCGATCGGCGTCACCAGCTTGCTGGTCCCGTGGTACGTGTCCCGCGCCTGGCGGTCGACGAACTCGAGCATGATCTCGACGAAGGCCTGCCACTTTCCGGGCACGCCCGCGGTGGCGCGGCGGGTGGCGATCCAGAACAGGAAAGTGATCAGCAGGCCCATCGCCACCGAGCTGACCAGGGTATCGACGTGCAGGGTCATGAACGACCCCTCGCCGACCGACGCGGTCAGGTTCTGCAGGTGGTGCTGGATGTAGCTGGTGGGGGTAAGGTCCGCCGCAGCCGCCATTTCAAGGATTCCCGTTTCGATGTCCGCTGGCCATGGCCAGCACCTGTGCCACCAGGGCGACGATCACGCCCCCGATCACTGCGAGGGGCGGCAGCCGCACCACGCCGATCGCGACCACCAGCACCGCGATCACCACTACCCACTTCGCCAGCAGCCCCAGCACCATGCGCGCAAGCGCGCCGGTGGCCGGTGCGATCCCTCCACCGAGCGCCAGCACGCCGTACAGCGCGCCGCCCGCGGTGACGGCCGCGCCTCCTGCCACCGCGCCCAGCGACCACTCGGATCCCTTTGCGAGCAGCGCAAGCGCCAGCGCGGCGACCGCGACCACCTGCCAGGTGATCGTGCGCCGCACCAGCCGCGAACCTGCGGCAAGGGGATTCAACATGGCGTCCTTGGGTATGGTGCGGGAGCCGGTCAAACAAACCGGCCCCATCTAGCCCCGGAATTATAGCAGTCGAACCGGGGTCGAGGCCAATGGGAGAAGTGGGGCGACTGAACAGGGCGGGCTTCCGGGGCCGCCGGGTCCGTGCCCTGCGCGCTGGCAGGCCGCAAGCGGCCTTGAATGCCTGCGGAAAGGGCACGGACCCGGCGCTGGTGAGGCCGATGTGTTCTGGGAAACCTTTTCGCGATCCCGCTGTCTGATCCTGTGCGCGACCTGCGTGAGCTCCCCTCGTCGATCCACGCAGGCCCTGCAGAAGCCCCGGACTCCCCGGGGCTTCGACTTTTCAGGCGTCGCTTTCGTGCTCGCGCGCACGGTCACGGGCGATCCAGTCCTCGATCGCGCGGCGGGCGCGGCGCTCCTCGGCCTTCTCCCGCAGGGCCTCGATGCCCAGCACGCGCTGCAGGCCCACCATCACGCCGATCATCAGCAGCGCGAACGGCAGCGCGGCCACGGTGATCAGGGTCTGCAGGGCCTCCAGTCCACCGGCCATGAGCATGGCGGCGGCGATCAGGGCGATGGCGATGCCCCAGGCGAACTTGCGCGCGAGCGTGGGGTCACCGGCGGTCTCGCTCGACATCGACCCGAGCACCAGCACCGCGGAATCGGCCGAGGTCACGAAGAAGATCACCAGCAGCAGGATGGTCAGGCCCGACAGCAGCTGCGAGAACGGCAGGCTGGCGTACATGCTGAACAGCACGGTCTCGTAGCCCTGCCCCAGCGCTCCCGCCATGTCCGCGCCGCCGAACATCTCCCCCCACAGCGCGGCGCCACCGAACGTGGCGAACCAGGCGAAGCCGAGCAGGCTCGGCACCGCAACCACGCCGAGCACGAACTCGCGCACGCTGCGGCCGTAGGAGACGCGGGCGATGAAGGAGCCCACGAAGGGCGACCACGAGATCCACCAGGCCCAGTAGAAAATCGTCCAGTCGGCCACCCAGGTACTTTCTGAGAACGGCGCCATGCGCAGGCTCATCTCGATGAGGTGGTCGAAGTAGCTGCCCAGCGAGGTGGTGAAGATCTCGAAGATGAAACCCGTGGGACCGAGCACGGCCACCGCCAGCAGCAGCATGCCGGCAAGGATCAGGTTGAAGCTCGACAGCCATTTGATGCCGCGGTCCACGCCACTCGCGCTGGAGGCCATGTACAGCACGAAGCACACGCCGATCACCGCCAGCTGCATGCCCAGGCCGGTGGGCAAGCCGAACACACGCGCCATGCCGGCGCTGATCTGCATGGTGCCGAAGCCCAGCGTGGTGGGCACAGCCGGGGACGTGGGGCACAACACGAAAACGGTTGACAAATTTGTGGGNCCGGCGCTGATCTGCATGTTCCCGAAGCCCAGCGTGGTGGCCACGCCGGTGGCCGTGGCCACCACCGCGACGATGTTGACCAGCTTGCCGATCCAACCCAGGTGGCGGTCGCCGATCAGCGGCTGCAGCAGGTCGCTGATCAGGCCGCGGCCGCCGCGGTTGTACTGGAACCATGCGATCGCCAGGCCCATCAGCGCGTAGATCGCCCAGGGGTGCAGTCCCCAGTGGAAGAAGGTGTAGCGCATCGCAGCGCGCGCCGCCTGCGGGCTGCCCGACGGCAGGCCTTCCGGCGGGTTGACCAGGTGCGAGACCGGCTCAGCGGCACCCCAGAACACCAGGCCGATGCCCATGCCCGCGGCGAACAGCATCGACAGCCAGGCGAGGCTGGAAAACCCGGGCTCCGCGTCACGTCCGCCGATGCGAAGTCGCGCAAAGGGCCCGAACGCCAGGTATGCCAGGAACACGAGGGTGAGGAACACGATCAACAGGTACAGCCAGCCGGCATGGGTGATCACCGCGGCCAGTGCCGCCGAGGTCAGCGCCCCGAACGGACCGGGCGCGAACCCGGCGATCACGGCCAGGGCCACGACCAGCAGCAGCGAAATGCGGAACACCATGGGCGGCTCCCCGTTGAACGACCGGATGTGGTCGACAGCATAGGCCGCTGCCACGTGACGTGACATGACGCCCGGAAAACCGCCGCAACGTTCACGCATCGGCCACCGGGTGGCGTTCGACACTGCATGCCCCCCAACAGCGAAGGCCCCCACATGACCTGCGCGCATCAACGCTCATCCATCAATCCGCTGCGCCACGCCGCCCTGGCCGTGGCACTGGCAGCCGTCGCCTCACCTGCATTCGCCCAGGACGGAAACGACCGCGACGACCGATTCACGCTGCGCCTGAGCGCCTTCAACCCGGGCGCCGACCTGCGCGTGGGTGTGGATGGCGAAGCCAGCGACGGCACCGACACCGCGGCCTTCTCGGATGCCGCCACGCTCGACACCGGCGACGACTGGCGCCCCCGCGGCGCGCTCAACGTACGCATCACCGACCGGCAGTCGATCGGCGCCAGCTACTACGACTACGAGAACGACGATGCCTGGAGCTTCGGCGGCGGCGTCATCAACCCCACGCCCGGCGACTCGCTCACCCTGCCAGCCGTGGACGCCTCGGGCCGGATCAGGTTCGCGATGGCCTCGCTGCACTACGAATACGCGATCGTGGCCACGCCAGCCCTTGAATGGGGCCTGGGCCTGGGCGCCACCCACGTCAACCTCGAGGCCGTGGCCGACGCCAGCTGGACCGCGACCGACGAGCTCGACGCCGGCTCGGCGCACCTGCGCGACGAAGCCAAAGGCTGGAGCCCCGCCCTCCACACGCGGCTGACCTGGCGCCCGGCGGATCGCTGGCGCGTGGACTTCGAAGGCCAGTACCTGGATGCCGGCTGGGGCGATTTCGTCGACGAGGACGGCCACTTCGAACGTGCCGGCCTGGTCGTCGAATACCTGGTCACCGAACGCTTCGGCGTCCACGTCGGCTACGACTGGTTCCGCCTGAAGCTCCGCGACCGGTTCGCCGGCACCATCGTGCCGCCGGCCGAAGCCGGCCTGGCCGACATCGACTACGCCGGCACCGGCAGCGCCGAGCTCAAGGTGCATGGCCCGATGGCGGGCGTGACTTTCCGCTTCTGATCCTGCGCGCGAAGCCGCCGCGGGGCCCGGGCATCCCGGACCCCGCGGCGCCTGCTCAGTTCCTGACCTGCACGTCGTCGATGTAGACGTTGATGTCGTAGCTGGTGTTGGCGTGGTACAGCCAGATCGCATCCAGCTTCACGCTGCTCGCGGTGATCGCGCCGTTGCCGCCGACCCAGGCGTTCCACTGCGCGGCGTCGGTGAGGCTCCAGGAGACATAGGTCCAGGCGTTGGCGGGGAGGCTGCGGCTGACCGAGCGCTCGGTGCCGTCACTGTCGTCGATGCCCATCGCCACGCTCATGCCGCTGCCGCCTGCGTACACCCAGAAGCCGACACTGCCGTTGGCGCGCGTCAGCGCCGTGTTGCTGCCCGGGTTGCCTGCGCCCGACAGCAGGCGCACGGCCCAGCTTGCCGAGGTGTTGCGGTTGTCCTTGAGCAGCACGCGTAGCGAGCAGCTGCCGTTCCTGCGCGTGGCACAGGTGCGGGTGGCGGTGGATGCCGTCGAGATGCCGGTCGTGCTGCCCGAATACGCCGGGCCGGTGTTGAAATGCCCGACGCTGCCCTCGAACGAGTCGAGGATGCGGGTGCTGCCGCCGGAGCCCGGATTCAGCCGCGTGTAGTAGCTGGCCCAGTTCCAGTTGATACCCGGATCGGTATGGGTCTGGCCGCTGAAGTGCTGGTGGCCCTTGATCTTGACCGAGGTCGGCAGGACCTTGATGCCGCTGCTGGGCGCGCCCTTGTAGGCGCTGGCGCAGCTGATGGCGCTGTACTTCGAGCAGAAGTTGCGCACCAGCGCCGCCGAGGCGTTGTACATCGCGGTGGTGTACCAGCTGCTGTTGTTGACGTAGCCCTCGTGCTCGATGCCCAGGGTGTAGCTGTTCTGGTTGCGCACGTGCCAGGCGGTGTGTGCGTTGCGCACCATCTGCGTGACCTGGCCGTCCGAGCTGCGGATGACGTAGTGCGCGCTGACGTTGGACGTGGAGTTCTTGAACCAGCTGATGGTGCCGGCGTAGCTGCCCTGCGCGGTGTGTAGGGTGACCGCGCTGACCGCGGCGCTGCGCGAGGAGTTGTAGTTGCTGGAATGCGCCGGGTTCCATATCGCCGGGCCGTAGTCGGTGCTCTGCGCGCGCAGGTTGCCGTCGCCGTCCTTCTTTGACGCCGTGCGCACCAGCTGCTCGCTCACCGGATCGATGGCGAAGCCGTCGACTTCGATGCGGTCACCCTCCACGTCCAGGCGCACGAACGGTGCCTGCAGCTTCACCAGCGTCGGCACGTCGAAGGCGCGCTCCCAGGCCACCGCGGTCTGCGGCACGACCATGCCCTTCTCGTCGACGCCGCGGTCCTGCGCCAGCAGCACGTCGAAGGCGAAGCTGGCGCGCGCGTAGTCGTCGATCGCGCCTTCACCGGGCGCGGCGGAATAGCCGGCATAGCGCGCAAGCTCCGGCGCCAGCGACTCGAGGTCGCGCACGTCCTTGCCGCGCAGCTGGCGGCCGAGCAGCGTCGCGGCGGCCATGATGTTGGTGGCCGGGTCGTTCTTCACCCGCTCCATGGGGACGCCGAGCAGAGCGGCAGCCTCGCCGACCTGGTCGGCGAAACCGTCACCGGCGTAAAGACCCATCACGCCGTGTGCGGCAGGCATGTGGTGATGGTCGCCCATGTCACCGGCATCCTCGGCGCGGACGTTGTGCCAGCGGCTCTGCACGTATGCGATGGATTCGAGCGTGCCGCGGGGGATCTGCGGATACGCCGCGTAGGCGCGCGCGAAGTGCGAAGGATAGGCCGCGCGCTCGATGCGCAGCCGCGTCTCTTCCTCGCGCAGGCGCTGGTCCATGGCGCGCTCCTGGCGCTCGAGGTCCAATGCGTCGGGCTGCAGCCGGTCCCTGGTCTCCGATGCCGAGGCATTCGCCGCCACGCCCACCATGCCGATGCAGGCGACGGCCACGGCCACGGCCACGCCCAACAACTTCCTGTTTGCAGATTTCATCTCACCCCTCCTGGTTGCGCTTGCGCGCGGGATCCAGGCATCCCCAAGCGCCCGGAACGGGCGTCGATGGCCCGTCAGGCGAGTTGGCGGCCGAAGGGGAGGCAGCGACAGATGGGGCCGGCCCTAGATCGGCCGGAAAGGCGGACCCCGTCCGCGGCAAGCGCGGACGGGGTCACGCTTTTAACAGGACAGCGCGTGGCCTCAGCCGCGCTTCTTCGGCATGTAGAGATCGGTGATGGTGCCCTCGAAGGCCTCGGCCGCCATCGCCACCGACTCCGAAAGCGTCGGATGCGGGTGGATGGTGTGGCCGATGTCGGCGGCTTCGGCGCCCATCTCGATCGCAAGCGCGACCTCGGCGATCAGCTCACCGGCGTGCACGCCGACGATGGCGCCGCCGATGACGCGCTTCGTCTCTTCGTCGAACAGCAGCTTGGTGAAGCCCTCGCCGCGGCCGATGCCGACCGCGCGCGCGCTCGCCGCCCACGGGAACTTGGCCACGCCGGGCTTGATGCCCTTCGCCTTCGCCTCGGTTTCGGTGACGCCCACCCAGGCGATCTCGGGATCGGTATAGGCGACCGACGGGATCACCCGCGAGATCCACTCGCGCTTCTCGCCGGCGGCCACTTCGGCCGCGAGCTTGCCCTCGTGCGTCGCCTTGTGGGCCAGCATCGGCTGGCCGACCAGGTCGCCGATGGCGAAGACGTGGCGCACGTTGGTGCGCATCTGCGCGTCGACCTCGATGAAGCCGCGCTCGCCGACTGTGATCCCGGCCTTTTCAGCGCCGATGCGGCCACCGTTGGGCACGCGGCCCACCGCTACCAGCACGCGGTCGTAGAGCTTGCCGTCGGGGATGCTGTCGCCTTCGAAACTGCAGCTGATGCCGTTTTTCCGGGCCTTGGCGTCCACCACCTTCGTCTTCAGGTGGATCGCCACGCCCTGCTTCTTCAGCCGATCGGCAAGCGGCTTGACCAGGTCCTTGTCGGCGCCCGGCATCAGCTGGTCGGCCAACTCGACCACGGTGATCTCGCTGCCCAGCGCGCGGTACACCGTCGCCATCTCCAGACCGATGATGCCGCCGCCCACGACCAGCAGCTTCTTCGGCACCCCGGCGAGTTCAAGCGCGTCGGTGGAGTCCATCACCCGCGGGTCGTCCCAGGGGAAGCCCGGCAGCTCCAGCGCCTGCGAACCGGCGGCGATGATGCATTGCTCGAAGCGCAGCAGCTGGACCTTGCCATCGCTGCCGGTGATCTCGATCTCGTTGGTCGAGGCGAAGCTGCCGCTGCCGGTGACCACGCGCACCTTGCGCTGCTTCGCCATCCCGGCCAGGCCCTTGTTGAACTGGCCGACCACGCCCTCCTTGTGGCCGCGCAGGGCGTCGATATCGATCTTCGGCTTGCCGAAGCTGATGCCGTAATCGGCGGCGTGCGCGGCCTCGTCAATCACTCCGGCGGCGTGCAGCAGCGCCTTGGACGGAATGCAGCCGACGTTGAGGCAGACGCCGCCGAGCTGCCCGTAGCGCTCGACCAGGACCACGTCCATGCCGAGGTCGGCGGCGCGGAAGGCGGCGGTGTAGCCGCCGGGGCCTGCGCCAAGCACGACCAGGGCGCACTCGATGTCGGCCTTGCGGCCGCTGGGTGCCGCGGGTGCAGGCACCTCCGGTTCGGCAGGGGCGCGATGCGAGCGGGCCACCGGTGGCTTGCCGGGGCCGGCGTCATCGGCGGGAGCGGGGCTTTTTGCCGCTGCGCCGGGCTTGCCGACGGCTTCACCCTTGGCCTTGCCAGCCGCGTCGCCCGCGGCCTTGTCCCCTGCCTTGTCCGCAGCGTCCGCGGACGCCTCGGCTTCCAGCACCACTACCACGCTGCCCTCGGTCACGGTGTCGCCGACCTTGACCCTGAGCTCGCGCACCACGCCGGCGGCCGACGAGGGCACTTCCATCGTCGCCTTGTCCGACTCCAGCGTCGCCAGCCCCTGGTCGACGGCGACGGTGTCGCCGACTGCCACCAGCACTTCGATCACCGGTACGCCGTCCAGGCCGCCGATGTCGGGAACCTTCACTTCGATCGCGTTCGCCATGTCAGCGCCCTCAGAGCATCGCCCGGCGCATGTCGCCGAGCAGCTGTGCGAGATAGGCGGTGAAGCGCGCCGCCGCGGCACCGTCGATCACCCGGTGGTCGTAGGAAAGCGACAGCGGCAGCATCAGCCGCGGTTTGAACTTCTCGCCGTTCCAGACCGGCTGCATCGCCGACTTCGACACGCCCAGGATCGCGACCTCGGGGGCGTTGATGATCGGGGTGAACGAGGTGCCGCCGATGCCGCCCAGCGAGCTGATCGAGAAGCAGCCGCCGGACATGTCCGCCGGGCCGATCTTGCCCTCGCGCGCCTTCTTCGCCAGCACCGAGGTTTCCTGCGCGATCTCGTTGATGCCCTTGCGGTCGCAGTCGCGCACCACCGGGACCATCAGGCCCTTGGGCGTGTCAGCGGCGAAGCCGATGTTGAAATACTTCTTCAGGGTCAGCGTTTCGCCGCTGGCATCGAGCGAGGCGTTGAACTCCGGGAACTTCTGCAGCGCCACGACGCTGGCCTTCATGATGAAGGCGAGCATGGTCAGCTTGGTGCCTTCTCCCTTGGCGGCGGCACGCTCGTTCTCCTTGTTCAGCGCAACGCGCAGCGCCTCGAGATCGGTCACGTCGGCACTGTCGTGCTGGGTAACGTGCGGAATCATCGCCCAGTTGCGCGCGAGGTTGGCGCCGCTGATCTTCTGGATCCGGGTCAGTGGCTGCTCCTCGACTTCGCCGAACTTCGAGAAGTCGACCTTCGGCCATGGCAGCAGCGACAGGCCCGCGCCACCGGCGACCGCGCCGCCCGCCGGGGCGCCGCCCTGCAGCGCGCCCTTGACGAACTGCTGCACGTCCTCGCGCGTGATCCGCCCGTTGCGCGCGCTGCCCTTGACCTGCAGCAGGTCGACGCCGAGTTCGCGCGCGAACAGCCGCACCGCGGGGCTGGCATAGGGCACCTTGCCCGGCATCAGGGCCTCGGCGTCGAAGCGCCGCGGCGGCGCCGTGTCTTCGGCCGCCGCCACGCCGGCCTGGTGGTCGATCGAGGCCTGGGCGATGTTGTCGGCGGCCTCGGGAACGGCCACGGGCTGGACCCTGGTCCCGGTTTCGGCGGCGGGCGTGGCCTTCGCGTCCGCTTCGGGCTGGGCACGCTCCGCAGCGCCAGCGTCGCCACCAGCCGCGGGCGCAGCGCTTGCGGAACCGGCATCCCCGGCTGCGTTGGCGTTGGCGTCGGCCTCGGATGGCTCGATCAGCGCCACCACGCCACCTTCGGACAGCGTGTCGCCAACCTTCACCTTGACCTCGCGCACGGTGCCCGCGAACGGCGCCGGCACCTCCATCGTGGCCTTGTCGGATTCGAGGGTGATGAGGCTCTGGTCCTTGTCGACCTTGTCGCCGACGGCGACCAGCACCTCGATCACCGGAACGTCGTCGAAACCTCCGATGTCCGGTACGCGTGCTTCCTGGGGGCTGGCCATCGGGGTCTCCACGGGGCGATCGGTCGGGTCGCTATTGTGGCCCCGCCCGCTGCATGCGCCAAGCGCGCCGCCCCGCGCCCGCGCTCATCCGCGATTCACCGGCGTGGACGCGGGGTGCAGCGGATGAACCGCGCGTGTGGAAGTTCCCGCTCATCTTCCGCCGCGACAAGCGCGATTCATGCGCGCATCGATAGGGTGGCGCCGTCCCATCCCGGGACCATATGTTCGTAACGAGGAGACTCCCCCATGTCCCCCATGAAGTTCCTGATTCCGGCCGCACTGGCCATCGCCGCCACCCCCGTCGCTTTCGCCCAGGACGCCGGCGACACCGCCGACAAGCGCGTCTCCGTCGTCGCCGGCTATTCGATGGTGGAACCGACCCGCAACCCCGAGATCGCCGGTACCCGCACCGAATTCGAGGGTGAGGGCACGCCCACGCTTGGCGTGACGTACCACATCACCGACAACTGGGGCGTTGAAGCCTGGGCCGCGGACAGCTATGGCCAGCGCGTGAATGCCGGCGGCGGCAAGGTCGGCAGCGTGGATGCGCAGCCGTACTCGCTGAGCGGCCAGTACCGCTTCGGCACCCCGGACAGCACCATTCGCCCGTTCGTCGGCCTCGGCTACCACGAGACCAATTACGACAACGAGAGCGCCACGCCCACCGGCGACCGCGTCGGCATAGAGACCGCCAAGGGTGCGGTGGCGACGGTCGGCATGGACGTCAACATCACCCCGACCTGGTTCGCGCGCGCCGATGCGCGCTACTTCCAGGCCGATTCCGACGTGAAGATCAACGGCGTGGACGCCGGCGAGGCCAAGCTTGACCCGGTGGTCCTCGGCGTCGGCGTTGGCGCGCGCTTCTGATCGCTGGCCCCCGCAACCGATGGAGGCGGGCCCTGCGGGGCCCGTTTCCGTTTCCGGTGCCGGCCGCTCGCGGCAATCCGGATCAGCTTCCGTCGTTTGCCACCGGCTGCGCCTTGACCACCCGCTCCCGCCGCATCATGTACAGCCCGCTGACGACGATGATCGCCGCGCCCAGCCAGGTCATGCCGTCGGGCAGGGCCTGCCACAGCAGCAGGTCCAGCAGCACCACCCACAGCAGCGCGGTGTATTCCAGCGGTGCGATCAGCGAGGCCTGGCCAAGGCGGAACGCGTGGGTCAGCGCGACCTGCCCGAGGGTGCCGGACACGGCGATGCCGGCCAGCAGCCAGGCATCGGCGATGCGCAAGGGCACCCACTGCGGCCAGGCCAGCAGCCCGGCGCCGATCGCGACCATCGCCAGGAACCAGAACACCAGTGACTGCGCACTGTCGCGCTGCGCCAGCATGCGCACGATCACGACCGATGCCGCGTAGCAGACCGTGGCAAACAGCACCAGCAGGCCCGCGTGCGTGAGCACGCCCTCCCCGCCCGGCCGCAGCACCACCAGCACACCGACGATGCCGACCACGATCGCCGTCCAGCGCCGCGGCCCGACGTGTTCGCGCAGCAGCGGCACCGCCAGCGCGGTGACCAGCAGCGGCCCGACGAAGGTGATCGCGTACGCGGTCGACATCGGCAGGTCGCGCAGGCCGGCAACGAAACACGACAGGAACGCCACGCCCAGCACGCCTCGCAACAGGTGCAGCGGCCAGTGGATGCGCAACAGCGGCCGCAGGCCGGTGGTCGCGGCCGCCCAGGCCAGCACCAGCGGCAAGCCCACCAGTCCGCGCAGCGCCGCCACCTGCATCGGCGGATAGTGACCCGCCAACTGCTTCATGCAGGCGTCCATCACGCACAGCACGGCGACCGCAACCAGCATCGCGGCGATGGCGCGGCGGTGGTCGCGCGCGGCCACGGCGTCGGCGGCGGAATCGTGCACGGGTGGCGCTCCGGGAACGCCGCTGCGGGCGCGAGCCGCACATGATGCACGAGGCCCGCGCCGATCGCGTTGCGGTACCCTGAGGCCCCTTCATCCCAAGGTGGTTACCGCGCCATGCCGTCCTTCGACATCATCTCCGAAGTCGACACCCACGAGCTGACCAACGCCGTCGACCAGGCCAACCGCGAGCTGACGACGCGCTTCGACTTCAAGGGCATCGACGCCTCCTTCGAACGCGAGGACGCGGTGATCTCCCAGCGCGCGCCAAGCGAGTTCCAGCTGCAGCAGATGACCGACATCCTGCGTGCCCGCCTCGCGGCGCGGAAGATCGACACCCGCTGCCTGGAGTTCGGCGACGTCGAGACCAACCTCGCCGGCGCGCGCCAGAAGGTCACCGTCAAGCAGGGCATCGAGCGCGACCTGGCAAAGAAGATCGGCGCCGAGATCAAGGCCGCCAAGCTCAAGGTCGAGACCCAGATCAACGGCGACAAGCTGCGCGTGACCGGCAAGAAGCGCGACGACCTGCAGGCCGCGATGGCGCTGCTGCGGAGCAAGGAATTCGAGCTTCCCCTGCAGTTCGACAACTTCCGCGACTGATGGATCCGCTCGAAGACACCCGGCGCTGGCTTGAACGCGCCGTCATCGGCCTCAACCTCTGCCCCTTCGCCAAGGCCGTGGTCAACAAGGACCAGGTGCGGATGGTGCTGAGCGAGGCTCGCGACGAGGTGGCACTGCTCGGCGAACTCGGCGAGGAGCTGGCGCGCCTGCGCGACACGCCGGCGGCCAATGTCGACACGACGCTGATCGTGCATCCGCACGTGCTGGCTGACTTCCTCGACTACAACGACTTCCTCGAGACCGCCGACGCGCTGGTCGCGGAACTCGGCCTCGAAGGCGAGCTGCAGGTCGCGAGCTTCCACCCGCAGTACCAGTTCGCCGGCAGTGAGCCGGACGACATTGCCAACCACACCAACCGCTCGCCCTGGCCGACCCTGCATCTTCTCCGCGAAGACAGCGTCTCGCGCGCGGTCGAGGCGTTTCCCGATCCCGACGAGATCGTGGAGCGCAATATCGAGACGCTGCAGAAGCTGGGGCATGCCGGCTGGCGTGATCTGTTCTAGGCGGTCGTCGGAGCTGCGGCAGGGCGAGAGGCGGGATCAGGATCAAGGCCGAGGAGCCAGGAGCTGGGGTCTGCGGGCTTCGGAGGGTTTCTAGAGCCCACCGGTACGCGGCATTTTCGCCGCAACAGCGCGGCGACGGTGGTGCAGGAGCCGGATGGCGGGCGGAGTGCGGAGAGTGGGCCATGGATGGCCCACGCCCCCGCTTCCAGCCATGGATGGCTGGCGGCGGGGCGGAGCACTCCCCCCGCCAGCCGGATCCTGCGGCGCGCGCCTGCACTCGTAAACCCGCGCAATCAAGCTGGTGGCAGTTCCGGCGATCTGTTCGCGGCTATAGCCGCTCCTACAAGAGCCAGAGTTGTTCGCGGGCGGGGGGGGCCAGGAGTCGCCATTCGCCTTCCGGGAGGTCCGCCAGCGACAGACCGCCCACCTGGCTCCGATGCAAGGCCGCCACATGGTTGCCCACCGCCGCGAACATCCGCCGCACCTGGTGGTAGCGGCCCTCGTGCAGGGTCAGTCGCGCGCGGGTGGGCGACAGGACCTCGAGTTCCGCCGGCAGCAGCGGCGTGTCGTCGGACTCGAGCATCAGCGTGCCGCTGGCGAATGCCGCCACTTCGTCGCCGCGCAGCGGCTGCGCCAGCGTCGCCTCGTACACCTTCGCGAGCTTCGACTTCGGCGAGATGATCCGGTGCAGCAGCTGGCCATCGTCGGTCATCAGCAGCAGGCCGCTGGTTTCGCGGTCCAGGCGCCCGACCGTCGACAACGTCGGCTGCCGCAGCGCGAAGCGCTCCGGCAGCAGGTCGTAGACCAGGCGACCGCGGTCCTTCTTCGAACAGGTGTAGCCGACCGGCTTGTGCAGCATCAGCAGAAGGCCCGGCGGCGGGTCCAGCGGCTCGCCGTCCACGCGCACGTCGGCCCGGTCGGGCTGGTCGTCCGCGTACAGCACCTCGCCCGCGGCATCGGTCACCCGGCCTTCGCGGAACATCAGCGCCACCTGCTTGCGGCTGCCATGGCCCAGGTTGGCCAGCGTCTTGACCAGCTTCATCGCCGCATCCGCGCCTCGCGCGCATCCCAGGTGCCACGCGGCTCACGTGGCTCACGCGCGGGCCGCGGCGGGCGGGCGCCCGTGGACTTCACCGCCTCCACCACCTTGAACCCGCCCTCCTGCGCTACCAGGCGCACGTCGCCGAAGCCGGCGCCCAGCGCCTCTTCATAGGGCAGGTGCCGGTTGGCGACCAGCCACAGCCTGCCACCGGGGCGCAGCGCCTGGGCGGCTGCAGCAATGAAAGCGCGGCCGACGTCGGGACGCTCGCGGCCGTCGGGTACGTGGAACGGCGGATTGCTGACCAGCACGTCGTAGCCCGTCGCAATGCCCGCGGTCACGTCCTGCCAGTGGAAACCCAGCGCCACGCGCGGCGCATGGCCGGCGAGGTTGTGCCGCGCCAGGGCCAGCGCGCGGGCGTCGGCTTCGAACGCGTCCAGGGCGGTGATGCCGGGGCAGCGCTCGAGCAATTCGGCCGACAGGTAGCCGTAGCCGGCGCCGAGGTCGGCGGCACGGCCAGCAAGGTCGGCTGGAAGGTTCCGGGCGAGTAGCGCAGACGCCGGGTCGACGCGATCCCAGGCGAAAACGCCCGGCCGGCTCAGGAAACGGCCACCTTCGATCAGTCGCGGCGCGTCGAGCCCGCGCCACTGCGCCGCCAGCGCCGGTTCCGAACCGGCCTGCCCGGCGCGCGCCCAGAACACGCGGCACTTGTGCTTGCTGCGCGTGCTGACCGGACCGGCGATGCGTGCGAAATCGGCCTCGGCGGACTTCGCGCCGGCATCGTTGGCCACGCTTGCGACCACGTACGCGCCCGGCGCCGCGCGCGCCAGGGCCTCGGCGAATGCAGCACGCGCTTCGTCGCGCTGGCGCGGCGGAAGCAGCAACACCAACGGCCGTTCGCCCAAGTCGGCGCCGATATCCGCCGCGGCGGCGGCGTCGGAGGAGCTCTCCGCGAGTCCATCGGTCACCGTGAAACCGGCCCGCAGCAGGGCCTCGGCATCCGGCTTGAATACGCTCTCGCACGCTAGCCCCGGCCAGTCCTGCGGCTGCAGCGCAGCGCCAGCACGGGCACGCAGGAACAGCGCACCCGCCTCGCGGGCCAGCGTGCCGTCGGCGAAGGGAAGGAGCAGTGCGTCGAGGGCGGCATCGCCGTGGGTGGTCATTGAGGGTTGGGGACTCGATTCGAAGATGCACGGAATTGTAGTGCGCCGCCCGCCCGTGCACGGTCCGCAAACGCTTGCTTCATCCGGCGCGAATGCCGGGTTTGCCAGCATCGGCCCATCCCGGACCACAAGGAACCACGCATGCGCGCACTCTTCGTCGGCGGCCCCATCGACAACAGCGAGCTGGATATCGATGCCGAAACCCCGCCCACGCACTATCCCCCGGATACCGGCAGCGGGCAGCCGCGCTACCGCCTGCGCCAGATCGGCCGCAAGGACGGAACGATCGCCTACGCCGTGTATGGCGCGCCTGACAGCCCCGACGACGACGTGGCCGCGGTGGCCGAGGAGCGCAGCTATGCGCGGCGCTTCGAGGCCGAGGCCGAGGCCGTCACCGGCTGATCAGGGCCCGCCACGACGCGCCGGACCGGCGCGTGGCGGGCTGCAACATCAGCCCTGCAGTTCGCGCAGGGTCACCGCCGGTGGCGCGTCGAGCACGCGCCGCGTCGCCCAGAGCCCGGCCGCCAGCGCCGCGAGCATGCCGGCCAGGCCGCCGAGCACCGCCATCGCGATGTCCGGCTCCCAAGGCAGGTCGAACACCTGCGTGGCCACCACGCCGGCCAGCACCGAGGCCGCGACCGAGGCCACCAGGCCCGAGAGCAGGCCGATGGCCGCGAACTCCGAAGCCTGCGCCAGCCGCAGCTGGCGGCGGCTGGCGCCGAGCACGCGCATGACCCCGCCTTCCAGCAGGCGCTCGTCCTGGCTGGCGCTGATCGCCGCCAGCAGCACCAGCAGGCCGGCGGCGAGCGCGAACCAGAACACCACTTCGACCACGGTCGAGACCTGGTCGGCGGTATTTCGCACCTGCTCGAGCAGTGCGTCGATGTCGATCACCGAGACGTTCGGGTAGCGCTGCACCAGCGCGCGCGTGAAGGCGGTATCGCCCTGCGGCACGCTGACCGCGGTGATCCAGCTGGCCGGATAGGCGTCCAGCGCGCCTGGGGAGAACAGCACGAAGAAGTTCGGCCGGAAGCTCTCCCACTCGACCTCGCGCAGGCTGGTGATCCGGCCCTCGATGCGGCGGCCGGCGATGTCGAAGGCCACGCGATCGCCCAGCGCCCAGCCCAGCGACTCGGCGAAGCCGGTCTCGACCGACAGCTCCGTGCCCTTGCCACCACCCGGTCCCCAGAACGCGCCCGCGGTAACCCAGTTGTCGTCACGCAGCGCGGTGGCGGTGGACAGGTTGAATTCGCGGTCGGCGCGGCGCTGCGCCCGGCGGGAGTCCTCATCGCCACCCTCTCCAGCGCTGAAGTCGCTGCCGCTGACCGCCGCGCCGTTGTGCGTGGCCAGGCGCCCGCGGACCATCGGGTACAGCACCGGTTCGGCCAGGCCCTGCCCCGCGGCGATCGTGGCCACGCCATCCAGCTGGTCCTGCTGCACGTTGACGATGAAGCGATTGGGCGCTTCCTCGGCCAGCGCCAGCTGCCAGCGCCCGACCAGGTCCGTGCGCACGAAGGTCAGCAGCAGCAGGGCCATCAGGCCGAGGCCGAGCGCGGACACCTGGGCGATGCTGGTGCCGGCGCGGCGGCTGACGTTGGCCAGGCCATAGCGCGCGGCACCGCGCAGGCGCGTGCGCAGCCGGCGCACGGCCAGGATCATCAGCCAGGCCAACAGCGCCAGCACGCCCAGGGTGGCGGCGATGCCGGCCAGCATCGCGATCGCGAGCGTCGCCGACCCCGCCTGCCACCACAGCAGCGCGCCAATCCCGGCGACACCGGCGGCCAGCACGACCAGCGCCGCCGGCTCGGTGGGATCCAGGTCGCGGCGCAGCACGCTCAGCGCCGGCACCCGGCGCAGGGCCAGCACCGGCGGCACCGCGAACGCCAGCAGCACCACCATGCCCACGCCATAGCCGCCAAGCGCCGGCAGCACGCCCGCCGGCGGGATATCGATGCCGAGCATGCCGGCCAGCCAGCCGCCGATCAGCCACTGCAGCCCCCAGGCAATGGCCACGCCCGCGGTACAGGCCATCAGCCCGAGCAGCAGCAGCTCGCCGATGTGGATGCCGGCCAGCGTCGCCTGGCTGGCGCCGAGGCAGCGCATGACCGCCGCACCCTGCAGGTGGCGCGCGCTGTGACGGCGCGCGGCCATGGCCACCGCCACCGCGGCCAGGACCACCGACACCAGCGCGGCCAGCCCGAGGAAGCGCCCTGCACGATCAAGCGCCGAGCGCACTTCGGGGCGCGCGTCGGCGGCCGTTTCCAGCCGCTGTCCGCGCGCGAGGTTGGCGCGCGCAACGGCGGTGAAGCGCTCAACCGCGCCCGCGTCGCCCGCAACCACCAGCCGGTAGCGGATCCGGCTGCCCTCCTGCACCAGGCCGGTGGCGGCAAGGTCATCGGGATGGATGAAGACCTTCGGCGCAACGTTGAAATAGTCGAGCGCGGCATCGGGCTCCTGCAGCACCAGGGCCTCCAGCCGCAGTTCCAGGGTGCCGATGCCGACGCGGTCGCCGATGTTGGCGCCCAGGGTCTCGGCGCCGCCGCGGCTCATCCACAGCGTGCCCGGTGCAGGCACGCCACCGGCCACGCGCTCGACGCCGTCGGCAGCGGCGATGCGGTATTCGCCGCGCAGCGGAAAGCCCTCGCCGATCGCGCGCAGCTCGCCGAGCTTCAGCTGCGCTTCCGCGCCCCGGCCGACACGCACCATGGTGTCGAGTTCGACCGTATCCGCGTGCAGCAAACCCGCGGCCCGCGACGCTTCGCGTGCCGGCCCTTCGATCGGCGCGTCTCCGCGCAGCACGGCGTCGCCACCGAGCAGGCGGTTGGCCTCGATGGCCAGCGCGCGCGCGGCGCGATCGGTGACGAAGCCGACCGCGGTCACCGCCACCACCGCGAGCACCAGCGCCGCGAGCAGGATGCGTACGTCGCCCGAGGCCAGGTCGCGCCGCAGCTGGCGCCAGGCAAGCCGCGCGACCTTCATGCCGCCGGGCCGCTGTCGGCCACCAGGCGCCCGCCTTCGATGCGCAGCGTGCGCCCGCAGCGAGCGGCGAGGTGTTCGTCGTGCGTCACCAGCACAAGCGTGGTGCCGGCATCCTGGTTGAGCGCGAACAGCAGTTCGATGATGGCCTGGCCGGTGGTGGTGTCGAGGTTGCCGGTGGGTTCGTCGGCGAACAGCAGCGAGGGCCCGGTGACGAAGGCGCGCGCCACCGCCACGCGCTGCTGCTCACCACCCGACAGCTGCCGGGGGTAGTGAGCGAGGCGTTCACCCAGGCCGACGCGACCCAGGATAGTGCGTGCCGGCGATTCCGCATCGGCGTCACCGCGCAGCTCCAGCGGCAGCATCACGTTCTCGAGCGCCGTCAGCGAAGGCAGCAGCTGGAAGTTCTGGAACACGAAGCCGACCTTGTCGCCGCGCACCTTTGCGCGGCCATCCTCGTCGAGCGTGGACAGCGCCGCGCCATCGACCGTCACCGTGCCCGAGCTTGGCGCATCCAGGCCCGCAAGCAGCGACAGCAGCGTGCTCTTGCCCGAGCCCGAAGGCCCGACCACCGCCACGCTTTCACCCTGCGCGATGCTGAAGCCGACGCCGTCCAGGATGACCAGTTCGCCACCGGGCAGCTGCACGCGCTTGCCCAGGGACTGCGCGACGAGGGCGGGCGCGGGAGTGCGGGCAGTATCGGTCGATGCCTGTTCGGCCATGGAAGCTTCCTGGTGCGGGGGACGCCAAGGATATCGGCCCTGCGCGCGCGGCAGGCTTGCCGTCGCCTGCGGGCGTCGCCCGGTGCTCTCGCAAGAGCTCAGCGCCGGGCCGCGAACAACGGGTAGGGATCAATCGGCGTGCCCTTCCACCACTGTCTTTCCGGGCCCAGCACGAAAATGGCGAAATGCAGGTGCGGCGCGGCGGGATCGGCATTGCCGCTGCTGCCGACATAGCCGATGACCTGGCCCTGGCGGACCTGCTGCTGCTCCGCCAGCCCGGGCGCGTAGCGCTCCAGGTGCGCGTAGTAGTAGGCATGGCGGGCGTCGGGGTCGAACTGGTAGATGGTCAACCCGCCCAGTCGGCTGTCGAACAGCTTCTCGACGTGGCCGTCGGCCACCGCCAGCACCGGCGTGCCCGCGGGCGCCATGATGTCCAGCGCCTCGTGGACGCGGCCTTCGCTGCGGGCATCTTCGAACGTCGGCGAGAGCTGCGAAGGCTCCACGCCCCGGACCGGCAGCATCAGGCCCGAGGGCGGTTGGCCGACGACGTCGGCGCCTCCACTGCGGTCCGGCGGAAGTCCCGGGCGGGGCTCGATGCGCGTATCCGCCGGTTTGCCTGTTGCCGCTGTGGTTGTGGTCCCGGCGGTGGGCCCTGGTGTCGCTGGCGCGGGAACGCCTGCAGCCGGCTGCGTCGACGGATCGATCGCAGGCGGCGCCGGCGCGATCCGCAGGATGCGCGCACGCTCCGCGGGCGGCACCGTCGCCACGTGCAGGGCGGCGGCCAGCAGCAGGCCGGCAAAGATCCAGGCCAGGTACTTCATGCGCTATTCCTGCAGCACCGCGGGCATGCCGGGCCCGACCGCGGCCGCAAGCGCGAGCACGTTCCAGTTGGTCAGCCGGATGCAGCCGTGGGAGTCGGTCTTGCCGACGTGTGCCGGGGCCGGCGTGCCGTGGATGCCGTAGTGCTCCTTGGACAGGTCCACCCAGGCCACGCCAACCGGATTGTTGGGCCCGGGTGCGAGCGTGGCCTTGGCGTGCGCAGGATCCGCGTCCCAGAACAGTTCGGGGTTGTAATGGAAGGTCGGATCGCGCGCGACGCCCTTGATCGTCCACTCGCCGATCGGCAGCGGATCGTGTTCGCTGCCCGTCGATGCAGGGTACTGGGCGACGACTCCGCCATCGGCGGACAGCAGCCGCACCACGGAGTCGGACTTGTCGACCACCACCTTCGCGACCGCCGGCAGCGGTGCGCCGCCGTCGACCGCGGGCACCACGATGCGCGTGCCCACGACGGCGAGGTCCTTGTCCGGGTTCAGCCGCTGCAACAGGCCCGGACTGGCATGGAACATCTCGCCCAGCGCCTCCGCCGCGCTTTCAAAGCCGAGCACCTCCAGCCGGGACTGTTCCATCATGTCGGCAGGCAGCGGCTTGAACGGACCCGCCATATCGGCGGCCGTGATCACATGCTCGACCAGGACCGGCGCCGCATCCATGTCCAGCGCCTTCCACGTTGGCTCGTCCAGCTCGCCGCTGGCCTCCAGTCCGCGACTGCGCTGGAATGCGCTGATCGCACGCTGCGTGTTGCCGCCACCGTGGCCGTCGATCTCGCCCGGCGAAAAATGCGCGCGATCCAGCAGCACCTGCGCACGCAGCATCGCGTCATCTCCACTGGCCGCGGCGGCATCGTTCGCGGGATGCGTGGCAGGCACCGTGGCGGCAGCCTCTTGCGACGGCGGCGCGTCCTGGCGCGCGTACGCCGTCGGCAGCGCCGTCCCGATCATGCAGAGCATCAGGGCAAGTGGCTTGGCAGGCGTCATTCGGCAATCCTCCGGCAGATGATGCGGCGATGCTGCGCGAGCCGCGGACCATGCAACGTGAAAGGCCCGCGGCGGGGGCACGCCGGCGTTCAGGCCCGGCTTCCGGCGCCGGACACCTGCAAGCCGGTGCATGCGACGTCGAGGGCTGCACGGCGGGACACTCGGGCATCATGTGTTCCTGTCGCGAAGCCACGGCGCGAAACGGAGAACGCGGATGCTGCGAGGAACCCTCCCCCCCGGGCGACGCCTGCCGGTGCGCGCCCTGTCCATGCTGCTGCCGGCCCTGGCCGCCTTTGCCTTCATTGCCGCGCCGCCCGCGTCCGCCCGGCAGGCCGACGGCAGTGACGACAGCCGGCGCACGGTCCTGGTGATGGGCGACTCGCTGTCGGCCGGCTACGGCCTGGCCGCCGATGAAGGCTGGGTTTCGCTGCTCGCCGGGCGCATCGCGCATGAATACCCCGGCTGCCGCATCGCCAACGCCAGCATCAGCGGCGAGACCAGCGCCGGCGGCTCGGCGCGGGTGGTCGGCGAGGTCCTGCATCATCATCCCGCGGTGGTGGTGATCGCACTCGGTGCCAACGACGCTCTCCGCGGCCTGCCGCTGGCCGAGCTGCATCGCAACCTGGCGCGCATGATCGGTGCGTCGCAGCACGTCGGCGCCGAGGTGCTGCTGGTCGGCATGCGCATGCCGCCCAACCTCGGCCCCGAGTACGCGCGGGGCTTCGAGCAGGTCTACGAACGACTGGCGGGTTTCTTCGACATCCCGCTGCTGCCCTTCCTGCTTGAGCCCGTCGCCCATGACCGCACCAGCTTCCAGGACGACAACCTGCATCCCACCGCCGCCGCGCAGCCGGCGATCGCCACGCACGCATGGGACGCGCTCGCCCCGCTTCTGAACACTGCTTGTCCGCCGGCCGCACATTGATTGCAGCCCGTCGGCGCCGGTAGCAGACTGGAATTCCTCGCCGCAAGGAGCGCCGCCATGATTCGCGCCCGACGCATTCCAGGTTTCATCGCCGCCACCTTCCTCGTGGCCACCCTGTCGCTGGCAGGCACGGCCGCGGCCATAAACGTGACCGATCCCGACTATCCGCGCAGCCTGGAGCAGGAGGGCCCGGTGGCCGTGTCATGGTCGGATCCGGCCGAATTCAGCGAACTGCGCTTCAGCCGCAACAGGTTCGAAGCCAGGCACGGCGACTGGGTCCGCACCATCGCAAAGCACCTTGCGCGGCGCGCTACCGCGGCACTCGCGCCCGGCGAGCGCCTTGAAGTCGAGATCACCGACATCAAGCGCGCCGGCGAATTCGAACCCGCCGCCGGGCGCAGCGATCATGTGCGCATCGTCCGCGACATCTACCCGCCGCGAATCGACCTGGCCTACACGCGCTTCGACGCCGCCGGCAAGGTTGTGGACAGCGGAGAGCGCGAGCTCACCGACCTCGGGTTCCTGCAGCGGGCCGGGGGCACGGTGGCGATGGGCGACGCGCTGCGCCACGAGAAGCGCCTGGTCGACGACTGGATCCGTCGCGACCTCTCCAGCAGAGGCGACTGACGGCCCGATGGCGGTCTATGTCGACGACGCCGTGACATTCTGGCGCGGCCGCCGCTGGGCGCACCTGATGGCCGACACGCTGGATGAGCTGCATGCGTTTGCCACCGCACTGGGCATGCCGAGGCATGCCTTCCAGGACAAGACCAGTGGTGCCCATTACGACGTCACCGCCGAGTTGCGCGAGCGCGCGATCGTGCTCGGCGCGGTGCCCATCTCCCGGCATCGCGACCGTGCGCAGATGCGCGCGGTCATCGCCAATGCCCGCCGCCAGGGGCGCCGCAACGCCGTGGGGGGCGATAATGGACGCGATGATCCCCCGCAGGAGCCGCGCATGACCGCTTTCAACCTCTCCCCGCCGGACGATGCCAGCCGCCGCATGCTCAGCGACGCCCTCGACGACGAGGCCCGCCGCGTGCTGCTCGCGCACGGGACCGAGGCCCCGTTCTGCGGCGCCTTCCTCGACAACAGGCGCGAGGGCACCTATACCTGCGGCTTCTGCGGCCTGCCGCTGTTCCGCGCCAGCGCGAAGTTCGACTCCGGCACCGGTTGGCCCAGTTTCACCACGCCCGTGGAGCCCGCGCACATCCGCTACGTGCGCGACAGCAGCCACGGCATGGTGCGGGTCGAAGAAGTCTGCGCGCGCTGCGGCAGCCACCTCGGCCACGTCTTCCCCGATGGCCCGCCGCCCACCGGCGAGCGCCACTGCCTGAACTCCGTATCCCTGGGCTTCACTGCCGACGGCGACCCGCTTCCGGACCTGCTGGGCCGCGGTGCGCCCGAGGGGCGCCCGGCCGCCTGAGCGGCGTCCACGGCCGCGCCCGGGTATCCTCTTGCGCCGCGCGCCCTCCGGCACGCATCGCGCTCCAGCACGGAATCAACGATGACCCAGACCACCCCGCCCGACCGCCTCAGCAACGACCCACGCAGTCCCCACTACGACGAGGAGGCCATGCAGCGCGGCATCGGCATCCGCTTCAACGGCGACGAGCGCACCAACGTCGAGGAATACTGCATCAGCGAGGGCTGGATCCGGGTCGCCGTGGGTCGCGCGCTGGACCGTCGCGGCAATCCGATGACGATGAAGATCAACGGCAGCGTCGAACCCTATTTCCGCGACGCTGCCGACGCAGGCGACTCCGCCTGACCGAGGCGCAACGGGGCGCCCGGAGGCGCCCCGTCATCGTCGCTGGGGTTTGCCACGCGATGCCACCGCGCAGCCTCAGTCGCGAGCCTTGCCAACCACCCGCCCCGTGTCGGGATCCAGGGTGAGGTCCACGCTCTTGCCGTTGGCGTCGTCGGCTTCGGCGGTCCACATGCCATTGTCGAACTCGACGTCATGCACCTTGGCGTACCCGGCAGCCGAAAGCTTCGCGCGCACGTCGGCTTCGCTCAAGCCCGCGACCTTGTCTTCGGGATAGACGGTGCCGTTGGCCGGATCGATGCGCAGCTCCACGCGCTGGCCATCGGCGCTGCGCGCATCGGCCTTCCAGACGCCGTCTTCGAACTCGACGTCGTTGATCTTCGTATAGCCCTGGGCTTCGAGCGTTGCCTGGACCTGGGGAGCGGTCATGGCATCCGCGGACGTGCGCGCGTCCTGGGCGACGGCAGTGCCGGCGACGCAAAGTGCGAGCGAAAGACCGATGGCCAGGCTGTTTGCGTGTTTCATGGGGCACCTCTTTATCGTGGGGTCGGGACAGTGTTTGCGACCCGGTGCGAAATCCGGATGAACCCGGTTGCATTCATCCACGGTTGCGCCGCTCACGTCACGTCGATGCACGCCACTGGAACATCGCCAGCTCACACCACAGCGGAGCATCGAACATGAACACGCGCATCCAGCACTCCGGTCTCATCGCGGCCGCTCTCGCCCTGCTCGTTGCCGGTGGCAGCGCCGTCGCCAATGACAACGACCCGCAGACCGAGCGCGCCAAGGGTGATTCGGACCAGCCTGTCGACGACACCTGGATCACTACCAAGGTCAAGACCAGCCTGCTCGCGGACGAAGATGTCGCCGGGTTGCAGGTCGACGTCGAGACGGTCAACGGCGTGGTCACCCTGAGCGGCGATGTCGACAGCCAAGCGCAGATCGACGAGGCCCTTCGCATCGCGTCCGGGATCGACGGCGTGACCGATGTCGATACCACGGGCCTGAGGGTCGACCCGGCCGAATAAGTCCGGGAACCGCGGTACCCGACGGACACCGGCCACGCGCCGGTGTCTTTTTTTTGGCTCCGGGAGCGGTGCCTTCCTCCCCCCAACCGCGAAAAAGGTCCGGGCCCGCCGTGGATGCAGGGGGGGATGCCCAGAGCCGGCCATGGATGGCCGGCGGCCGGATCTGGGAGCAGGACGCGAATAATCCGGCTGGGCACCCCCCCCTGCGTCCACGGCGGGCAGCGCGAACCCTCCCGGAGCAATCCACCGGAAGCCCCCTCAATCGGAAGAAAAACCTTTTCTCCCTGAATGGCTTGCGCGCAGGCAAATGTTATCCGCGTCTGCGCGCAGCCTCCACGCCACCACAACCGGCCGCGCGCCACAGTCGACGTTCCCCCAGACGGCAGGAAATGCACAGATGAACAATCGAGACTCTTCCCCCGACGCAAACCGCGACCCGATCAGTGGCGCCCCGGGCTCGCATCCCGTCGGCGTCGCCGCAGGCGGTACGGCCGGCGCACTTGCCGGTGCCGCGGTCGGCAGCCTCTTCGGTCCCATCGGCACCCTGGTCGGAGGCGGCATCGGTGCCGTGGGCGGTGCCGCTGGCGGCAAGTCGCTGGCCGAGCGCGTCGACCCGACGGCTGAAGTCGAATACTGGCGACAGGATGCCGGCAGCCGCGAGTATTACCAGGGCGAACGCGACTTCGACCGCGACTACGCGCCCGCCTACCGCATGGGCACCGAATACCGCAACGAGTCCGGCCAGCGCGAGTGGAACGAGGCCGAGCCGCAGCTCCAGCAGCGCTGGAACGAGGCCCGCGGCGACTCGAGCCTGGACTGGGACACGGCGCGTCCCGCGGTGCAAGACGCCTACGCCCGCACCGACCGCACCTACAGCGCATATGAGGACACCGACCAGCACTACTCGAAGCAGTACGACAAGACCGACTACTACAGCGACGGCTTCGGTTTTGACGACTATCGCTCGGCCTACCGCTACGGCACCCAGGCACGCACCTCGCGTCCGCAGGCGTCGTGGTCCCCGCAGACCGAGTCCGAACTCGAGCGCGGCTGGGAGCAGGCCAAGGGCGAGTCGCGCCTTGGCTGGCAGGACGCCAAGGCTGCGGTGAAGGACGCCTGGCACCGCGTCGAGAATCGCCTGCCCGGCGATGCGGACCGCGACGGCCGCTGATCCACCGGCAGCAACAGTGTGACCACGGGGCCCCCGCTTGCGGGGGCCTCTGCGTTGCAACGGTGCATCCCCGTGCGCGACCGAAGGACCTCTTCGCAGGCCCTAAAATGTGAGGCTCGAACCATTCCCGGAGCCCCCGTCGTGACCGAACGTATCCAGCACCCCCTATTCCGCGACCGCGTGGTGTCCGCTGACGAGGCCGCGGCGGTGATCAAGCCGGGAGTGACGGTGGCGATGAGCGGCTTCACCGGCGCGGGCTATCCCAAGGCGGTGCCGCAGGCCCTGGCGGCGCGCATGGAGCGCGCCAACGCCGCGGGCGAGCGCTTTCGCATCAAGGTGTTGACCGGGGCCTCCACCGCACCCGAGCTTGATGGCGCACTGGCCAAGGTCGAGGGCATGGAACTGCGCCTGCCCTACCAGTCCGACCCCGCCGTGCGCGACCGCATCAACGCCGGCACCCTGGATTACATCGACATCCACCTCAGCCACGTCGCCCAGCACACCTGGTTCGGCTTCTTCGGCGACATCGACGTGGCCGTGGTGGAAGTGTCCGGGATCCGCGAAGACGGCAGCCTCATTCCCTCGTCGTCGGTCGGCAACAACAAAACCTGGCTCGAACAGGCCGACAAGGTCATCCTCGAGGTGAACAGCTGGCAGCCAGCCGCACTCGATGGCATGCATGACGTGTATCACGGCACCGCCTTGCCGCCGCACCGCAAGCCGATCCTGCTCGAACATCCGGATGACCGCATCGGCGAACCCTATCTGCGCGTGGATCCTGCGAAGGTCGTGGCCGTGGTCGAAACCCATGCTCCCGACCGGAACTCGCCCTTCAATCCGCCTGATGCAGCGTCGGAGCAGATCGCCGGACACCTGATCGAATTCCTGCGCCACGAAGTCAGCCGCGGCCGCCTGACGGAACAACTGCTTCCGCTGCAGTCGGGCGTGGGCAACATTGCCAACGCCGTGCTCGCCGGCCTCGGCAGCAGCGGCTTCCGCGGACTGGCCGCCTATACCGAGGTGATCCAGGACGGCATGCTGGGCCTGCTCAAGGACGGCACGTTGCGCATGGCGTCGGCGACCTCGTTCTCGCTCAGCCCGGCGGGCATCGAGGAATTCACCGCCAACGTGGATTTCTACAGCAAGCGCATCCTGCTGCGGCCGCAGGAGATCTCCAACCATCCCGAAATCATCCGTCGCCTGGGCTGCATCGCCATGAACGGCATGATCGAGGCCGACATCTACGGCAACGTCAATTCGACCCATATCGCCGGCAGCCGGATCATGAACGGCATCGGCGGTTCGGGCGACTTCGCGCGCAACGGCTACCTGTCGGTGTTCATGTCACCCAGCACCGCCAAGGGCGGCAAGGTCTCCGGAATCGTGCCGATGGCCAGCCACGTCGACCACACCGAGCACGACACCATGGTGCTGGTGACCGAACAGGGCCTGGCCGACCTGCGCGGACTCTCGCCCACGCAGCGTGCGAAGCAGATCATCGCGCACTGTGCACACCCGGATTTCCGGCCGATGCTGCAGGACTATTTCGACCGCGCCTGCCGCGACGGCTACGGCAAGCACACGCCGCACCTGCTGGGCGAGGCCCTGTCATGGCACCAGCGGCTGATCGAGACCGGCGACATGCGGCCCGCCGCCGGGGACTGAAGGCGGACAGGAGCAAAAGCATTTTTGCCACGGATCAACGCGGATTACGCGGATCCGGCCGGGGCGCTTTTGCCACAGCGTCGCGAGGGCGGAGCAAATGATCGCGGGAAGTAATTCAAAGCTTCTGCTTTAAAAGCTTCTGCTTTATCCGCGTAAATCCGTGGCAAAAAGCTCTTCCGGCGGTAGGCAGCCCCCCCGCCGGAAGTCCGTGGACTCAGGCGTGCAGCGGGTTCGGGCGCTCCGTGTCGATCTTGTAGAGCTTCAGCGCGCGCGCCGCGTCCTTGGCGGTCATCGTGCCGTCCTTCGCCAACGCGGCGATCGCGGCGTGGGCGATGTGGCAGCGGTCGACCTCGAAGTGGCGGCGCAGGTTGGCACGGGTGTCCGAACGACCGAAGCCATCGGTACCCAGCACCGTGTAATGCATCGGCACGAAGGCGCGGACCTGGTCGGCGAAGGCGCGGACGTAATCGGTGGCGGCGATCGCCGGGCCCTGGCGGCCCTCAAGCAGCCCGGTGATGTAGGCCTTGCGCGGCTTCTTCGCTTCCGGGTTGTGGCGGTTCCAGCGCTCGACGTCGAAGCCGTCGCGGCTGAGCTCGGTGAAGCTGGGGCAGGACCAGATGTCGGCGGTGACGCCGAAGTCCTTGTCCAGCAGCTCCGCCGCGGCGATCGCCTCGCGCAGGATCGTGCCCGAGCCCATCAGCTGCACGCGCAGCTCGCCCTTCTTCGGCTTGCCGGCGTCCTTGAGCAGGTACATGCCGCGGATCACGCCCTCGGCCGCGCCCTCGGGCAGCGCCGGGTGGGCGTAGTTCTCGTTCATCAGCGTCAGGTACCAGTACTCGTCCTGCTGCTCGTCGAGCATGCGGCGCATGCCCTCCTGCAGGATCACCGCCACTTCGCCGGCGAAGGTGGGGTCGTAGGCGCGGCAGTTGGGGATGGCGCCGGCCAACAGGTGGCTGTGGCCGTCTTCGTGCTGCAGGCCTTCGCCGTTGAGCGTGGTGCGCCCGGCGGTGGCACCGAGCAGGAAGCCGCGCGCGCGCATGTCCGCCGCCTGCCAGGCGGCATCGCCGATGCGCTGGAAGCCGAACATCGAGTAGTAGATGTAGAACGGCAGCATCGGCAGGTCGTTGGTGCTGTAGCTGGTCGCCGCCGCCATCCATGAGGCGAACGCACCGGCCTCTGAGATGCCTTCCTGCAGCACCTGGCCGGTGGCGTCCTCGCGGTAGTACATCAGCTGGTCGCGGTCGACCGGCTTGTACTTCTGGCCGTCCGGCGCGTAGATGCCGATCTGGCGGAACAGGCCTTCCATGCCGAAGGTGCGCGCCTCGTCGCAGACGATCGGCACCACGCGCGGGCCCACCTTCTTGTCGCGCAGCGTGATGCCGAGCGACTGCACGAACGCCATCGTGGTGCTGATCTCGCGCTCGCCGGTGTCCTTGAGCAGGCGTTCGTACACCTCCAGCTTCGGCGCGACGAGCGTCTCCGTGCTCTTGCGGCGCCGCTGCGGCAGGTAGCCGCCGAGCGCGGCGCGGCGCTCCTTCATGTACTCGATTTCCCCGGACTTCTCGCCGGGGTGGAAGAACGGCACCGCGCCGTCCTTCAGCTGCTCGTCGTCGAGCTGGATCTTGAAGCGGTCGCGGAACGCGCGCACGGCCTCGTCATCGAGCTTCTTGGTCTGGTGGGTCGGGTTCAGCGCCTCGCCGGCCGAGCCCATGCCGTAGCCCTTGACCGTCTTGGCCAGGATCACCGTGGGCTGGCCCTTGGTCTCGACCGCGCTCCGGTACGCCGCGTACACCTTGTGGGGGTCGTGGCCGCCGCGGTTGAGGCGCCAGATGTCGTCGTCGGACAGGTTGGCGACCATCGCCGCGGTCTCGGGATACTTGCCGAAGAAGTTGTCGCGCGTGTACTTGCCGCCGAAGGCCTTGCAGTTCTGGTACTCGCCGTCGACGGTTTCCATCATCAGCTTGCGCAGGATGCCGTCCTTGTCGCGGGCCAGGAGCGGATCCCAGTAGCTGCCCCAGATGGTCTTGAGTACGTTCCAGCCGGCACCGCGGAAGTTGCCTTCCAGCTCCTGGATGATCTTGCCGTTGCCGCGCACCGGGCCGTCCAGGCGCTGCAGGTTGCAGTTGATGACGAAGACCAGGTTGTCCAGCCCTTCGCGGCCGGCGATCGAGATCGCACCCAGGCTCTCCGGCTCGTCGGTCTCGCCGTCGCCGAGGAAGCACCAGACCTTGCGGTCGGACTTCGGCATCAGGCCGCGGGCCTCGAGGTACTTCCAGTTGCGCGCCTGGTAGATCGCGGCGATCGGGCCCAGGCCCATCGACACGGTGGGCGTCTGCCAGTAGTCGGGCATCAGCCAGGGGTGCGGATAGGAAGAAATGCCGCGGCCGTCGACCTCCATCCGCAGGTTGTCTATCTGCGACTCGCTGATGCGGCCTTCCAGGAAGGAGCGCGCATAGATGCCCGGCGACGAGTGGCCCTGGATATAGAGCAGGTCGCCGGGATGGTCTTCCGAAGGCGCGCGCCAGAAGTGGTTGAAGCCGACGTCGTACAACGTGGCGCTGGAGGCGAAGCTGGCGATGTGGCCGCCGAGGTCGCCGGGCTTGCGGTTGGCGCGCACCACCATCGCCATCGCGTTCCAGCGGATGATCGAGCGGATGCGCCATTCCATGGTCTGGTCGCCGGGGATCTTCGGCTCCAGGTGCGGCGGGATGGTATTGATGTACTCGGTGGTCGGCGCAAACGGCAGGTGGGCTCCGGCGCGGCGGGTCAGCTCGACCATGCCTTCCAGCAGCTGGTGGGCGCGCCCGGTACCTTCGGCGTCGATGACCGCCTTCAGGGACTCCAGCCACTCGCGGGACTCGGTCGGATCCGGGTCGTTCTCGAGGACGTCGTTCAGCCAGCTGTTCATGCTCTGCTCCGCAACGGCGCACCGGCCGTGTCTGTCGTGGGTCTTGGGACCCCCGATTCTACCAGCGCCGCCGCCGGGGCCGGCCAGCGCGTTTGCCTGATGGCACTTGCTTGGACCATGATCCTGCGGTTGGCCGGCGCCGCTGCGCGCCGGGTGCACCGAACCACCCAAGGGGAACCCGTCGCCGATGCAGTCCGCCGCCCAGCCACTGGTCGCCACCCGCTGGCGCATTCCGCTGCTGGTGCTGGCCGTGCTCGTGATCGTGGTCGCGCCGTTCCTGCTGCTGCGCATGGCCGAGGAGCGCAACCGCGACGCCGAGACGATGGTGGCGCACACGCTCGAGGCCGAAGCCGCCCTGCACGCGCTCAGCGCCGCGGTGCGCGACATCGAGGCGGTCACCCTCGGGCGTGCGCTTGGCGCCGACGCGCCGGTCCTCGAAGAGCGCCTGGAGTACAGCCGCAACGTGGTCGAGCCGACGCTTGCGGGCATCGAGCAGCTCACCCGCGACTCGGCCGACCAGCAGGTGCGCATCGGCCAGCTCCGGCAGAGCGTCAGCCAGCGCCTGGACCAGATCGATCGCCTGGTCACGGCCGATGGCCGGATCGACCGTAGCGAGCTGCAGCGGCTGGCGGAGCAGTTTCCAGTGCAGGCGCCGATCACGGAGATGGTGGGCGCCGAGCGGATCCTGCTCGCCGAGCGGACCGCGATCTCCGACCGCGCGCGCATCCAGGCTTCGTGGCTCTCGGGAGCCACCCTGTTCGCGCAGATCCTGCTGCTGATGGGCCTGGCCACGCTGGCCGCCCGCGACTCCGACCGGCGCGGCCACGCGGAAGTCGCCTCGCAGCGCGCCAACCTGCGTGCCGCGGCCGTGCTCGACACCGTGCGCGAGCCGATCGTGCTGCTGGACGAGACGCTGCGCATCGTGATGCACAACGCCGCCTTCAGCGAACTCTTCGGACTTGAGGAGGATGCCCGCGGGCGCCTGCTGTCCGAGGTCGGCTCCGGCGCCTGGAACGACGAGGAAACGCTGCGCCGGCTGCGCGACGTCTGCGGCCGTGATCGCGAACTCTGGGATTACGAGCTCACCCTACGCACCGCCGACTCCATGCAGCGCGTGATGCTGATCAATGCGCGGCTGATGGAGCTTCCCGACAGCGACGACACCGTCGCCCTGGTGACCGCCAGCGACATCAGCCTGCAGAAGGCCAGCGAAGAGCACATCCGCGACCTGAACCGCCAGTTGGAGGGCAAGGTCGAGCAGGTCTCCGACGTCAACCGCGAGCTCGAGGCCTTCAGCTATTCGGTCTCGCACGACCTGCGCGCGCCGCTGCGCCACATCGCCGGCTTCGCCGACAAGCTGCGCCGCCACCTCGGCGAGGATATCGACGACAAGGGCGCGCACTACATCAGCGTGATCGGCGGCTCGGCCAAGCGCATGTCCGAACTGATCGACGACCTGCTGGTCTACTCGCGCCTGGGCCGCAGCGCCCTGCGCCTGCAGGCGGTGGACATGCAGTCGCTGGTCGAGGAGACCCGGGCGATGCTCGACAGCAACGTCGCGGCCGAGGCGCCGGAGCACCACGTGCAGTGGCACGTCGGGCCGATGCCGGTGCTGGTGGCCGACGAGAACATGCTGCGCCAGCTCTGGGGCAACCTGATGGGCAACGCGGTGAAGTACAGCATGCAGAGCGAGCCGGCCAGCGTCACCGTCGAGCACGCCACGGGCGCGGACGGCGAGCATGTGTTCACCGTGCGCGACAACGGCGCCGGCTTCGACATGACCTACGCCGGCAAGCTCTTCGGCGTGTTCCAGCGCCTGCATGCCCCCAGCGAATTCACCGGCACCGGCATCGGCCTGGCCAGCGCAAAGCGCGTGGTCACGCGTCACAATGGCCGCATCTGGGCGGAAGCAGAGCCCGGCAAGGGTGCCGCCTTCCACTTCACTCTCCCAGCCAACCTCGACCTGAGCCAACGGAACCAGACCGCATGACCGCCATCCGCACGATCCTCCTCGCCGAGGACAGCCCGCACGACGCCGAGATGGCCATCGACGCCCTTCGCGACGCCCATCTCGCCAACCCCATCGTCCACGTCGAAGACGGCGTCGAAGCGCTCGATTACCTGCTCCGCCGCGGCAAGTTCGCCGACCGCCCCGAGGGCGACCCGGCCGTGCTGCTGCTCGACATCAAGATGCCGCGCATGGACGGCCTGGAGGTCCTGACCGAGCTGCGCAGGCACGAGAGCCTCAAGCGCATGCCGGTGGTGATCCTGTCGTCCTCGCGCGAAGAGAACGACCTCGCGCGCAGTTGGGACCTCGGCGTCAACGCCTACGTGGTGAAGCCGGTCGACGTCGACCAGTTCTTCGAGGCCGTGCGCACGCTGGGCAAGTTCTGGGCGGTGCTCAACGAGTCCCCGGGCGAAGGCTGACGTCGCGATGATCCGCGTGCTGATCGTGGACGATTCGCGCGACGACGCCGAGCTGACCGAATTCGCGCTGCGCGAGGCCGGGGTCGGGATCGAATGCCGCAGCATCCACCGTGAAAGCGCGCTCGCCGCGGCCCTGGACGGCTTCGTCCCCGACCTGGTGCTATGCGACCTCAACCTCCCGGGCTGGTCCTGCAGGGAGGCGCTGGACGCGGTGCGTCGCCACGCCCCGGCCGCCTGTTGCGTGATCCTGACCGGCGCAGAGCCGCCGGACGGGGCCGACGCCCTGCCCGAAGCCCACGCGGTGGTGCTGAAGGACGACCCCGCGCACCTGGTCGAACTGCTGCGCAGGCTCGACCGGGCCGGCTAGGCATCAGGCGCCGGGCGCGCCCGCGGATCCGGCGCTGCCGCGATACGCGGCGCGGATCTGCGCCTCCACCGCGGTGATCGCGGTCATGTTGACCACGCGCCGCGGCGTACTTCCGGCGGTGAGCACGTGCGCGGGGTGGTCGATGCCCATCAGGATCGGGCCCAGCGCCACGCCGTCGGTCATCACCCGCACCAGGTTGTAGGCGATGTTGGCCGAGTCGATGTTGGGCAGCACGTACATGTTCGCCCGCCCGGTGAGCGTGGTGTTGGGGCAGATGCGCTCGCGCAGCACCGCGTCCCAGGCGGTGTCGCCCTGCATCTCGCCGTCCATGTCCAGGCGCGGCGCGCGCTTCACCAGGATCTCGCGCACCTTGCGCATCTTCGCCGCGCTCGGGTTGTCGTGGCTGCCGAAGTTGGAGTGCGACAGCAGCGCCACCCGCGGCTCGATGCCGAACAGCTTCAGCCGGTAGGCGCCCTGCAGCGTGGCCTCGGCGATCTGCTCCGCGGTGGGATCGACCTGCACGTGGGTGTCGAGGAAGAACCACACGCCGCGGTCGTTGATGACGCCGGTCATGGCCGAGGTGCCGGCGACGCCACGGTCGAGCCCGAACACGGTGCGCAGGTAGCCGAGCTTCTTGTGGTAGCGGCCCACCAGGCCGCAGATCATGCCGTCGGCCTCGCCGCGCTCGACCATCAGCGCCGCGATCAGGGTCGCGCGCGAGCGCACCAGGTTCTTGGCCGCGTCCGGGGTCACGCCGCGACGCTCGGTCAGCGCGTGGTACTGGCGCCAGTAGTCGCCGAAGCGCGGGTCGTCGTGGATGTTGGTGAGCTCGAAGTCGCGGCCTTCCTCCAGGCGCAGGCCCAGGCGCTCGATGCGCTGGGCGATGACCTCGGGCCGGCCGATCAGGATCGGCCGCGCCAGTTGTTCGTCGGCGACCGACTGCACCGCGCGCAGCACGGTCTCTTCTTCGCCCTCCGCGTAGACGATGCGTTTTACGTCCGCGCGTGCACGCTCGTAGACCGGCTTCATGACCAGGCCCGTGCGGTGCACGAACTGGCCGAGTTTCTCGCGATAGGCGTCGACGTCGGCCAGCGGGCGGCGCGCCACGCCCGAGTCCATGGCCGCCTGCGCGACCGCGGGGGCCAGGGTCATCAGCAGGCGCGGGTCGAAGGGCCGCGGGATGAAGTAGTCCGGGCCGAAGGACAGCACGTCGCCGCCGTACGCGGCGCCGAGGTCGGACGACTCGCGCTTGGCCAGGTCCGCGATCGCGTGCACGCAGGCGAGCTTCATCCGCTCGTTGATCTCGGTGGCACCGACGTCGAGCGCACCGCGGAAGATGTACGGGAAGCAGAGGACGTTGTTGACCTGGTTCGGATAGTCGGACCGGCCGGTGGCGATGATGCTGTCCGGGCGCGCGGCGCGCGCGACATCGGGCAGGATCTCGGGGTGGGGATTGGCCAGCGCCAGGATCACCGGACGCGCGGCCATGGTCTTCACCATCTCCGGTGTCAGCACGCCGCCGGCGGAGAGGCCCAGGAACACGTCGGCGCCGTCCACGATCTCGGCCAGCGCGCGCTTGCCGGTGTCGCGGGCATAGCGCGCGCGGTCCGGGTCCATGCCCTCGCGCCCGGTGTGGATCACACCGTCGCGGTCGGCGGCGAGGATGTTCGCCGGCGTCGCGCCCAGCGCCACCAGCATGTCCAGGCAGGCGATGCCGGCCGCGCCGGCGCCGGAATGCGCGATCCTGACCTCGTCGATGCGCTTGCCGGCGATCTCCAGGGCGTTGATCAGCGCCGCGCCGACGATGATCGCGGTGCCGTGCTGGTCATCGTGGAACACCGGGATGTTCATCCGCTCGCGCAGCTTGCGCTCGACGATGAAGCACTCCGGCGCCTTGATGTCCTCGAGGTTGATGCCGCCGAACGTCGGTTCCATCGCCGCGATGATCTCGACCAGCCTGTCGGGGTCGCGCTCGTCGAGTTCGATGTCGAACACGTCGATGCCCGCGAACTTCTGGAACAGCACGCCCTTGCCTTCCATCACCGGCTTGCTGGCCAGCGGGCCGATGTCGCCCAGGCCCAGCACCGCGGTGCCGTTGGAGATCACCGCCACCAGGTTGCCGCGGGCGGTGAGCGTGCTGGCCTCGTCGGGGTCGGCGACGATCGCCTCGCAGGCGTAGGCCACGCCCGGCGAGTACGCCAAGGCCAGTTCGCGCTGGGTCACCAGGGCCTTGGTCGGGACCACCTTGATCTTGCCGTGGGGGCTGACGCGGTGGTAGTCCAGCGCCGCCTGCTTGAATTCTTCGCTGGACGACGGGCTGGCGGGCGGCTGTTCGGTCATGGCGTGGCTGCGGTCCTGGCGGGCCTTCCATTCTAGCTCCCCGGGCCGGGCCGGCCCGGCGATGCCATAACCCGTGGTTATGCGCGGCGGGCATCTTTTCAATGGCGGGGCATGTGCCCACGGCCGAAGATGGAGTTCCCCCCCCACTGCCCTACCGGGCCGCACAGGACGCACCAGGCCATGCCCGCCACCTCCTTCGCCGCAGACCCATCCGCCACAGGCCCATCGCACTGGCCGCCGCCCTTCCTGCTGTACCTGGGCAACGCCGCGGACGACCTCGCCGCCAAGACCGCGCGCGGGCTGGTGCAGTTCCGGCCCGAGTGGTGCGTGGGCCAGTTCCGCGGACCGGACTGCAGGACCAGCGTGCAGGTGCCCGACTTGGACTTCGCGCAGGCCCGCGCTGCCGGCGCCAACACCATGGTCATCGGCGTGGCCAACGCCGGCGGCCGGCTGGGGCCGGACTCGGTCGCCGACATCGTGGCGGCGCTGGACGCCGGCATGAACGTCGCGTCCGGCCTGCACGAGCGCCTGGCCTCGCACCCGGCGATCGTCGACGCCGCGCGCCGCAACGGCCGCCACCTGTTCGACGCCCGCACACCCCCGCCCACGCCGGTCGGCAACGGCGCCAGGCGCGCCGGGCGCCGCCTGCTGACCGTGGGCACCGACTGCTCCACCGGCAAGATGTACACCACGCTCGCGCTGGAGGCGGAGATGCGCGGCCGCGGCCTGGCCGCCGATTTTCGCGCCACCGGCCAGACCGGCATCTTCGTGGCCGGGCGCGGGATCCCGATCGACGCGGTCGTCGCCGACTTCATCTCCGGCGGCATCGAGTGGCTGTCGCCGGACCGCCACGACGGCGGCTGGGACCTGATCGAAGGCCAGGGCTCGCTGTTCCATCCCTCGTACGCGGGCGTGTCGCTGGGCCTGCTGCACGGCGCCCAGCCCGACGCGCTGGTGCTGTGCCACGAACCCGGCCGACCGCACATGCGCGGCCTCCGCCACTACCCGCTGCCCGGCCTGGCCGCCACGCTGGAAGCCAACCTGGCCGCCGCGCGGCTGACCAGCCCCGGCGTGGCCGCGGTCGGCCTGGCGCTCAACACCTCGAAGCTCGACCCGGCCGGCGCCGAGCGTGCCTGCCGCGAGGCCGAGGACCTGCTCGGGCTGCCGGCGCAGGACCCGATGCGCGACGGCGTGGCGCGGATCGTCGACCGGCTGCTGGAATCCGTGCCGTGCTGAGCCTGGCGCACGCCAGCCACGCGCTGGCCACGCCGTTCCGGATCTCGCGCGGCACGCGCACCTCGGCCGAGGTGGTGGTGGCGACGGTCAGCCGCAACGGATGCACCGGCCGCGGGGAATCGATGCCCTACGCCCGCTACGGCGAAAGCGTGTCCTCGGTGATCGACCAGGCCGCGCTGCTGGCCCCGGCCATCGCCGGCGGCCTGGACCGTCGCGGACTGCGCGAACTGCTGTCCCCGGGCGCGGCGCGCAATGCGCTCGATTGCGCGCTCTGGGACCTTGAGTCGCGGCAGCAGGGGGCGGCGGTTGCCGCGCTGCTCGGCCAGCCCGATGTGCCGCCGCTGGTCTGCGCGCAGACCGTGGGCCTCGATACCCCCGAGCGCATGGCCGCGGCGGCGCACGCGCTCGCACACCTCGACCTGGTCAAGATCAAGGTCGACGCCACCGACCCCGCCGCCCAGCTCCGCGCCGTGCGCGCGGTCCTGCCCGCCGCACGCCTGATCGTCGATCCGAACGAAAGCTGGTCCTTCGAGCTGCTGCAGGCGATGCAGCCGGTGCTCGCGGAGGCCCGGGTGGACCTGGTCGAGCAGCCGCTGCCTGTCGGCGAGGACGACGCCCTGCTCGGCTTCGCTCCGGTGACGCGCCTGTGCGCCGACGAGTCCTGCCACACCGCCGACGACCTGGCGCGCCTGCGCGGCCGCTACCAGGTGGTCAACATCAAGCTCGACAAGACCGGCGGCCTGACCGGCGCGCTGGAGCTGCTGGACGCGGCGCGCGCGCAGGGCTTCGGGATCATGGTCGGCTGCATGATCAGCTCTTCGCTGGCGATCGCCCCGGCATGGCATCTCGCGCGCCACGCCGAGTTCGTCGATCTCGACGGCCCGCTGTGGCTGCGCGACGACCACGCCGGCGGCGTGGCCATGCGCGACGGCCTGCTGCAGCCGCCGGCACCGGCGCTGTGGGGTGGCGGCACGCGCGCAAGGGACGCGCACGCCGCATGAGGGCCGCCCGCGGCCTGGTCGCCTGCCTGCCCGGCCTGCTGCTGCTCGCCGGATGCGTCGGCCCGCCGCGGCAGCCGCCCACCGCCGCGGGCCCGGCCGAAGCCGAAGCCGACGTCCTGATCCACGGCGGCCTGCTGTTCGACGGTGGCGACGGGCCCGGCCGGGCCGCCGACGTCGCGATCCGCGGCGACCGCATCCTCGAAGTCGGCCCCGGCCTGCGGCAGCGCTACCGCGCGGCGCGCACGATCGATGCCGGCGGGATGGTCGTGTCGCCCGGCTTCATCGATCCGCATACGCATCCCGACACCTACCTGCGCTCGCCGGATCCGGCGATGCGGCGCTTGCTGCCCTGGCTGCACCAGGGGGTGAGCACGATCTTCATCGGCATCGACGGCGGCGGGACGCCGGACATCGCCGCCGAACGCGCGGCGCTCGAGGCCGCGGGCACCGGCACCAACGTCGCCGCCCATGTCGGCCTGGGGCCCGTGCGCAGGCAGGTGCTGGGCGAGGATGCGCGCGCGCCCGACGCGGCCGAACTGGCGCGCATGCGCGGCCTGGTCGCGGGCGCGATGTGCGAGGGCGCCTTCGGGCTGTCGGCGGGCCTGTTCTACGCGCCGCAGAGCTTCGCCACGACCGACGAAGTGGTCGCGCTGGCGGAGGAAGCGGCCGTCCGCGGCGGCGTCTACGACACCCACCAGCGCGACGAATCCAGCTACTCGCTTGGCCTGATGGGTTCGATCGAGGAAGCGCTGGAGATCGGCCGGCGGGCGCGCCTGCCGGTGCACATCGCCCACATCAAGGCGCTGGGCGCGGACGTCCACGGCAGCGCCGGCGCGGTGATCGCGCGCATCGAGCGCGCGCGCGCCGGGGGCCAGCGCGTGAGCGCCGACCAGTACCCGTGGCTGGCCTCGTCCACCAGCCTGGGCGCCGCGCTGCTGCCGCGCTGGGCGGTGGACGGCGGCCGCCCGGCGCTGTTCGAGCGGCTCGACGACCCGGCCACCGCCGCGCGCATCCGCGAGGACATCCGCGACAACCTGCAGCGCCGCGGCGGCGCGGAATCGATCCTGATGACCGGCACCGGCTGGCCCTGGAGCGCGCGTACGCTGCGCGGGTTCGCCGACGCCGAGGGCCTCGATCCGGTCGAGGCCGCGCTGCGCATCATCCGCGAGGGTGGCACCGGGCGCACCGGCTCGGCGCAGCGGATCGCCTCGTTCAACATGCGCCGCGACGACGTCGAACTGTTCATGCGCCAGCCCTGGGTGATGACCGCCTCCGACGGCGGCGACGGGCATCCGCGCCAGCACGCCACCTTCCCGGAGAAGTACGCCGGTTTCGTCGCCGGCGCGGGCGTGATCGAGCTGGCGGCCTTCATCCATCGCTCGTCGGGCCTGGCCGCGACCACCTTCGGCCTCGAGGACCGCGGCTTCCTGCGCGCCGGCCAGTTCGCCGACGTGCTGGTGTTCGATCCCGACCGCTACGCCCCGAAGGCCGACTACGTGAAGCCCGCCGTGCTGTCGGCGGGCGTCGAGCACCTGTTCGTCAACGGCGTGCCGGTGATCGACGGGGGCCATGCGGCACATGCCCTCCCGGGACGCGTACTCCAGCATCGTCCGCCACCGGGCACCTGCCCCTGAGCGCCGCCTGCCACGTGCCGGCGGCGTAGACCGAGAAGGAAGCCATGCTGCAACTCGACGCCGTCCAGACCCTCGCCCTCGCCGGCATCGCCCTGTTCCTGGGCTATGCGCTGTGCCGCGTGATCCCGGTTCTTGGCCGCTACAACCTGCCGCCACCGGTGATCGGCGGGCTGGTGTTCGCGATCGCGGCCTGGATCGCGCACGACCGCGGCGCGACGCTGTTCGAGCTCGACACCGGGCTGCAGGGCCCGCTGATGATCGCGTTCTTCACCACCATCGGCGTCAACGCCAGCCTGCGGCTGCTGAAGATCAGCGGCAAGCAGGTGATGGTGTTCCTGGCCCTGGCCACCGTGTTCGCGGTGGCGCAGAACCTGCTCGGCATGGCGGTGGCGGTGGGCTTCGACCTGCACCCGCTGTTCGGCGTCCTTGCCGGCTCGACCACGCTGACCGGCGGCCCGGCGACCGGGCTGGCCTTCGCGCCGCTGTTCGAAGCGGCCGGCGTGGAGGGCGCCGAATCGATCGCGGTGGCGGCGGCGATGTCGGGCATCGTGCTTGGCGGACTGATCGGCGGGCCGGTGATCACCGTGCTGATCCGCCGCTTCAAACTGGTGTCCTCGCGGCCGCAGGACCACACCTCGCCCGACGACATCGAGGCCGCCGGCCCGCCGCTGACCGAAGCCCAGCGCGAGTACGGCGCGCTGAAGAGCATCGTGGTGATCCTGGTGGCGATGTGGCTGGGCAGCTGGGTCAGCGACCTGATCTCGGCCACCGGCATCACCCTGCCCGCCTACGTCGGCGCGATGCTGGTCGGCGCGCTGATCCGCAACATCGACGACGCCACCGGCTGGATCGGCATGTCGGTGCCCACCACCGACCTGATCGGCAACGTCTGCCTGGCGCTGTTCCTGTCGGTGGCGCTGATGAACCTCAAGCTGTGGGAGCTCGCCGGCCTGGCGCTCCCGCTGCTGGTCAACCTGGGACTGCAGGTGGCGATGGTGGCGGCGTTCTGCCTGGTGGTGTTCCGGATGATGGGCCGCGACTACGACGCCGCGGTGATGGGCGGCGGCTTCATCGGCTTCATGCTCGGCACCACCGCGAACGCGATGGCGGTGATGCGCACCCTGGTCGAGCGCTACGGGGCCGCGCCGCGCGCGTTCCTGGTCGCGCCGCTGGTGGGCGCGTTCTTCATCGACTTCAGCAACGCGCTGATCATCACCGGGTTCATCAACTTCTTCAGTTGACCGGCACGTCGTACAGCGGCCCCGGCCCGGTGCCGGCCTGGAAGCTGTAGTGCCACCATTCCATGGGGTAGTTGGCAAAGCCGCCGGCCGCCATCGCGTCACGCAGCAGGTGGCGGTTGGCGCGCTGTCCGGCGCTGGCCTCCGGCGAATCGGTATTGGCGCGGGTGCCGAAGAAGTCGAAGCCGGTGCCCATGTCCAGCGGCGCGCAGTCCAGGCCGCGGTCGTCGCAGCGCAGCACGGTGAGGTCCACCGTGTGGCCGCGGCTGTGGCCCGACACCTCCGCGATGTAGCCGTCGAGCAGCTGCGGCTTGTCCAGGTCCGGGTAGTGGGTGGCCTTGGTGGCGACGTCGCCGGAATCGCCGACCCAGCGCATGAAGTGCGCCACCGCGCGCGCCGGGCGGTAGCAGTCGAAGATGTGCAGGCGCAGGTTGCGTTCGCGCAGCGCGGCCTCGACACGCGCCAGCGCCTCGGCCGCCTCCAATTTGAGCCAGCAGCGCGGCGCCTCGTAGCCGTCCACCGGCGCACCGACGAAGTTGTCGCTGCCGGCATAGGCGATCGCCTGCGACATGCCGGGCACCAGGCTGCGGATATCGACCATGCCCGCCGCGTCCATCGTGGCCGCGCCGGAGACGACGGGCGCGACCGGTGCGGCCGGCGTCGCCTCGCGACCGGCGATGAAGTGCTCGTGCAGCGCCCGGTTGACCGCCGTCCGGAACGCCTCCTCGCCGCGGCTGCCGTTGGTGATCACGACGAAGCCGTACTTCCGCTCCGCGTCGAAGAACATCGAGCTGTACAGGCCGTAGGCCGATCCGGTGTGGCCGGTCAGCACCACCCCGGGCACCAGGGTCCGGTCGGTGCGCATGGCCAGGCCGTAGCCGCCGCTGCCGTCGTCGATGGCGACGGTGGGCGTCTGCATCGCCAGCGCGCTCGCGGGGCTGATGATGCGCACGCCGTTCCACTGGCCGTGGTTCATGTGCATCAGCATGTACTTCGCCAGGTCCGGCGCCGGGATCTTGAGCCCGCCGGTGGGCGAGAACACCGGCGCGTCGCGACCCATGGCGTAGCCGTCCAGGCGACCGGCCAGCGGCGCGTAGGCCGCCTCCGAACGCACGAAGCCCTCGCCCTCGCGCCAGCGGTAGATGCGCGCAATCCGGTCCGGGTCCAGGGCATCCACCAGGTGGCCACCGTAAAGGTCCAGGGGTTCGAGCACGTGCGCGCGCACGTAGGCGTCGAAGCGCTCGCCGGACACGCGTTCCACGATCGCGCCGGCCATGTTGTAGCCGAGGTTGGAATATTCGTAGCGCTCACCGGGCGCGCGCTCGGCATAGCGCTCCCGCCAGGCGCCGCCGGCGCCGGGGTCGATGGCGTCGAGGCTGCCGTACTGCTCGCCGTCGGTGATCGACGAGGTGTGGTTGAGCAGCATCCGCAGCGTGACCGGGCGCTCCGGGAACGTCGGGTTGCGCACCGGGAAGCCGACCAGGCCGCCGACCTCGTCATCCAGTGACAGGCGCCCCTGCTCGGCCAGCTGCAGGATCGAAGTGGCCACGAAGGACTTCGAGATGGAGGCGATGCGGAAGGCATCGTCCCGGTCGAGGGGGATCTGCTGCTCCAGGTCCTTCCAGCCCAGGCTGCCGCTGTAGACGATGGCGTCGTCGCGGACCACCACCACCGCCAGGCCCACCGTGCCGTGCTCGTCCATCAACCCGCGCAGCCGGTCCTCGATGCCCTCGGCCGCCGCGGACGGCAGCCAGGCGCAGCACGACAGGACGACGGCGAACAGTGCCAGGGCGCGACCGGCCCTGCTGCGTTGCTTCATGGTGCCTCCGAGGGGATTCCGGGACCGTGCGCCAGGCCATCGCCATCCATGGCGGCGGCGCGCGCGTGGACGGCGATCAGTCGAAGGACTTGGTCACCGTCAGGTAGTAACCGCGCCCGAGCGCATTGTGCAGCGAAGAATAGCCCAGCGCGCTCGGGGTCAGCGGCGGCTGGCGATCGCCGATGTTGCGCACCGTCAGGCGGATCCGGGTGCCATCGAGGAAGCCCTCGGTTCCGCTGAAGCGATGCTCGGCCCAGAGGTTGGTCGTCGTCCAGCTCGGCACCGGGTAGTAATTGCCGAGGTTGGAGACCGCGCCGGTCGATTCGAAGGCGTCGGTGTGGTTGACGAAGGTGCCCAGGCCCCAGCCGTCCTTGCGCCAGGAGGCGCTGAAGGTCGCGCGCCATTCCGGCTTGCCGTTGACGCCCAGCAGGTTGCCGGCGTTGCGGATGTCGAAGTTGTCATCGATCAGCCCCGCCTCCTGCGCCTCGATGATGCGCAGCTCGTCGGCGGTGGGGTCCTGCGACATCTGGATCAGACGCGTCGCGTTGAGACTGGCGTTGAAGGTGCCGGCGGTGTCCGTGCGCAGGCGCCAGTCGACGCCGAAGTCGATGCCGCGCGTGGTCCGGGGCAAGCGGTTGATGTAGAGGTCGTCGATGTGGTCGACCATGCCCACCGGGTCGAGCCCGGTGCCTTCGAACAGCGCGATCCGTGCTTCGTCCGGATCCAGCCGCACAACCGCAGGATTGAACGAACCCTGCATGCGCAGCAGGTAGTCCAGCGCCAGGTGCGTGGCCTCGCCGAGGATACCGATCACATCCTCCTGCTGGATCTCGAAGTAGTCGGTGGTGAAGGTCATGCGCGTGGATTCGGGCAGGAACCTCGGTTGGAACACGAAGCCGGCCGACCAGGTCTCGGCGGTTTCCGGTTCCAGGTTGCGGTTGCCGCTGCGGACCGCCATCGTGCTGTAGCTGCGGCCGCAGCGGTGCACGCCGTCGATGGTGCCGTTGCGGATATCGGCCTCGCAGACGTAGTAATCGGTGCGGCTGTTGCTGACCGTGGTGCCTTCGGAATACAGCTGCAGGATGTTCGGCGCGAGGAAGCTCTGCGACCAGTTGGCGCGGAACATCACGCCGTCGACGATGTCCCAGGCCAGCGACACCTTGGGCTTGGCGACGCCGCCGAAGTCGGAGTAGTGCTCGTAGCGCCCCGCGACCTGCAGGTCCAGCGCGCGCACCAGCGGCACTTCCATCTGCGGCGACACCAGCGGTATCGCGAATTCGGCGTACAACGAGCCGACCTCGCGGTCGCCTGAGTTGTCACCGGAGGGGCTGGCGCCGAGCACGTCGCTGGTGATCGCACCGGTCATCGGGTTGGTGTAGGTCAAGGTGCCGTCGAAGCGCGGATCACGATCGTCGTCCAGGGTTTCGCGGCGCCACTCGCCACCGAAGGCGACGCCGACGTGGCCGGCCGGAACCTGGAACAGGTCTTCGCGGATGAAGCGGGTGTCGATCTGGAACAGGGTCGCCTTGCTCTCGCGCAGCACGGGCACGGTGAAGTGATCGATCGCGACCTGGTTCCGGCCGTGCTCCGGGGGCGCGCCCCAGTCGGCCGGGTTACCGCCCAGGAAGGGGTTGTAGGCGTCCGGCGTGTTCCACGACAGCGCCTCGGCGAACAGCGTATTGCTGATCGATCCGTACTGCGTGTCCGTGGTCTCCGCCGCCGAATACAGCACCGCGCCTTCCCAGTCGAAGCCGCCGACCATGCCGCGTACGCCGGCCAGGACGCGGTACTGGTCGTCGTCCACCGTGTACGGACGCGAAGTGTCGGTTGGCCGGTAACTGGTCATGCGCACGTCCAGCCCTTCTTCCGGCGCGTCGATGCCCGCCAGGCGGTTCGGGTTGAGCGAGCCGTCGGGCAGGTACATCGCGCCGAACGGGTTGTAGTAGTTGGTCTTCGACACCAGGATCGGCGCCGCGCCCAGCGGCGCGGCCTGCTCGCGCATGCCTTCGTAGCGCGCCTTGTAAAACGCCAGCTCGCCGAAGGCGATGAAGTTGTCGTCGAGGTCATGCTCGATCGTGCCGAACGCGTTCATGCGGTCCAGCTCGCCCATGATCTGGCGCTGGTGGTTGGGGCTGAAGCGCAGTGGCCGGTCGGGGGTGGTGCTCTGGGCGCCGGAGTTGATGCAGACCCCGCCGCCCAGCGGCGCGGTGCAGCCGTGGTGGCCCACCGGGTCGATGTGGAACTGGCCGCTGCCATTGGTGACCAGCGCGTCACCGGGGCCGCGCACGCTGGCGTTGCCCACGGTCTGGAACACACCCCAGGCCGAGCCGGTGATGCGGTCGTCGAACGCGGTCACGCCTTCGAACTCGGTGCCTTCCATCAGCGGGCGGCGATCCATGTTGGCGCTGTAGTCGCGCGCATCGGCCGGCAGGTCGGTGCGGTGCGTCCAGCCGCCGACCAGCGTCGCGCGGGTGCGGCCGTCGTTGAACCACTTGCCGGCCTTGAAATTGATGTTGCCCTGGCGCAGGTCGACGTCTTCGGAGCCGCCGTACTGGGCCTGCACCTGGAAGCCCTGGTAATGGGTGTCCAGGACCACGTTGACCACACCGGCCACCGCGTCCGACCCGTACAGCGCCGATGCGCCGCCGAGCAGGGTCTCGACACGCCGGGTGCCGAACAGCGGAATCGCGTTCATGTTGGCGGTCTGCCGCGGCACCAGCGATTCGGTCTGCGTGCCCGGGTGCGGCACCATGCGCCGTCCGTTCACCATCAGCAGCGTGTTGCCGGTGCCGAGGTTGCGAAGGTTGATCGAGCCCACGTCGCCGCGCGCCGCGTTGAGGTTGGACGCGGTGTCGGTGTTGCTGAACATCATGTCGCCGACCTGCGGGATCGCCTGCAGCAGCTCGTCGCCGGAGATCGCGCCGGTCGCCTCGATCTTCTCCTCGTCCATTATCAGGACCGGCGACGGCCCCTCGGTCCGCGTGCTCGCAAGCCGGCTGCCCACGACCACGACGGCGTCCAGCTCCTTCGCCGTGGCAGTGGCCGTGGTGGTTGTCTGCAGCGGCGGCGTATCCGGCTCCGCGACATCCTGCTGCTGTGCAAACGCCATGCTCTGGAGCGTCGCGCCGAGGATGACGCTGAGCAGCGTCGGCTTGGTCAGGCGATGGTGCATGTGGTGTTCCCTCCGAAGACATCAAACCGGCGCGCACGCGCGCTCCCCTTATTCGACTTTAGCGGCGTTGCCGTTTCGCCAGCCCTCGTTTTTCTGCCCCATCCCATAGCGGGAGGTTATGCCTGCGCGCCTACTGCGCGAAGGCAGCCGCGCCCGGGCGCCTGGGATCGGCCGCGCCTTCCACGCGGGACGCCTCCAACAGCAGCGTCTGCGTGCTGCCGATGGTCTGTCCCTGCTCCGGCTCGTGGCCGCGCTCGCGCAGGATGCGCAGCGTGTCCGGACTGAACCCCCGCTCGATGTCGAGCTCGCCACGCGCGGTGACCTGCTGGTGGATGCGCGGGAACGACGTCGCCTCGGCGATGTTCATGTCGAAGTCGACGACGTTGACGATCATCTGCACGATCGTGCCCGGGATGGTGTTGCCGCCCGGGCTGCCGGTCACAAGCCAGGGCCTGCCGTCGTGCAGCAGCATCGTCGGCGACATGCTCGACACCGGGCGGCTGCCCGGCCGCAGCGCGTTCGCCGGCGGCTCGCGGCCGTCGCGCGCGGCGTCCAGCTGCGCCTGCAGCGAGAAGTTGCCGATCAGGTTGCCAAGCAGGAAGCCGGTGCCTTCCAGCATCACCCCCGAGCCGAAGTCGGCGCCGATGGTGTAGGTGGTGCTGACCGCGCCGCCCTCGCCGTCCACGACCGAGAAATGGGTGGTGTCCGGGGCTTCGTGGGCCCAGATGTCGCCGGCGCCGACCGCGGCCGCGGGCGTCGCCCGGTCCATGGCGATCTCCGCCGCCCGCGACGCGCCGTACGCCTTCGACACGAAGCCCTGCAGTGGCACGGGTGACGCCGCCGGATCATTGGCGTGGGCCCGGCGGTCGCGCCAGGCGCGCTTGGTCGCCTCGGCCAGCACGTGCAGCGCATCGGCGGAGCCTGCGCCCATCGCCGCCAGGTCGAAGCGCTCGAGGATGTTGAGCGTCATCGCGACGCCCGGCCCGCCGCCGCTGGACGGCGGCATGGTCAGCAGCGCGTGGCCGCGGTAGCTGCTGCGCAGCGGCTCGCGCGCGATCGCGCGGTAGGCGGCCAGGTCCGCCTTGCGCAGCAGCCCGCCGTGGGCGCGCATGCCGGCGTCGATCCGCTCGGCGATCGCGCCGCGATAGAAGGCATCGGCGCCGTGTTCGGCGATCTGGCGCAGCGACCAGGCAAGGTCGGCCTGCACCAGGCGCTCGCCCGCGCGCAGCGCTGAGCCGTCCGCGTGCAGGAAGACCTTCGCGCCGGCCGCGCTGCGCGCCAGCCGCTCCCGGCCCCAGTCCAGCGCGAAGGCCTCGTCGCGGCTGAGCACCATGCCGTCCGCGGCCAGCCGGATCGCCGGCTGCAGCAGTTGCTTCCAGGGCAGCCGGCCGTGCGTTTCGTGCGCCAGCGCCAGGCCCGCCACCGTGCCCGGCACGCCTGCGGCGCGGATGCCGGCCGCGTGGCCCTGCAGGGTCCCGTCCTCGCCGACATAGGCGTCGAGCGTGGCCAGCGCGGGTGCCATCGAGCGGAAGTCGATCGCAACCGCGCCGGCCCCGCCCGCGGGATGGACCAGCATGTAGCCGTCGCCACCGATGTTGCCGGCGCGCGGCAGGGCCACGGCCATGGCGAAGGCCATGGCCACGCTGGCGTCGACCGCGTTGCCGCCTTCGCGCAGCACCTGTGCGCCGATCCGGCTGGCATGCGCGCTCTGGCTGACCACCATGCCGCCCTCGGCAACGACGGGCTTGTGGATCTGTTCGTAGTTGAGCAGCTGCCGCGTCTGCGCCGGCGCCGTCGCGGCGGCGGCCAGGCAGAGCGCGAACAGCGCCGCGCGGGACAGCATGGATCGCCTGCGCATGTGGTGGTCTCCTGTCGTCGTCCGATGCCCCCCGGGCGCTTCGACACTGCCCGAGGCGGCCCTGGCTGTCGCCCAGCTTTCCTGCGGACGGGTATGCGGCGCGGCTATGGACGCGGCCATAGCCTGGCGTTATCGGCCACCCCCGCAAAGCGGGGGGCGTGCGGCATTCAATCGCGATAGCCTCGGAACATCCCTTCCCTCCGGCGACGTGCCCGCCGCCGGCCTCCGCAGGAGCCCGCCCTTGGCCTCGTCGTCGCTGCACGCATCGCTCTCCACGGCATACCGCGCGCTTGCCTCGCTGTCCGTGTCCTGCCTCGTCGCCTGCGGCACCGGCGCAGGCGCAGGCGTCGTCGCGCCCGTGCCGCCGGCCGCCGTCGCCGACGCCAACGCCTCCGCGGCCGGGCTTGTCAGCAGCGCGCACCCGCTGGCGACCGAAGCCGGCCTGGAGGTGCTCCGCCGCGGCGGCAGCGCGATCGATGCCGCGGTCGCCGTACAGGCCATGCTCGGCCTGGTCGAGCCGCAGAGTTCGGGTCTGCTGGGCGGCACCATCGTGCTGCACTACGACGCGGACTCGGGGCGCGTGGACAGCTGGATCGGCCGCGAGCGCGCCCCCATGGCCGCCGGCCCGGGCATGTTCACCGACGACGACGGGCACGTCCTGTCGCGCGCCGACGCGATGCTGAGCGGGCGCGCCACGGGCGTCCCCGGCGCGCTGCACGCGCTTGAACTCGCGCATGGCGAACACGGCGTGCTGGACTGGTCGACGCTGTTCGAATCCACGGCGGCGCAGGCCGAGCGCGGCTTCGCGGTGACGCCGCGCCTGCACCGCCACATCGCCGGCGACTTCCCGCAGGCGTCCGCGCCCGACGTGGTGGCGCTGTTCGCCGCCGCCGACGGCAGCCCGCTGCGCGTCGGCGACACCTTCCGCAATCCGGCCTACGCCGCCAGCCTGCGCACGATCGCCGTACGCGGCAGCGGGGCGCTGCGCTCGGGACCGCTGGCCGACGCCCTGCTTGCGCGCGTCGCGGAGCCGCCCCATGGCGCCCGCGTCACCCCGGCCGACCTGCGGCACGGCGGCGCCGAGCGCAGCGACGCGATCTGCCGCCCGCTGCGTGCCCGGGTGGTGTGCGCGGCACCGCCGCCGGCAAGCGGCGTCGGCCTGCTGCAGCTCATGCTGCTTCTCGACGGCACCGACATCGCCGAGCGCGGCCCCGACGATCCGCAGGCGTGGTTCCTGTTCGCCGAAGCCAGCCGCCTGATGTATGCCGACCGCGACCACTACGTCGGCGACCCCCGCTTCAGCCCGGTGCCGGCGGCCGGCCTGCTCGACCCCGAGTACATCGCCGGGCGCCGCGATCTGATCGGCACGCATGCCGCGGCGGGGCGGCCCGCGCACGGCCAGCCGCCCGGCGCGCCCGCGCACGGGGCCGACGCCACCGACGAGCCCGCCGGCACCAGCCACTTCGTCGTGGTCGACGCCGCCGGCAACGCAGTGTCGATGACCACCACCATCGAATCCTATTTCGGCTCCGGGCGCGTGGTCGGCGGCATGCTGCTCAACAACCAGCTGACCGATTTCTCCTGGGGGCCGGGCGCGACGGCGGCCAACGCGATCGCGCCCGGCAAGCGTCCGCGCTCGTCGATGTCGCCGGTGATCGTGCTCGACCGCGACGGCGGCTTCGCCGGCGCCATCGGCTCGCCAGGCGGCAATGCGATCCCGGCCTACATCGCCAAGGCCCTGGTCGGGTGGCTGTACTGGGACCTGCCGCTGCAGGACGCGGTCGCGCTGCCCAACCTGGTCGCGCGCGGGGCGCGCTTCAACGGCGAAGCGGACGCGTTCGCGCCGGCGCTGCGCGCGGCGCTGTCCGCCCGTGGCATCGATATCGTCGCGGGCGCCGGCGAGGACTCGGGCCTGCACGGCGTGGCGCGGAGCGGCGGCGTACTGCGCGGCGCCGCCGATCCGCGCCGCGAGGGCACCGCGGCACAACCTTAGTCACGCGACAGGCGGCGGGCGGGCGACGATCATGCCCGCTGCCATCCAGGAGTGCCGCACCGCCATGCGCTTCCGCCAGATCGAGGTGTTCCACGCCGTCTACACCTCCGGCTCCATCAGCGCCGCGGCGCGCGCCCTGCACGTCTCGCAGCCTTCGGTCAGCAAGGTGCTGCAGCACACCCAGCAGCAGCTGGGCCTGGAGCTGTTCCGCCTTGTGCGCGGCAGGCTGGTCGCCACCGACCAGGCGCACGCGCTGTTCGTCGAGGTGTCCGAGGTCTTCAGCCGGCTGACCTCGCTGCAGAAGACGGTCGTCAACCTGCGCAGCCTCGCCGGCGGCCGCATCCGCCTGGCGGTCGTGCCCTCGCTGGGGCTGCACGTCGCGCCGCTGGCGATCGCGCGCTTCCGCGCGCGCCATCCCGACGTCACCTTCGACGTGCAGACGCTGCACCACGACGCGCTGTTCCAGGCCCTGTACGAGCGCAGCTGCGACATCGCCATCGCCTATGACCCGCCCATGCACCCGAGGATGAAGCGCCGCGACATCGACACCGGCGAGCTGATGCTGCTGTACCAGCCCGCCGCCCTGCCCGGCGTCGGCGAGCACGTGCCGCTGCGGGTCCTCGACGGACGGGACCTGGTGGGCCTGACCACGGGCGGTCCGGTGGGCGACCTGCTCAACCGCGAGCTGCAGCGCCAGGACATCACGGTCAACGAAGTGGTCTCCAACCAGACCTTCTACATCGCCGCCGAGCTGGCGCGGCACGGCGTGGGCATGGCGGTGGTGGACGAGTTCACCGCGCGCGCGGCCGCCGGCCCGGCGGTGTCGCACCGCCCGTTCTCGCCGCCGCTGCGTTTCAAGGTGCAGTGCGTGCACCTCGAGGACCGCCCGCCGTCGGAAGCCGCGCGCCGCTTCCTGGCCGTGTTCGCGAAGGCGCTGCGCGACGCGCGCCCGGGCGTCGGCTAGCCGGCGCCGCCGCTGCCCGGTTCGGTGGCAGCCGACAGCCGGTCCAGTCGGATGCGGTTGGCGAACAACGAGAACGCCAGCTGCCCGGCCAGGCCGTTCGCGCGCGCCACCCAGTCGGGCAGCCAGCGCGGCGGCGCGAGCACCCCGGCATCGAACAGCGGATCGAAGGCCTGCACGTCGTCGAGCGTCATCTTGCCGGCGAACAGGCGCCGGCACTGGCGCAGGCGGCCGTCGCGCAGCGCGTGGCGGAAGAAGGTATGCACCTCGACCAGCCCGCGCAGGTAGACCGTGTCCTTGGCGAACGCCGCGCCGCCGGCCACCGGCACCCCGCGGAACACGCGCTGGGCCGAGGAGAAGCTCTCCGCCGCCTCCTGGCCGGCATCGCGGAAATACCCGAACACCTGCAGGAAGTCCGCGCCCTCCATCGCCATCGCGATGGCCTCGGTGCGCAGGCTGATGCGCTTCATGCGTTCGATGTCGATGCTGCCGGTGATCTGCTCGGCCAGCACCGCCAGCCCTTCCTGGGTGGCGGTGATGCGCGGCGAGGACATCGCCAGGCTCGGCAGCCGCACCTGGTCGCGGCCGTTGAGCGCGGTCAGCGAATGCACCAGCGCCTCGTGGTGCAGCAGCTGGCGGCGGTCGTAGTCGGTGTAGGCCGCGCCGGTGCGCAGGCGGATGCGGTACGCGCCGGCCGCCGCCTTGGCGATCATGTCCGGGTCCAGTTCCACCGCCACCACGCGCCCGCCGAAGAAGGCGTCCAGCGCGTTCTGCAGCTGCAACTGCAGCGCGGTGGCCGAGATCGCGACCTGCTCTTCCGGCGCCAGCAGTTCGCGGTCGAGCTCGTTGGCGATGTCGATGAAATGCCGCGCGGCGTCGCGCGTGCTCGGCCCGCCGCCGGGCAGCGGGTCGTCCGGACGGCCGTACAGCGCCACCGACAGCGCGCCGGCCTCGGGCGTGCCCAGCGCTTCCAGCATGCGCGCGGCCACGTCCCACTGCCGCGCCGAGTCGACCAGGTAACGGCCGAGCGGATGCGCCGGGTCGGCGGCATCGGCGACGGCCCCCAGCTCGCGGCGAGCGTCGCTGAAATCGTGGCGGGGATAGTCGACCCGCGGCAGTTGCAGCCGGCCCTGCGCGAGGCCGGCAAGGAAACCGTGCTGCACCGACGCCGGCCAGCTTGCCAGCGTCAGCACCCGGATCCCGCGTGCCGCCGCGACCATGCGTGCGTCGAGCGCGGCGTGGCGTGCGAGCTCGGGCGACGCGGCGTCCACGCCTCAGCGCTTGCCCGGGCGGTCGTCCGACCGCTTCTGCGGGGTACGCGAAGGCAGCTTCGCGACCTGCCGGTCGGCCAGGCGCGAGGCCAGCCGGTCCGAGGCGGCGGCGAGCTCGCCGCCAAGCTTCAGGTAGTTGAGGAAGCGGCCTTCGTCCAGCACCCCGCTGGCGATCGCCGCGCGCAGCGCGCAGCCGGGCTCGCGACCGTGCGCGCAGTCGCGGAACCGGCATTCGGCGGCCAGCGCCTCGATGTCGGCGAAGCCGCCGTCGGCGAGCTCCTCCTCGCCGGTGGGCTTGAGCTCGCGCATGCCCGGTGTGTCGATCAGGCAGGCTCCGGAAGGCAGCGGGATCAGCGCGCGGTGGGTGGTGGTGTGGCGGCCGCGGGCATCGTGCTCGCGCACCGCGGCGGTCTTCATCCGGTCGCTGCCGAGCAGGGTGTTGGTCAGCGTGGACTTGCCGGCGCCGGAGCTACCCACCAGCACCGCGGTGTCACCCGGATGCAGCCAGGGCGAGAGCGCCGCGGCCGCCGCAGCGTCCTTCGCGTTCACCGCCACCGCGGGCACGCCCAGGGCTTCGATGGCGGCCAGCGCGACGCGCGCCGCGGCCGCGTCGGCGCCAGGCTGGTCGGCCTTGGTCAGCACTACCACCGGCTGCGCGCCGCTGCCCTGCACCAGGAGCAGGTAGCGCTCGATGCGGCGCGGATTGAAGTCGCCGTCCAGGCCGCAGACCACGAAGGCCACGTCGACATTGGCGGCGATCAGCTGCTGCCGGTAGTGCTCGCCGGCGGCGCCGCGCTTGATCGCGCTGCGGCGCGGCAGCAGGGCGACGATGCGCTTGCCCTCCTCGACCAGCACCCAGTCGCCGACCGCTGGCCGGTCCTCCGGCGCCACCGTGCCCTTGCGATAGCCGACCGGGCGCTGCCATTCGGGCAGCGACTCCACCGCGACGCCGTCGCCGGGACCGGTCGCCACCACGTAGCCCGAGCGGTGCTGCTCGACCACGCGCGCGGGCTGCGCCTGCGGATGCGCGGCCATCGCCTGCTGCCAGCGCGGATCGATGCCGGCCCGCCAGCCGATGGCCTGCAGTCCGGCGGCGGCGGGATTCAAGCGCGGGGTCGGCGGGAGGTCATGGCCGCGATTCTACCGTCCGGACGGCGTCGCCGGCTTGGCAGGCCCGGGTGCGCCTGCGACCATCGCGCGTCACTGTCCCGCATGGATTCCAGATGACGCCTTCCACCGACGAACGCCCGCAGCGCCGCGACCGCGCGGCCGTGCGCACCGCCCGCTGGCTGCCCGCCACGCTGGCGCTGCTCGTGGCCGGCTGCGCGTCGCGCCAGCCGATCGATCCGCCGCCTGCAGCCGCTGCGGACACACCCCCGGCCTCGGCGCCGGCCGGCACATCGCAGGCGGCGGTCCAGGTCCGCAAGGCCTGGCGCTTCGACGCGGACGGCCTGCGTTTCGACAACCTGCTGCCCGCGGCGCGGCTGTCGGGCGTCGCGCGCCTGGGCGAGGGCCGCTACCGGATCGACATCGCGCCGGAAACGGAGCCGGTCAATCCCAGCGCCTGGTATGGCTTCCGCATCCACGCCGACGCACCGCGCACCCTGGAGCTGCGCTTCGCCTACGCCCATGGCCATCGCCACCGCTACGTGCCCAAGCTCAGCGCCGATGGCCGCGCATGGCGCGAAGCCGGCGCCGACGAGTTCCGGGTCGATGACGAAGGCGTCGCCCATCTGCGGTTGCAGCTCGAAGCGGGCGCCCTGCACGTGTCGGCACAGCCGCCGTTCCTGCCCGCGGACTTCGAGGCCTGGTCAGCGGACGTCGCCGGGCGGCTCGGCCTCGAGCCGCGCACCTTCGGCACCTCGGTCCAGGGCCGAGCGCTGCAGGCGTTCGAATTCGGCGCCGACGGCGACGCACCGGTGCTGCTGGTGCTCGGGCGCCAGCATCCACCGGAGAACACCGGCACCCAGGCGCTGACCGGGTTCGTCGAGGCGCTGGCCGCCGACACGCCGGACGCGCGCGCGTTCCGCGACCGCATGCGCGTGCTGGTGGTGCCGCTGCTGAACCCCGACGGCGTGGTCGAGGGCCACTGGCGCGGCAATGCCAACGGCGTCGACCTCAACCGCGACTGGGGGCCGTTCGCGCAGCCGGAAACGCGCGCGCTGCGCGAATTGCTGGCCGCACGCGGCATCGGCGCCGGCCGCGTCGCCTTCGCGATCGACTTCCATTCGACCGTCCGCGACGTGTTCTACACCGTGGCCGAGGACCCTTCGCGCGCGCCGGGCGGCGTGCTGCACGCATGGATGGCGGCGATGCAGGCCGGCTTCGACATCGAGGAGAAGCCGTCCAGCGCCCGCTCGCCGGTGTTCAAGAACTGGGCGTTCTGCCGCCTCGGCGCGCCCGCGGTCACCTACGAGGTGGGTGACGCCACCCCCGCCGCCGAGCTGGAGCGGGTCGCCCGCCACGCGGCGCGCAGCCTGATGGCCCTGCTGCCGGCCGCGCAGCCGCCACCGGCGGACCCGGCATGCCCACGCTTCGGCGCCGGCCCCGGCGGCGACTCGCACATGCAATTCCGCTAGTCTCTGCCGTCCGCCCGCGCCGACCGCCCCGCATGCCAAAGCCGCCGCTCGCCACCCGTGAACGCCTGTCCGAGGTGCGCTACGAGATCCGCGGCGAGCTCGCGCGCCGCGCCCGCGAACTCGAGGCCGACGGGCACGTGCTGATCAAGCTCAACATCGGCAACCCCGGCGCCTTCGGCTTCCGCGCGCCGGAGCACATGCAGCGCGCGATCGCCGACCACATCCACGACACCGATCCCTACGCGCACCAGCAGGGCCTGCCGGCGGCGCGCGAAGCGATCGCGGCCCATCACGCCGCGCGCGGCGCGGCCGGCGTGTCGGCCGACGACGTCTTCATCGGCAACGGCGTCAGCGAGCTGATCGACATCAGCCTGCGCGCCCTGCTCAACCCCGGCGACGAGGTGCTGCTGCCCTCCCCCGACTACCCGCTGTGGTCGGCCTCGACCATCCTCAACGACGGCCGCCCGGTGTACTACCCCTGCCGTGCCGAGAACGGCTTCCTGCCCGATCCCGACGAGATCGAGGCGCTGGTGTCGCCGCGCACGCGCGCGATCGTGCTGATCAACCCCAACAATCCCACCGGCGCCAGCTATCCGCGCGCGCTGCTGGAGCGCATCGCCGACGTCGCCCGTCGCCACGGCCTGCTGCTGATGGCCGACGAGATCTACGACGGCATCACCTACGACGACGCGCGCTTCGAACCGCTGGCGCCGATCGCCGGCGACGTGCCCTGCCTGTCCTTCGGCGGCCTGAGCAAGGTGCACCGCGCCTGCGGCTGGCGCATCGGCTGGGCAGTGCTGTCAGGCGATGCCGGTGCGACGCGCGACTATCGCCATGCCATCGACCTGCTCGGCGCGCTGCGCCTGTGCGCGAACGTGCCGGGGCAGTTCGCGGTGCCTGCGGCGCTGTCCGGGCTCGACACCATCGGCCCGCTGGTGGCGCCCGGCGGCCGCCTGCACGAGGCGCGGCGCATCGTGGCCGAAGCCTGCGCGGCCAGTCCCCACCTGGAGCTGCAGGTGCCCGACGGCGCGCTGTACGCCTTTCCCGGCGTGGTTGGCCCGGCGGCGCAGTGTTTCGACGACCATGCGTTTGCGCTGGAACTGATGGAGACCGAGCACGTGCTGGTGGTACCGGGCTCGAGCTTCAACGTGCCCTACCGCAACCATTTCCGCGTCACCCTGCTGCCCGAGCCGGAGCAGCTGCGCGAAGTGTTCCGGCGCATCGACCGCGTGCTGGCCCGCCGCGCCGCGGCGGCGACACCTGCGAGAGCGGCTACAGCCGCGATCGATCCCGCGACGGCCTGACCCGGATGCCCCTCTCCTACCTCGCCCTCGGCGACTCCTACACCATCGGCGAAGGCGTCGAACCCGCCGACCGCTGGCCCCACCAGCTCGCCCGCGCGCTGCGCGCCGACGGCATCGCCCTTGAAGACCCGCTGACCATCGCCGCCACCGGCTGGACCACTGACGAACTGGACGCCGCGATCGACGCCGCCGACCCGCGCGGCCCCTTCGACTTCGCCAGCCTGCTGATCGGCGTCAACAACCAGTACCGCGGACGCGATGTCGACGACTACGCGCACGGGTTCACCGCGCTGCTCGAACGCAGCATCGGCTTTGCCGGCGGCCGTCCCGGGCGCGTGCTGGTGCTGTCGATCCCGGACTGGGGCGTGACCCCGTTCGCCGCCGCCCCGGAACGCGACCTCGATGTGATTGCGCGCGAGCTGGACGCCTGCAACGGAGCGGCGCGCGCGATCTGCGAAGCACGCGACGTTGCCTTCGTCGACATCACCCGGGTCAGCCGCGAACGCGGTGGCGAACCCGCGATGCTGGCCGACGACGGCCTGCATCCTTCCGCCGCCATGTATGTCGAGTGGACGCGCCTGGCCCTGCCGGTCGCGCGCCGCCTGCTGCAGCCGCCAGGAACGACGCCATGACCACCCGCTCCGCCATCGCGCCCTTCCCGCCGGACGAAGCGCGCGCCATTGCCCGCGCCTTCCTGCCCCGGCGCTTCTACGGCAACCGCTACGACTATTTCTATACGCTGACCAAGCTGCGCACCGACCCGCTGTATCCCGGCGTGCTCGACGCGCTGCGCGGCACCAGCGCACCGGTACTCGACCTCGGCTGCGGCCTGGGCCTGCTGCTGCACGCGCTGCGCCTGGACGGGCAGTCGATGGAATGGCACGGCGTGGACATCGACGCCGACAAGATCCGCCGCGGCCAGGCCATTGCCGGACGCAACGGACTGGCCGCCAAGACCCGCTTCGAAGTGGTGGACCTGGCCCGGGGCTGGCCGCCGCACCGCGGCAGCGTGGCGATCCTCGACGTGCTGCAGTACCTCGATGCCGAAGCCCAGCGCGCCCTGCTGGCCGACGCGGTCGCGATGCTGGTGCCCGGGGCGAAACTGGTCATCCGCAGCGGCCTGGGCGACGACACCGGCCGCGGCCGCACCACCCGCATCACCGACCGCCTGGCGCACCTGGCCGGCTGGATGCAGGAAGTACCCAAGCGCTACCCGACGCGACTGGAGCTGGAGTCGCAGCTGGCCGATGCGGGGCTGTCGGTGGAGTTCAGGCCGCTGTACGGCAATACGCCGTTCAACAACTGGCTGGTGGTGGCCGAACGGCGCTGACCGGCGGGATGGCCGGCTCGTGTAGTCTTGCCCGCTTCCAGCCCCAGCGTGGGGAGCGCAGCGGGATGTCGATCTATCTTCTGAAGGGACGTTTCCAGGACCTGCTGCGGCCCGGCGTGCGCCTGCTCGCGCGCATCGGCGTCACCGCCAACCAGGTGACGCTGGCCGCCGCGGCGCTGTCGCTGCTGGTGGCATGGGTGGTGTTCAGCGCCGCACCGGCGCAAGCGCTGCTGTACCTGATGCTGCCGCTGTGGATGCTGCTGCGGATGGCGCTCAACGCGGTGGACGGCATGCTGGCGCGCGAGTTCGGCCAGCAGTCGCCGCTCGGCGCGTACCTCAACGAGCTGTGCGACGTGATCGCGGACGCGGCCCTGTACCTCTGCCTGCTGGCAGTGCCCGGGGTACAGGCGCACCTGCTCTGGCTGATGGTGCTGCTGGCCCTGCTGACCGAGTACGCGGGCGTGCTGGGACTGATGGTTGGAGGCGGCAGGCGCTACGAAGGTCCGATGGGCAAGAGCGACCGCGCGTTCGTGGTCGGACTCGTCGGCTTGCTGCTGGCCATGGGCTGGATCGGCGGCAGCGCCGTGAACATCGCGGTGGCGATCGTGGCGGCGCTGTGCCTGCCGACGATCGGGCGCCGCATCAACGCAGGCATGCGGGGGGCACGCGAAGCCTCCCTTGCACACGGAGAGTGAAACGGATGCGCGAATACAGGGAGCTGGACTTCCCCGGCTGCGACGGCGAACGCCTCTACTACCGCCACTGGCCGGCAAGCGGTCCCTCGCAGGGGGCGATCGTGCTGCTGCATCGCGGGCACGAACATTCCGGGCGGATGGCGCACCTGGCCGACGAGCTGCAGATGCCCGGCCACGACGTGTTCGCCTGGGACGCGCGCGGCAACGGCCGCTCGCCCGGCGCGCGCGGCGATGCGCCCGGCTTCGAGACGCTGGTGCGCGACCTCGACTGCTTCGCGGCGTGGATCGGGAGCGAACACGGCATCGCCCACCAGCGCATGGCGGTAGTGGCGCAGAGCGTGGGCGCGGTGGTGGCCGCCGCCTGGGCGCACGACTACGCGCCGCGCCTGCGGGCGCTGGTGCTGGCATCGCCCGCGTTCCGGGTCAAGCTGTACGTGCCCTTCGCGATTCCCGGCCTGCGCCTGCTGCAGGCGCTGCGCGGCAACTTCTTCGTCAACAGCTACGTCAAGCCGCAGTTCCTCACCCACGATCCGGAGCGTATCGCCAGCTACCGCACCGACCCGCTGATCACGCGACCGATCTCGGTGCGGGTGCTGCTAGGCCTGTACGACGCCGCCGAACGCATCGTCGACGATGCCAGCGCGATCATCACCCCGACCCAACTGCTGGTCTCGGGTTCCGACTTCGTCGTCCATCGGGCGCCGCAGGACCGGTTCTTCGAACGCCTGGGCTCGCACGTCAAGGAGCGGCACCTTCTGCCCGGCTTCTTCCACGACACCCTGGGCGAGCGCGACCGCGCGGTGGCGGTGGAGAAGATCCGCGGCTTCCTGCAGGCGCGCTTCGCCGAAGACGTTGCGCCCACACCCTCGCTGCTCGACGCCCACCGCCACGGCGCCAGCTTCGACGAGTCGCAGGTGCTGGCATGGCCGCCGCGGCGCTGGTCGGCAAAGGACCTGTACTGGCGCGCCACGCGCGCGGGCCTGCGCCTGGGCGGCCGCCTGTCGCGCGGCATCCGGCTTGGCCTCGACACCGGCTTCGACTCCGGCAGCACGCTGGACTACGTGTACGAAAACCAGGCCCGCGGCGCCGGCCCGCTGGGCCGCATGGTCGACCGCAACTACCTGGGCGCGATCGGCTGGCGCGGCATCCGCGTGCGCCGCGAGCACCTGCACGAGCTGCTCGGCGAGGCCATGCGCCGGCTGCGCGCCGAAGGCAGGCCGGTGGTGGCGGTGGACATCGCCGCCGGCCACGGCCGCTATGCGCTCGAAGCCCTGGCCGGACAGGACGAGCGTGCCGACCGCATCCTGCTGCGCGACTACAGCGCGCTCAACGTGGAGAAGGGCCGGGCCTTGATCCAGGCCCTGGGTGCCGGCGACATCGCCGCCTTCGAGCCCGGCGACGCCTTCGACCGCGCCTCGCTGGCGGCACTCGATCCGGCCCCGACCCTGGCCATCGTCTCCGGCCTCTACGAACTGTTCCCGGACAACGCCCTGCTGCGCGAATCGCTTGGCGGGCTGGCCGACGCGGTGCCGCCCGGCGGCTACCTGGTCTATACCGGCCAGCCCTGGCATCCCCAGCTCGAGTTCATCGCCCGCGCCCTGACCAGCCACCGCGGCGGCGCGGCCTGGGTGATGCGTCGGCGCAGCCAGGCCGAGATGGACCAGCTGGTGGCCGCGGCCGGCTTCCGCAAGCTCGAACAGCGGATCGACCGCTGGGGCATCTTCACCGTGTCGCTGGCCCAGCGCATCGGCGCCTGAGGTGGCCGCGCTGCCACAGCCCCGTCCCTGGAAGCGCGCGCTCGCCTGGCTCGCCTTCCTCGGCCCGTTCTTCTACCTGAGCTACGGCCTGGCCAACGCCATGGCCGCGCAGCGCGCGGACGTGCCGCACATCGCGTTCGACTGGGAGCACGCGCTGCCGTTCCTGGCCTGGACGATCGTCCCCTACTGGACCACCAACCTGTTCTACGCCGCCTCGCCCTTCCTGTGCCGCGACCGCGGCGAGCTCGACACCCACTGCCTGCGGCTGCTGTCGGTGCAGCTGCTGGCGGTGACCTGCTTCCTGGCCTGGCCGCTGGCCTTCAGCTTCGAGCGCCCGGCAAGCGACGGCCTGTTCGGGGCCATGTTCGCCGCACTGGAGGGCTTCGACCGGCCCTACAACCAGGCGCCTTCGCTGCACGTGGCGCTGACGGTCATCCTGTGGACGCTCTATGCACGCCATCTGCGCGGCGCCTGGCAATGGGCGCTGCACCTGTGGTTCGCGCTGGTGTGCGTGTCGGTGCTGACCACCTACCAGCACCATTTCATCGACATCCCCACCGGCATCGCCGCCGGCTGGCTGTGCGTGTGGCTGTGGCCCCGGAATGCACGCGCACCCTGGCGCGATGCTCGCCCGACGCGCGATCCGGTGCGCTGGCGGCTGGCGGCCCTCTACCTGGCCGGGGCGCTCGCCGCCGCCGCGCTCGCGGTGGCCGGAGGCGGGGGATGGCTGTGGCTGTGCTGGGTGGCGCTGTCGCTGGCGCTGGTTGCGTGCAATTACGCGCTGCTGGGTGCCGCTGGCTTCCAGAAGCGCGCGGACGGACGGCTTGGCACCGCGGCGCGCTGGCTGTACGCGCCCTACCTGGCCGCGGCCTGGATCAACTCGCGCTGGTGGACGCGCCGGCAGCCGGCACCGGTCGAGGTCGCCGACGACGTGTGGTTGGGGCGGATTCCCGGCCGCAGCGAGCGCGCGGGCCTGGCCGTCGTCGACGTGTGCGCCGAGCTGTCGCTGCCCGGCGGCGCGCGCGAGGGCGACCGCAGCATCCCGATGCTCGACCTGGTGGTTCCGGAACCCGCCGCGCTGCGCGAGGCCGCGGAGGCCATCGAGCGCGCGGCCGCCCGCGGGCCGGTGCTGGTGTGCTGCGCACTGGGCTACTCGCGCAGCGCGGTGTCGGTGGCCGCCTGGCTGCTTGCAAGCGGGCGCGCGGCAAGCGTGGACGAGGCGATCGCCCGCGTGCGCGCGGCGCGGCCACAGGTAGTGCTGCGCGATGGCCACTGCATCGCGCTGCAGGCCGTGGTCGGGGCCGGCCGGGTACAGCCGGCGCAGTCGAGCCTGCAGGCATCCGCGCGATGAAGCCGTTCGACCTCCGGGTGATGGCATCGTTGCTGCGCCAGGGGCGTCGCCTTCACGGCGTGAGCATGGGGCTGGCCGCGCTGGCCGCCGCCTGGCTGGTGCTGCAAACCGTGGTGCCGACCGCGGACGCGCTGGTCCTGGTGCTGCTGGCCGCCAGCCTGCTTGCGGCCGCCTCGCAGCTCTATTGCGCCATCCGGGTCGACTTCGACGCCGACCTGCTGGCGTCACTTTCGGCCGGCAATGAGAAGGATCCGGCGCAGGCGCTGGACGCCAGCCTGCAGGCACTCGGCTTCCGGCCGGCCGGGGATGCTCGTGGCTGGAACGAACGCTGGCACGGTGCGCGCGGATGGATGCGCCGCCAGGCAGCGCTGCTGGCACTGCAGGGACTGCTGATGGTGGCCGCCTGGCTGGCCGCCACCTGACAGCGCGACGGGGAAAGGAGCAATCACATGGTGAACGACCTGATCGCACGCGGCTTCAGCGGCGCAATCCGCGCCCTGACCGGTGCGCGTGCGCTGTGGGAGGGCTGCGGCCCGTCTGCCGACCGGCGGGTGTACTTCGGCAACCACGCCAGCCACGGCGATTTCGTGATGATCTGGTCGGCGCTGCCCTTCGGCCTGCGGCGGCGCGTGCGCCCGGTGGCGGGGGCCGACTACTGGAACCGCAGCCGCCTGCGCCGCTACCTCATCCACCGCGTCTTCAACGGTGTGCTGATCGAACGCGACCCCGCGCAGCGCAGCGAGGATCCGATCCTGACCCTGTGCAACGCGGTGGACGGCGACGCCTCGCTGATCCTGTTTCCCGAAGGCACCCGCAACACCGGTGACGGGCTGCTGCCGTTCAAGAGCGGCATCTACCACCTGGCCCGGCAGCGGCCGGAGCTGGAGTTCGTGCCGGTCTGGCTCGACAACCTGCACCGGGTCATGCCCAAGGGCCGGCTGCTGCCGCTGCCGCTGCTGTGCACCGCGCGCTTCGGCACCCCCATGCGGCTTGTGCCGGGCGAGGACAAGCAGGGCTTCCTGGACCGGGCCCGCGCCTCGCTGATGGCGCTTGCGGGCAGCGATGCCGGCGACGCGGCAACGCCGGAGGGCCAGGCATGATCGACCTGCTGCGGGGATTCTCCGACACCACGCTGCTGTTCGCAGGCATCGGTGCAGTGCTGGTCGTGGCCACCCTGGTCGCCGAGACGCTGCGCTGGCGCGCCGACGGCCCCAGCGCGGTGATCGACAACCTCGTCGCCCGCATCCGCGCCTGGTGGGTGATGGCGGCCGTGGTCGGGCTCGGCTTCCTCGGCGGGCGGATCGGCATGACCCTGCTGTTCGCGCTGATCTCGCTGTTCGCCCTGCGCGAGTTCATCACCCTCACGCCCACCCGGCGCGGCGACTACTGGGCGCTGGTGGCCGCGTTCTACGTGGTGCTGCCCTACCAGTACTGGCTGGTGTACAGCGACTGGTACGGCATGTACACGCTGCTGATCCCGGTCTATGCGTTCCTGTTCCTGCCGATCCTTTCGACCATCGGCGGCGATACCACCGGCTACCTGGAGCGCACCTCGAAAGTGCAGTGGGGACTGATGGTCAGCGTGTTCTGCATCTCCCACGTGCCGGCGCTGCTCAACCTGCAGATCGACGGCTATGAAGGCCGCAACCTGCTGCTGATCGCCTTCCTGGTGATCGTGGTGCAGTCGTCTGACGTGCTGCAGTACGTGTGGGGCAAGCTCTGCGGGCGCCGCCTGATCGCACCCCGGCTGTCGCCGTCGAAGACCGTGGAAGGTTTCATCGGCGGCGTCGCCTCGGCCTCGGCGCTGGGTGCCGCGCTGTGGTGGATCACCCCGTTCACGCCCTTGCAGGCGGCCCTGCTGGCGCTGGCGATCAACCTGATGGGCTTCTTCGGCGGCCTGGTGATGTCGGCGATCAAGCGCGACCGCGGCATCAAGGACTGGGGCCACATGATCGAAGGCCATGGCGGCATGCTCGACCGCCTGGATTCGGTCTGCTTCGCAGCGCCGGTGTTCTTCCACCTGGTGCGCTACTGGTGGGCGTGACTAGCGTGCTGCCGGCACCACCGCCCGATACCCCCGTTGCCGCAGTGCCTCGAGCACCGCGGCCACGGTGTCAACGCTGCGGCCATGCGGAGCGCCTTCGTGGAGCAGGACGATCGCGCCAGGTGCCAGGTCGCGGGCGATGCGCCCGGTGACACGGGCGGGGTCGGATTCGACGGCGTCGTAGCCACGGGCGCTCCAGGCCAGGCGGGCAAGGCCGGCCTTGCGCAGCGGCGCGTGCACGAAAGGATTGGCGTGGCCGACCACGGCGCGGAACCAGCGCGGCGCGGTGCCGGTGATCGCGGTCAGCGCCTGCTGGCAATCGAGGATCTCGCGGCGCATCGCAGCCGGTCCCAGTGCCCAGAAGCGGGCCTGCGGGTGGGTGTGGCTGTGGTTGCCGATGCCATGCCCGCGGGTCGCGATTTCGCGCACCAGCTCCGGTCGCGCCTGTGCGCGTTCGCCGACGAGGAAGAAGGTGGCTTTCGCGCCGTGGGCATCGAGCAGGTCGAGGATCGTCGGTGTATCCGGCGACGGGCCGTCGTCGATGGTCAGCCAGACTTCCGGCGCGGCGGTGTCGAAGCGGGTCGCGACCGGGCCGAACAGCCTCGATCCGGGCCGCAACGTGCCCCAGACGAAGCCGAGGTGAAGCACGAGCAGCAGCGGCAGGCCCCAGCGCCAGCCCAGCTGCCACCAGGCCAGGGCCACGGCGGCGTGCAGCAGCAGCGCGAGCCAGGCCCAGGCATGGGGGCGGCGGGGGATGGCGTGCAGCGGGGAAGGGCCGGAATCGCGGGAATTTCGAGGCATCGGGGGATGGTGGCATGGGAGCCACGGCTGTGGTGGCTTGCCGCATTCGCCGCTATAGCGGCTCCCACAAAAGCCCGGCCCGCACGGGGTGGGCCACTGGGCTGGTGCGGGGTGCGGGGTGCGGGGTGCGAATCGGTATCGCATGCCGCGTGTCGATGATGCGGGTCAAGGCCGCGCGGCGGCGCGGGGAGTACCCTATGCGGCCCACAGACAACACCGCGGTGCCCGCCATGTCCCTTGCCCCCGAACTCCGCCAGCGCATCGACGACCTGCTCCAGGCCAATCGCATCGTGCTGTTCATGAAGGGCGATCCGCAGGCGCCGCAGTGCGGCTTCTCGTCCAAGGCGGTGGCCGCGCTGTCGGCGCTGGAGCTGCCCTACGCGCACGTCAACGTGCTTGCCGACGGCGAGATCCGCGAAGGCATCAAGGCCTATGGCAACTGGCCGACCATCCCGCAGCTCTACATCGGCGGCGAGCTGGTCGGCGGCAGCGACATCATCGAGCAGATGGCGAACTCCGGCGAGCTGCACGCCGCCGTCGGGCTGCCGCCACCGGATCGCACGCCGCCTGTCATCACCATCACCCCGGCCGCGCATCCGATGCTGCGCAAGGCCATCGACGATGCCGGCGGCGACCTTGCCGTGCAGATCGACATCGACCCGAACTTCCGCACCCGGCTGGCGCTGGCCACCCGCAATGCGAACGCCATCACCGTGGACTGCAACGGAATCCCGGTGCAGGTGGACGTGGCCGCCGCGCGTCGCGCCGACGGCCTGATCGTCGACTGGGCCGACGACGCCCGCGGCAAGGGGCTGGTGATCGAGAACCCGAACGCGCCGCCCGCCGTGCGTCCTCTGGCGCCGGTGGATGCGCAGGCCCGCGCCTCGGGCGGCAGTCTGCGCGTGGTCGACGTGCGCCCGGCCGACGAGCGCGCGCAGGCCGCGGTTCCGGTGCCGCATTCAACCTTGGACGCCGGTCCCGGCGCGCTCGAGGACCTGCCGAAGGACACCCCGCTGGCCTTCATCTGCCACCACGGCGGCCGCAGCGCGCAGGCGGCGGAGCATTTCCGCCAGCTCGGCTTCCGCGAGGTCTACAACATCGAAGGCGGCATCGACGCCTGGGCCGAGCACGTCGACGGCAGCATCCCGCGCTACTGACGCCCCGGCGCAATCACCTGTGGGAGCCGCTGCAGCGGCGATCGCGGCCATGGCCGCTCCCACAAGATCCACCGCAACTGCCGGCCCCCCGCTTTTGCAGGAGCGGTCAGAAGCCGCCGCCGGCGTCCAGCCAGGCCTGCTCTTCGGCGCTGTTGGCGCGGCCCAGGGCGTGGTTGCGGTGCGGGAAGCGGCCGAAGCGCTCGATGACGTCGAAGTGCCGCACCGCGTAGTCGAGTGCCATCTCGCCCAGCTCGCGCATCAGCGCCACCGCGTCCTCCTGGTCGGCGATGCGTTCGGAATGCTCGAAGGGCAGGTAGCAGAACATCCGCAGGCCCTCTTCGACCTCCTGGTCCAGCCCGGCTTCGATCATGCGCCGCGCGTAGTGCAGGGCCAGCGGATCGGTGGCGTAGGAGTGGGCGCTGCCACGGAAGATGTTGCGCGGCACCTGGTCGAGCAGGATCTGCAGGGCAAGCGCGCCTTCGGCGTCGTCCATCCAGCCCTCAAGCTCGCGGCGCGCAGCGGCGTAGTGCGCGGCCTCCAGATGCCGGCGCACCTCTTCGTCGAAGGCGTCGCCGCCGCGGAACCACTTCTCGTAGCCGGCCTCGCGCCAGAAACCAATCACTTCGCCCGCGGTGGGCATGGCAGTTGCGTCGTTCATTCGTCGAACCTCAGGTGGCGTACGGACTTGCCGTGGCGGCGGATCAGGCGCAGCGCCTCGATGCCGGTCTGGATGTGGCCCTCGACGAAGCGCGTGCTCACCTGCTCGTCGGAGGCTTCGGTCTTGACGCCTTCCGGGATCATCGGCTGGTCGCTGACCAGCAGCAGCGCGCCGCTTGGAATGCGGTTGGCGAAGCCGGCGGCGAAGATGGTCGCGGTTTCCATGTCGATGGCCATGCAGCGCATCGCGCGCAGGCGCTCCTTGAAGGCGGCGTCATGCTCCCAGACACGGCGGTTGGTGGTGTAGACGGTGCCCGTCCAGTAGTCGAGGCCGGCATCGCGGATCGAGGTCGAGACCGCACGCTGCAGCGCGAACGCCGGCAGCGCCGGGACCTGCGGCGGCAGGTAGTCGTCGCTGGTGCCCTCGCCGCGGATGGCGGCGATCGGCAGCACCAGGTCGCCGAGCTGGTTCTTCCTCTTCAGCCCGCCGCACTTGCCCAGGAACAGCACCGCCTTGGGCGCGATCGCAGACAGCAGGTCCATCATGGTGGCCGCGTTGGGGCTGCCCATGCCGAAGTTGATCATGGTGATGCCGTCGGCGGTGGCGCTGGGCATCGGCCGGTCCATGCCGACCACCTCGGCCCCGGTCAGGCGCGCGAAGTGGCCCAGGTAGCCGCCGAAGTTGGTCAGCAGGATGTGCTCGCCGAAGCCATCGAGCGGCACGCCGGTGTAGCGCGGCAGCCAGTTCTCGACGATGTGTTCCTTCTCTTTCATTGGATCCTCCGTTTCCGGTGATTCTTGCATGGCCGTCATCGCCGCTATAGCGGCTCCCACAAAGGCCCCGGGGTCACGCACGCCTGAGCCCGCCAAAGCTCCTGTGGGAGCGGCCATGGTCGCGATCCCTGACCTTCCGCCCATTGCCTGCGGCCACGCCGCCCGGATACGGTGGGCGGCGAACCACGGGGAACACCAATGACACTGAAGGCACAGACCGCGCTCGCCGCGGCGCTCACCCTTGCGCTGGCCACCGGCTGCGCGACGACCAGCGCGGCGGGTGGCCGCGGTGATGCCGGCGACCGTTCGACCTCCGCGGCCGTTGCAACCGGCGGGTCCGGCTCCCCCGGCGACGCCTACCCCAGCACCTACCGGCGCATTGCCGGCGCGCCGGTGCTGATCGCCAATGCCACGATCCTCGACGGCCACGGCGGCATGCTCAAGGAAGGCGACGTGCTGATGCACGACGGCGTCATCGCCAACATCGGCTGGGACCTCGACGACGAGGTGCCCGCGGGCACGATCCGCATCGACGGCCGCGGCAAGTGGGTCACGCCCGGCATCATCGACATCCATTCGCACCTGGGCGTCTATCCCAGCCCGGGCACGCGCTCGCACAGCGACGGCAACGAGATGACTTCGCCGGTCACCGCCGCGGTCTGGGCCGAGCATTCGGTGTGGCCGCAGGACCCGGGCTTCCACGCAGCCCTCGCCGGCGGCGTCACCACCCTGCAGGCGCTGCCGGGCTCGGCCAACCTGGTCGGCGGCCGCGGCGTCACCCTGCGCAACGTCCCGGCCGAGACCTACCAGGCGATGAAGTTCCCAGGCGCCCCGCACGGCCTGAAGATGGCCTGCGGCGAGAACCCCAAGCGCGTCTACGGCCAGAAGGGCGGCCCGGCCACGCGCATGGGCAACGTCGCCGGCTACCGCGCGGCCTTCATCGACGCCGCCGACTACCGCGACAAGCGCGCGAAGGACGGCGGCAAGGACGGCAAGCGCGACCTGAAGCTGGAGACGCTGGCCGGCGCGCTCGACGGCGAGATCCTCGTCCACATCCACTGCTACCGCGCCGACGAGATGGTGACCATGCTCGACCTGGCCGACGAGTTCGGCTTCAAGGTCGCCGCCTTCCACCATGCCGTAGAGGCCTACAAGATCGCCGACCGCCTCGGCCGCGACGGCGTCTGCGGCGCGCTCTGGGCCGACTGGTGGGGCTTCAAGATGGAGGCCTTCGACGGCATCCAGGAGAACATCGCCCTCGTCGACCGCGCGCCGGGCGGCTGCGCGATCGTGCACTCCGATTCCGACGAGGGCATCCAGCGCCTCAACCAGGAGGCCGCGAAGGTGATGGCCAACGCGCGCCGCGTGGGTATCGACATCACCCCCGAGCACGCGATGACCTGGCTGAGTCGCAACCCGGCCAAGGCCATGGGCATCGCCGACCGCACCGGCACCCTGGAGGCCGGCAAGATGGCCGACGTGGTGCTGTGGAACGGCAATCCTTTCAGCTCCTACGCGCTCGCCGAGCAGGTGTGGATCGACGGCGCACGCGTCTACGACCGCAACGACCCCGCACGCCAGCCGCGCTCGGACTTCATGCTTGGCCGCGGCGCCGCTGCCGGAGGTGTGCGATGAGCCTCTCCTGTGGGAGCCGCTATAGCGGCGAACAGCCTCGACGCTCCGGCCGGTCGCAGCCATGGCTGCTCCTACAAAGGATCGCGCTGGCGGCAATGCTTGCCGCCTCGGCTACCGCCGTTTCCCAGGACCTCCTGATCCGCAACGCCACGGTGCATACCGCTACCGAGCGCGGCACGCTGCAGGGCGCCGACGTGCTGGTGCGCAACGGCCGCATCGCTGCCGTCGGCACTGCGCTGGACGCCGGCAACGCGACCGTGGTCGATGCCGGCGGCAAGCCGGTCACGCCCACGCTGTTCGGCGGCATCACCGGCATCGGCATCGAAGAGGTGTCGGGTGAGGAAGCGACCACCGACGGCACGCTCGCGCTCGGCGGCGGCGCCCACGACATGGTGGTGCGCCCCGAGTTCGACGTCACCCTGGCCTACAACCCGGATTCGCTGCTGCTGCCGGTGGCGCGCGTGGAGGGCATCGGCTTCACCCTGCTGTCCGCGGGCACCGGCGCCGGCGGCTCGATCATCGGCGGCCAGGGCGCGGCCATGCGCCTGGACGGCGGCGACCAGCCGGCGGGCCCGAAGCTGCTCTTCATCGACCTCGGCAGCCGCGCTTCAGGCCTCAGCGGCGGCTCGCGCGCGGCGCAGTGGATGCTGCTCGACCAACTGGTGGACGAGGCGCGCGGGCGTATCGATGCCGGCTCGCACGCCGCGCTACTGACGCCCGCCGGACGCGACACCCTGCGTCGCCACATGGACGGCGATCGCCCGCTGGTGGTCGCCGTGGACCGCGCCGCCGACATCCGCCAGCTGCTGCGCTGGGCGAAGAAGCACGACGTGCGCATCGCCATCCGCGGCGGCGGCGAGGCCTGGCGCGTGGCCGGCGAACTGGCCGCGGCCGGGGTGCCGGTGTTCGTCGACCCGCTCGACAACCTGCCGGCGAACTTCGACCGCATCCACGCCAGCCTGCGCAGCGCCGCGGTGCTGCGCGCGGCCGGGGTCGAGGTCGGCTTCACCCAGGCCGGCGACGCCTCGCACAATGCGCGCAAGCTGCGCCAGCTGGCCGGCAACGCCGTCGCCCACGGCCTGCCCTGGGAGGACGGCCTGGCCGCCCTGACCCGGGTGCCGGCGCGCGCGTTCGGCGTCGACGGCGAGATCGGCGCGATCGCCCCGGGCCTGCGCGCCGACCTGGTGCTCTGGGACGGCGACCCGCTGGACGTCGCCAGCCTTGCGCAGCGGGTGTGGTTCGACGGCCGCGCAATCGACATGCGCTCGCGCCAGACCGAACTGCGCGACCGCTACCTGCGCGCGGAGCCCGACGCCGCGCGCGGTGAGCTGCCGCGGGCATATCCGGCTGCCGGCGAACGGTGACCACGGCCGCCAGCCACCCGCAGGGGCTGGCATATCGCGCGGACATCGATGGCCTGCGCGCCATCGCCGTCCTCGCGGTGATCGGCTACCACGCGTTCCCGGGCCTGGTGCCCGGCGGCTTCGTCGGCGTCGACGTCTTCTTCGTCATCTCCGGCTACCTGATCACCTCGCTGCTGCGCGACGAGCTGGCCGGCAGCGGGCGCATCCGGCTCGGCGCCTTCTACGTGCGGCGCATCCGCCGCCTGTTCCCGGCCCTGGCGCTGGTGCTGGCGGCCTGCCTGGTGGCGGGCTGGTGGCTGCTGGTGCCGTCCGACTACGCCCGGCTGGGCCGGCACGCGGCCGCGTCCGCGGCCTTCGTCGCCAACCTCGCGTTCTGGACCGACGCCGACTATTTCTCGCCCGCGGCCGACACCTTGCCGCTGCTGCACCTGTGGTCCCTGGGCGTGGAGGAACAGTTCTACCTGGCCTGGCCGCTGCTGCTGGCGCTGGCCGCACGCATGGGCGTGGGGCTGCGCGGGCTCACCGTGCTCGCCGGGGGCCTGTCGCTGGCCGCCTGCCTGCTGCTGACCCGCAGCGACCCCAGCGCGGCCTTCTTCCTGCCCTTCACCCGGTTCTGGGAGCTGCTGGCCGGCGCGTGGTGGGCCCTGCGGACGCCCGCCGCGCGGTCGCCGGCACCGCCCCGGCGCGCGCTCGCCGAGGCCGCCGCCGTGGCCGGGCTCGCCCTGGTCCTGGCGGCCTTCTTCGCCTTCGACGACCAGGCATCGTTCCCCGGCTGGCGCGCGCTGCTGCCGGTCGCCGGCTGCCTGCTGATGCTGGCCGCCATGCCGGGCGCACCGTGGATGCGCTGGCTACTGTCACGGCCCGCCGTGGTCTGGATCGGCCTGGTCAGCTACCCGCTGTATCTCTGGCACTGGCCGCTGTTGTCGTTCGCCCGCATCCACGCCACCGGCGAGATCGGCACGCTGTTGCGACTGGCCCTGGTCGCGCTGGCGTTCGCGCTCGCGGGCCTGACCTGGTGGCTGCTGGAACGCCCGCTGCGCCGCCGCCTGCCCGCGCGCACGGCGCTGCGCGTGCTGCTGCCGGCGATGGCCGCGGTGCTGCTCGCATCGCTGGCGCTGTGGGGCCTGCGCGGGGTCGAGTCACGCGCCGGCGAGCCGGTGCGCGCCTACGCCAACTACGGCTACGACTGGCGGGAGCCGAGCCGCGAGGGCCGCTGTTCGCTGACCGGCGCCAGCGGCGAGCCGGCGATGTTCCTGCCCGAGTGCGTCGATCCGCCCGGTCCCGCGGCGCGGCCCCTGGTGGCCATCTGGGGCGACTCGCACGCGGCGCTGCTCTACCCGGGCCTGCGCGAAGCCGCGGGCGACCGGCTGCGTCTGGCCCAGTTCACGCGCAGCGGCTGCCGGCCCTACCTCTCATCGATCAAGCCGGCCTGCCGCGAGAGCAACGCCTGGGTGATCGCCCGCATCGCCGAACTGCAGCCCGAGTACGCGGTGCTCTTCAGCTACTGGACCGCCAACGACTACGTCGACCCCGGCCAGGTCCTGCGCGACCTCGATGAAACCATTGTCGCGATGCAGCGCGCCGGCGTGCGCCGGGTCGTGGTGGTCGGACCGGCGCCGCGCTGGCGCGAGTGGCTGCCGAAGCTGCTGGTTCGCCGCTACGACGCCGCCCCCTTCCTGCGCGTACCGCAGCGCCTGCGGGACGAGACCCTGCCCGAGCCCGGCGTCCTCGACCAGGTGCTGGCGACCGCGCTGGCCGGGCGCCCCGGCGTCAGCTACGTCTCGGCGCTGGACCGCCTGTGCGACCTGCGCGGCTGCCTGGTCTACGTCGACGACCCGGGCGAACTCACCACCTGGGACTACGGCCACCTCGGCCCGCGCGCGTCGCGGCGGGTCGCCGACGGCGTGCTGGACGCCCTCGACTGAGCATTGACCAGGGTCAATACGCCGCGGCACGCCGCGGCCGATCATCGCCCCGAACCCATGGGGAGACCCGCAATGCATCCTGTCCTGGTCGAAATCATCGCCCGCCCGGTCGGCTGGATGCTGATCGCCGGCACGCTGATCATGATCGGCATCGGCATCGGCGTGCCGCTGTTCATCCGCCATCGGGAACGCCTCGAAGCCGAGGAGGCCCGGCGCCGGGGTGATCCGACCCCGGACCGCTGAGGCCACGGAGGGTGTGTCGCGTCGCACCCGGAGCGTGACCACCGGCACGCCTCGTGCGAGGATCGGGTCGTCCTTCCAGGAGCCCAGCCAGATGCGCATTGGCCTCGTCGTCGATTCAGCATGTGACCTGCCAACAGAGTTCCTCGAACGCGAGCAGGTCGAGCTGTTGCCCATCACCGTCCGCATCGGCGACGCGGTCCACGCCGACCATCGCGACGAAGCCCGGACCCTGGCCTTCCTCGAGTCGCACATCGCCGAGCGCGGCGCCAGCGCCGAGACCATTCCCTACACGCCCGAGCAGATCCGCGACCTGTTCCTCGAGCGCCTGGTGGTCGACTACGACTACGTCTTCTGCATGACCATCACCGGATCGCGCAGCCCGATCTTCGCCAACGCGCAGAAGGCGAGCTACATGATCCTCAACGACTACAAACAGCCGCGTTCCGCCGCGGGCAACAACACCCCGTTCGCGCTGCGCGTGATCGACACCCGCAACCTGTTCTGCGCCCAGGGCATCCTGCCGGTGGAGGCCGCGCGCCTGCGCGCCGCCGGCGAGCAGCCACTGCGCATCCGCACCCGCCTGGAAGAGCTCGCCAACAACACCTACGGCTACCTGGTGCCGCGCGACCTGTACTACATCCGCAACCGCGCGCGTGCCAAGGGCGACCGCAGCGTGAGTCTCCTCAGCGCCGCGCTGGGCACCGCGCTGGACATCAAGCCGGTGCTGCGCGGATACCGCGGCGAGACCGGGCCGGTGGCCAAGATCAAGGGCTTCGATCCGGCGGTTGAGAAGATGTTCGACTTCTCCGCCCGGCGCGTGCAGGCCGGGCTGATGACCCCGACGGTCACCCTCTGCTACGGCGGCCAGCTCGACGAGATGCGCGCCCTGCCGGGCTACGACCGCCTGCGCAACGCCTGCGCCGACCAGAACGTGGACGTGTTCGAGAGCGTCATGAGCACCACCGGCATGGTCAACGTCGGCCGCGGCGCGGTGGTGGTGGGCTTTGCCGCGAAGGAGCACGCGTTCGCATGACGAACGCAACGCGCGGTTAACGGCCGGAGGCTAAGCTTGGCGCATCGCCACCCGACGGATGCCCCATGGCCACCCGCTACTTCATCGCCATTCCCGACCCCGCCGCCGCGCGCGCAGCGGGCGAATTCCCCTTCACCGCACAGGGCGCGGACGCGTTCGCGCGCGAACTGCAGGAGGCACTGCGCGGCGACGGCCTGTTCGAACGCTGGCGCGCCACCCAGGACGAGCCTGACGAAGTCGACCCGCTGCTCGGCGCCACCGACCCCGCGGCCAGCGTGGAAGGCGTGCAGCGCGAAAAGCGAGTCGAGCTGGCGGCCAGCACCAGCCTGCGCGGCGACGTGTTCAAGCACCGCATGCGCCTGTTGGCCGGCAGTGCCTGGGAGCTGCGCGACGTCCGCGCCGGCTGAGCCGTGACCCGGCCCCGCGCACTGCTGGCCTGGAGCGGCGGCAAGGACGCGGCCTGGACGCTGCACGCCATGCGCCAGCGCGACGATTTCGACGTGGTCGGGCTGATGAGCACGATCACCGAAGGCCACGAGCGCGCATCGATGCAGGGCATCCGCGTCGACGTGCTGCGCGCACAGGCCGCGGCCGCCGGTCTGCCGCTGCTCGAGTCACGGATTCCGCAGGACTGCGACAACGCCCGCTACGAAACCGCGTTCGCCGCCACGCTGGACGAGGCGCGCGCGCACTGGCCGGGCATCACCCACATCGCCTTCGGCGACCTGCTGCTGGCCGACATCCGCGCCTGGCGCGAGGCGCTTTGCGCGCGGCTGGGCTGGACCGCCGCGTTTCCCCTGTTCGGCCGCGAAACCGCTGAGCTGGCGCGCGAAATGTTTGCCGGCGGGCTGCGCGCAACACTGTGCTGCGTCGACACGCAGCAGCTCGACGGCACCTTCGCCGGGCGCGACTTCAACAACGCGCTGCTCAGCTCCCTGCCCGCCGCCGTGGACCCCTGCGGCGAACACGGCGAATTCCACACCTGCGTGGCGGACGGTCCGATGTTCGCAGTCCCTGTCGCACTGCGACGCGGCGACACGGAACTGCGCGACGCACGCTTCGCCTACACGGACTTCCGGCTGGCGACCTGATGCGGCGCCAGGAGGCATTGGCGCGTTCCGTGGCAAAAAGCTCTTGCTCTTCCGCGGCGTTCGCAGCCGGACAGACTCAACGCAGGATGTGGCGGGCGGACATGCGGCGCGCGAAGAGCCACAGGGCGATCGCGATCGCCACCAGCAACACGGGGAAGCCGAGGCTTGCGACGCCACCGAGCGACCAGGCCGGCGTGACCGAGTAGCTGGCCAGGACCTGCAGCACCAGGGCCACCAGTGCGACGAGGTAGACCGGCACGGCCCAGCGCCGCCGCAGCAGCAGGCCCAATGAACCGATGACACCGCCGATGGTCGCCACGCCGTAGAAGATGTACAGCCAGGCGGGCGCGGCCTCGTAGATCGCGCGCCGGTCCGGCGGCATGGCCTCCAGCGCCTCGGCCGGCATCGCCAACTGCATGCCGAAGGCGGCCACCCCGACCAGGTTCCACAGCAAAGCCAGCACGCCGACCACCCACACGCTGACCGGAACTTTCTTCGAACCTGCTTCCATGACGCTCTCCCCGAACACGGATACGGGGAAGGGTGCGCCCGTGCAGGTATCCGGGCAAGGGCGCTTACGCCGGCCGGTGCCACTCGCCCAGCGGCACCAGCACCTGCGGCTCGCGCGGACCCTGCAGCAGCTCAGGCAACAGGGCTTCGTACGCACGGCGATACGACGTGTCCTGCCGCTGCAAGAACGCCTCGACCGAAGGCTCGGCCCAGCGCTCGTACAACGTGAACAGCGTCGGATCCTGCGCATCGACGTGCAGCTGGCAGGACACGAACGCGTCTTCCCGCGACATCTGCTCGATGATCTCCGCCACCGCCCGACGCCACGCATCGACACAATCGGGCTTGACCCGGCACTTCACGTAAAAAACGAGATCCTGGTTCGCCATGGGCACGCCTCCGGTTCAAGAGCGCGCCATTCTCGCGCCGCGCCCCCGCGCTCTGCACGTGCGCGGGTCACAGCTGGAGATATCGGACAGCAGGGAAAAGCTTTGCCACGGATCACGCGGATAAAATCCAATCAAGCAGACGGGGCGCGGAGCTTCGATGCTCTACCTTCTATCTGCTTCTATCCGCGTAAATCCGTGGCAAAAGAGCTCTTCAGCTCTTCACCCGGCCCGAAGCGCCCTCGCATGATGCGCGACGTGGTCGCCGATAAAGCTGGCGATGAAGTAGTAGCTGTGGTCGTAGCCCGGCTGCATGCGCAGTTCCAGCGGATGTCCCGCAGCCTCGCATGCAGCTTGCAGAAGCTGCGGCCGGAGCTGGTTGTCGAGGAACTCGTCGGCGTCGCCCTGGTCGACCAGCAGCGGCAGCCTCTCCTTCGCCGACTTCACCAGCTCGACCGCGTCGTACTGCTTCCACGCTTCGCGGTCGTCGCCGAGATAGGCACCGAAGGCCTTCTCGCCCCACGGCACCTGCGACGGCGCCACGATCGGCGAGAACGCCGACACGCTGCGGTAGCGGCCCGGGTTCTTCAGCGCGATGGCCAGCGCGCCATGGCCACCCATCGAGTGGCCGCTGATCGCGCGGCGGTCGCTGGCTGACGGATCGGCTTCGACCCACGCCGGCAACTCTTCGACGATGTAGTCGTACATGCGGTAGTGCTGCGACCACGGATCCTGCGTGGCGTTGACGTAGAAGCCCGCGCCCTTGCCGAGGTCGTAGCCCGGCGCGTCGGCGACGTCATCGCCGCGCGGGCTGGTGTCCGGCGCGACGAGGATGATTCCGTGTTCGGCCGCATGGCGCTGCGCGCCGGCCTTGGTGATGAAGTTCTGCTCGTTGCATGTCAGACCCGAGAGCCAGTACAGCACCGGGCAAGGACCGTCAGCGGCCTGCGGCGGAAAGTACACGCCGACCGTCATGTCGCAGCCGAGGACCTGGGAGCGGTGGCGGTAGACGTCCTGCCAGCCGCCGAAGCTGGCGCGGTGTTCGATGCGTTCCATGGCGTTTCTCCGGAATGGGTTCGTGTGTGCAAAGAGGAATGGCGGCGTTGCGACGGTTCAGCCCTGCGCCGCGCCTTGGCCGTGCGCCGCGCCCTGCATGCTGGCCGAGTCGAGGACCTGACATCCGCGTGCCTGCTGAACGGCAGTCACCAGCGCGGCCGCGACGTCCTCCGCGGCGATGGCGCGCAAGCGCGCCGGGATCACGGACCGCAGCCAACGGTCCAGGCTTGCGGCCAGCTGCTCGCCGCGGCGGCGTGGCTGGCCCAGCCGGTCGCGGTCGCCCAGCAACAGCGACGGTCGTGCGATCACCAGGGTGTCGAGAGGCAGTGGAGACAGCGCGTCCTCAAGCTCCCCCTTGACCCGGCTGTAGAACACGCGCGAGGCGGGGTCCGCACCCATCGCGCTGACCAGACCAATCCGCCGCGCGCCCGCGGCCAGCGCGGCCTGGGCCACCGCGAGGTTGGCGTCGAAGTCAACCGCACGGAACGCCTCCTCGCTGCCCGCCACCCGAATCGTGGTGCCGAGCGCCAGGTAGGCCTCGTCCAGCGGCACCAGCGCCGGCAGGCGGTCGAACGCGATCACATGGACCTGCAGCTTCGGGGCCTTCAACGCCAGCGGCCGACGCACCAGCGCGTGTACCTCCGCAATGCCCGGGTCAGCGCACAGGCGCGCGACCAGCGCGCGCCCAACCAGCCCGCTCGCGCCGGCGACGAGCGCGACCCGCCCGCGCGTGTTCTGGCCGGTGTCGTCGTTGGTGCGCATGTCCGTTGCGTCAGTAATGGATGACGGTCCGGATCGACTTGCCCTCATGCATCAGGTCGAAGGCTTCGTTGATCCGCTCCAGCGGCAGCGTATGCGTCACGAACGGCGCCAGCTGGATGTCGCCGCGCATCGCGTCCTCCACCATGCCCGGCAGCTGCGTGCGGCCCTTCACTCCGCCGAACGCCGTGCCCAGCCACTTGCGACCGGTGACCAGCTGGAACGGACGCGTGCTGATTTCCTGGCCTGCACCGGCCACGCCGATGATTACGCTCTGGCCCCAGCCGCGGTGCGCGGATTCGAGCGCGGCGCGCATCACGTTGACGTTGCCGATGCACTCGAAGCTGTGGTCCACGCCCCATTCGGTCATTTCCACGATCACCTGCTGGATGGGCCTGTCATGGTCCTTCGGGTTCACGCATTCGGTCGCGCCCATCTGCTGCGCAAGCTCGAACTTCGACGGATTGGTGTCGATCGCGATGATGCGCCCGGCCTTCGCCTGCTTCGCGCCCTGGATCACCGCCAGGCCGATCGCGCCGAGGCCGAACACCGCCACGCTGTCGCCTTCCTGCACTTTCGCCGTGTTGTGCACCGCGCCGATGCCGGTGGTCACGCCGCAGCCGAGCAGGCAGGTGTGCTCCGGGTTCGCATCCGGGTTCACCTTGGCCAGCGACACCTCCGCCACCACCGTGTACTCGCTGAAGGTCGAGCAGCCCATGTAGTGGTAGACCGGCTGGCCGTTGTAGCTGAAGCGGGTCGTGCCGTCGGGCATCACGCCCTTGCCCTGGGTGGCGCGCACGGCCACGCACAGGTTGGTCTTGCCGCTCTTGCAGAACAGGCACTCGCCGCACTCGGCGGTGTAGAGCGGAATCACATGGTCGCCGGGCTTCACCGAGGTCACGCCCTCGCCCACTTCCACCACGATGCCGGCGCCCTCATGGCCCAGCACCGCCGGGAACACGCCCTCCGGATCCTCGCCCGAGAGCGTGAACGCATCGGTGTGGCAGAGCGCGGTGTGGGTGATCTTCACCAGCACTTCGCCCTTCTTCGGGCCTTCGAGGTCGAGTTCGACGATCTGCAGCGGCTTTCCGGCTTCGAAGGCGACGGCGGCACGGGTCTTCATGGTCACAACTCCTGCAATGCAATGGTGGGGGCGGCGGATGCGGCGCATGGCGCAGCGACTCCGGCGTGATGGATCACTTGAGGTACGAGCGGATCAGTCCCGTCATCTCGGCGACGCGCTCGGCGCGCTCGTTGTCGCTATGCGCGGCCTGCCCGAACTGTTCGCGAAGGTGCGACTCCAGCACCTCGCTCATGAGTCCGTTGACCGCGCCGCGGATCGCCGCGATCTGCTGCAGCACCGGCGCGCAGTCGGCGCCGGTATCCAGCGCGCGCTCAAGCCCCTCGCACTGGCCACGGATGCGGCGGATCCGGGCGAGGACCTTCTTCTTTTCCTCGGGGGAATGGGGCAAGGCGATCACGCTCCGGATAGTGGGGGGCAGTATACGACCAGCGCGTCCCGGCAGCCACCCCGGGCCTGCGCGGGTGCTAGATTTGCCGCCATGAAACCAATTCTTGAAGCCATGGTGGCGGTGTTGCTGACAGCCTGCGTGGGCGGCTGCGCGACAACGCCGGCAAGCGCCCATGTCCGCGCCGAAGCAGATCCGGCGGGTCGGGCTGCGCTCGACCACCTCCCCGCCCTTGCCGGCGGCTACTTCCCCCTGGTCGCCGAGACGACCGGCCGCACGCATCACGTCCACGTGCGCCTGCCCGAGGGCTACGACGCCGATCCAGCCCGCAGCTGGCCCGTGGTCTACCTGCTCGACGGCGACAGTCTGTTCCCGCTGCTCGCCCCGACCCACCTGTTCCTGGGCTACGACGAAGGCCTGCCCGAAGCGATCATCGTCGGCCTCGCCTACGGCGGCTTCGATCCGTCCGTCAACACGCGCCACTTCGACTTCACCGCCGCGGGCGCCGACACCGCGCCCGACCAGGGCGGTGCCGAAGCCCACCACCGCTTCCTGCGCGAGCAGCTGCTGCCGGAAGTGGAGCGCCGCTATCGCGCCGATCCTGCGCGCCGCGTGCTTGTCGGTCAGTCGCGGGCCGGGTATTTCGTGCTCTGGTCCGCGATCCGCGACCCGGACCTGTTCTGGGGGCGGATCGCCAGCAATCCCTCGTTCGCACCCGCGCGCGAACAGCTGTTCGACGCGCCCGCCACCCACCGGCGCGACGACCTGCGGCTGGTCGTCGCCAGCGGTGCGCGTGATACGGCGGAGCGGGTCCGCAACGCCACCGAGTGGTCGGCGACCTGGCAGCAGCGGCCCGACGCGCCGTGGGAGGTCGAGCTGGTCGTCCTTGCCGAAGGCACCCACGCCGCGAGCATCGGCGATGCCTACCGGCGCGCGATGCTGTGGCTGTTCCGCTGAGCATCCGCCCCTGGTCCTTGCACGCACTCAGTGCAGCAGCAGCACCGGGATCCGGGTCTCCTGCAGCACCATCGAGGTGGTGCTGCCCATGAGCAGCTGGTGGATGCGCGAACGGCCGTAGGCGCCCATCACCAGCAGGTCGGCGCGCACGGCATCGGCATGCAGGCCGATCATTTCCTGGGGATCGCCCTGCACGATCCGGCCCACCGCCGTCGTGCCGGCGTCGGCGAGCGTCCGCAGCGCCCAGTCCAGCGAGGGCCGCGCGGAGTCATCGCCCACCAGCACCAGATGGACGGCGAGGCCGGTGAACAAAGGGCTGCGCGCGACCCATTCCAGGCGACGCCGGCCGGACTCGCTGCCCTCGAAGGCCACCAGCACCGTCCGCACCTCGCGGAAGCCGCGCAGCGCCACCAGCAGCGGGCGTCCCACGCCGCGCACCACGCGCTGGACCTGGCTGCCCAGGCGCGCCCTCTCGAATTCGGACTGCTCGCCGCGGCGGCCCATCACCACCAGCGACGCGTCGCCGGTCACGCTGCCGAGCACGTCCACCAGCTGGCCGTGGCCGATGAGCGCGCGCACCGGCACGTCGCCGGACTGTCGTGCCAGCGCCCCCGCCTGCTGCAGGAGCAGGCGCCCGCGCGCGTCTCCCGCCAGCGCGGCGCTGGCCTCCAGCAGCCCGGACTCGTCGAGCAGCGCGGTGCCGGCGTCGAGTTCGACGTCGGCCACCGATCCACCGTGGCCACGCGCGCGGCGCGCCTCGACCACGTGCAGGCAGGCCAGCGGCGCGGCAAGGCGATGGGCCGCCCATGCGCCATAGCGGCAGACATCGCGGGTGAGCAGCGAGGCGTCGAGCGCGGCCACCACCGCCCCGCTGGCCACCTGTCCCGATGTCTCGTCCGCGCCCATCGCGGCGATCAGGCCTTCGCGGGCATCAGCGCATCGTCCTTGGCGCGCGCCCGCTGGTAGGCGTCGCGTCCGCGCAGGCGCTCGGCCCAGGCGGTGAACGCGGGGCGCTCGGGAATCGACTTGAAGGCGAGGCCGAAGTCGACCTGGCTGCCGACATAGACATCGGCCGCGCTGAAGCGCTCGCCAAGCAGCCAGGGCGAGGCCGACGTGGCGGCCAGCTCCAGCGCATCCATGGCCTGCTCGAAGCTGCCGTAGCCGACGAAAACGGCCTTCTCCGGCGGCGGCAGCTGGCCCAGCGCATTCGCCGACACCGCGGCTTCCACTGGCCCTGCCGCGAAGAACATCCAGCGCAGGTAGGGACCGCGCAGCGGGTCGTCCAGCGCGGGCGCGAGCCCGGCTTCGGGGAAGGCGTCGGCCAGGTAGGTGCAGATCGCCGCGGCCTCGGTCACCACGACGCCGCGATGCTCGAGCGCCGGCACCTTGCCCATCGGGTTGATCGCCAGGTAGTCCGGCGACTTCATGCTCTTGCCGTACTCCTGCACCACGGTGCGGTACTCGATGCCCAGCTCCTCGAGCATCCAGCGCACGATGCGGCCGCGCGACATTGGATTGGTGTGGAAGACCAGCTCTTCATTGGATGGCATGTCGGTGTCCTTGGAGGGGTCCCGCGAGTCTAGCGCCGGCCGGCGGCCGGACGCCTCAGCCCGTGTTCTGGATGCCCGCCGCGATGCCGTTGACGGTCGCGAACAGCGCGCGCTGCAGCTCGCCCTCCTCGCGGCCGCCTTCGCGCCAGCGGCGCAGCAGCTCCACCTGCAGCAGGCTGATGGGGTCGACGTAGGGATTGCGCAGGCGTATCGACAGGCGCAGGCGGTAGTCGTCGTCCAGCAGATCGGCCTGGCCCTTGATCGCGAGGATCGCGGCGCGGGTGCGGGCGAACTCCGCGGCGATGCCGGGGAAGAACGCCGCGTGCGCATCGCCGGCCAGGCGCGAGTAGCGCTCGAAGATGTCGATGTCCGACTTGGCCAGCAGCATCTCGACGTCATCGAGCATGGCGGCGAAGAAGGGCCAGTCGCGCGCCATTTCGGCCATCACCTCCACGCCGTGCAACGCGATGCCGCGCTCCAGCGCATGGCCGACGCCGTACCAGCCGGTCAGGCCGGAGCGGTTCTGCGACCACGAGAACACCCACGGGATCGCGCGCAGGTTGGCGATGCCGCCGTCGCGGCGGCGCGAGGGGCGCGAGCCGATCTGCAGGCGCTCGATCACATCGACCGGCGTGGCGGCGCGGAAGTAGGCGTCGAAGCCGGGATCCTCGTGCACCAGCGCGCGGTAGCAGGCGCGCGAATCGGCGGCCAGCACGTCGGCGATGGCGCGCCAACCGCGCACGCGCGGGTCCGCCGGGCGCGGGCGCAGGCTCGCGCGCAGCACGGCGCCGGCCATCTGCTCGAGGTTGCGCAGGGCCAGCGCGCGGATGCCGTACTTGCGGTGGATCACCTCGCCCTGCTCGGTCACGCGCAGGCGGCCGCCGACGGTGCCGCGCGGCGCGGCGATGATCGCGCGGCCGGTCTTGCCGCCGCCGCGGCTGACCGATCCGCCACGCCCGTGGAAGAACACCAGGCGCACGCCGGCCTCGCGCGCCAGGCGCATCAGGTCCACCTGGGCGCGCTGCAGCGCCCAGCGCGAGGCCATGAGCCCGCTGTCCTTGGCGCTGTCGGAGTAGCCCAGCATCACGACCTGGCGGTCGCCGCGTGCGCGCACGTGGCGGCGGTAGACGGGATCGTCGAACAGCGCGCGCATCACGTCGGCCGCGGCTTCGAGGTCGTCGACGGTTTCAAACAGCGGGGCGACGTCGAGCGGGACTTCGCCCGCTTCGCGGCCATCGCCGTACTCGACGCAGCCCGCGATGCGCGCCAGCGCCAGCACCGCCAGCGCGTCGGCGGCGGTGCGGCTCATGCTGACGATGTACGGGCCGAAGGCGTTGTCGCCGTAACGCGCGCGCGCCGACGTCACCCTGCGGAACACGTCCAGCGCCGACGCCGCGGCCTCTGCGGCGGGCGCGGCCGGCCGCGGCGATTCCATGAGGGCATGCAAGCGCGCCAGCCGGCTGTCCAGCGACTGCCCTGCCCAGTCCGCGACGCGTTCGAGCGCACCCAGCGCGGCATCGTGCGCCGCCGAATCCTGGCGCAGGTCCAGCGCCGCCAGATGGAAGCCGAAGCTCGTCACCCGGCGCCGCAGCCGCTGCAGCGCGAAGCGGCCGGCGTGCTCGCCGCGGTGGTTGGCGAGGCTGGCGTCGATCATGTCGATGTCGGCGAGGAACTCCGGCGCGCCCGCGTAGGCGTGCGCGATCGCGGCCCCGTCTTCGTCCGCCGTCGCTTCCAGCCGCGCCGACATCAGCTCCATCAGCTGGCGATAGGGCATGTCCGCCTGGCGCGCGCGCAGCTTCGCGGCGGCGCCAGGCATCAGGTCGCGGTAGGCGGCGAGGCGCGCCTCGACCCCTGCATCCACGCCGGCGCGGTCGCGCGTCTGGGTCAGCACCTGGCCCAGCGCGTGCAGTTCGTCGCGGTACTGGCCCAGCACCTGCGTCCGCTGCGCCGCCAGCGCGGCCTCGATGGTCGCGGCGCCGACATTGGGGTTGCCGTCCATGTCGCCGCCTACCCAGGTGCCGAAGCGCAGCACGTCGGGCAATTCGATGCGCTCGCCCCAGGCTGACTCGACGGCGTCGGCGAACACTTCGTAGAACGCCGGCAGCACACGGAACAGCACGCCCAGGTAGTGGCCGATGTGGTCGACCTCGTCGGTCACCGTCGGCTTCAGCATCGGTGCTTCGGAGGTCTGCCAGGTGGTGGCCAGCGCCTGGCGGATGCGCGACTCGTCGCTCAGGCGCTCCTCGGGCGTGCGTGCGCGGTCGATGTCGGCCACCAGCCGCTCGACGATCACGCGCTCCTTGGCCAGCAGCGCGCGGCGCACGGCCTCGGTGGGGTGCGCGGTGAACACCGGCTCGACCCACATCCGCGGCAGCAGCGCCTGCACTTCATCGAGCCCGACGCCGTCGGCATGCAGCGATGCGAGCACCGCTTCCAACCCGCCGGGCTGCGGGCCCTCGTCGCTGCGCTGGTGGTCGCGCCGGCGACGGATGCGATGCACGCGTTCGGCGAGGTTGATCGCGCCGAACCAGGCCGAAAACGCGCGCACCAGCGCATCCGCGTTCTGCGGCGACACGCGCGCAAGCTCCGCGGCCAGCGCATCCACCGGCTCCCCGCCCTCGCGCCGCGCGATCGCCGCCCGCCGCACCGACTCCACCTGGTCCAGCAGCGCGGGCGAGACCTGCTCGGCGAGCATGTCGCCCACCATCGCGCCCAGGCGGCGCACGTCATCGCGCAGCAGCGCGTCGGTATCGGCGAAATCGAGCTGCTCGCGCAGCGGCGCGCCAGGACTATCGACAGGAATATTCATGCCTGAAGGCTACACCGAGGGTATGGCGAGAGCATTTTTTGCCACGGATCTACGCGGATTTACAACGCTTTTGCTCTATCCGTGTAAATCCGCGTAGATCCGTGGCAAATGCCTTCTTGCTCTCGCTCAGTACGCGAACTCGCGGAAAACGCGATCGATATCGCCACCCCACTCACCGTGGTACAGCGCCAGCTTGCGCTCGGCCGGGGTCTCGTTGGCCTGGGCGAACTCGATCAGCGGGTCGATGAAGTGGAGTTCGTCCTGGCCCTGGTCGTTCAGGCGGTTCCGGCGCGCAAGCCCGGCGGCGGAGATCTCCAGTGCACGCAGCGCAAGGTCGCGCACCGTGCCGCCTCGGAACGGCAGCTTGAACGCGTGCCTGGGCACACCGTCGCGCAGCGCATGGCGCTCGGCCAGGCTGAAGTCCTTCACAAGGTCCCAGGCGGCATCCAGCGACGCATCGTCGTACAGCAGCCCGACCCAGAACGCCGGCAGCGCGCAGATCCGGTTCCACGGGCCGGAGTCGGCACCGCGCATCTCCAGGAACTGCTTCAGGCGCACCTCCGGAAACGAGGTGGTCATGTGGTCGGTCCAGTCGCGCATGGTCGGCAGCGCGCCCGGCAGCACCGGAAGCCTGCCGTCCATGAAGTCGCGGAACGACTGCCCGCTGGCGTCGTGGTACACGCCGTCGCGGTAGGTGAAGTACATCGGCACGTCGAGCAGGTAATCGACATAGCGCTCGAAGCCGAAGCCGTCCTCGAACACGAAGTCGAGCATGCCGGTGCGGTCGGGATCGGTGTCGGTCCAGATGTGCGAGCGGTAGCTCAGGTAACCGTTGGGCTTGCCCTCGGTGAACGGAGAGTCCGCGAACAGCGCGGTCGCGATCGGCTGCAGCGCGAGCGAGACACGGAACTTCTTCACCATGTCGGCTTCGCTGGCGAAGTCGAGGTTGACCTGCACCGTGCAGGTGCGGGTCATCATGTCCAGGCCGAGGTCGCCGACCTTGGGCATGTAGGCGCGCATGATTTTGTAGCGGTCCTTGGGCATCCAGGACATGTCCGCGCGCGTCCACTTCGGCTGGAAACCCATGCCGAGGAAACCCAGGCGCAGCTCGTCGGCCACCGCCTTGACCTCGAACAGGTGGCTGCCCACTTCGCGACAGGTGTCGTGGATGGTTTCCAGCGGCGCCCCCGACAGCTCCAGCTGGCCGGCGGGCTCCAGCGTGACCGAAGCGCCATCCTTCAGCAGCGCCACCACCTTGCCGTGCTCCTCCACGCGCTCCCAGCCGTAGCGGGTCAGGCCTTCGAGCAGCACGCCGATGCCGCGATCATCCTCATAGGACGGCGGGCGCAGGTCGTCCAGGCGGAAGCCGAACTTCTCGTGCTCGGTGCCGATGCGCCAGTTCGCGGGCGGCTTGTTGCCGGCGGCAAGGTAGGCGACGAGTTCATCGCGCGAGCGGATCGGCGCGGCGGGAGTGGCTGGGTTCGGATCGGTCACGTGGCAGGCTCGCAGACGCTTGTTGGCAACCCGACCGGTGACGGTCCGGCGCATAAGACGCCACTATATCCCCTGGGCCCGGCGCATCCGCGGCCACCACCGGGTTGCAGCGTCGCCGCCATCACCGCAATCGCCGGGGCCTCAGTTGGCCGGGATGTCCAGCCAGCTGCAGATCACGCCGCGGGCCTGGTCGACGCCGAGTTTGGACTCGCCGGAGAACGCCTGCACGCCCACGGTGTCGCCGAACTCCTTGGCCAGGTCGCGCTTCACTGCCAGCATCGCGTTGCCGACCGCGCTGCGCGAGAGCTTGTCGGCCTTGGTCAGCAGGGCGTGCGCCGGCAGGCCGCGGCCCACGGCGTAGGCCAGCATGTTGCGGTCGTAGTCCTTCAGCGGGTGGCGGATGTCCATCACCACCACCAGGCCGCGCAGGGCCTCGCGCTTCTTGAAGTAGACATCCAGGAAGGCCTGCCAGTGGGCCTGCAGGTCCTTGGGCACCTTGGCGTAGCCGTAGCCGGGCAGGTCCACCAGGTACTTGCCCTCGTACTGGGGCAGGTTGAAGAACACCAGCTGCTGGGTGCGCCCGGGCGTCTTCGACACCCGTGCCAGCGCATTCTGCTGGCACAGGGCATTGAGTGCACTGGATTTTCCGGCGTTGGAGCGACCGGCGAACGCGACTTCGAAACCGCCCTCGGGAGGCAGTTGGCGGGGCGTATGCGCCGACATCATGTATTCGGCGCGAGCAAGGGGATTGGCCATGGGACACAGGATCGCACGACCGGGCGACCAGGGCGGGTTTGACCACCCTGCTCCGGCGACTGGATAATGACCGGCCTTGCGACCGCGGGCTTCCGCTGCCCGCAATCCTGATCCCCGGAGTCCAGCCAGATGCGTCACGCCCGCAGCTACCTCCTTGCCGGAGTCGCCGCCCTCGCGGTCGGCGCCGTCGCCTTCGCCCAGACCACGGTCGCCCCGCTGGAGGAGGCCGAGCCGGTGGAGACCCTGCCGCTGGAGGCCGTGAACGCCCTGGCCGAGCTGGCCCAGACCACGCCGGGCAACGCCCAGAACGGCGCCACGCTCGCCGGCACCTGCGCCGCGTGCCATGGCCTGGACGGCAAGGCCACCATCGGCGAGATCTACCCCAACATCGGCGGCCAGAGCGAGCGTTACATGGCCCGCCAGCTGGCGCTGTTCAAGAGCGGCGAGCGCACCAGCGCGATCATGCAGCCCTTCGCCTCGATGCTTTCGGCGCAGGACATGCGCGATGTCGGCGCCCATTACGCCACCCAGGGGTCCTCGGCCGGCATCGCCGACGACACCGTGGTCACGGAAGGCCCCTACGAGGGCATGAAGTTCTACGAAGTCGGCCAGCAGCTGTTCCGCCGCGGCGACTTCGAGCGCGGCATCCCGGCCTGCATGGCCTGCCACGGCCCGTCGGGCGCCGGCAACCCGGGCCCGGCCTACCCGCACGTCGGCGGCCAGCAGTCCTGGTACACCGCGCGTCGCCTCGAGGAATACCGCGCCGGCACCACCAACGAGCGCGATACCGGCATGTTCGACATCATGGCCTCGGTCTCGGCCGAGCTGAGCGACGAAGAGATCAGCGCGCTGTCCAGCTACATGCAGGGCCTGCACAAGCGTCCCGACGCGGCCACGCTGGCGGCGATCGCGAACGTGCCGGCCGCGGCCGCGGCCGCGCCTGCCGACGCGGCGGAAGGCGAAGCAGTCCCGGCCGAGGACGCGGGCGCGGACACCAGCGCACCGGCCGAAGGCGAAGACGCCGGCGAAGCGACCGCCACGGACGACCATCAGTCGCCGTGACGCCGGCCGGCCGTCGCGGTCCAGCGGCGCCTGCCACGGGTGAATTCCAGCGCCGGCCAGGCCCCTGTGCCGGCGCTTTCCGTTTCGAGGACCCATGTCGATGATCCAACGCCTGATTCCCGTCCTGCTCATGCTGGCGCTTGCAGTCGGCACGGTGCTTCCATCCACGGCCCGCGCCGATGACGGCCTGGTCGAGGGCCGCGACTACGTGGCCATCAGCAACGGCCAGCCGTTCAAGGCCGAGGCCGGCAAGGTCGAAGTGGTCGAGGTGTTCGCCTATTGGTGCCACGTCTGCAACGACTTCCAGCCGCATGTGACCCGCTGGCAGCGCACGCTTGCCGACGACGTCGCCTTCCGCTACCTGCCCGCCGCGTTCACGCCCGGCGACCCCTACGCCCGCGCATACTTCGGCATGGACTCGCTGGACGCGCCCGCAGGGACGCATGAAGCCATCTTCCGCGCCATCCACGTCGAACAGGCACTGCCGCAGCGCGGCGCATCGGTGGACGAATTCGCCACACTGTTCGGTGAACTCGGCCTCGACCGCACCGCGGCCATCGCCGCGATGCGCTCGCCCGAAGCCGATGCAGGCATGGCATCCTCGCGCGACTTCATCATCGCCACCGGCATCCAGGGCACGCCCTCGATGATCGTCAACGGTCGCTACCGCGTGCTTGGCCGCAACTTCGGCGACATGCTCCGCATCACCGACCTGCTGGTCGCGCGCGCGCGCGCGGCCACATCCGATCCCAGCGTTTCCGCACCAGACGAGCCCACACCATGACCAACAAGCGCCTGCTGTTCGCCCCCCTGCTCCTGAGCGTGCTGCTCGTCGCCTGCGGCGGCGGAGAGACGCCCGCGCCCGCCGACGCACCCGCGACGGCAACCGCTCCGGCCGCCGCTCCCGCGCCCGTTGCCGGCGAGTCCGCGATCACCGACGAGCCCGCGATGGACCCGACCGCCGCCGGCGAAGCACCTGCCGCCACCGATGCCGGCCAGGCCGCGGAAGGCGCCCCGGCCGCACCCGCCGCCGACCCCGCGGCCGACGCCGCCGTGGCCGCAGCAGCGCAGGCCGCCACCCAGGGCCCTGCCCTGGTGCCCGGCACCGACTACATCGAGATCCCCGGCGGCCAACCGTTCGCACCGCTGGAGGGCAAGGTGGAAGTGGTCGAAGTCTTCGCCTACTCCTGCGCCCACTGCGCCGCGTTCGACCCGCTGGTGGGCGCATGGAAGAAGCGCCTGCCTGGCGACGTCCGCTTCACCTACCTGCCGGCCGTGTTCTACGAGCAGGACAACTTCCCGAAGGCGTTCTTCGCCGCCGAGGCCATCGGCGTGCTGGACCGCCTGCACGCGCAGCTGTTCAACGCCATGCACATCGAGCGCAGCCTGCGCCCGAACGCCAGCATCGACGACATCATCGCGTGGATGGCCAAGCAGGGCGTCGACGCCGGCCAGCTGAAGGGCACCGTCGACAGCTTCGCGGTGAAGGCCAAGATCGCCCGCACCAAGCAGTTCATCGTCCGCAGCGGCATCGACTCCACGCCCACCGTGGTGGTGAACGGCAAGTACCGCGTGCGCGGCCGCAGCCTCGAAGACGTCCTGCGCATCACCGACCAGCTGGTCGCTCGCGAGCGCGCGGCGGCCGAGGCCGGTGGCTCGGACTGATATCGACAAGCAGGTCCCACCGGTGCCCGACCCCGCGTCGGACGCCGGGGCCGAGCCGGGAGCCGCTGCCGGATCGCAGCGGCTGAAGCTGCTCAGCGCCAACATCCAGGCGGGCTCCAGCACCCGCCGCTACAGCGACTACGCCACCCGCAGCTGGTCGCACGTGCTGCCCATGGGCAACAAGCGCGGCATGCTCGACACCATCGCCAAGCTGGCCGGCCGCCACGACATCGTGGGCCTGCAGGAAGCCGACCCCGGCAGCTGGCGCTCCGGCTTCACCAACCAGACCCACTACCTGGCCGAGCGCGGCGGCTTCGACTACTGGACCCACCAGCCCAACCGGCGCGTGGGCCAGTTCGCCTCCAGCGCCAACGGCCTGCTGAGCAAGTTCGAACCGCTCGACATCGCCGTGCACTCCCTGCCCGGCCGCATCACCGGCCGCGGCGTGCTGGTGGCGCGCTTCGGCGAAGGCGACGACGGCCTGACCATCGCCGTGGCCCACCTCTCGCTGGGCGCGCAGTCGCGGGCCTCGCAGCTGTCCTTCATCGCCGAGCTGCTGGCCGACACCCCGCACGCCGTGCTGATGGGCGACTTCAACTGCACCGTCGACCAGCCGGAAATGGGCGCGCTGTTCCGCCAGACCCGCCTGCAACCGCCGGCGTGCATGGTGCACACCTTCCCGAGCTGGAAGCCGCAGAAGGCGATCGACCACATCCTGGTGAGCGACGGCCTGGGCTGCCGCGACATGCAGGCCTTTCCCGCGGCGTTCTCGGACCACCTGGCGCTGTCGATCGAACTCGACGTGCCGCCCGCCGCGCTCAAGCGCTGAACCCGGAGCCACCCGCATGTCGATCCGCCCCAGCCGCGCCGCCGCGGTCCTGTCCTGCCTGATCCTGATCGCCGCCTGCGGCAAGACCCCGCCGCCGTATACCGGGGGCGACGTTGGCGAGTTCCAGCGCATTGATGTGATCGAGGGCAGCGGCGCCGTTGCCAAGGCCGGCGACGAAGTCAGCGTGCACTACACCGGCTGGCTGTACGACCAGGCGGCCGCCAACAGGCGCGGGGAGAAGTTCGACAGCTCCGTTGATCGCGGGCAGCCGTTCGTCTTCATGCTGGGCGCTGGCCGGGTGATCCGCGGGTGGGATGAGGGCGTGGCCGGGATGCGGGTCGGCGGAAAGCGGGAGCTGCTGATTCCGGCGGATCTGGGATATGGCATCAAGGGTGCGGGCGGCGCGATCCCGCCCGGGGCCTCGCTGGTGTTCGAGGTGGAGTTGTTGGATATTCGACGGTAGCGGGTCGCCGGACCGGGGCTGCAGGGGACGGGCATCGGTGTGATTGCTGTGCATACCGGCGTTTTCGGGGCGGTATGCATTACCGGTGCATTTCTGCGCTGTAATCCGGCCAGCGGGCTTTACCGCCTCATTTTTGAGGCTTACTTGGCGTTAGGCGCCACTGCATGCGTCTCTGGTCACTGCATCCAAAGTATCTAGACTCGCAAGGGCTCGTTGCACTTTGGCGTGAGGCCTTACTGGCCAAGGCAGTGCTCCGCGGCCAGACGCGCGGCTACACCCGCCATCCTCAGCTGGAGCGCTTCAAAGCACACCCACATCCGCGCTCGGCCATAAATTCGTATCTGGCCGCTGTCCATGCCGAGGCAACTCAACGCGGCTACGCTTTCGACCGCTCCAAGATCGGCCCAATCCGGACTGTTCAACCAATCCCTGTCAATTCGGGCCAACTTGCATGTGAGTGGCTGCATCTGCAAAGCAAGTTGTCGGTTCGCAGTCCAGCCGTGCTCGCCCAATGGAGCGGCGTGATCACTCCAACGTGCCACCCGCTGTTTCATCCGCAACCTGGGCCCGTGGCATCATGGGAGCGGGCGTCGGGTGGCGCCTAACAATTCATTCAAGCCGACACCGCTTCGCGGCGCGGCTTAATTCAGGCGTTAGGCCTTGTTTCCCGCACTGTTGTTGCTGGGTTCCAGGCGATCTGTAGCGCCTCGCTTATCCGGAGCGTTTGCGCCTCGCACGCGCGGTGCAGGCGTCGGCAGTCAGCCCTGCAGCACCTCGGCTTCGGACAGCCGCGACTCTTCGCAAGATTCGACCTGCCGGGTCGGCTTCGGGCAGTGCGTGGTGCGAGTTCTTGGCCGCGCGCATGGTGCGTTTCGGAAGCACCAGACACGGCGCTTGTTGTACTGTTCGCCTCAGGGGTTGGGCTGCCGCACGTCGGGCGCAGGTGCCAGGGAGCGGCGGCCTAACGAGTCGTTCAAGCCGATGCCGCTTCGCGGCACGGCTTAACTCTGGTGTTAGGCCCCGTATGAAGCATCTGCATCTACTGCTACTTCTTTGTCTCTTGATTGCAGGGTGTCAAGAATCCGGCCGCGTCGTTGAAGGAACCTTTACGGTAGACGGCAAGCCGAAGAGCGGCGTAGAGGTTAGATTGCCCCACGACTTGGAAAACTTCTCCACCTGTTCGGGGGCGGGAGTGGTTGCCGTAACTGATGAATCTGGTCAGTTCAGAGCAACCGCCAAGGGGTTCCCAATCCGGCCGTGCTTTACCGTCGACGGAAAAATCTACAGCACCTTCTTCATCGTTGACGACGGAACAAGTGAACCCATTCGCCTTACGTGTAAGCTGCCGTTGGTTGTTACGGGCCACTTCGAGGACGGCCATATTTGCTACTAAAAGCTGCCTGCGGGGCCTAACAATTCGTTCAAGCCGAACTTGCTTCGCTACACCAACAACGTGGCAGGTAAAGCTTGCCACGTTGTCGGCTACGCTACGCAAGTCGGCTTAACTCAGGCGTTAGGCTGCTATGGATCCCTTGTCGCGCATCGAGTTCTCAGTTCGCTATCGGCTCGGAGAGTATCTGCATTTCGTAACGGAGCACGCCTTCGATACGGATGATGTTTTGCGCACGCTGAGCGGAGTACGGCGGCATTTGGCGCGCATCACGCTCCAGTGTGTTGCAACAATCGGGTTCGTGTACAAATCGTCTCGTGTCGGCCGGTGCGACTTCATTATCGACGCTACGGGTGTGAGCAGACGCACTAAGGGCGGTCCAGGCTCTGTTATTTGGTCCAGGGTGAAGGCAGTCCACACTTACAGCCGTGGCTTTCTTATTGAGCTCGAGAGTGGCGCCATGCCCATACCTTTCCGCGTACTCTCGCCCGAACAGCAAGCCCAATTTCGTCTACTGGCAGCGGATCAGCTTATCGCTGGGCCGCAGCCTAACAATTCATTCAAGCCGACACCGCTTCGCGGCGCGGCTTAATTCAGGCGTTAGGCCTTGTTTCCCGCACTGTTGTTGCCGGATTCCAGGCAATCTGTAGCGCTTCTCTCATCCGCAGCGTTTGCACCTCGCACGCGCGGTGCAGGCATCGGCAGTCAGCCCTGCAACATTTCGGCTTCGGACAGGCGCGACTATTCGCAAGATTCGACCTGCCGGGTCGGCTTCACGCAGTGCGCGGTGAGAGTTCTTGGCCGCGCGCGTGGTGCGTTTCGGCAGCACCAGACACGGTGCTCGTTGTACTGTTCGCCTCAGGGGTTGGGCTGCCGCACGTCGGGCGCAGGTGCCAGGGAACGGCGGCCTAACGAGTCGTTCAAGCCGATGCCGCTTCGCGGCACGGCTTAACTCTGGTGTTAGCCCGCAGAGGAACTATGGTCGCACCTCCTAACATAGAGATCTTCAACCAAGTTGCAGCGCGGACGTTCGTGCGTCTCTACGAGGCGTTCCCAAGCCCAATAGATCTCGATCCTATGCTGATCGGGATGGACGTAGTCCTTGAAGAAAACTATGCATCCGGTTCGCCCCACCACGATTCACTTGTGGCCTCTGCATCGGATACTATCCAGTACCTGATAGACGAATCGTTCATTCGCCTTGCCGGAAGCCATTCAAACCTCAGCTTTCGTGGCTTTCCTGGCGCTGTTCTAACAAGCAAGGGGTTCGCGCTCCTCCAAAAGACCCCAGAGTCCGTTGACGCAACTGTAGATCGTCGCTCGTACTTCGAGCGCCTCAAGTCTGCAACTGCCTCCGGAGCAAGAGTCGTAGCAACAGAGGCGATAGGTGGTCTGGTAGCGCGCCTGCTTGCTGCGGGCTAACAATTCATTCAAGCCGACGCCGCTTCGCGGCGCGGCTTAATTCAGGCGTTAGGCCGCAAGGAGTGGATCATGCAAGGACCGATCAAGAGCATTGTCGCGGGTGTGGTGTCAGGTGTCGCTACGTACTTCGTATCAATCCAAGCGCTCGGCTACAACAACGCATTCGCAATGCCGTCGTGGGCGCCACTGGCTCTCTGGGAAGCCGTCGTTGTCTTAGGGCTTGGGGCTGCACTTGTCGCGCTACTTGTCCAGATCGCGGCGCTTCTAATGTTTCGCGCTCGAGCTTCATGGTCACTTGCCGCGTTTCTCGGTGCCGTGTTCCTTGCAATGGCCATCTCGGGTCACCTCACTTACGGCACTAAGACTCTCGTCGCCTACTTTGTGGGCGCAATGTTGGCATCGCTGGCCTATGGCAAGCTGCGGCCTAACAATTCATTCAAGCCGACACCGCTTCGCGGCGCGGCTTAATTCAGGCGTTAGGCATCAGTGAAAGATTCTCGCTACTGCACTCCATATCATCGAGACATCTCCGATGAGGAGAGATTGCTGCTCAGCTTCTTGCTACAACGCGAGGCCCCTGCGCGCCTTGAGGAGATTGACTCGCTCAAGGTCATTGCCAAGTGTGGTTGCGGTGGCTGTCCAACCGTTTTGTTCGGGCCTTCCTTCAATGCAGTTCCAGTGACCCAAGATCACTACATTCTTGCTGACTATGCGGGCAAGAACTCTGCTGGTGGTTTGGTTGGTGTCATTCTTTGGGGGAACGGCCGGGTCATTACTGAGCTAGAGGGCTATAGCATTGATGGTCTAGAGCCAATAATTTGGCCAGCACCCTTGGCATTACGGCCCTGGCCTGATGCCTAACAATTCATTCAAGCCGACACCGCTTCGCGGCGCGGCTTAATTCAGGCGTTAGGCCCCGCATCATGCATCCAGGCGAACCGCTTCAGTACCCGCCACACTTCCCGCCTACTGGCAGATGGAAGCGCTTCTTCATCGGTGTTCGCTGGCTCGGCCCAGATACGTCATTCTTCAGGGACCTGCGGGCGGCGCAAAACGCTCGGTCACATGAGTCAATGAGTGCTTGGGGCGGCGGAGATCGCCAAGTTCTCGCCAGTTCGTTGGGTGCGGTCTTTGGACCGACCAGAGTTTCATAGACACTCACTGGCCGCTCTGCGCGTAGCGCCGTTCAAACTCTACCGGTGAGACGTCGCCAGCGGAACCATGCCGTCGAACCGCGTTGTAGAACATCTCGATGTAGTCGAAGACGTCGGAGGTCGCAGTCGCCCGTGTCGGGTAGATCCGCCGCTTGATCCGCTCCTTCTTCAACACGCTGAAGAAGCTCTCGGCCACCGCGTTGTCGTGGCAGTTCCCGCGACGACTCATGCTCGGCACCATCCGGTGCGCCTTCAGGAACGACTGCCAGTCGCTGCCGGTGAACTGGCTGCCCTGGTCCGAGTGCACGAGCACGCCTGGCCCCGGCTTGCGCCGCCAGACC